>NZ_JAMAUS010000007.1:0-339349 GCF_023714195.1 Brevibacillus sp. MER 51 | reverse complement strand
AATCCTTCATAAGTAGCAGCTCCTTTCGTATTGTAGCGCTCTGTCTATTGGCGTACTTGCCCTTAGTGTAGCCAGAGTAACCTACGAAGTTACGAATAGGGGCTGTCCTCGTTCATAATAACTTATGGAATCCTTCTTCGAACCACCTACGTTTGAAGCGCTCCCGCCATTTTTTCCTAAGCGGACAGTCTTCACCCCTTGTGGGGCGGAGGCCGAAGCGTAGACTGGAAATGCGCTTCTTCCTTCACGACAGCCACTTGAAAATGAAATAAAAAAGACGAAAGCTACATCATAGCCCCCGTCTTCTAGTATTCCTTTTTATCTGCTTTCTACTTCTACCGACATGACATGATCGACAGCCTTCAACAAGCTGTAAATATCCGTCGTATACGTATTTTCCGACGCTGTAATCATCATTTCCAGCTTTTGCAGATTATTGTCCAAGTCTTTGACCTTCACCCGCTTCACTTGCAGTTCGAGGTGCTTAATCTGCTTGAACACCAAATCCAAATCGCCCCCGCCTTCGACCACAATCTTGATCGACAAATCTCTTTGTCTGAGTGATTCTGGACCAACCAAGCGAAGAATGACTGGGAACAAATTAATCGCCAAAATAATGAGGATCGTCGCGGTCACTGCCTCAAAATAAAATCCTGCACCTACTGCAATCCCAAGTCCAGAAGCCGCCCAGACCATCGATGCTGTGGTCAAACCTGAAATGACATCATTACTCCGGCGTAGAATAACACCAGCCCCAAGGAAACCTACACCGCTCACAATTTGAGCAGCCAAGCGCAGCGGGTCCATATTCGTGTGTCCGGGCAAGGAGAACCGATGCACGGATTCAATCGAGACAATCGTAATGAGACAACTCGCAACCGAAATAACCATGCTGGTTTTTACACCCAGCGGCTTGTGCTTGAGCTGCCGATCCATACCAATCATCAAGCCTAGAAATAGTGCAACTCCTAGTTTTAGCAAAAAATCATACGTTGTGAATACCGAGAGTGACATGAGTCTCTCCCCCCCTCTGCTTTGATGTCAGGTTATCTTCCATCATCTATGATAAGAAGTATATCTGGTCTTTCACCTAGTGTAAACGAGGCTTTCATTCTTCATGCAAAAAGCGGAAAACCCCACATCAGGGATTTTCCGCTTATCTGTTTCCTAATGAATGGCTGCGAATCATGCGTTTCTGTAACGACAGCAGACGTCCAAAAAGGAAGATGGCACCGGCAGCCAATCCCGTAATCAGACCAATCCAATATCCGAATGCGGCAAGCGAAGTGAATTTCGCCAGAATGTATCCCAAAGGCAAGCCAATCACCCAATAAGATATCAGCGCAACGATAAAGGTAACGGTCACATCCTTGTACCCGCGCAGTACCCCTTGAATAGGTGCTGCGACGGCATCAGAGATCAGGAAGAGGATCGAGTACATCAAGAAATGCTGGGCAAGCTCCAACACCTCGATGTCGGTCGTGTAAAAACCAGCCACCTGCTTGCTAAACATCAGCAAGCTGATTCCGAACAAAAGGGCAATACCAAGAGCGATACCTATACCCAAATAACTGTACTGCTTCGCGTCCCGGAACCTTTTGGCTCCCACCTCAAAGCCGACGACAATCGTCAACGCCATGGATATGCTCAATGGAACCATGTACAGGAATGATGCGAAGTTCATCGCTGCCTGATGCGCAGCAATCGTAATCGTGCTGTATTCACTCATGAACAAAGTGACGGCCGCAAAAATGCTAACCTCGCAAAAGATCGAAAATCCGATAGGAAGCCCCAGTTTCAGCAGCTCTTTCCATGCCTTCATCGAGATCCGATGAAATTTGGAGAACAAACCGAACTCAATGAATGGGTGCACGCGATTCACGACAAACAGAGTAATCAGCAAAATACACCAGTATGTGATGCCAGATGCAAGCCCGGCACCGATTCCACCCAGTCGAGGCAAACCAAAGTTACCAAAGATAAGAGCGTAGTTCAACAAGACATTAATCGGCAACGAAAGCAGGGTAATGAACATTGTTACCCGTGTCTGTCCTAATGCGTCGATAAAGCAACGGAGCACCGTATAAAGAAACATCGGAATAATTCCAATAGCGATTGCATGCAGGAAGCCGCGAGCAATCGTACGCACCTCAGGCTCCAATTGCATCCAGTTCAGGATCGGATCAAGCACCAAACCACCGACGATGATGACACCGACCGCAATCCCTACACTCAAATACAAAGCTTGCATAACCGTGTAAGACACCTGATCTTGTTTCCCTGCCCCAACCATCTGTGCAACCATCGGCATGACAGCCATCAGAATCCCCGTCAAGCCTGCTTGAACAGGTGTCCATAAACTAGCCCCAATCGCTACCCCTGCCAAATCTGTCGGACTTGCATGTCCAGACATGATGGTATCGGCGAAGGTCATCGAAAACAGCGCAAGTTGTGAGATCAAGATCGGAAGCAAAACAGCCAAAAACTGTCGCCATTTTTCTTTTAGCGAATAGGTTTCATTCATTTTTCATTTCCTTCTAACTTATAAGATGGGCTTATCTTTCAAATTATAAGTATAGCAAAACAAGCAGGAATCAGCAAAATACTGGCTGCACTTTGACGAACAAAAGCCCAGGCAGATCACCCGGGCTTTGCTCCATTATTCAACAAGCTTCCATACATCGGCTTTCCCTGGCTCTTCGCCCTTGGTCCACCATTTTGCCTCATAAACCTTGTCTTCGTAGTTCACTTGCGCTCCGCCATCATACGCTTTGCCGGAATCCCACGACAGTGCGACATCGCTTACCAGCTTCCACGCATCGGAACGGTCTGGCTGTTCACCAGTTACCCACCATTTTGCTACGAATTCCAGTCCATCATACAAGACGCGGTCGCCCTGTACATACACAGCAGAGGAATCCCACTCAGCGATTTCACCCGGTACTTCAGGCCTTTTCTCCTTTGTGCTTGCAGCAAAAGGTGCGCTCTCTTCGGAAATATTTCCTGCTGCATCAACTGCCTTGATCATATACGTATAAGATGTTCCTGCCGTTAATCCTTTATCGACAAAGGAAGGCTTATCAACCGTTCCTACATGGGAGCCATCACGGTAAATCTCGTATTTCACCACACCCACATTGTCTCGAGAAGGACTCCACATGAGGTCGATTTCTGACTCTGTTGGATGGTGAGTCATGATTCCTGCTGGTGCCGTCGGTGCTTCTGTATCAACGATATCTTCTGCTTTTGTGCGAACGGTCAGTGCTTTGCTAGCCTCAGACTCTTTCCCTTTGCCATCAACAGCCACAACGGTGTAGCTGTAAGCCGTAGCAGGCGTCAAATCTTTGTCCGTGTAAGCTGTTTCTTTCGTAGATGCGATGAATTTGCCATCGCGATACACATCGTATTGCTTGATTCCCTCAGATGCCACGGATTTTGTCCAGCTAAGGTCAATGCTTGTAGCTGTTTGCGATACGGAAGTCACATTGCCTGGAACGGTAGGCTTTTCTACGATACCTGTTCCCGTGTTAATCAAATTCACGTCAATTGCCTGGTAAAAAGCCATGCCCGTATCAGCAATTTCCCAAACAGCCAAAATAATGTGGTAACCGCTACGATCTGTCGGTACATTGCACGATTGTGTTACCGTGAATGGCGGTCTTTTCCCTCCGTCCTGAAACGAGCAGAACAGTTCCAAATCCGCTCGGGCAAGCGGCTTGTTAGGATTCCAATCTTTTTTCGTGATGTAATATTTCCACTCCGCTGTACTATGCGGGGCTGTCAGATTCCAAGTAAACGCATTTTGTCCACCCTGCAAGGTAACCTTTGTCCAGCGATTTGTTGTTTGTGTGTAAAGCTCAGGATAGCGGCCTGCACCGGTAAATTCACCATCGGCGGGACCAGATTGCGGGAACCCCCCAATGCCCTCCACACTTTGCGGTTCCCACTGGATTTGACCGCAGCCTGTGTTTTGTCCCGTCTTACACAAGTAAGAACGACTCGCTGGGGATTCGATGTACCCGTGAGCCGAAGCTTTCTCAGCGAACACGAGCGTAGCTGCGCCTGCTACCAGCATCATTGCCAGCATGAACAAAAGCGACAGCCCTTTACTGAACAGTTTGTTTCTCAACCCTACGTTATCCATTTATTTATCTCCTCTTTTCTGGATTAGGATCGAATTCCATGTTACAGAAATTTTTTCCAGTATTACAGATTCTGAATACCTAAACCAAAACCTACCAAATACCCGAATTCCAGTCAGAAAATAGGGAGATGAATCAGGCGCGTATACCTATGCATGAAAATTTATATGCTTCTTTCGGGACTTTTTGATCAAAAAAAATTGCCTGCCGAAAATAATATTCTCAGCAGACAACTTTTATCACATCAAGAGCAACGGAACTATTTTCCCGTCATTTACATCGATCAACCCCAGATCCGTCAGCTTCAAGGCTGGACTGACCGGTAAGGAATGCGTGCTGATCGACATGATCGGGTTGTAATGATTGTAACCGAGCGACTCCATGGCACGGCGAAGTTGCTCGACTTCCTTTGCAGTCTTTTCCAATGGTTCCTCTGTCAAAATGCCTCCGACCGGCAAATGAAGGCTCGCGATCACCTTGCCATCCTCTACCACGTAAAAGCCGCCCTGATTGCGGATGACTTCATTGGCTGCGACCATCATGTCGTGCGGGTTGTGTCCGACAACCAAGAGATTGTGGTTGTCATGCGAATAGCTAGTGGCTACCGCACCTCGCTTGATCGTATCGCCGCTGATCAAGCCGTAACCGCGATTTCCGTTTATGCCATAGCGTTCAAAGACGGCGATCAGCCCGTACGGACTCTCCTCCCACAAGAGTTGCCCTTCCCGTACCTCAGCGATTCCACGGTGATCCTCGGTGAAAGTAGAACCGTTTTGAACGAGCATGACCCGACATGGATAGCGATTATCCGGCACATCTACTTTGACGCGGAAGTCTTTCTCTGTCAGTGGCGATAGCTTGATGCTCTCATAAAAATGCGCAGGAAACTGCTTCTCTTTAACTACTTGTCGGTACTCTTCCTTAGCGTCGTAAGCCTTCTTCCCATTTTTGTAGACGCGTTCGATCTTGAATTCATGCAGATCAGACACCAACAGGAAATCCGCTATTTTGCCGGGAGCAACCGCCCCTCGATCCGTCATGTTCATACGTCTGGCTGGAGTAAATGTACTTGCGTAGATCGCACGCTCTGGCTTCATTCCCATTTGAATGGCTTTTTTCACGATATGGTTCAAATGTCCACGATTGACCAGAGAATCAGTCATCACATCATCCGTCACAAAGCAAAAATGCTCGGAAACATCCTCTTTGATCAAATAGTCCATGACTTCATCCGTCATCGATTTTTCTTGAATCTCCAGAAACATGCCCGCTGCGATTCTCGCTTCCATGCCGTCACGCGTCTGGTGCGTATGATCAGAATCCACTCCCGCATAAATGACGCGATGCAGGTCCAAATCAAGCAATTTCGGAACATGTCCCTCGATGACGAGCTTTGGATACGTCTTGCGGATATGCTCCAGGATGCGATTCGTCTTGCAGTCAGGGTCCTTGATGATGTCTACGTAGTTCATGATTTCGCCGAGGCAAATGATCTCTTCGGAGCGCAATAGCTCGTCCATATCTGCAATCTCGACAGACCCACCCGTCGTTTCCATTGAGGTAGCTGGTACGGAGCTCGGGATCGCGTACAGCATATCAACGACACAATCACGGCTCGCGCGAATCATCTCTTTGATCCCTTCGATTCCGAACACATTGGCCATCTCATGCGGCTCCGGTACGATCGTCGTCACTCCGTTTTGAATCAGGCCAAAGGAAAACGTCTCCGGCGTCACCATCGTGCTCTCAATATGCAAGTGTATATCGACCAGACCTGGAATCATGTAGCGGCCTTGTCCGTCCACGATCTCGGCCGCTTCAAATGTTTCCGTACTCCGCTCACCGATATAGAAGAATCGTTCATCCAAAACAGCGACGTTTCCTTTGATGAACTTTTTAAAATAGCTGTTAAATACTTGGACGTCTTGAATCAACAAATCGACCTTCACGAAAATAACCTCCTGTCTTTAGTCCACGAGTACCACTTTGTCTTTTGGAAACAGCAGATTGACGTTTAGGCCAGTCTTGTACGGCGTCTCCATCTCTTGATTGACCGTGAAGTCGCCCAGCTCTGTTTCCACGACATATTGATAGCTGCGTCCCAAAAACGTGCTTACCTTTACCGTCCCGCGCAAACGGTTCATTCCCGGCTCGATGCTCTCTTCTGTCGTGACGAGAAGGTCATCTGGTCGCATTGCGCATTTTTTGCCGGACTGATTCGCAGTGCCCGGATTTTTGGACGCGGTAAAATGATGATCACCGACACGCAGGCCGATTTCTCCGTTCTGCTCGGTGCGCTCCGTGAAGTCGATGAAGTTGGTAAAACCAATAAAGCGAGCGATAAACTCAGTCTTTGGATATTTGAAAATGGTGGCTGGATCGTCGAGCTGTTCGATCACACCCTTGTTCATGATCGCCACCTGGTCAGAAATGGAGAAGCACTCCTCCTGGTCATGTGATACGTATACAGTCGTAATTCCCAGCTCCTGCTGAATACGACGGATTTCTACGCGCATGTTGATCCGCAGGTTGGCATCGAGGTTACTGAGCGGCTCATCGAACAACAGCAGGTCAGGCTGAATCACCAGTGCTCGGGCAATCGCCACGCGCTGTCTTTGACCACCGGACAGCTCCTTCGGGAAACGCTTTTCGTAGCCGCCGAGACTCACGACTTCAAGAATTTGCTGCACCCGGGTCTTTACCTCTGTTTCATTGACCTTGCGCAGGCGCAAACCGAACGCCACGTTATCGAAAACAGAAAGGTGCGGAAACAGCGCATAGCTCTGGAACACAAACCCGAAGTTGCGTTTGTTTACCGGAACACGCGTATAATCTTTTCCTTCAAACATGAATCGTCCATCTTTTGCTTCCAGAAAACCCGCAATCAAACGCAGCGTCGTCGTCTTTCCGCAACCGCTCGGACCAAGCAAAGAGATGAGCTGTCCTTTTTCGATATTGAGATTGAAGTTTTGCAATATATATTGATTGTCATAGGCAACCGATACGTTTTCCAGCGTGAGCAATGCCATGAGTTGATGCCTCCGTTATCGTTTTGTAAAGTAGGAAAGCCCCATCAGACGTTCAATGATGAACATGAGAATAGCCGTAAAAATCATGAGCAGCACGGAAATCGCGGCGATCGTCGGATCGAAGTTGTTTTCTACGTACGTCAGCATCTGGATCGGCAGCGTGCTTACCCCTGGTCCCGTCATGAAAACAGAGATATCTACGTTGTTGAACGACTCCAGAAAAGCGATCAGAATCGCAGCAATAATCCCGGAGCGAATATTCGGCAAGACGACTTTGAAAAAGGTTTCGAGACGACCTGCCCCAAGGCTTAACGCCGCTTCTTCAATAGCGAAGTCAAAGTTGGACAAGGAAGATGCAATGACGCGAATGATAAACGGAAGCATCAGCACCGTATGACCGACGAGAAGTCCCGCATAGATCGGCAAATGGTATACGACAATGACGTATTTCAGCATGGCAAAACCCATCACGATACCCGGAATCAGGACAGGTGAGATGAAAATGCCATTCAAAATGCCCTTGCCGCGAAAATCAAAGCGACTGAGTGCATAAGCTGCCGGAATCCCCAACAAGAGCGCCAAGAGATTTCCCAGCAAAGAAACGAACATCGACGTCTTGAACGTCGTCATGAACATCTCTACCTCAAAAATGTTTTCGTACCACCGCCAGGAAAAGCCCTCCGGCGGAAACTTCAAGACGCTCCCCGGCTCAAACGACGTAAAAGAAATGATAATGAGTGGCCCTAGCAAAAACAGAAAGACGAGAGAGGTAAACAGGGCCAACCCGCGATTTTTCTCCTGCATAGCTTCTACCCCTTCGGATTTAATTTCGTCGCCAGCTTGTTCATGAAATAGATGACGACAAATGTTATGACAATCATGATCGTGGCAATGACGGATGCCAAATGCCAGTCATTGAGCGTAATCGCATTTTGATACAGGAACGTGGAGATGACCCGCTGTTTTCCACCCAGCAAGGCAGGCGTGGTGTAGGCGGTCAGGCTTCCGACAAACACGAGAATGCTACCGATGATGAGTCCTGGCACACTAAGTGGCACAATGACCTTCCAGAAGGCCGTCAACTTGGAAGCACCCAAGCTTTCCGCCGCCTTCAGCAAATCTGGGTCGATGTTTTCCATCACCCCTACCAGCGTAATAATGATCAGCGGCAGGAACAAATGAATCAAACCAATCATCATCGCAGTCGGCGTATACAATATTTCCAACGGCTTATCGATGAGCCCGATGGCAAGCAGCGAGCTGTTCAATAAGCCCTTTTTTCCGAGAATAATCATCCAAGAGAACGACCGCACGACAGAGCTGGTCAGCAAAGGAAAAATCGCCAATGCCAGCAGGATGCCTTTTTTGCGTGGGCCAAGCTTGGAAATGTAGTACGCGGCAGGAAAACCGATCAGAACACACGCAATCGTCGTGACCAGACTGACCTGCAACGTTGTCAGCATAATTTTCAGGAAGTACGCGTCGGTAAGAAATTGGAGATAGCCCTGGATCGTAAAGCTACCATCCTGATAAAAGGTGGACGCAATCGTCATCACGATCGGAATGACCATGAACAGCGTCAAAAACAGCACACCCGGCAACAGCAATAAATAAAGACCCGTTTTTCTCATCTGATTAACTCCTGTTCACGGTATCGTCAGGCTTTCAATGCGCCGAGAAAACGCGCAAAGAACGCATCTGCATCTACGTCCAGACAGACGTTTATGTTCGGTTCTTTTTTCAGGCGGTTTTGAAAGTCGCAAACCGTTTGCCCATCACACAGCTCACTTCTCGTTTCGATATCTACATATAACTTCCTGGTCTTCACCAGCTTCGGATTGAGTGCGACTGCGACAGCCAATGGATCATGCATGGCGCACGCATAAATGCCATTTCGTTGAAAATAACGATGGAGGTAATCAGACGTACTCTGTCTCACGTACTCGCCCATCGGTGTATCTCCCAACTCGCGAATATGCTCCTCGTTCAGCAGCACTCTTCGCGTCACATCCAGTCCAACCATCGTCAATTGCGGGAATCCGGCATGAAATACGACCTTCGCTGCCTCTGGATCGACGTACATGTTGTACTCCGCAACTGGCGTCACATTGCCATGCTCGCGGACAACCCCACCCATGAAAATGACTTCCTTGACGTGTTGAACAAGCTCCGGGCATTTTTTCACCGCCAAAGCCAAATTGGTCAGCGGCCCCGTCATGATGAGTGTAATCTCGCCGGAATGAGCAAGTACGTTTTCCACGATGAAATCAGGGCCAAAGCCAGCTGTCGGTTCCTTGTAAATCGGAACTCCGGCAAGGGCTCCTCCCAAACCATCCTCACCATGTACGGCATGCTCGAAAAACAACGGTCGCAGCAGCGGTTCAGATGCTCCACAGACAACAGGGATTTGCTCGCCGACTTGCAAGAAATCGAGAATTTTGCACGTGTTTTCTGTTGCTTGTCGCAACGACACGTTGCCATTCACCGTAGTAATGCCAACCAGATCGAATTGCCCGCTCTTCACAGCGAGAATAATGCCAAGCGCATCATCAATGCCCGTATCCACGTCAAGAATGATCTTTTGCACGAATGGTCCTCCTCACGTTCATTCCTCATAAGAAAACTTCTATCGAAGCCAGTTCAACGTGGAGCGACCGCGTTTTAGCGGAATGTTTACATACGCTCCGGAATTTATTTTATAAATTCCTATACGTTGAAAAACGAGGGTATATCCGATATTGTCTATACCCTCGCCCTTTGTTTTTCTATCGTTCGTTATTGCGTGATTTCACGATTCCAACGGTCAATCCATGCTTTGGAGTGCTCGTTCACGAATTTCATATCCAGCATTTTCAGCTTGCTTACGGTTGCTTCCCCGTACGTTACGCCTTTTGCTTCTTCTTCTGTCAGTTGAACCGTTTTGTTTACAGGAGAATCGATTTTTGCCTTTGCTGTTTTCTCCTGAACTTCCTTGCTCAGCTGGTAGTTGATGAAGTCTTCTGCGAGTGCTTTGTTTTTCGAGCCTTTTACGATGTTAGCCGTATTCATGACCGCATATCCGCCGCTTGCAGGTTGTACGAAAACAGCTTCTGGAACAGCGGCTTTGATGTCTTTGAAGTACATTTCCATGATCGGTCCTACGCCGATTTCTTCTTGTCCAAACATGTTCACGTATTCGGAAGTCTTATCGTAGAACTTCACGACACTTTTGTTGACTTCTTTCATTTTCGCGAAGGCTTGATCCTCGTTGAATTCCTTGCTGCCCGCGACCGCAGAAGCACTGTCGAGAACCATCGGGCCTGTCGTGGACGTAATGCTTGGCAGTGTCAGCTTGCCTGTCAGCTCAGGGTTCCACAGATCTTTCCAATCTTTGATTTCGGTTTTTACGAGCTTTGGATTGTAGGCAATCCCGAATTGGCCAATCGTGTAAGCTGGACCGTATTCCTCGCCCAGTGGTGCTTTGGCGATGTCGTAGATTTGATCCAGGTTCGGGATGCGGCTGCGGTCGATTTTTTCAAATGCGCCACTCTCAATCCCTTGCTGTGCATAGTAGTCAGAGAGGTAGATCAAGTCTACATCGGAGCTTCCTTGGCGAATTTTGTTCAGACGCTCTGCGTTGTTCCCGATTTCCAGCACGATTTTCACGTTATGTTCTTTTTCAAACGGCTCATACACTTCTTTGCGGAAAAAGTCTTCGGAGAAGCCCCATGTAGAGATGACCAGCTTTTGTGGCTCGCCCTTGGCTTCGCCGCCAGCCCCTCCCGCTTGTGGTTGATCATTGCTGCCACAGCCAGCGAGAGCCAGTGACATCATAGAGAAAGACAGGATTCCAGCAAGTAATTTTTTCATCGTAATTCTCCTCCAGTTGGGTTCAATTGATGACAAAATATGGTGATACAATAAAAAGAAAAGTACCCTTGATTAGAACGTATCATTCTAAACAAGAGCACTTTTCTTCGTAAACAAAGAGAAGTGACACCCGTTTTACGCAAAGTCTACGGTCTCCCCTTAAGATAGATCAAAAGAGAAAATCCGAACGATTGCGTCAGGTATTCAGTTCTGATTCAGCTAAAATAACATTCGTGATCGCCCACTGCGTAGGCGCATCATAGTCCCTCAGCACAGCTTCCAACGGCAACCCCATCTCTTCTTCCAGTCGTTCTCTCAGTTTCTTCTTATAAAGAAGGGACATGCGAAAATCGACTTCGAGCTTGAGGGCCGGCGCTTCTCCTTCCAACGCTTGTGAGCGCGGAGAGCGACGATGCTTGGCTTGGAACGTAATCATCTGGTTTTCAATCGTGACTCGGAGCAAAGTCGTTCCAAATCCGAACAACTCTTTTGCTATCTCATTATAGATGGCAGACAGCTTTTTTCTGGTTTCATTGGAGTCCACGAGAGTCATGTCATCACCTGCGATAGCTGGTATCGGGTTCATTCGCTCTCATTATACAAATGATTTTTCGATTCTTCAATAGAATATTCGTATTTAGATCAATTTCACATTTTTCCACCAAGTCATTCGTTTGCAAAAACAGTTGACACTAAAAAAATCAGTCGTTATAATCCAACTATCCAAATAAGAATTAACAACAATGTTTGGAATGATAATTTCATAGCACATTCTCTTATGAAGAGAGGTTGAGGGACTGGCCCTATGACACCTCGGCAACCTATCGCAAACGATATGGTGCCAAATCCAGCGGAATTTATTCCGACAGATAAGAGAGGTATTGTTGCAGTGTGTTTACATACTCGCAGTTTTCGCCTCTTCTGTCGGAAGAGGCTTTTTTCGTTTCCATCTTACATCCAGAGAAAAGGGGTATTTTCATGAAAAAGACTGGTCTACTGCTCACTACACTGCTGCTCGCTGCATCGCTCGTAACGGCTTGCGGTGTTAAACAAGAAGCTGCGCCTGCTAACGGTGGCACTGCTGCTGAACAAACCTCACTCAAGGTCGGCGTCACTGGCGGCCCGCACGAAGAGATTCTCAACAAAGTAAAAGAAGTCGCCAAAGGCAAAGGACTCGACGTCGAAGTCGTCGTTTTCAACGATTACGTACAGCCGAACCAAGCTCTCGATAAAGGAAATCTCGATGTAAACAGCTTCCAAACCATTCCGTTCTTGGCGAAGTTCAATCAGGATCACAAAACCAAAATCGTCGAAGTCGGAAAAACCGTGACGTATCCAATGGGTCTTTACTCCACCAAGCATAAAAAAGTCGAGGATATCCCGGCAGGCGGTGTTGTCGGCATTCAAAACGACCCGACCAACCGAGCACGCGCCTTGCTGCTGTATCAGGCAGCTGGCTTGATTAAGCTCAAGGATGGCGTGGGCGACAACGCAACACCATTGGACATCGTGGAAAATCCAAAAAATTTGCAATTCAAAGAGCTGGAGGCTGCTTTCCTGGCACGCTCGCTGAGCAACGTAGAGGTTGCTTCGATTAATACGAATTTCGCAATGGAAGCTGGCTACTCTCCGAAAAAAGACGCGATCTTCGCTGAGACGGCTGACTCTCCGTACGTGAACATCTTGGCAGTCAACGAAACCAACAAAGACAACCCTGCCGTCAAAAAGCTGGTGGACATCTACCGCTCGGAAGAAGTGAAAAAATTCATCGACGAACGTTTTGAAGGAGCTGTACTGCCGTCCTGGTAAGATCGACGCCAGGAACATCAAGAACCCACAAGGAGAACTCGTTATGATACAGCTGACCGATATTCATAAGTCGTATCAAGTAGGAAACAAGCAGGTAAAAGCATTGAAGGGCGTATCCCTGCAGGTGGAAAAAGGGCAAATCTACGGGGTGATCGGCTTTAGCGGAGCAGGGAAAAGTACCCTGCTCCGTACCATCAACCTGTTGGAGAAGCCAACTAGCGGTTCTGTGATCGTCAATGGCCAGAACATGCTGACCCTCAAGGAAAAAGAGCTACGGCAAGCTCGCAAAAAGATCGGGATTATTTTTCAACACTTCAACCTGCTCTCTTCCTATAATGTCTTTGACAATGTGGCGGAAATCTTGCGGATGAATCGCGTCCCCAAAGATGTCATTAAGCGCAAGGTAGAAGACCTTCTCGGCTTGGTTGGCTTGTCTGATAAAGCAAACGCTTATCCTTCTCAGCTATCCGGTGGGCAAAAGCAACGGGTGGGCATCGCTCGTGCGCTTGCGACCGATCCGGAAATCCTGCTCTGCGACGAAGCGACTTCCGCTCTCGACCCGCAAACGACCGAATCGATTCTCGAGCTGTTGCTCGACATCAATCGAAAGTTTAACCTGACTATCGTGCTGATTACACATGAAATGCAGGTCATCAAAAAAATCTGCGACCAGGTAGCTATCATGGAAAACGGTGTCGTCATCGAGCAAGGCTCTGTTCTGGATGTGTTCAGCAATCCGCAAGAGCAAACGACCCGCAATTTTATCAAAACGGTTTTTGACGATCAGGTACCACAGGAGATTTTGTCCAAGATAAAAGAAACCGGACCCGTTTCCAAAATTGTTCGCGTTGCCTTTCGCGGAGATGCCGCTCTCGATCCAGTTCTAGGTACCTTGTCCGCACGCTTTCCGATTAGCACCAATCTGTTGTACGGCTCGATTACGACCATTAAGGGAACGGCGCTCGGCATTTTGCTATTGCACATTTCTGGTGAAGACCAGCCCATTCAAGACGGCATTCGCTTCTTGCGCGAATCCGTCTACCGCGTAGATATTGTGTCACCAGAGGAGGTGCGGAGCTAATGGAGCGTTTAATTGAAATGATTCCGGTATTCGGGCAATCCCTGCAAGAGACTGTCATCATGGTCGGAATTTCGTTGTTCACTGCGACATTGATCGGGATTCCGCTCGGGATTTTGTTGGTCATCACACAGGCGAATCACCTTTTCCCGAACAAGATCATCTATCACACCCTGAATACGCTCATCAACATTGTGCGTTCACTTCCTTTTATTATTCTCATGGTTGCAATCATTCCTTTTACGGAGTTGATCGTGGGCACTTCGATTGGGATTGAGGGAGCCATTGTGCCGCTCATCGTCTATACGACACCTTACATCTCACGCCTGATGGAAACGGCCCTGCATGACGTAGATCGCGGCGTGATCGAAGCGTACCAAGCGATGGGCGCATCCCGGACGCAGATTATTTTTCGCATCATGCTGCGTGAAGCACGGCCTGGCATCGTCCTCTGCCTGACGATCGCGACCATCGGTTTGATCGGTGCCACTGCTATGGCGGGCGCAGTCGGTGCCGGTGGATTGGGCGATCTCGCCTTGCGCTACGGCTACCAGCAATGGGATATCGAAGTCATGATCATTACCGTCATTATCCTCGTCGTTTTGGTCCAGCTCATTCAATCGTTGGGTAACTGGGCAGCCCGAAAACTGAAAAAGAGCGCGTAAATCGAAGAACCCCTGACGAGATCGCTTGTCAGGGGCTTTTTTGTAGGTATTTAGACTGATCGTCACTGAAAGTTCGTTGGTATTTCGCTCGATATTCATGTAGACTTATATATACAAGTCATTTTAATGAGAGGGGCTACTCAAATAACATGAAAAAACTCATCATGATGTTGGTTGCCGTAATGCTCGTACTCGCTCCGGCCGGAGGATTCATTGATCATGCCGATGCGAAAGGTTATAAGTCCGGGAAAAAATCTTTTAACTCTAACACGGCTCCTACCAATACACAAACAACCAACAAAGCCGATTCAAATGTAAACGCAACAACCAATAAAGGTACCACAACAACTCCTGCTGCTACCGCAAGCAAAAGCGGCGGGTTCATGAAAGGTCTCCTGATTGGCGGTCTGGCTGGTTTGCTGTTTGGAAGCCTGTTCGCTGATATGGGTATTCTCGGCTCCATCCTTGGCTTCATGATCAACCTGATGGCGATCCTCGCTGTGATTATCCTGATCCGCAAAGCGTTCGTCTACTTCAAAACCAAGCGCGCGAAAGAACAGGAACTGAACGCATGGAAAAGATAACTTTTTCTGAACAAGATATCATTAATGCAATCTGCATTCATGCAGCTTACAAAAAGCAATTGAAGCCACAAGACATCTCCGTCGAGCTGATGTGGGACGAGGAGTATGGCTTCTCTGCTGAAATACACTGGATGGATCGCCAACAAATCTTGGTCGAGATTAATATGATTGAAGCGATTCGCTACTACCTGGAGACCCAAATGCAGCGCAACCCTTATTCCGCCGGTATCGAGCTGGTATTGGACGACGAAGAAGGTATTATCGCTCATATCACCTACTAAAGCTTGACCATCGTATGTTAACCCAAGGCCAATTTGTTCACACATGTGAGCAGGTTGGCTTTTTCATATTGAATTTGGCTTCATTCCGTTATATACTTTACCTTAGTGAAAATGATTATCATTGTCTGCGTTTACTCATACATGTACATACTTTCCTAAAAAGGAGTTGGCCCATTGTGGAGCGCTTATACACGCAAAAGCTGGACATCGGATACGGTGAGCTTTCCATTGTCAAAGACTTGAACATCAGCATTCCTTCTGGAAAAATCACCGCCCTGGTCGGTGCAAACGGTTCTGGTAAATCGACGATCCTCAAAACTCTCGCCCGGATTATGAAGCCAACCGGCGGACAAGTATTTTTGGACGGAAAGTCGATCCATCAGCAATCGACCAAGGAAGTCGCCAAGCAACTTGCGATTTTGCCGCAAAACCCAACCGCACCCGATGGCTTGACCGTGTCTGAGCTCGTTACCTATGGCCGCTTCCCTCATCAAAAAGGCTTCGGTTCTTTGACCAAGGAAGACAAGGAAATCGTAAACTGGGCTATTTCCATGACCGGCATGGCAGATTTCCATGATCGTCCGGTTGACCAGCTATCCGGCGGTCAGCGTCAGCGCGCCTGGATTGCGATGGCTCTGGCGCAAGGAACGGACATCCTGTTCCTGGATGAGCCTACGACATTCCTGGATATGGCTCACCAGCTGGAGGTTCTCAAGCTCCTGCAAAAGCTGAATGACGAAGAAAATCGTACGATCGTCATGGTCGTCCATGATTTGAACCACGCAACCCGTTATGCACAGCACATGGTTGCCATCTCTCGCGGTACCGTCGTCGCTGAGGGAAGCCCTGCTGAAGTCATGACGCCTGAGATGCTGCGTAAGGTATTTAACATCGAAGCAGACATCCTGACTGACCCTCGCACGGGTGTGCCGCTCTGCCTCCCATATGAGCTATGTCATGCTGTGGATCAAAAGCAACCTAACGAAGAAAACACTACCCAACCTGTTTACACGGAAGAGCGCAAGCTGGTTGGAGCCAGATAACGGTTAGATTCCGCTAGCAAAAAGCCGGTTTTCACCACGTTTTACGGTGTAACCGGCTTTTTGCTATACCAACTGTTTATCTCTCCTCGTTACGTGGCTTAGAAAACCTTGCAGTTAGTCACAACCCAGACATACATATACCCCCTATATGTATGATAGTATTTGTTTGCAAGAAAAATACCCCATTTCAAAGGAGAGATCAGCATGAAGGTTGCCATCTTGCTTTTCGACGGCATCACCGCATTAGATGCAATTGGTCCATACGATGTATTCGCTGCTACGTTGAAATGTGAAGTAAAGTTTGTCGCTAAGAAAAAAGGGTTAA
Organism: Brevibacillus sp. MER 51; assembly: GCF_023714195.1. Classification (NCBI taxonomy): domain Bacteria; kingdom Bacillati; phylum Bacillota; class Bacilli; order Caryophanales; family Paenibacillaceae; genus Brevibacillus; species Brevibacillus sp. MER 51. Next base: position 322,544 of record NZ_JAMAUS010000007.1, on the reverse strand, counting down.
TCAAACTTGATTCCAATATGGGCTATTTACATGCCGATTACAGTTTTTCAGAAGTTACTTCCGCTGATATTCTTGTTGTTCCCGGTTGCAGTCCGCCCAATTATAAAACCCCTATGAATGACGAAGAAACTCTACAGTGGATTCGCCACATACATGAGACGACGAAATGGACTACGTCTGTTTGCAACGGCTCTCTGATTTTGAGTGCCGCAGGCTTGTTACATGGAGCCGTAGCCACTACTCATTGGGGGTCCTTCGAACTGCTCCAATCTCTTGGTACCATTCCAACAGAAGAGAGAGTCGTTCGTCAGGGCAAAATCGTTACAGCAGCCGGCGTTTCCTCTGGTATCGACATGGCACTCCAATTGGTTGCATGGGAATTGGGAGAGGATATGGGCAAAGGAGTCCAGTTGATTTTGGAATACGATCCCCAGCCACCGTTTGACTCGGGTTCACCAAAGAAGGCACCTGCTTTATTGGTTGAACAAATAAGAGGGATGTTACAAGAGTTTGCCAAGCGGGAGCCCCGAGTATAAATGAATCAGCACGTTCTAAAAAATGAAAAGGCGACAGCCCAGGGAATGCCTTACTCCCATGGGCTGCCGCCACTTTCTTTTCTAGCCTCTTACCATTTAACTTCTTTCAGAACTTCTTCTGCCATGCCAGCGGTGGATACCAATCCGCCACCAGACAAGTACCAGTTGCTAGAATCCAAGTAAATGATGTTGCCAGTTTTGAATGCTTTCGTGTTCTTAATCAGGTCGTTTTCTACCGTTTGCTGTGTAGAAGTAGACACTTCTTTATTCTTGGAAATCGCGTTTCCACGATCAATTACGAACAGGTAGTCTGGATCTTTTTCTGCAATATATTCAAAGGAAACGCTTTGGCCATGATTTTCTACAGAAATGTTTTTGTCTACAGGCGTAAATCCGAATTCACCGTGCAGGATACCAAAACGGGAACCAGCGCCGTAAGCGTTCAGCTTGCCTTCGTTAACCATCACGATCAGAGCAGTCTTGCCGCTTGCCGTTGCTTTTGCATTCAATTCTTTGATTGATGCATCGATTTTGCCCAGCTCTTCTTCTACTTGTGTTTCTTTACCGAAGATAGTACCCAATGTTTTCATGTTCTCTTTGAAAGATTCCATGTACTTCGCATTGTCTACACCCATGAAGATGGTTGGAGCAATTTTGTTCAGCTCTTCGTAAGCATCTTGTTGACGACCGGAAATGAAGATGACATCCGGTTTCATTGCATTGATTTTTTCAAAGTCTGGCTCTTTCAAACCGCCAACGTTTGTGTATTTCGCATCTTTGAACTTTTCCAGGTACGCAGGAATGTTGGTAGACTGTGCAACACCTGCTACTTCGATACCCAATTTGTCCAAGGAATCCAGAACACCGAAGTCAAATGCTACAACTGTTTTTGGATTCTTTTTCAGTTTTGCTTCACCCAATTTATGCTTGATCGTAACTTCCTCGGATGTTTGTGCAGCTTCCGATGCTTTGGTTGCGTCCCCCGCAGTTGTTGCAGGAGCAGCGTTATTGGAGCCGCATGCAGCTGTGAATACAGCCAACAGTACTGCCATAAACAGCATGAGTAATTTTTTGTTCACTTCTCTCACCTCTATATAGAATGTAAAAGTATATAAAATTATTGATAGCTTGCTGATGAACCCCCCGGCAGGCCATCAAAATTTTAACGATAGGAAGATAGAGCTTACGCGAAATAAACGCATATTTTGTTCTGCTCAATGTCTTCAATATGGATATCCATGTCATAGACATCTTTCAAGATAGGTTGGGTGATGATTTCGTCTGTAGTGCCTTCCTTTACGACCTTGCCATCCTTGAGAGCGACGATATAATCCGAATAGACGGAAGCGAAGTTGATATCGTGAATGACAATGACAACCGTTTTGCCTCTTTCGTCTACCAGACGTCGCAGCACTTTCATGATCTGGACAGAATGCTTCATATCCAAATTGTTGAGTGGCTCATCCAAGAGGACGTATTCCGTATTTTGAGCAACAACCATTGCGATGTAAGCGCGTTGACGCTGACCGCCACTCAACTGGTCGAGGTACTTGTGTTGAATATCCGTAAGCTCCAAATACTGGATAGCCTCGTCTACATACTTCCAATCCTCTTTTGTCAAATTGCCTTGTGAATACGGGAAGCGACCAAAGCTGACCAGCTCACGAATCGTCAACCGCACCGTAATGTGGTTCGATTGCTTGAGAATCGAGATTTTCTTTGCCAGCTCACTGCTCTTTGTCTGCCCAATCTCCTGACCCTCAATGAAAACCTCACCCTGATCCTTGGTCAACAGGCGACTAATCATCGACAGCAACGTACTCTTTCCGGCCCCATTGGGTCCGATGAAGGACGTGATTTTCCCCTTGGCAATTTTCACAGAGACATCTTCCACGACATACTTGCTACCATATTGTTTTGAGACATTCCGGACTTCGATCACGCTTTATTCTCCTTTAACAGAAGATAGATGAAGTAAACTCCACCAATAAAGTTGACAATGACACTAAGCGTCGTGGAGAACGCAAGTACACGCTCCACGATCAACAAGCCGCCAACCAGTGCAATCACACTGATTAAAGCCGAGCCCACCAGCAAGTATTTATGCTGATAGGTTTTCATAAACTGATGGGCGAGATTCGCTACCAGCAGTCCGAGGAAGGTAATCGGTCCAACGAGCGCTGTCGCGATTGATACGAGAATGGCAATGACGACGAGGAACCGTTTGATGACAAAATCGTACGGAATCCCCAAATTGATCGCCTGATCCCGACCGAGTGATAACACATCCAAGTACTTGATGTATCGCCAGAAGTAAATCATGATACCGATGACCAGAACAAAGCTCGTGATCAACAGGTCTGTTTTTACATTGTTGAAGCTGGCGAACATTCGGTCTTGCACAACCAGAAACTCATTCGGATCAATCAACACTTGCATGAACGTGGACAAACTGCTGAACAATGTGCCCAGGATCAATCCGATAAGGAGCAGGAAATAAATGTTTTGCCCTTCCCTCTTAAACAGGAATTTGTAGAGCAAGCCTGCGAAAAGCACCATCCCACCTGTCGAGATCAGAAAGTTGACGTTGTTGTTCATCAAGGTGAAATGGGTGGAGCCAAAAACAAAGATCACAAATGTTTGGATGAACATATAGAGCGAATCGAGGCCGATGATGCTAGGCGTCAAGATTCGGTTGTTCGTGATTGTCTGGAAGATCATCGTAGAAAAGGCGATGATGCAACCGGTTAAAATGATGGCAAGAATTTTCTTAGCCCGCCGAGGAAGGACGTAATCCCAGTTGCCACCGGCGTCAATCATCATAAAAATGGCTATCAAAGCAATCGCCACTATCGACAAGGCAGCTATCTTCGCTTTCATTGTTCATATGCCTTTCTTCTCATGAGTAAGTACACGAATATCCCGCTGCCAATGACCCCAACCATCAAGCCGATGGAAATCTCGTATGGGAAGATGATGAGGCGTCCCAGGATATCACAAGCAAGTACAAACACCGCGCCAAGCAAAGCGGTATGAGATAAGCTTTTTTTCAGGTTATCTCCCAGGTAGATCGTAACCAGGTTGGGAATGATCAGCCCCAAAAACGGGATTGTCCCTACTGTGAGAATAACTACCGAGGTCACACAAGCGACAATGACCAGTCCAATGTTGACGACATGCTTGTAGTTCAACCCGAGGTTGATGGCGAACTCTTCACCCATTCCGGCAATGGTAAACTTGTTCGCATACAAGTAAGCGATAATCACCAGCGGAATGCTTATGTACAAAAGCTCATAGCTGCCTTTCATAATGGTGGAGAAATCTCCATGCAACCAAGCAGACATGTTTTGCATCAGGTCATGCTTATAAGCGAAAAACGTCGTGATGGACCCGACGATGTTTCCAAACATCAGTCCCACTAACGGGATGAAAATGGAGTCTTTAAATTTGATTCTTTCGAGAATCTTCATAAAGACAAAGGTTCCAAAGAGAGCAAATGCAAAAGCAACGAGTAGCTTCACCCAAGAGCTCGCATCGGCGAATACCAAGAGTGAAACCAATATTCCGAATCGAACGGAGTCCTCTGTCCCTGCTGTCGTCGGAGAAACGAACTTGTTTCGGGTTAGCTGTTGCATGATCAATCCGGCGATACTCATGCTGACCCCTGCGATGATAATACTGATCACACGCGGAATCCTGCTAATCCATAGCACTTGCACTTTGTCATCTGTGAGATTGAACAGATCCCACGGAGATATATCTTTCACGCCAATAAAAAGTGAAACGAACGATAGCAAAATCAGTGCTACAACCAAATATCTCTTTTTCATCGCGTCCCTACTCTTCTTACTTTTTCATGGAGTAATGTCCCGTATTGACTCGAGTATTTACCAAAGAGAATAATTCTCATGATCATTAATAAAGAGATTCATTCTCAATTAGAACTACCTTTGTTATATTAGCACTTCTTTATCGGAAGGGAAAGCTTTTTTTCATTAGTCGGCTAATTTTCTCCTCAGCCTGTCAAAATACCGCCACGAACAAGAAAACCGCCAGGGCAAAAACCCTGACGGTCCTGATTTATTTGGATGTGTACGAGCCTGTTACGTTTTGAACGAATCGATCTCCGCTCCCGTCACTCTCAATCAGCACATTTCCTTCGACTGTATCAATGACGATATCACCGCTTTGGTCCGATATCGTAACATCACCCTTATGCTTTCTAATATACATATCACCGGATTGATCGTGAATCGCTACGTTTCCACCCGTATTTTCCATGACGATCTCACCTGAATCGTCTTCGATCAGTTTGAGGGCTGACGCGTCCTTGATCTTAATATCACCGGACTGGTCACGAATCTCTACCTCTCCGTTCGTATTCGTTAATCGAATATCACCAGAGTCATCCTCAATCGTGAGCTTTCCTGTTAGATTCGTCATGTCAATATCTCCTGATCCATCGGTAAGGGCTATCGGCAGCTTGGCTGGAACGATTACCGTTATCGTCATATCCACAAAGTTAAAACCGATATCTGTGTTCACTTCGGATCGTAGTGTTGCGTTATTCCCATCCTTCTCGAGTGTAAGGATGATTTCTTCGGGTTTGACATTTTTCGATTTGATTTCAGCCTCTACATGAATCGCGGTTGCTTTTTCATCACCTTTGACGATCAAATCGCCTGAATCGGTCACAATATTCAACGCCTCGATGGACTCCGCAGGTAATTCAAGCTGTCTTTTTTCTTCTTCAACCTTGATCACGTTATTGTTGATGGTGCATCCGGCCAAGCCGATTCCCACAGCAATAAGGCCTACTCCTATCCACTGTTTCATTTGTTTCATCTGTTTCCCCTCGATACTGGTTATTTTTACAAGATAAGTTCTATAACATCATAGCAAAACAGCGTAGAAGAGAAATCAGGCTACAGGGTTGTTCTCTCGTCAGTCCGCAGACGGATATTCCATTGTAGAGATCCCGTCTTTTCCCTACACTACAAGTAAGCATATTTCTCTAATTGAGTTGTCGCGGAGGGTAAAACAATGGACTTGAATCGAATCCAACTTGTGACGGATGCTTTTCCGTGCTTTTCCCTTGTTCCGGAAGCCGCATGGCGCCATCCTGACATAACAGTGGAACGCTTTTCTCCCCAGCTTACGATGCAGCAGGGTCATCTGTTTGCCCATGCCGCTTTTGTATTGTCAGGCAAGGTCCGCATCTATATCATCAGCGAGTCAGGACGTGAGGTTACGTTATATCGGGTACAACGCGGGGGAGTCTGCGTCCTCATGATGGCCAGTATTTTAGGTGAGACAGGCTATGAAGCATCCGCACAGCTAGAAGAGGAAACCGAGCTGCTGCTTTTGCCTGTAGATGTTTTCAAAGACTGGATGGATCACTATAAGGACTTGCGTCAGTTTATTTACCGGAACATGATCAACCGAATGGTCTCCGTCACATCTCTGGTCGAGGATATCGCGTTTAAACCGATCAACGCCCGCATCGCCGAATTATTGCTCCGTCGTACCACAGATTCTCACAATCATCTTTCCATCACCCATGAAGCGATTGCCATAGAACTCGGAACTGCCCGAGAGGTAATCAGTCGGTCACTCAAGGAGTTTGAAAAAGCCGGGTGGCTTCAGTTAGGCCGAGGCCGAATCACAGCTATTCGCCGTGATGCCCTCCAAGAAAAACTTTTTCCTAGTGATTGGTGAGATTGGTGAGTAAGTTACAGAAGCAACCATTTTCTCTCTCTACAATAAAGTCGTAGTGACTACCCATGAAAAGGGAGAGGATGTTTCATGTCAAAAGCACGTTCGTATTATGAATCAGCAAATTTGTCGCATATCCCAGAATTGATGAAATTGGCGCCTGACGCTGCCGCTTCTTATTTTTCTTTCGAGCGGCAAATCTACCAGCAATCCCACCAGCTTCCGGTCAAAACGAAAGAGTTGATTGCCATTGTGGTCGCTCACGTGACTGGCTGCCCTTATTGCATCGATGTTCACGTCAAAAAGTATAAAGAACTGGGCGGCACCATGGAGGAAATTATGGAGGCTCTACTGGTTGCCGCAGTGACACGTTCCGGTGCTATCTTAAGTCATGGGGTCAATGCCTTGCTCGCCTATCATGATGCTCCTGGCAAGCCAGATTGCTTTTGCTAACCGAATACATGACCCATCTGGAAAAGCTAAACAAACGAATCCAGTTTCACCAAAAGCTGGAATTCGTTTGTTTTTTTGTATGTTTGCACACTTTTGATGATCAAATGATTGCGACATTTTTCCTATCAGTGTTATGGTAAAAGCAGGATGATCACTTACCAAGAATTACTAACCGTTTCGAAACAGGAGGATTTATGGCTCGTATACTGATAGCAGACGACTCCCTTGTAGTACGAGATTACATGAAAATCATTTTGGAACGGGCGGGCCATCAAGTCATTGCAGAAGCGACGAATGGGTTAGACGCCTATCAAAAGTATACGGCCCACCTTCCCGACGTGGTGACGATGGATATCAATATGCCAGGAATGAATGGCATAGAGACCGTCAAAAAAATCATCGGCACCTTCCCCGACGCCAACATCATTATGGTCAGCACCAACGGATTAAAGCCGCTCGTTTTTGAAGCAATCAACGCTGGAGCGCGCCATTACATTCTAAAACCGATCGATGAAGAACGACTTTTGGCTTCCATTACGAATTCGCTTTAGTCGATCAACCAAAAAAACTGAGGCACTGTCGCCTCAGTTTTTTTCTATGGTTCTAGCGGGATTCGGAAGGTAAAGCGGGTGCCTTCTCCGTTTTGGGTATGAACCTGAAGGGTTCCTCCCAACTGCTCAACCTCTTTTTTGACAATGGACAGGCCAATTCCTCTGCCCGATACGAGACTTGCATGTTCTTGTACCGTAACATGCTCAGCCAATGCCAGCCTTAGCTTCTCCATTTCTCCCCCACGCCCATCATCACGAATCATGACGCACAGGGAAGTATCCTCTTGCCAAATGCGGCATTGAATCTTGCCGCTGCGTTCTTTTCCGCATGCCAATCGTTCTTGCTCTTCTTCCATTCCATGATCGATCGCATTGTTGAAAATGTGAACCAGGCTCCTCGCAAAATTCTCGAATCGCTCCGGATCGACCAATACTTCTTCCGCATCCCATTCGACCCGATCGATCGTCTTATTCAGTCGGATGGCAAGCTCACTTACATAGTCTTCGTACCGGGACAACAGGTCCTTCATGGGACGATAGCGCAGCTTGCGGATGCGGTGGAGCAGCTCCTGCTGAGCTTTCCCCTGTACCAAACTAGTGATCTCCTGCTCGAAGCTTTCCCATTGCTCTTTTGCAATGGTGTACACATGCTCGTTATGATCCAGGAATCCGATCCCGAGCTTGTGCTGCATGATCGACAAATCCTGTTGCATCGCAGCTTGAACCTCTGCGAATGACTGCTGGGCGCGCGCATCCTTGTCGGACAGGTGTTGTTCGGACTTTGCCCATTGAATCAACCATGACTCCAAGTCATGCAGCTTTTGCGGTGTATGAATCAAGTGTAATTGGCTGAAGTCACCCTTAAACTGATGAATCTGAGCGACCAATTTGAATAGTTTCTCGGATTCCGCTATGTCTTCTCCGAGGACCCGTTTCCACCCTTCCTCAAAGAAAGCGTCAAAAGCTCGCAGTACCTTTTGGAAGAGCGGGAGGCTAATCGCTACCGTTACGACCATATTCAACCTTTGCCATTCTCGCTCCATCTTTGATTTGAGCGCCCGCTGCTCACTCATATCTGTCAGGATCAGCATCAAGCCCTCTGGCGAATCCCGCCGATCTTCATAAATCGGCTTACATGCCAGCTTCAACGGCATTTGATTGATCTGGATCTCCGTAGGAAACAGACTGAGATACAGCTCTTTTTGCCCTTGGTCCTTGGCTTCAAAGTACTTTTCCAAAAGAGATTCAATAAATACGCTGTCCTCTGGGCGATCCGGGTAAAGCAGCTCTGCGACCGATACCCCAGCCAGTTCTCTGCCAAAGATCCGTAGACATTCCCGACTGTACTCAGAATGGACCAGCAGATTTCTGGAAAAAGAAAGGAAGCCTTGTCCCGCATTGTTCAACAGATTTTTATTCGCCTGCAAAAGTGCCTGAATCTCATTGGTACGCTCTGTCACGATCTTTTCCAAGGATTGATTCCATTGCTCCAATTGATGATACAGTCTCGCATTTTCAATAAAGATCGCAATTTGCGAGAAGATCAGTCTGAGCGGCTCTGAGCGTTTTTCGTTGAACACATGTGTCGTCTCATTGTTCTCCAAATAAATGACACCGATCATTTTTCCTTGCTGCCATAGCGGGGAGCATAGAATCGATTTCGGCTTGTGCTTCGCAATGTACGTATCGCGGAAAAAGACACCTTCAACCGAAGCATTGTGGAGCACCAGCATCTCTTCTGTACGAATCGTGTAATTCACGACAGCCACAGAGAGCATTCCGCTATGCTCATATGGGACAGACTGCATGATCTCCACGTCCAAATCGACAGAGCCTGCCGCTTCGATGAGCCAGTCACCATCTTTTTTCAGCAAGAGGATTCCTTTCTCCGCACCTGCATTGCTCATCACCGTGCGCAGCATCGTCGCCAACAGCATTTCCAATCGGAGCTCGCTAGCAATCGTTTGCGACGCCTTGATGACACTCATTAAATCGACGAGGTCTGCTGTCTGGTCAGTCGTGGCAATTTCGGCGGAAGCTCCCAAGCTTCTAACCCGTTGCAAAAGATAAGGGTACCGTTCCCCAATCTCCCGTGCCTTGGCGACCGCTCCCCATAGCATGTAAACCTCGTGCGCCTCCGTCATGTATGCCTTCGCAATCGTTTCGAGTCCAAGTGCCAAGTAATGCTGGGCGGCCAATTCATTTGCCATTGCCTCGTTTTGCAAGAAAGCATCCTTTTTGGCGAGTTGAACCGCCTGTTCGTAAAAAGGACCCGCTTCTTGTTTTTTCTCTGTGACACGCAGCCACTCAGCATACATCAGCAACCACTTGTGCTGAAAATTTTCCGGGCATTCGTTTGCCCACGTCTTCATCTTTTTGAGATTTGCTTTGATTTTTTTCCCGTACTTCGATTTTTCCTGTCCGTTGGCGTTCTCATAGAGCCCCGTCAATGCCAGTGTTTGCATAAAAACTTGCTGGCTGACAAGTACTTGTCCGCTGACTGAATCCATCCATTGCTCCGCTTCAGCCAGCAGCTGGGCTGCCTCCAGATGGTTCCCGTACATGAGGTGAACCATCGATTTATAGTAGTGGTACATGTACCGCTTGTAGCTGTTTCCTTCTTTTTTCAGGTTGCTTACATAGGCAACTTCGTCAAAGCCATCATGGCAAAACGCCGTTCGTTCATTGTCCGTCCACCTTGTAAAAGCATGCAGCGCCTGGCGCAATAACAGGAGCCGGTCATCGTGATCAACGACCTTGATTTGTTGAATCATATCGCTGTATTCCTCGATTTGCTGCTCCAATTCTTCCACTGGCACACCACAATAGAGCATGGCCTCCAAAAGACCATGGGCATTGTAGGCAGCATAAATGTTGCCCCCGCCGTCCAAGCCGAGCTGAATCGCTTTTTTCAGGAGAGGGATGTTCGTCCGTGCATGCTCGCACCAGTGGTTGATGAGTAGGGCAAACGCGCCATACGCCTTCGTCATGGCAATCGGATCGGCGAAGCTGTCTGCCACACGGCAAGCCAATTGTCCAAATTCGTACGCCTCTCGATAATTTCCGAATTGAGCAGCTTGTACGATCCCGTAACCGGTATAACCGTTTGCCGAAGCGACCGCGTTTCCGTGCACGAGCGACAGATGAAGGGCACGCAAAATCGTTAAAGCAAACCAATTGAGATTGACATAGTAAGCAGATGGCCCGGCGTAGCTGATGATGCTCATCGCCATCTGATAATTTTCATCGGGAACATCCGGCAAATACAGCAACTCATCTATTTTCCGGCCCTTGAGGCGGCGCTTGATGTGAAACATTTCCTTAATGATATCGAGCTTGCCAGGCTTTTTCGGAATCGGTACGCCCAATAACCCCAAGGCTTCGCTTGCGATCTCCATGACACGCGGAAATTCAGCCAGTCGCGTATACATGCGAATTTCCATTTCCAAAATGCGTACTCGTTCCAGGTCGGTCTTGGCATGCTGCATCCCGCGTTCAAACAATTGTTTGGCCTCATCCAATTGGTTACAGAGATACGTCGTCTCCGCAGACAACGCACACAACTCCATGGTCAGATCATGATTGCGCTGCCAGCCCTCTTCCCCCACCAGCTCGAGACCGCGTTGGAAATACTGCAAAGCCGACTCAAATGCCGCAGAGGATTTCGCTTTTTGTCCAGCGAGCAAATGACAGTGCGCTACATGCATGCGCTCCGTCTGATCCTCCAGTATATCTTTGCCCCGATACATATGATCGCAAATTTCGAACAGGAAGCCGGATTCGCTTCCTTGGGACATTTCCCACATCATTCTGCCCAGCTTGACGTGAATCTGTCCGCGCTCTGCCTCTGCTAACAACGAATAGGCGGCCTGTTGAATGCGATCGTGCACAAAGCGGAAACGAATCCTCATCTGAGACGCCACTTCTTCTTCCACGAGCGCCGCGTAGGTCAGATATTCCGCTCCTTCAATCGGATAGATGAGACCTTCCTCAATCGCAGGCGATATATGCTGGATGGCTTCTGACTCCGTTTGATTCCGTGACTTGGCTATCAAATGAAGCAAAAACGAATTGCCCAGACAAGCAGCATAAGCGAGCTGTTGCTGAGTAGAATCAGGCAATCTTCTCATTTTTTCTACGAGAAGATCGGCCACATTTTCCGTTGTACCCAGCTTCTCGATTTCGGCCAAATCCCATTGCCAGCTCCGCTCTTCTCTCCCATACCACAACAAGTTCCGATCATACAGCGTCTTAATGAATTCTCTTACATAAAACGGATTTCCGGCTGTTTTTTGCATGATAATCGTAACCAGCGGCTCCGTCATGTCTGGATCACTATGCAAGGTATCCGCTACTAACGAATTGAACTCGTGTTCTCGAAGCGGCAATAACGTAAATTGGCGCAAAATTCGGCTCTTAATGCCTGTCTCTGTCAAAATGGCAATCAACGGATTCATCACACTGCCATCATGCTCACGATAAGCGCAAATCAATAGAAAATGACTGATCTGCATATCTGCAACCAACTCTCGGATCAGGAACAGCGAAGAAGAATCCGCCCATTGCAAATCATCCAGGAACAAGACGAGTGGATGCTCCGGTCGCGCCCAAATCCGAATAAAGCGTTGCATCACCCATTGAAAGCGATTTTTTGCTTCCGCTGCAGGCAACTCAGGTACAGCAGGCTGTTTGCCGATCACTGTTTCAAGCTGCGGAATGACATCCACAATCACTTGACCAAGTCCTTGCATGGCGTCGAGTATCATCTCTCGCCAAGCGAGCAATTCACGTTCGTGGCCTGCCAATAACTGTTTGATCAAATCCTGAAAAATTTGAATGACAGCGGAATAAGGTACCGCTTGATTATATTGATCGAACTTTCCTGAAACAAAACGTCCTCGGCCTCTCAAAAACGCTTTTTGGGCTTCCAGCACGAGAGCAGACTTACCCACACCTGCCGAGCCACTGAGGAGAACCATCCTCGTAGCGCCGTTCGTGACTTGCTCAAATGCATCGATGAGCATCTGGATTTCTTGCTCACGTCCATAAAGCTTCTCTGGAATCCGCAAGTGATCAGCACGGTCTTCCAAAGCAAGCGGAAAAGGCGTAATCAAACCATTTTGTTCAAGCTGGTCATAGCATCGCTGCAGGTCTGCCAGCAAGCCAGACATGCTAAAGTAGCGATCCTCTGTATTTTTTGACAGACACTTCATCACAATGTCCGATAGAATCTCTGGAACGGATGGTTTTACACTGGAGGGGGCGAGCGGCTTTCTCGCCATATGAGCATGTATGAGTTCAAGCATGTCCGAAGTTAAAAAGGGCAGCTTTCCTGTCAATAACTCGTAGAGCGTGACACCAAAAGAATAAATATCGGAGCGGTAATCGACGGTGCGATTCATTCGCCCCGTCTGCTCCGGCGAGACGTAGCGAAGATTTCCCTTCCATTCTTTTGGATTCATCACACTTTGGTATTCCTGGTGGCATTTCGTCGCCAAACCAAAGCTACCAAGCTTCACCTCATAGGTATCAGGATGAACCAGGATATGATCGGGATTTACATCCTTATGAATGATTCCGTGCTGATGGATTTCTCTCAAGCAGGAAGCCATGCGAACTGCAAGGAAGAGCATCTCCTTCAGCGACAGTCCTTTCATTTTCATAAGCAAGGAGAGCGGCACTCCCCCGAAATCTTCCGTAATCATTACCGTCTCACGGTTGTGATTAACGAGCTCGATGATCGTTTCCACTGCATGGGATTCCAATGATTGAAGAATGCGATATTCATGCTTCAGTTTCCACAGAGATTCTTTATGGGAAGGTCCTTCCATCGGTACCTTGAATAAGACAGGGAGATTGTCATTATTTCTGTAACCCCGATAAATTCCCAATTTTGAATGAGTGGAAAGAAACTCTGCCACCCTATAACCTGGAACCACGATCATGCCGCTCATACTATCCACTCCATCTTTAGGTAGAACATCCTATCTTTTTAATTGTTGCCCCGGAACAAATAATCTATATTTAATCTATATTCTGTCTTAATATAATCTCTTTTTACTATTTTTCAAGGAGGTATAGTTTTGTCAAATCTCAGCCGCAGTGTAAGTAACCCGCACAATAATGAAGTGGTCACCTTTTTAAAGACAACGGAAGAAACGAATGGCGAATATTTATTATTCCGTACCGATCTTCCACCGGATAACGGGATTTTTCTACACTATCATACAAAACTTGTCGAAACCTTTGAAGGTGTAATTGGAAATTTAGAGGTAACCATTGACGGAAAAAAAGTAATCCTGAAGCCGGGAGAGAAGCTGAACATACCAACAGACAAGGTTCATGGGTTCCACAATCCCTCTAACGAATTCGTCAGCTTCCATGTCGAAATCCGGCCAGCCGGTACTTTTGAAGCGTTTGTCCGCTGTGGATACGGGCTCGACACAGACGGGCGCAGCTTTTATTTGCCGTTTATCAAGCAATATATCCCGAAAAATATTCTCCTATTGGGAACGATCTTTCAGATGGGGCAGTTTTACCTCCCAATCATTCCGCGCTTCCTGCAAAAAGGCATGTTTGCTGTGCTCGCTGCATTGGCTCGTTGGACAGGCTCAGATAAGTCTTTGGAAAAATACTACAAAACCTCTTCGGCTGCATCAGTCTCCCATTCCGAAGTCGAGCAAACAACGCAAGAAACGTTGCAAGGATAAAATGAGAAAGACACCATTGGGAATACTCCAGCTTGGTGTCCTCCACGCTTCTTATATCTACATATTCCAACCTGGATTCGTTGTTTTAATGTACAAGACCATGTAACTCCTTCACCATATCAGAGCAGAAAGCTGCTCTTGTACGTTGTTTTGACACATGCCTCCATGATAACAAATGATACTATTAATTTCCAAGTTCTCGAATTTTTTTAAAGAGTTTACTGCTATTTCCATATCGAGAGTGTTTTGCGGAATCGGCCCATGTAGTGCTTCGTTCATGTACACCATAGCATCTCCTACTATCAAGGTCTTGCTGTCTTGTACATAAAGGCTGATATGCCCCGGCGTATGTCCGGGAGTGTAAATGATGCGAATTCCCCCACAATACGGCAGAATCTCTGCGTCTGCCAGTGTCTTGTGCACCATTGCCTTTGGCGGATTATCACAAAGCCTTTGCAAGTACTCGCGTTCCTTTTCAGGCAACATCGCAAGTAAAGGAGCCATGACTATTGGATTTGCTTTGAGGAGAGGGCGTGTGCCTTCGATGTACGGCCGATCTAGCTCATGCGCATATATTTCAACCTGTCCGCCAAGCTCACGAACTATTTCTGGAAGACTTCCGATATGATCAAGGTCCTGATGTGTCAAAATGATAGTCTGTAAACGCTCAAGTGGTATGCCAGCACGGCTCATTTCCTGACGAATGGTCTCCCATGAACCAGGCATACCTGTATCTACTAATACCGCTCGTTCATCATCCCAAAGCAAGGTGGGATTGATCACCATCGGCTTGCCAAATGCCTCTCCTTGTAACGGAATCATTTTCACACCTGTGTTCGCTTTCATACCCTATTCCTCCTCACACCTTTTTATCGCACAACTACTTTTTATCACGGAGCGAGGAGTGTTGTCGATAACAAAATATTTAATTATATCACAAATAAAAATATTTGTCAATATCTATTTTTCAGTCTCTTTAACAGCAATTACACCCGAATTACGCGGTCGCTCTTACTAGAGAAGACCGCGTTGGCGTTATTTTTACCTTAGGGTGTTGGTGTTTGAACAGGCTGCCCACCCGTAGATGCATCTTGGCTTCGCTTCCCAAGAACATCACGGACAGGTTGGATGTCAGGCTCGTCCATCATCAACCGATGAACCGGTACGAACACAGCCGGTGGGCGGGTCGGTTCAGGCTGTGTTTCAGGTGGCTGCACATGCGTACCTGTACCTCCCCAAACCATATAGCCTCCCCACGCTCCGGCACCTAGCAAGACAACTGCGCTGGATATCACCGTAGCTTTGTGCCGAAACAGCTTCACGAGCGGATTGGCTGTTTCGTTGCGTACCTCGTCCAAAAGCTTGCGGAAATCAGCGTTTCGGATCGCATACCACCGTTTTCGCCATTCTTTGTCCCGCAATCTCTTGCCTTTCTCCTCAAGGAAAAAGACCTTCAATGCTTGTCTGTAAGCAGGCAGCAAATACTTTCCTTCGAAAAACATCCGCTGGCTCATCGTCCATTGGATAAAGGACAGGGTAACGGCTTCCCCACCATTTTGCTGAACATACTCCAGCAATTCTACAAACTGGAATCCTTCCTTACCAAAATGATCTTCCCTGTAAAAGACCAGCGGCACCTGCGAGAACTCGTCAGCATGGAGCGGTTTGCTCAACATATTCTGGATCATTCTTTGTTGTACGGAAATCGCATCCCGATCCCATTTTCGGAAAAATTCTGCCGGGTGCGGCGTGCTTCTCTCTTCATGCAGCTTCGCCAGATTCATGAGCATTTCTTGCTTGTGGCGGCTCTCCATATCCAGCGTTCCGAAAAAGCTCTGTGGCTTCTCCTCCAAGAGGGCAATGAGAACCTGAAAATCATCCTTGGATAGCGTGTCTAGTGCGACGAGCTTCATCAAGGACTTGTCCAGCTCATCCAACAGCTCATCGGCATAGCTGCGTACTCCATCGATGTTTTCAAAGAACTGGTGGATGGTAATGGCGGCAGCGAGCTTTTGACGTTCCCGTGCAAATAGACGCAGAACTTTTTCCATTGTCGTAGCTACGAAGACGGCATTGCGCATCGCTTGTGGTTCCGTTTCCATCCAAAACCGGATTTCCTTTAGCATCTGGTCCAAGCTGGTCACAGCGGCTACCCGCTCGGTCATATAATCCTCAAAGAGTGGCTTCACCAACTGTGGGTAGCCAAAAATCGTCCGCATCATGAAGCCAAACAGCTCGCGGTTGCTGGACAAATGCTTGTACACCTCTGCCACGTAGTTGCTCTGTCTTGCTGTCTTGGCCTTCATCAACACGTCCATCAAGAAGCGGATCAAATCCATTTGCAGGCGTTCCTGCCTGGTGACACGGTAGGATTCAATCATTTGCTTGACCGTCTCGCTGTCAGGAAGCTGTTTGGACGAAAGCGCCTCTACTTCGATTCGCATCAGCATTTCCTGAAGCTCGATCAGCCGTTTCTTGCGGGTCAAGCTGCTGTGCCCCAAATAGCTGTTCAACGCCTGCCAAACGCCCGCCCGCTTGCTCTCATACACGGAGGTTCGTCCCTTTTCAATCAAATACAGTGCACATAGCTCATAGTACGTGCGAATGTTCAAGGCCAGTGCATGATCTGCTCCAGCGAGCACTTCCTCACAAAATTCGTGGAACGCATCCACAATCCGCGGCTCATTCACATACTCCCAGGCAAAGTCGAGATATTCGTGTCCTCCGCCCTGCAAATCGACGTTCTGAACGCGGCCAAGGGAGAAGTCGAACAAAAAGTCTTTGTCGCTATGCCCACCGCCTGGGCGAATGCTCCCTTTTTCCACAAACGTGACGTGGATATGCTTCTTGCTCTGCGGCTCGTTGCTAAACGTGAGAAAACCAAAATGTCTGCGCATCTCAAAAGGCAGACAACTGTACAAAATCTCCAATAATTGAGCAGCACTCTTGGATGAGGTACTGATATCCACATCCAGGCTGATGAATACCTTCTTTTTCGCCGCGAGCGAGGACATGACAGCAAAGAGGAGCTGTTTGAATAAACGCTCATCGATGCCCAATTGCCCAAGCAGCAGTTTTCGATCTTGCGGCAAACCTTTTTCGGAAGGGATGTCATCCACGGTAGGAAGCTCCTTGCCCGCTGCATCATCGTGGCGATCTGCAAAAGTGCGCACTCCGAAGATCTTGCCCGGATTCTTGATAAACTCGTCCCGCCGCTCTACCGGAATGACATAGTTGTGACTGAAAAACGTATTGCGCTGCCCCGTAAAATCCGCTCCGACAAAGACACTTCTACCGAGAACCATCTCTCCTGACTCGGCTTGGAAGCTGACAAGCGCCTCTGGAAAGAGTGCCAGATTGCTTTCCGCCCGCTCTTGAAGCTGTCGCGGCGCGTCGTACACACAAAACGGATGAAGAGTCTTCTTGATGAATTGGTTATCCAGCCCTGGCGTTTTGGCGACAGTATCGTATCCTTCGTTCGAACGGAAAACCCCTTGTCGCCCGCGGGTGTAGTACTGCTGCAAAATGGGCTGACGGTTGCTCACTACCGCTCCCTCCCTTCGATGTAATCAAGCTGGTGCATCAACCAAATAAATGGTTCATCGACGCGAATCGGCGTCACGACACCACTCACCCTTTGATTGACGGGATTGCTCCCCAGCGCAGATACAGCGAAATAGGCCGTATTCGTAAAATAAACATCCAACGCATCTTTAAACGGTCTATCCACCTTTTCGATGAACCGGCGGATTTCCCCATCGATGTTCTCGAATTCAGTCGTATTTAAATATTGTTCATGAACGAAATTGCGGAAAACGTTGCTGTTGGACTTGATGTATTCGCCGTCGTCTTCTTTGATCAGATGCAGCATGTCGCTCTTCGTCAACACGACAGCAGTTGGAATATGTGTCTTGCTCTGCTCTTGGTAGCCGATGAAGTTCTCAAACAGCGTAATGACGACCTCACGCGGCTCGTCGTACCTTGCTGTGAATTCCCCTGGCTCATCCCCTGCTTGCAGCATGACCCGATCACGAATCGTCTTGATTTGCAGTGGGTCGACCAGGAACAAGATCCCAGACGAGTTTTTCACATGCGCTGCATACAGCTCCAAATACTCGCGGTCGACCATTCCCTCGCCTGCTACGTCGAAAAACACCAGGATTAACGGTGCCTTATCGCTATCCTTGAAAATGAACTGGAAGATGAACGGCTCCTGGCGCTTTTCTTTTTGCGTGGAATCAAGCAGCTGTCCGCGTTCAAACAAGGGTGCCTCATAGTTCTCCCGGAACTTGCGGCTAATCTGCGCATTGAGCGGCATACACGCGGCATCGAAGTGATTCGCGGTTGTGTTCTGCAAGGTATGGATCAGGGAGGTCATGTAAACCGACTTACCAACCTGGGACGCCCCGACAATCGAAATAATATTGCTCGGCGCTTTACCCGCCGTAATCGGCAGCTCGTTGTGGCATTTCGGACACAGTCTGCGCTTGGAAACCATGCCATACCGGTCGGTCACACCTGCGAGAACGTTATCGACGTACAAATGGTTTTCCGACGGGATGGATTCCGGATCGATCACCGCTTCCAGTTCGTCGATGGCATCCAGTCCGAATTTATCCCGATACGCGTTGAGAATCTCATCCTCCTGCAACGCGTAGTCTTCGTCGTCCTGGCGATGATGCGTGGCACGAAAGACAACTTGGTCCGGTCCGTATTTGGCGAAACAGTACGGGCAGACAATATCGTAAAAAGGAAGCCGTTCCTTGACCTGCGGCTTCTTCTCAAACATGTTTTTCAAAAACGACAGCATGGCGCATCCCCTCCTATTCAGGAATCAGTTCGTACATTTCTCCGTATTTTTTCCCGTCCGTAAAAAACAGGCGGACGACGTCTTTTTTCCTGACTTCGATCTCCGGCATCAGATTGACACCGGGCTCGAGATCACGAATGAAATTGTATCGGGTACCATCATCCTTGTGGGCGGGAGGAGAGCCTTCTTTTTTTACGTAGCAGAGTACGTCCCGCGCGATCGGAATCTCTGAAAAAATGCGAATCTGCAACGATTGATGCTTGCTGAACCAGCTTCCGCCCCGTTTGAACGAGTAGTAGATTTTGGCCTTTCCTGTGCTGACGTGGATCACATGGGCATCCCCGTCTGGCATGAGCAGAATCGGCTTGCCATTTTCCAATCGGCAAGGAAAGATGCGGTATGTGTACCTGCCGATGCCGTCTGTTTTTTCCCGCAGCCCTTTGTGGACTTTGTATTCCTCTCGGGTATACAGCTTGAACTGACGATCATCCAGCTCGTACACGTCAAAAGGGGCGCCAAACTGCGACTTGTGCACGTACACGCACGGAATATCCTGCGCCCAATGCCAATTGAGCACGTATTCGCTCCCTTGATGCTGGCAGGTGACGTCCTTGATGAAGGTTTCTGTTGTTGCCTCCCGATTAATCATGATTCATCATGCTCCCTTTACAGATCAAACCGTTTGCTGCTCTGGTTCCCGGCGTCCAAGGCACGAGGGTTTTGTCTGGTGTTCAGTCTGCGCTTTGCAAAAGACGATCCGCCACTCGTGGAAGCTGGCACAAAGAGAGTGAACAATGTCAGGATGACGGCGAGCAAGGAACACGCCAGCAAACGAATCACCATATCGAGCAAGTCGATCGACGACAGACCCATTTCCAAAACAAGTCCAGCTAACAGTCCTGATACCGCCCCGCCAATCGTGAAGCTTTTGGCAAGATGGCGATTGTCAAAAATCAGACCCAACGCCAAACCGAGCAAAGCACCGATGATCAGAACACTGACCACACGGGTAATGGCGTAAAACATGCTATCTTCTGTCGCTCCTGTCCGCTCGGAAACAATATTGCGGTCTGTTCGGCTCATATCGTAAATCTGACCAAAGATTCCTGTCATTTGGTCCGCGTGTTCAACATTGAAGTAGCTGCCTCCAGTCTCAGCAGCGATCTTTTGAAGCAGTGCCGTTCCGTCTGCATCGATTTGGCTCATGCCTACCGTATGGACAATTACTTGGTTTTGCTTGTAGGGCGCAAGTGCGGCAGGGACATCCAGATCACTATAGCCGTCTGACATCAGCACGACCGTACTGTTCGCCATTTGATTGGCTTGCAGCTGGTCCAGCCCCGCTTGCAGCGCCAAGTCAATCCGCGTGCCTCCATCCGTGCGCGGAAATTGGAGCAGCTTCTTCACAACCTCATCCTTCACAGACTGGCTACTCAGCTCGGTGAGGGGTTGCAGCACGT
The DNA here is from genome assembly GCF_023714195.1 of Brevibacillus sp. MER 51. NCBI lineage: Bacteria > Bacillati > Bacillota > Bacilli > Caryophanales > Paenibacillaceae > Brevibacillus > Brevibacillus sp. MER 51. The sequence goes on along the minus strand of NZ_JAMAUS010000007.1, from coordinate 302,309 downwards.
TCGTTTGATCGTGAAACGTTACCACTGCTACGTTCATGTCACTGTCCATGCGCTGCACCATGTCGGCTGCTGCTTTGAACAATTGGTTATCCGGATCAGACGACTGCATACTGCCTGACGTATCCAGAACCATGATGATATTGTTGGCTCCGCTGGCCTGTTGAAATGATGAACCGTACAGCAGCTGAAGCAAGAGCGCCACTAAGCCCACCATCAAAAACGTGCTGGGCACGAGCATTTTCCACGAAAAGCCCAGATAGCGCTGCTTCCAGCCGACTCCATTCAGTCGTGGCGAGATCATTTCCGCAATGAGGCACATCAATCCTACGAAAAAGGCATATTGACCAAAATAAAGTCCCATTAACAACCATTGCGGTATTTCTCCGGAAAGCTTGCCGAGCATGACTTCCCCGACCAAAAAACCGATCACGCCACCTACCAGACTACACACTAGCATGAGTAAGCTTACCCTTCTCTGACTCATGACGACTCATCTCCTCCCACGCGGCGAAAGACAAACCCGCTGTCCTCATAGGAAGCATGGTATTTCTTGTTATTGCGGTAAAACATCAACTCTTCCATGCCGAATCCACCCATCAGGTTCATTTTTTCTATTCCGCTTTTTTGTTCCTCGTGGATGCAGCCCAGCTTGTAGGTTCGTGTGCTCTCATCCTTGTGCAGCGCATACTGGACGAAGTCGTTGTGAATATCGGCAAACAAGTACTTCTCCTCATAGCGGTGCTTTTGCAAGAAATGGAACACTTCGATGTGAACCGCTGCCCGCTCTTCCAGCACCAATGCCAGATCGAGGAACAAATCCTCCTTCGTCAGCACGGTTCGGTTATCGTAGGCCGCCCCGACGTTGGCACGCGCAAGCAGCTCCGCCTCAAAAGATAAAGCAAATGGCGCACGGGTGAGAATCTCGTTCCGACAAAATTGACACAGCCTCTCCACGAGTCCGGCGAGTCTATTCCCGCTAAGTAGAGCGCCGCTGCCAATATACCGTTGTTCCATGTAAAAATCACTGCCGCGTGAAGCTTCCAATGACCGGATCGTTTCATGGACGACCGATTCGTAATATTCATCCACGTTTTTGCCCAAGTAATCAGTCGCTTCCCGAACGCTTGTCTGGGCGATTTCCCGCAGTTGCTTATGCAAGGCTTCCAACTGCTCGACTTGCTCACCTAACTGCCGGTGAATCTGCTCTGCCTGTTTCTCATAGCTCACAAGGATGGACAGCATCATCTCCCAATCCAGCAGCTCCAGCTTTTTGCCATAAATAGCGTCCAGCAAATGGCGAATGAAGGTCCGCACACGCTCCTTATCCCGTGTGAAAAACCCTCCTAGGCGAATGTCCTGCCGATCCACCCGCTCTTGGTAGAGATCGACCAGCTCGGCTTTCACCTGTTCAACCTGTCGCGCTGTCTCGCGAATGCCTGTGCGCAGCTCATCCAGCAGGTTTGCTCCATTGGCGTGTTCGGCTGTGAGATAGTAAGCCGCATACAGCCCAAGCCGTTCATCCTCGATGACTGCTTTCTGAATCAAATCGGCCAAGGACTCCTGAGACAGCATGTGCTCCAGACGTTTACGCGCCCCGGAAACGACATTCGCCTCAAAAAAGGCTTGGCTGCTGCCGTCAAACAAAGCCAGCTCCGCTTCGCGCATATTCATATTGCAAAGCTCGCTGTAGCTGATGCCAGAGGTCATGAGCCCCGTCATTTCATCCAAGATGTGATCCTCTGGAAGAATACCAGCCAGTTTTCGTTGCAAATCATGTGCCGTCAATCCGAGCTTTTCTCTCGCTTTAGTTTTCGGCAACACCTCGCCGTCCTGGAGTCGCTCCCAATAGCGGTCAAATACTGCGGACAGCACCGTCAATGCAATCGCATGAGTCGGTCGCTTTACTTTGGATAGACCAGCAGACGCGAACTTGGTCTGCCCGTGTTCAACCGAGATGCTGCGCATAAATTGCAGCTTGTTATAGCCGTCATTGCTTTCATGGAACTCCGGCTCTGCCTTTTTGTTGTTCAAAAGCACCAGCTTGCTGATCAGCTCGTAATTTTCCTGCATGCCGCCTTCGATAAACAAGCCATGCTCTGTCTTGTCACTCAATAGGTACGCCAGCGAAAACAACGGTGCGTTCACATGCTCCACAGGAAGTTTCACGAGATCCTCCGTTACCAAGAGGTTCGCTCGATAGCTGTAGTCACTCCGCTGATAGCGATTGACCTCTTCCAAAAAGCTGACCGAGAGCGCTGTCGAGAACCCGAATGCTTCGCCATTGTTCTTTTCCTGTAACAGGACGTACAGATCGACTGATACGTTTTTAAACAGCTCATTGAGGTAGCCCTTGAGTAGCAGCGTCAGCTCTGGCAAAAGAATCGTGGCAGGGTCATCTGCTCTTGCCACGACGGCAATATTGACTTGCTGAAAAGCAGTGAACAACTTGCCCATTTCCGCTACACGCACGCTTGCCAGCTTCATTACCTTGTTCAGTTCCATGGTGACAGCTTCATCGAGCAAAAAACGCTCGTGGATTGAAGTACGCATCTTTTTCTTGTCGTCATCAGCCTGCGGCAAGCGGCAGCCGATTACTTGCGGATGCTCCCACGTTTTGTCCTGATACGCATGGACATAAAGAATACCGTGACCATTTTGCCAATTGCGCTCGTTGTGGGCACGAACAGCTTGCAATGCCTCTACGCTCTTATCCCCGAGAAAAAGGAAGAGCACGGGGTTTTGAATGCTTCGCTGTCCGTTTCCGCTATCCAGTTGTCTTTCCAATTCCGTAACGTATTGGCTCGCGAACTCTCCTATCAAATCCCGCATGCTTCCGTTGCCAAAAGATTGTAACAGTCTACAAATCCTTTGTTTGCTTCCTGCTTCATTGTGTCTGCTTTTGCCTAAGCTACTCGCATTTTTTATGACACTCCTCAGGCGTAAATTCCGGTACAACGAACCGTACAAATTAGCAATAACTTGTAGATGTTATCCTGCTAATTTAGCTAAATTGATAGATGCATTAAGGTCTCTATCTATTTCAAGCCCACAATTACATTTGAATACTCGATCTGACAGTTTTAGGTCTTTGTTTATTCGACCACAATCAGAGCAGGTCTTTGATGAGGAATACCACTTATCTGCTTCCATGAAACGAATACCATGTTTTTCGCACTTATACTGCAATTGTCGTTTAAACTCATGCAATTTCTGTTGTGCGATAGCTTTGGACAAATGGCGATTCTTCATCATGCCGGTAATATTCAAAGTCTCCATCACTACAGTGCTAGGTTTGGTTTTCACAATAGCATTTGTAGATTGATGGAGGTGATTAGTACGGATATTTGTTAGCCTTCGGTGGAGCAAACGAATGGATTTTTCCACTTTTACAATGTTGCAAGTTTTGACAAAACGGTTTCCCTCCCTGTTCATCTCGTATTTGCGAGAGACGTTACGTTGCAACCTCCGTAAACGTCTCTCTGCTTTCTTTATTGCTTGTGTCTTGTTGATATTTTTAAAGGTCATACCATTAGAACAAACTGCCAGCTTCTTCACACCTACATCGATTCCAATGACTTCATTTGTTAGAGCAGGCTTTACTCCATCTCTTTCAATGCCAACAGATAGATACCAGTACTTGCCGTCAAATGATATTCGAGGATTGATATACTTTGTATCCATCGGAATTTGTTCCGAAGTAGAAACCCACCCTACTTTCAAAAGGAAAACGAGATCTTTCTTCACCTTCAACTTCACCAGGTCGTTGTAAAATGAAGGTTTTGTATGTTTACGACTTTTAAATCTAGGTTTGTCAGCTTGTTTCTTGAAGAACTTTTGATAAGCATCACAAGCATCTTTGACTGCTTGCTTGGTTATATCGTCGGAAACATCGTATAACCAAGCAAATTCCTTTGACTGTTTCACCTGTGTTAGTTCTTTACGCAGACTTCGATCAGGTAAAAACTTACCACCGTTTCGGTAGTTTTCTTCCTGCCTAGCAAGTGTCCAATTATAAGCCCAACGAGATATTCCTGCTGATTTCCATAACTGATTTTCTTGTTTGGGAGTGGGTTTCAATCTAACTTGCATTGCAAGTATCATTTATATCACCATCACAAGACAAAACTTATGATTTAGTTTCACTCTCTAAAATCTGCAAAGCATTAGACTGTACTCCGAGCATCGTACTAGATATGGAAAATAGGACCAATAACCTCGGCTATTGCAGCGTCTTGCGCATATCGTTTACTTTTGACCAGACCTTTTTGTAGAACTGGAACAACTCTTCACCGTTTACGTATTCGTCGCGATCGTATTCCAGATCGTTTTTCGTTTCTTGGAAAGCAGTTGCGATTTCTTCGAGTTTTGCCAGCAGCTGCTGCGTATCCTCTGCTGAAGTCATCGCGTCACTGCGTTTTGCAGCCTTGCGCTGGATGGTTGCCATGCTCTTGTGATCCAATGCGCGGAATTTTTCATAGATAGCGAATTCAACGTGCTTGTTGACCTTCATCAGGTTGATGAATGGCTCCCACGCATCTTCTTCCTCATCCTTGTCGTAGACGTACAGCGCACCGCGCTTGCAAATCGTCCCTGTGTAAAGGGCTTCGATGAATCGGGTCACCAGCTCTTCTTCGTCCTTGATGGCACCTACGATCTGCTCCAGCTCCTGGATTTTGGCCTCGATTTCTTCGTATTTGCGCACTTCTTGTTCGATCAGGCGAATCTGCTCCGGATAGCGAATCAGGTTTTCTTTTGCCATCTCTTCATTGATACTGCCGAACACATCACGTGAAAATTCTTGCTCCAGACCATCTCTCATGAAGCCTTTGAGCTCAACCAATACACGCTTGATCTCGCCAGGGCTCAGCTTGGTTGCGTCTCCTTGCGCTTGATGCTTAGCCAGGAAAGTGGCCAGCGAGAACGGCTTCGTCACGATGGATTCATAGCGGTTGCTGGTCTGGCTGTCGCTGCCTTTTTCGCGGATGACTCCGTAGCGCACCGCACGGTCAAACAGTTCGCGTACTTTGGCGTTGTACGCTTTGATCCGCCCGTTTTGGTACGTGTCTCCCCACGATTTTTCCGGAATAGGGGATGGTAGATACGCCCAGTTGTTCTTTTCCGTTTGAACGAGGTGGCGTCCAATACCCTCTCTGTCCAGAATTGTACGTTCGTAGCTTTCCTCGTAGACCTTCAACGGTGTGTAAGCGAACAGTGGAACACCGTTTTTTGTATTCAGCCAGAAGATGCGGTTTTTGACTTCGCTTTCTTTGACGGTAAAACGAGAACCGCTAATCGCTGTATTTTGATAGTTTTTAATCCCCTTCAAGATCGATGGTGCTTTCAGCGGTACCGATACGAAGCCCCAGGAAGGGAAGTGCATATTGCCGAGATTGTTGCTCAGGTGGAAGACTGGAATCGCCTCTTCATCCAGCTTGCTCGCAATCTTGCGCTCTACGATGCGGTCGAGTGTCTCGTCCTGGCCGTATTTGATCACGAGGAATTCTTCCATCGACTTGGTGATCACCTCACCGAACTTCTCCGAGAGGAATTCGGAAATCGAGCTGACGATATCCAGCTCCTGCTCTTTAACCCACTGATCGGAGTGTCGCAGCAGCTCGCTGGTGAAATCGCGGATCAGGTCATCCGCATCTTTTTGCTCCAGGATGTTGCTGACGACTTTGGAGATATCCGGCACACTGACGATGTTCCAGTAGTACGTTTTGTTGCCAGTGCGGTCGCTCTCTTCGCCGCCGTTGATCAGGATGTCGCCGTTTTGCTCGAAAATTTGGTTGAGTGCGTTCAAAATCTCAGTAAATACGTTATAAATGCGGTTGTTTTCTGCATTCAACAAACGGTGCAGCTCTTCGTAGAATTCGATCATTTGTTCCAGCTTTTCCTGATCAGCCAGGAGCTGGTATTCGTTGATCTTCGCTTCGATGTAGCTGTTTTTCTTCTTCTCCTTGGAGATGAAAGCACTGCGGGCATCGCCCAGCTTTTCATTCGCATTCTCTCGTGCGCCCTCAATCTCAGGAGGGAAGCTCTCCAAATTCGCCTTGAGGCTCTCGATGTAGGAGAGGATCATTTTCATCAGGCAGTAGCCTTTGTCCGAATGAATCAGACGGGATGCATAGAATGGTCCTTGCTGCGGATGCAGGAATACACGCGTGATCATTTCGCCAAAAACAGAGATCATGTCGCCTGGCATCTGCTTTTTGGACTTGATGTACGCTTCGCGCGCTTTGGCGAGATAGCCTTGCTCCAGCTCGTGGTCGATGCTCACGACTTGCTGGGTGATCACGTTGCTGTAGTTTAGACGCTCGCTGTTTTCATAGCCTGGCAAAGGCTCAGGAACGCGCTCCTCGAACTTGCGGGAAATCGAGTCGATGTCGATTCCGAGCTTGCGAGCGAATTTCTCTGCATCTTCTTGCGTTGGGGCTACCGTGAACATTTTTTCCATCTTTTTAAACAAACGATATGCCAGGTACGTTGTCATCTCTTCGATTGGCAAGACAGCAGAGGAAGCACCGATGACGTTGTACTGGTAGTTGGCTGCGTACGCTTTTGGCATCTGGTTGATGTTCGTACGAATGTTGCTGATATAGTCGTGGATGGCAAACTCTTCACCCGAGCGCTTTTCTTCGCTCGCCATGAAGTTCGTGATGTTCTCCGCGGTTACGTTCATACAGTAATCGTAGGCGTTTTCCAATGCTTTGCCTTCCAGATTAGTCGCAGAGATCAAATGGCACAGGTTGAATGGCGGCATTGGCGACTGCACGGTGAGCACGTTGCCGTATTGCTGGCGGAAACGCTCATTGCGCTCATCCGCATTCATCCAGTAGTCCAGCTCTTTTAAGGCCGCATAACCGTTTTTCATGATATAGTCGCGTGTGTGCGAGCTGAGACTCTTGTTCGACAGATTGACGTCAGGCGTGAACAGGTAGCCCAGCGTATTCACCTTGTCTACCCCCGCACTGCCGAAGTCACGCTCCAAAATGCCTCGTACGATATAGGCGATGTCGAGGAAGCAACCGCTCCCCGTTCCCCCGGACAAACCGCTCAAGAGGAAAACAGTCAGCTTTTTGTTCGTGCCCTCGCACAGCATCTTGATCTTTTTCTCAATCGTTTGGACAACTTGCGTGATTTTCGTAAAGAGAAGGAGTCGCCCTGCCTGGCGTACACCCGATGCTCCGCTGATTCCGTCCGTAATTGTCAGCTCTGGCGAGAGCCAGTCCGTGATGTACGGCTCCAGAATGCTGCGATTCTGCAACACACCGCCGATCTCAGGGTTGGACAGGAGTACGAACTCCGTCACTGGATCGAGTCCGATGCCCTTGTACTTTTTGTTGCGGTCATGCTCATTCGTTTCAAACGCGATGAATTCAATATTGTCCGGCTTTTCCTTGCGCTTTTTGGAAAGCTGGTCTACCGGAAGCTTGAAGCGTCTGTTCACTTGGTATTTCAGGCGCAAAAGCGCATCAATTCCTGTACCGCCAAGACCGATGACGAGCATCGGGTTATCAATTGTATCTACGCGAATCTTGTCACTGACGATTCCTCCGCCGAGGGATACGTCCAATTGTTGAATGTGTTCTCTCACAACTGCTTTCATAATCGACTCACTCCTAGACGATGTAATCTACATATAAGGACTTGTTCACATTCGTTAACGAAATTTTGATGCGATCGTTTTTCTTCAACTCTTTGCCTTTGCTTGCATCGAGTACACGCCCTGCCTTTTCGATTCGGCAGCTCGAACGGTTTTCGATGATTAGTGTATCGTTTTTCCCTGGTAAAAAGATGACCTTCTCTGTCTCCGCAAACTCAGGGGCGAGCTGCAAGAGCTGGTGCAGCTTCACTTTTCCTTTGAATGCGTTCAGTTTCTTGTATTGCGGATTAGACTTTTCGCCTGTGTCCTCATCCACGATCTCGATGGCGATTTGGCCAGCGAAGCCCTTGTTCGCCTTGCGATAGATCGACAGTGCGTACAAGCCTGCACCGATCAACAGGAGGAGAACCACGGTACCTCCTACTACGGTCATCCATGGAAATGGTTTCGATTCTGCATCAGGATTAGTGGTTGTGTTCGGCTTGTTCGCTCCAGAGCCTGCCGTTTTGGCAGCATCGACAAGGAGTGGCTTCGTCTCCCGGTAAAAGCTGGTGTCTTCTGCCTTGATTTTTATCTCGTACGTATGGTCAGCCGGGATAGTGAAGCTGCCTTCGAATCCGCTGCCCGTATTGTTCAGGACGACCTCATTTGTCTTATTATCCGTCTTGTCATTGACGATCAGTGTCGCCTTCATTTGCTTGTACAGATCAGGACTCGCTACCTTCTGTCCGTTTGAAACAAGTGCTGCCTTGATCGGTACGACATCGCCAGCCTTGAAGCTCTTGGATGTGACTGGCTCCATCTCCAATTGCAGATCGTAGTTGAAGATGAGGTTAATATCGATTTTTTCCTTCGGGACACCTTTTACCTGTAGCTTCCAATCTCCCTGCTGTGGCTTGACCAGCTTGATCATCGTGTACGCATTGGATTTCGACAGTCTCACCTGGTTGGAAGGGATTTGTACTTCCTTGCCCGCTGGGTCATACAGCTTCACTTCCACTGCTTTTTGCGACATGATCGAGATGTTGGCTTCCATGACACTGCCATTCGGGATTGGGATCGGAATCTCCTGAGCTTGACCGTTTGCGACGAAGCTTTTAACCGGGACAACCTTCAGCTTCAGGTGATTTGCAAAGATTTCGCTCAAAATTTGCGGGAGCTTGTCCGCTGTGCTCGTTTCGAAAAATTTACCATTTGTCTCCGCAGCTATCTGCTGTAGTGTCGTGCGGTTAAGCTGACCGTCTGCATTCAAGCCAATCGTGTAAATCGGATAGCCCTTGTCTTTGGCCTCTTTCACAGCTTGCTGTAGCTCTTGATCAGACTGTGTTTGGGTACGGCTTGATGCTTTGTTCAAATAGTTGTTTCCGTCTGCCAGCAGCACGATGATCGGCGCATTGTTTGGATTGCGTCCCGCATCAAGGATTTTTACTGCTTCGGTTACGCCTACTGCAATATCGGTGTAGGCCCCTTTTTGCAGGCTGTCGATGAAGGCTTTGATATCGTTCTTGTCTTCTTCGGAATTAATCTCAAGCAGTGCTTTTTCCCGCTCGATCTTGTCGGTATAGGCGACGACACCAACCTTGTTCGCTTGGATCGACGTCATGTCGACGAACATTTTCATCGCTTCATTGCTGACTTTGTTCTTATCGCTTTGGGTCATGGAGTTGCTGACGTCCACGACCAGGACAGCGTCCATATTGTTTCCGCTTGTTTGCGCAAAGCCCGGATGAGTGACGGAGAGGACACTGACCAAGAGTAGGGCAAGACATGCTACGTATCGACATAACATTCGGAATCGTATTATTTTCATAAGTGCTCCTTTTCTTGTTCGTTACAAAGAATTTGTGAAGTGTTGCAAAGAAAGTAAGACTATGACACTATTACCACTAGATTCAAGAAGTAGTAGAGACAGATGATAAAAAAGTACTAGAATGATTGCCCCTTACTCGTAATACGATACGACATGATTCTTTGTTACAGATTTCGACAACTTCGTTAGGAGAAATTTTATGTTAACTTACTTTCTGTTGTTTGCGGCTTTTTTGCTGCTAGCGGTCCGATTCCTCAAGCTGCTGCGACTGAAACGGCGCAATCTCTCCAACGCCGAAATCGACCAGCATCTTCATGCCTTACTGAATGAGAAGAGGGATTCACCATGAGAAAACGAATCGGCGTACAATTTCGCAAAACCCGTAAAACCACTCATACGTATGAAAGAATTCAAGCGTGCACGCGATGCCATACGTATCATGTCCTGTGGGAGACACATTGTGAGACCTGCGGGAGAGCCTACACACCGATCCGCCAGGTTTCCCACGCTGTGACGCGCCGCTATGTGCAGACGCGCTTTTTGCTCTTGGGCTTGTTCGTCTGTCTTGCTGTCCTTTCTGCGGATACCCTTTTGCAATTAGCTCTCGCAGGAGGTATTGGCTGTGTGTTGTTCGTCTTGTTTTTCATGATGCAGAAAAAATACGGCAGCTATGAAAGAGACATACAATTTCAACACTTTTTAACGAGGGAAATGCAGACGATCAAGAAGTCACTTCTCCATCATTTAGAGGAAGTGGGCAACGACGTCAAAGAAGGACACCTCAAGGAAGCCTATGAAAAAACGAGAGAGATCGGGCACTTCATCGATTCCGACACGATCAAGATACGCAAGATCATGTTCCTCAATCATTACGTCCTGCGCAAAGACATGGAGTTGGAGCTCGAAACGCTCATCCCGTCTATGTACGACAAGGACTTCATGGAGTATGTGCGCGAAGTCATCAAGGTCCAGCCTTCGCTCGTCAAAAAATCCGTGCTTACCTATGTCAGACGTTATAAAAAGCAAATATTGTTGCTGGAAAACGGGGATCAACTCATCGGTCAGGTGGCAGGTGCAGCGCTCCGCATGAAGTCGTATGTGGATGAATATCAGGATCTGATTATCGAATTTATCGATTTTTTGCCTCGCGAGCGCCTTCTGCGATTGGCAAAAATGGTACAAACCCATAAGAATGAAGGTTGGGAACAACTATATCATTCTACCAAAAACAGGGTGGATACGCATTACGCCTTTGACCCGGATTTCAAAGGCATACTGTGAAGGAGGAGCCTTTTATGCTGCCTATCTCTCCCTATCATAGGTCCCTTTGGGTCCGTAATATTTTTCTCGGACTCTTTGCCTTGGGTTTGATCGCCGTTCTGTTCAAGCTCGGTTTCGGATACAAGCAAATTACGTTGTATAAACAGGCAAAGGCGTTTTACGAACAAAAGAACTTGCTGCAAGCCGAGGAAACCTTTTCTCGTGCCCATGATATGGCTGTCCTGTCCTACGGGGATGACGAATGGAATTCTATCATGTTCCTACTGACTTCGATCCGTACTGAGCTGGAGGGGCTTCAACAGCAATCGCTCGCGGCCATTTCGGAAAAGAAGGTCGCAGAAATCGGCGCGGTCTACGAACAATACCAAGCAGTCAAACAGAAATATCAGAATCAAAAGGACGTACCGGGGATGTTTTTCCAGCAATTGTCCGCTCAGATGGGGATGGATAAGAGCTTTTCCGACTATTACTTGAATGCCTTGCAAACATCGAAGGCTCAGGCACAAGCGAATCTCGAAAAGGAAAAATATCAGGACGAGTCTTTCATTGAAACACTCCTTGCCATTCCAGATGAATACTACGGCGGCAAAAAGAAGAAGCAGGCAGAGCTCACGGCCTTGTTCCAGGACTATGAAAAGACGAAGCTACGGAAATTGATCGCTTCTGCTCCTTTTGAAGAAGTCATCACCAAAACGGCTACAAGCATACGTCATTACGAAAAACTGGGTATTGAGACAGATTGGCTAGTGGGTCAGTTGGAAAAGTATGCGCTAGCTGAAATCAAGGAAGTCATTCGTTCAAAGGATTTGAGTGCCTTCGTTGGCATGGCAGCCGCCTATCGCAAAATCGAGGATGTGCTGTCCAGTGATTCACCTGTCCTCGATTCGATTACCCGCTATCTGGAAGGCAAGCTCAAGCAGGCAGAACAATACATCAAGTCGTTCGAGTTCACCAAAGCACGTGAATTGTACGAACAGTTGAATCCACTCCAGGATACAGCTACACTCCTCTCCGATCTGGAAAAGCTCTGGTTGGAATACGATCCAGCACGCTTATTGCAATTGAGATATCCAGACAGAACGTTCACCGACATGCTCTCCGGTACAGATCGCTGGGGAGCAAAGCTTTACGCATTTGGACTCTCTGAGGCAGATCAACGTCTTTACTTCGCAGCGGAAATGCCGAATGACTCGGTCCTCTATCTGGATAAATCGCTCGATGTGGACGTGAAATCGGCAAAGATTAAGATCGACGATACTCTTGGAAGTAAAGAAAAGCCTGTGATTATCGTGAGTGCATCCGGCAAGGAGCGTGCTAATGCCTACGCTGTACTGTCTCCGAATTTGACAAAAGAGTCACTCGAGAAGCGCTTTTCGGTCGAGGCTGATGAACTCAGTGTAGAAGACTCCGAGCATGTGATCATGAAAAATGCGGTAGGCAAAGGGGAAAACGAAATCGCTTTGTTCAAGCTCGAGGACAATGGCTTGGCTTACATCGAAAAGCTGGCTGACTTGGAGGAGGGTTCCGAAGAAACGACCGAGGGAACCGGGTCAGAAGAAGCGCCTTCCCCTGCTGACGGCACAACAGAAGCGACGGATAAAACTCCCCCTGCCACTCAAAAAATCGATGTTTTTGCAGGTCCCGGTGAAGAATATGAGAAGATCGGTCAGGTAGCAGCAGATGGTTCCTTCCAAGTCATCGCAGATCTGAATGGCTGGTATCAGATTGTGTTTGATGGAAAAGAAGGCTGGATACGCGCTACCGAATCAACGCCGTAATTTGTTTGCTGAATTAGGAGCTCCCCCTCGCGATCATGGCATACCTTCCTTGATCTGCGTCGGGGGCTTTTCCTCATTTTTCCGCGTTGCGTTAGGTGTCAGATTATTCTATAATTTATTTTTATTTTATAGACAGATAGGAGTGAGAAGAAATGTTTGGAATCGTTCATTATGAAGCATTTCTGATGACCGCGATCATGTTGAATCTGATACCCGGCTCAGACACGATGTACATCATCACCCGCAGCATTTCGCAAGGAAAACAGGCAGGTATTCTTTCGGTTCTCGGCATTTTGACAGGCTCACTCATTCACACGCTCTTGGCTGCTTTCGGCTTGTCGCTCATTTTGGCGCAGTCCATCGTGCTTTTTAACATCGTCAAAATATTGGGCGTCGCCTATCTCGTCTATTTGGGCATTCGGATGCTCATGACGAAGGAATCACCAGTTTTTGACGCAGCCGATTCCAAGAAGGTGAAGGGTGAAAAGGTCTATCTGCAAGCGATCCTGACAAGTGTCATGAATCCAAAGGTCGCCCTGTTTTTCATCGCCTTCCTCCCGCAATTTGTTAGCGCGACGGAAGCCGGACCACTCCCTTTCCTTATTCTTGGTCTTACTTTTACCGTTACGGGTGGCATCTGGTGTAGTCTCCTCGCCCTGTTTGCTTCCTTCGCTACACAAAAATTGCGCAATAACCAGAAGTTCTCTGTCATTCTCAACAAGCTGACGGGGATTGTTTTTATCGGGATGGGGTTGAATTTGTTGCGGGCGAAAGCGAATCCTTAGGAGGTTTGTCTATGAAAAAGATTATTTCAGTACTCGCACTCATTCTTTGCTTTGCTTTTTTACCTGTTCAAATGATTGAAGCACATCCAGGCAGAACGGATGCGAATGGTGGGCACACCTGTAGAACAAACTGCGAAAAATGGGGATTACAGTATGGAGAATATCACTATCACAACGGTGGCGGCGGCTCTTCCAACAGCCAAGTGAAAAAATCGGCCCCTCCAAAGCCAGCGGCGCCCCGTACACAACCTAAAATACTACCTTCAAAAACAATTGTTGCTGTAGACAATGCTAACGTTTATTCTGCTCCATCCCTTGACTCTATCGTTACTGCAACCCTATGGTATGGTTTTGAAATCAAAGCATCCGGTACACAGCCAGAATTTATCGCCATGGATCAAGGTTACGTTTCCAAAACAGTGGTCACCTCTTATACACCAATTACTCCCAAGACCGTTAAAATTCAAGGAGAGAAAGGCTACTTCTTCTCGACCCCTTCCACAGAAAGTCCAGGCAGGGGCTACGCTGTCAGAGATGCACTTGTTCAAGTAGTCGGTGAACGTGGAGATTGGTATTACGGCTCCACCATCGATGCAAATGGGAAGGTTTTAGTTGGATTTGTTTCGAAAAGCGTCGCCTATTAACTATAGAAAAAAGACCGAAAAAGCCAGGCAGGAGATTCTTTCTCCTCTGGCTTTTTTCATGTTCAGAAATTGTTTAGATCAAATGATTATGATACCTCTAGGCATTTTTTCACAACTGGAACAGCGGGTGAATCTGTTGTTCTCGACTAGCAAGATTTGTACAACGAAGAATGCCCTTGTTGAAAAAGTTTAGTATAACTAAAAATCAGGACAAGGGGGGAAAGATGAATTGAGTTAACGGTGCAAAAAGGGAGTTGAAGAATGTGCGAGTGCTGTTAAGTGCTGGGTTTATCTTGGCAGGCTTATTCCTCCTTTTCTATCCTCAATGGGAAACGGCGGTATCTGCACAAAAGCAAGAACAGCTCATCGAAGCGTTCGAACAACTGAGCAACGTCAGCGAGCAAATAGAAACATCTACATCCGAGGACCCACCAGCTCCTCAGATACAAGCGCCGCTCGCTATGTTGGAAGGTGCCAGAGGCGTGATTCGGATTCCCAAAATTGATCTGGAAATGATGATTTTTGAAGGCGCGGACAAGCATGCCTTGAGTAAAGGTGTTGGCCTGATCGAGCCAGACAAGGAATTCGGTGTGAACAATGTTGGACTGGCAGGTCATCGCGGGATTACTCATGGTAAGCAATTCAATCGTTTGGACGAACTAGCACCTAATGATGAGATTGAGATCAGGACGAAAACGGCAACCTACCAATTCGTTGTCGTGAAAGCCTTTATCGTAGATCGTACACAAATAGAAGTTCTAGTGGATCAAAAGAAGCCATTGATCACCTTGGTCACATGCACCCCTGTTGGAGCAAAAGATCCGAAGGACAGACTGATCGTTCAAGCTGAATGGAAACAAACGACTTCATCTCAGCCCTAACACTTCTTACTGAAAGAAAGAATGAGCTAGTTTGATTACGTACAGGAGGAGCATATGCAAAGGAAATCTTGGGTCGTTGTGGTGGCACTTTTGCTCATCATCCAAAACTTTTTCGGTTTCACGACAACCACGTATGCCCAAACACAAGATGAGGTTGTCGTTGGCAATAGTGGGGAGCCGGGCACAGGAACCCCTACCGATCCGGGCACAGGAACCCCTACCGATCCGGGTACAGGGACTCCTACCGATCCGGGCACAGGAACCCCTACCGATCCGGGTACAGGAACTCCTACCGATCCGGGTACAGGAACTCCTACCGATCCGGGCACAGGGACTCCTACCGATCCGGGTACAGGAACCCCTACCGATCCGGGTACAGGAACCCCTACCGATCCGGGCACAGGGACTCCTACCGATCCGGGTACAGGAACTCCTACCGATCCGGGTACAGGAACCCCTACCGATACGGGCACAGGGACTCCTACCGATCCGGGCACGGGAACTCCTACCGATCCGGGCACGGGAACTCCTACCGATCCGGGCACGGGAACCCCTACCGATCCGGGCACAGGGACTCCTACCGATCCGGGCACGGGAACTCCGACTACGCCACCTGTTGAACCACCAGTTCCTCTACCAGAGGTACCGGTACCAGTTCCAGACCCTGAAGACAACATCATCAAAGACAACATCATCACCAGCGTAGTCATGAAGGACAAAGACGGAAACAACATTGAAGACATCCGCCCTGATCAGGGCTCGCGTGTTCAAGTTGATTTCACTTGGAAAATCCCTGCTGGACATCCTTACTCAGAAGGTGCCACCTTTACCTTCCCTCTCCCAGATAAGTTTCGGACCGATCGCGTTTTGACCGGAGATCTGAACGGAGGATACGGCACCTATGAAGTAACAACAGATGGCACCGTCACTTTCATTTTTAGTGATAGCATCAATGACGGCGCAGAGATCAATGACGGAACGTTCTATGTATGGCGGGAATTTGATGAGAAAAAATTTGAGGGCGGCACGAGACAGGAAATCGATTTTAAATTCGATGGCATCGCCCCGATCTCTGTCCATTTCAAAGCCAAAAACAATAATGAAATCGACAAGAACGGAAAAGCAAACAAGGGCATGAATCCTAGCCACCTCGACTGGACCGTCGATTTTAACATGAGTGAAAATCCGATTAAAGGCGCTATCTTTACGGATGAGATTCCAAGCGGTCTGGACATCGACATGAGCTCGATTAAGGTTTTTCCATTAGAAGTTCAGTTGAATGGCTCTGTTAATCCAATGGCTGAGGTAACTACCTTCACTCCTGAGAAATTGACAGAAGGAAATGGGTTCAAAATGAACTTTGGCGACATCGACGGTGCTTATCGGGTCACGTACAAGACCAACGTCACCGGTACGACAGATACAACCTACACGAATAAAGCCACTGTCACAGGAACGAACCTTCCAAAGGATTTAATCGATTCCGCAAATGTCCCTGTTCGATTCAGCCAGCCTTTGAATAAAAAAGCGATTGGCTATGATTACAACACGCAAACAATCACCTGGGCTATTCAGTACAACTACAATGAAAAACTGATCAAGCAAAGCGATGCATGGCTCGAGGATCGCTTCGATACCAGTCATCAAGAGCTCGTGAATGGTTCTTTTACCGTTCATAAAATGACCATCGGCGACAACGGAAACGGAACAAAAGACGGGGCTGCCATCAAAGGGTACAACGTAACCCCATCGGATACCGGCTTCCGCTTGGAGTTTGACCATGACGTATCAGCAGCTTACGAAATCACCTACCAAACCAAAGCCAAAAATCGGGTCCACCAAGACAGCTACCTCGTGAAAAATGAAGTAGAGATCTATGATGGAACCAAAAAAGATGCATCCAGAGAGATCACGCAAGCAATCTTCTGGAAAAACGCCAAAAAGGAAAAAGTCGATTACCTGAATAAAACGATCGAGTGGACGCTTAGTCTAAACGAGGACAATCAGGTGATGGATGAAGTCGTCATTACCGACAGTTATGCGGGACAAGGGCTGACTCTTCTTCCTGACAAAGTAAAAATCAACGATTGGACAAAGGATTTGGAAGAAGGCCCTGACAAAGACTACACCATCTCTCCGAATCCAAAGTACGAGGAAGGATTCAAGATCACCTTCCACAAACCAGTCACAAAAGCCCTTGTGATTACGTACCTGACGAAGTTCGATCCTACTTCCAAGGACCGTCCATCCGCGTACAAAAACAAGGCTGAACTGAACTGGAAGGAAAACGGGAAAGCACAAGACCCCATCACGAAATCCGCTACTGTTAAACCAGACAGCTACACCAGCAATAACGGCAACAAAACAGGCGCATACGACGCCCGCACAAAAGAAATCACATGGACAATCGATGTGAACTATAACCTTCACAAGATTAACAACGCGATTATTCGGGATTTTTATACCGGAGAACAAACTTTTGTGAAAGACTCGTTACGAGTGCATAAATTGTTGCTTACAGGTGGAGCAGACGGCGTGAAAGTGGTCGAAGGACCAGTTGTTCCTATCAAATTCGACCCATTAACCAACGGTTTTGAACTGCATCTTGGAGAGATCGATTCGGCCTATCGCATCACGTACACAACCAGTTTGGCTGATCTCCCTGTCGGAGAAGTGTACGAAAACAATGCCACTATGCATGATAGTGACATAACAGGCACTCCACTCTATAAAGGCAAGACGACCGTGAGACCCGCATACGGTGGGGAGTACGTCCTCAAAACAGGCGTACAGGGTACAGGAGCAGATTCAGAGTATGCAACATGGACAGTAAAAATCAATCCGAGCCAGTCTTACATTTCGGCAGGTGCTGTATTGACCGATACGCTGTCCAGCAATCAAATTCTGATGAAAGAATCCTTCAAGCTCTTTACGACAACCGTCTCTGAATCCGGTGCCTTGGCAATCGGAAAAGAAGTGGCAGTCGAGGACTACACATTAGAAGTGGTCGGCAACACCTTTAAACTGACTTTCAAAAACGACCTGCACACTGCCTACATCCTGGAGTACCGCTCCTTTATCAATGCTGATCATGGAGAAATCATCAAAAACGAAGCCTCTTTTGCAGGGAAAAAGGTTGTAGGTAAAGGTAAAGACGGACAAGATGGTGTCAAAGTCAGCTTGTCGGGCGCTGGTGGCGGAGCCGGCACACCTGGTAAAGGCGACTTGAAAATCGTCAAAACAGACGCAGATTCGAAAAAAGCATTGGCAGGAGCCACGTTTGGCCTGTACGACAAGACAGGAAATACCTTGCTGGAAACAGTCGTGACCGACGAAAATGGCATTGCCACCTTCAAAGGCTACAAATTTAAAGCGTACAAGCTAAAAGAACTATCCGCTCCTGTTGGGTACGTCATCGCAGACGAGTACAGAAACGGAAAAGACATTACGTTAAAAGCTCCTGTAGGTGCTGACCCTGCCGCTCCAGTTACAATCGAAATGACCATCGGGAACAAGCTGCTCCGTCAAGGATTTGAGTTAACCAAAGTTGACGCGGAGAATACTGGCAAAACACTGGAAGGCGCTGTCTTCAATCTACAGGTTGAAAAGGGCGGAGCGTTCGAAACGATCGCTGAGCTGACAACCGGCTCTGACGGAAAAGTTTCCAAAGGCGATCTGGCAGAAGGAAACTATCAGCTAGTCGAAACGAAAGCTCCGAAGGGATACAAGCTGGATGCGACTCCTATTTCATTCAAAATCGCCTCCAATCAGACAGAAATTGTGACCCTTACGAAAAAGAACGCCAAAAATATCGGGTCTGTTCAATTGCTGAAAGTGGACCACTACACCAAAGAACCACTTCCTGGCGTAACCTTTGAGCTTCAAGATGCCGACGGGAAAGTACTGCAAAGTGGACTCACAACGAATAAGGACGGTATCCTTCTCCTCGAAAACCTGAAAGCAGGATTCTACCAGCTCGTGGAAACAAAAGCCCTGGCTGATTATGAGCTTGCTGAACCACTGAAATTCGAAGTGACAGAGGAAGGAACTGCCTCTCTCACGTTGACCAACAGATTGAACCCAGGATCTGTGAAACTGACCAAAGTAAGAACAGGATACCCAAATCATAAACTCAAAGGAGCTGAATTTACGCTCCGGGATGAACATGGTCAGGTAGCCAAAGATATGAACGGTCAGGAGCTTACCAAGCTGACTACGGATGGCAACGGAGAGCTGATTGTTGAAGGCCTGAATCCGGGCAAGTATGAGTTTATCGAGACAAAAGCACCTGCTGGTTATGTAAAAAGCAGCAAGCCGATTGAGTTCGAGATTAAAAGAAACCAAGTAGCTGGCGACCATGTGCTCGTCACTGTCGAAAATGACGTGACCTCCGGTGGTGGCGGCGGTGGTGGTGGCGGTGGCGGAAATCCTGATCCAAAACCGGAACCAGAGCCTGAAAAGCCAGAACCAAAGCCAGAGCCTGAACCAGAACCAGAACCTAAACCAGAGCCCGAACCGGAAAAGCCAGACAAACCGGAGAAGCCAGACAAACCAGACAAACCCGATAAACCTGGCAAACCGGATCAACCTGGCAAACCGGATCAACCTGGAAACCCAGACCAACCTGGAAACCCAGACCAACCTGGCAGCCCAGACCAACCTGGCAACTCGAATCAACCGGGCACTCCTGATGCAAACAACAACACCACGAACCCCAACACTTCAGAAGAGCTGAATCAAACAGAAAATACGACCAAACCAAACGATTCGGGAGCTGCCAATAACTCCAACGTCTTGGAAACCAGCAACGAATCTCCATCAACAGGCAAAGTATTGCCGCAGACTGGAGAACAGGCTAACCCACTCCCTATCGTTGCGGGTATCGTTTCGATCTTGATCGGTATTTCGATCATGTATCGCAGAAGCAAAAAAGCGTAGCTCATCTAAAGGACCAAGTCCAGAGATCTCCCTGGCTTGGTCCTCTTTTTTCTCCCTACTCTAGCAATTGCCGGAGAAGCGGTTCACTTTTATATAAAATCTCCAGATGTGTCGCCTCTACGTAATAACGCTCACCTTCCAGCGCGAATACGCTGCTTGCCATGACATTCCCATCCCCAGCGTCACTATTGATCGAGCCCACTACTCTTCCATCGACCCATTTATCGGGAGACAGCGAAGGGACCGTTCGCAGGTAATGAATCGTTTCATGTCCGATGCCAGCTACCAGCGTGACGCGAATATTGCGGGCTGCGATAATCCCCATCGTTGCGTTCAAGTAGTCCATGTATTGATTTTTCACGACCATTTGCCCATAAGGTACGAAGGCTTCTACCCCCTGGTTTTTCTCCAGCAAATAATCACCGTATGCTGCTGACGGGGTAAGGTCAAGGAGACTGGGGAAGTGTCTGTGAATAGCTTGTATACGATGAAAAGGGATGCTTTGCTCCATATAGGCCAGATATACATTCATGTATAGTTCCACGACATTTCTTTTGGCAGAAACAGAGCGGGGCAGCTTCCCTCCTGCCCAATAGCTGTAGGCGACAGGCGATCCTGCGTTGGGAGTCGCAAAAATGAGCAACTGATCCACATCGTTTTGATAAAATTCGCTCTGGACATACGCTCTAGCAACAAGGCCCCCCATGCTATGGCAAATGAGATTAACACAAGGGGAGCCTGTTGTTTGCTTCGCTCGCTCGATAACAGGCAGCAAAAAGCGCTCGGCGGAAATATCGATCTGCCTTCGCCAATCATAAAAGGCTACAAACAATTGTTCATTGAGGGGGTAACCCATTTTTCCAAGCAAACGGATAAATGGCTCATAAGCCGTTCGGGCAAACCCGAAGCCCCAGTCACCAGTACCCGGAATAATTCGATCACTCATCGACCCAAACAGCCCCGGAACAAAAACAATCGGTGCCTTCTGCGCAAGAAATGAACTCATGCTTGCACTCCTCTCCCTCACTTTTGTCCCATGACTCGAAGGAAAACAACATATGCTTTTGCCTATGTCAGATAAGCTTGGGAGGTTCCCTTTCTTCATCAGTTCCGTCATTTTTTGCCACAATGGGGCGAATCGTTACAATAATCTTCCCACTTGAGCGTAACAAAGCGATATAATAAAGCGTCTAACGAATTGGCTAATGTATTAAGCAAATCTATACTTGTCGGAGGATTGGCAAAAATGAAGGTACGCAAGTGGTTTATGCTTTTGCTAATGTTCGTACTATGTATTCCAACGATGGGGATATCCGTGCAGGCCGCGCAGACATCCTCTGGCATCAGCATCTATTTGGACGGGCAACAAATCAAAAGTGACGTCGCTCCGTACATTGTTCCAAAAGCAGACGTAACGATGGTCCCAATGCGGGTGATCGGTGAAAATCTGGGAGCCGAAGTAAATTGGGAGCCAAAGTCTCAAACCGCAACGATCAGTAAGCAAGATACCTTGTTGTCGCTGACGGTTAATCAAAAGAACGCTCTCGTGAACAACAATAGCGTCCCACTCGATGCTTCTGTTCAGAACAAACAAGGAAGAATTATGGTTCCGCTGCGTTTTGTCTCTGAGCAGTTGGGCCTTACGGTAAAATGGGAAGACAAAACAAGAACCATTCGCCTGCAAAGCGGCAACGTCGCTACCATGACGCCGCCGCCACAGGATGTATTGAGTGAGACTGGCGGTATGGAACCAGGCACACCTGTGGTGACAAACGGAGATTTGCGCGGGGTATGGATATCTACGGTCTACAACTTGGACTGGCCTTCTTCTGGTTCTTACGGAAACCCAGCAAAGCAACAACAAGAATACATACAGCTGCTCGATGAGCTACAAGCGATGGGAATGAACGCTGCTTTCGTGCAAGTTCGCCCATCTGGAGATGCTTTGTATCCTTCTACGCTCACACCATGGTCGAGATTCTTGACGGGAACTCCAGGGAAAGATCCTGGATACGACCCCCTTGCTTTTATGGTAGAAGAAACGCATAGACGCGGGATGCAATTCCATGCTTGGTTCAACCCGTTCCGTGCCACTACAGATGCAAAAACAGACCAATTGCCAGCGAATCACGTGATCAAGCAGCACCCTGACTGGATCGTTAATGCCAACAAAAAGCTGTACATCAATCCGGGTGTTCCGGCGGCACGTCAGCAAATTATCAATGAAGTAATGGAAGTCGTGCAGCGCTACGACATCGATGGTGTCCATTTGGATGATTATTTCTATCCTTCCAATGTCGCCTTTGCAGACGATGCAGCATTCAAGGCTTTTAACAGCAAAAAAATCGTGTCCAAAGCAGACTGGCGCCGCGATAATATCAATCAGTTTGTTCAACAATTGAATCAGTCCATCAAGAGCGTCAAGCCTCACGTTCAGTTTGGGATCAGTCCATTCGGTGTATGGCGCAACAGCAACGTCGATCCGACTGGCTCCGATACAAAAGCTGGCGTTACTGCTTATGACCACATGTTTGCCGATGTGCGTACGTGGATTCAACAAGGATGGATCGATTATGTGACTCCACAAATTTATTGGAGCTTTTCCTTCGCCCCTGCCCAATATGACAAGCTCGTCACTTGGTGGGCAAACGAAGTACAAGGCACGAACGTCAAGCTCTACATCGGTCACTCCCCTTACAAGCTGGGAACGGCTGAGGCCGGCTGGCAAAGTGCCCAAGAGATTATCAACCAGTTGAATTACAACGCGATGGTTCCTCAGGTCCAGGGCAGCATTTTCTTTAGTGCAAAGGACTTGCGGAAAAATCCATTGGGTCTGCTCCCAGCTCTTAGCAGTTATTACAACCGCTAAATAAATTACCCCCGAATACTTGTAGCAGAGCATACTTGCTACATGTTTCGGGGGTTTTTGTTCTACGTTGTTATTTTTTACTGCCGACAAGCCTTTCCAAACGTCCGTACTGTATACAGCCTCCGGATTGGCATCATCTCCAGACCATGCACTGGTAAAAATGTAGTCTCCCGCAAAGTCCGGTAGTGTTTCAAGCGAGACCTCCTCCCAGCCGGTATTGCTATCAATGGTTTCTTTTTGTACGGCATTCGGAGCCTTTAACTAGAATTCGCCGTAAAGGATGTCTCCACCCCTTCCAAAGTTGTGCCCAAACGCATCAGATCCCCTTGGCGTATGGAATCACTACCGTTGGAGCTATTTTAGTAAAGTACTTTTTCTAGCGATGTTCCGTCGCCCACGCTTTCGATACCATCCAGCTTCCCTTTAAAATACGGGTTTCCCATAGCATGGTCCGAGATACCATTTACAACCCGTCACAAAAAAATGCCGCGAAGTATGTTCGCGACATTGGAAGACCTTATTTTTTGCTGAGCTCCGGCTTGTCCTGGTAAAAGAAATTCGGCTTATGGATTGTGTTGTCGTACAGACTGTGGAAAATGTGTGAAGCTGTACCCGAGATCGGCGGAACCAGCCATGTCCAATCACCCGTAACGGCTCGACCACATTTCTCTTCTCTTTCCTCAAATCGCTTGAATTGCTGGCTCGCTGTATGGTGATCGACAATCGATACTCCTTTTTCCTTGAAGGAATGCAGGACGGCTACGTTCAGCTCGATAAGTGCTTTGTCTCTCCACAGCGTCACTTCCCTGCTCGTATCAAGCCCCATGACCTCTGCGACCTTTGGCAGCATGTTATATCGCTCTTGATCGGCAAAATTGCGCGCACCGATCTCCGTACCCATGTACCAGCCGTTAAAAGGCGCGGCCAAATAGTCGATACCGCCAATCTCCATGTGCATATTCGAAACAATAGGAACCCCGTACCATTGTAATTCCAAATCAGCAAAGCCCGGCAAATCAGGATGCACGATCGGCACCTCCAAGACCAGCTCCTGAGGAATCTCAAAAAACTGCGGCGTCCGATCTCCAATTTGCACGACAATCGGCAAAACGTCGTAGTTTGTGCCTTTCCCTTGCCATCCCAAGCTCTCACATAGCTTCGTCAGCGAAAGCGAAACTGGATCACCCAATACGCCGTACTCTGTCTCGTATCCCGCGTAGCGAATCAGTTGGTCATTCCAGATGCGCATGGGGAGTCTGCCTGCTACAGCAGGTGCAAATACCGTAATGGTCGGGCGAATTTTCCCTCCATTGGTGGCAAAGTCGATGTGGCGGAGCATGGCCTGCGCCATCTCTTCTTCTGTTTCGACATGCCGCTCATCTATCACCACTAACGATTCCCAAAAGAATCGCCCAATACATCGATTGCTATTGCGCCAGGCCATTTTTGCTCCATGACGAAGCTCCTCGGCCGTATGCTCATAGTATCCCTGCTGATGAATCAGCTGTCGTACTTCTTGCAGTCGTTGCTCGGTTTCGTCCGTTGTCTTGTCCAGTTCACGATAGCATGTCCGGATAAATTGCTCTGCCGCTTCCATCAATTGAATTGGTTCCATATTACCCTCTTTTCACGCTGAAGGGTGTCACTTCGCTGTTATTTTCTTCATCGTAGAATTTTGTTACTAACATTATAAAATTACTCTTGTGCGATTACCAATCATGTAGGCATTTGGACACATATCTGTAAGAAACATGGATGGATGGGAAACCAGATAAAATGGTAGGCGGAAGGGCGTAAAGATTTATTACATACAAAAAAGACAGGTGCATTCACACCTGCCCTTTCTCCTAAACCCTCATATGATTCCACATCTCCGACTTACTCAATGAAACAGCATCTGCTCCACCCTTCAACGCTTCATTGACCTGCTCCATATTCCAAATCAACCCGCCCAAAATAATCGGCTGCGACAAATGCTCCTTGATATACGAAATAATAGACGGCGCTATCCCCGGCATGATTTCAATCGCATCCGGCTGGTTTTCCAAGACGTTTTTGATCGTCGTCGTGAGAGAGGTCGAATCGATCAAAAAGACTCGCTGGATCGTCAGCATCCCTTCCTTTTTGGCCGCGCGAATCATCGGTCCTTTGGTAGTGACAATGCCTGTTGGTTGGATATAGGTGGACAAGAAACGAAAAGCCTCTTTGTCATTGGACAAGCCATTCATGAGGTCTGTGTGCAAAAAAATCGGCTTGCTCGACTGACGGATGGTTTCAGCTTCCTCCATCAGCTTGGTCAGCTTTCCGTACATCAACAGGATCGCACAAGCTCTGGACGCCATCGCCTCTCCCAAGCGATCCTGTTCGGTTGCCGCAATAACCGGATTCGTTTTCAAAATCGTTTGCATGTCCATGTTATCTGCCTCCTGCCCTCAGTAGCCGTTCCACACTTGCCTCAGCGCAGCCAAGCTGCTTGGTCTCTACAACCCAATGACCCGCAAATCCGTTGTCTTTTAAAAGTGACAGCATAGGCTCGAACGGGATCGTTCCTTCCCCCACTGCCAAATGATCGTCGAGCTTGCCAAAGTTATCACTCAGGTGCAGAGCGGATAAATAAGGAAGCACCTTCTGCAATGCATCGATCGCATATCCCGGACGAATCAAATGGGCATGGCCTACGTCATACACGATCCGCACACGAGACGAATCGACATGCTGGCATATACGCACGAGATCCTCAACGTTCCACCCCAGCACTTTTGGGTAAGGGGGAACATTCTCGACTGTCAGTATGGTTCTGCTCTCTGCGGACAGCTCAGAGGTCAACACGTGGAGTGCCTGACTCACATTTTCCACACCTCTGGCACGCTCTGATTCCGCGAGTCGATCTTCTACTTCCCCCGCATGCATCACGACGTGGGTACAGTCGAGAAAGCTGGCAATCTCCAGGCAACGCTTCATCGTGTCCAACGTTTGATCCCGGGTTGGTCCTGAGTCCGCCGCCAGATTGCAGCCGCTAATCGGCGCATGAATCGACCAGGCAATCTCACTCTCGTTTCCCTGCTGCTTCAACTCTTTCAGCCGCTCCCAGGACCAGTCCAAGAAGTCGGCATGATTCTCTTCACACATAATCTCGATGCCCTTCCAGTCTTTTTGCAAAAGCTGAACAATCGCATCACGCAAGGATAGATCAAATAAGGCATAGGTGGATACGGAAAACGAGCCCTTGTCTCTCATGATTCATGACCCTCCCTCTTATTTCACGCCGGAGTGGATGAAGCTGTTGATAAACTGCCGCTGGAATAACAAAAATGCCAGCAACAACGGAAAAATCACCATGACCGTCGCTGCACTTACCTCGGCCCATTGCGCCCCCGTCTCAAACGATTGGGCAAAAATCGCCAGACCGACCGTCAACGGACGATTTTCCACGGAATTCGTAATAATCAGCGGCCACATGAAGTTGTTCCAATGGTAGCTGACCGAGACCAAACCAAACGCAATGTAGGTCGGCTTCGCTAGCGGAACATACACCCGCCACAAAATCTGGAACCAGGAGCAGCCTTCCATCCGTGCCGCCTCCTCCAGCTCGTGCGGGATTGTCTTGAAGGTCTGTCGCAACAGAAAGACCCCGAAGGCCGAAGCGAAATACGGCAGCATAATGCCGATTTTGGTATCCAGCAAAGACAAGTCACGCAGGACGTTGTAGTTGGGGAAAATCAAAATATCCGCCGGGACCATCAGTTGGACCAGGAACAGGACAAACAACACATCCTTTCCCCAAAATTGCAGCTTCGCAAAGGCATAGGCCGCCAGTGTAGCCGTGATCATTTGCGCCACCAAAATACCGGTCACGATCAAAAAGGTATTGATGTAGTACTGGTCAAAGGGTGCTGCGTCCCACACCTTCGCAAAGTTATCGAGTGTAAAATCTGCACTGAGCGACCACGAAGTCGCCAGCTCCCTCGGGCGAAAGGAAGTCCAGACCGCCCAGAGCAAAGGAAACAACCAGAGAACGGCCAAGCCGTACATTCCAACCGTTGTGATTTTGCGAAGCATCTGCCATCCCCCCTTAGTTGTAGTGAATCTTTTTATCCATACCAAAAAACTGAAAAGCAGCAACTAACAAGAGCAGCACGACCATGACAATCGTCAATGCCGAAGCCATTCCTTGATCCCAGAAGGAAAACGCCGTCTCGTATATGTAGTACAGCAAAAGATTGCTGGCATTATCCGGCCCGCCTTTGGTCATGATCACCAAATGGTCTACCAGCTTGAAAGAGTTGGTGAAGGCGATAATACTGACAAACATCGTCGTTGGCATAAGCAACGGAAAGGTGATGCGGCGAAAAACCGTCCACGATGATGCCCCTTCCATGGAGGCGGATTCGTATAGCTCCTGTGAAATGTTTTGCAGCCCTGCCAAATAGAAGATCATGAAATAGCCCGCTTCCTTCCAAATGACCATGAAGATCATCGCCCACATCACATTTTTCTGATCGCCGAGCCAGTTCATGTCGCCTTTTCCGAACCACTCCATCACATGACTAAGCGCACCGTACTCCGGTGTGTAAATAAACAGCCAGATGTTCGCCACGGCAATCATCGGAACAACTGTCGGGTAAAAATAAGCCGTGCGGATAAAGCTCTTCCCTCGTAATGCCTTGTTGGCGAACAGAGCCATACCCAGCGCGAGAGCCACACTCGTCGGCACCGTTCCGATAGCAAACCAGATATTATTGGTCAGCACCTTCCAAAACACTTCATCTTCCACCATTTGTTTATAATTATCTATCCCGTTAAAAAACGGCTCTGGAGAACCCAGATCCGCTTGATGAAAACTGAGTATGAACGTTTGTATAACCGGATAGAAGGTAAACAACAGCAGGAAGATGAGGGAGGGAAGGAGCAAGAGCCAGGCGTACATGTTCACTTTCCATTTTGCGCGTAGTTCCCCCATTGTCGCTCCCCCATTGCCTTGCTTGATTGATTTATTTATTGAACGGCGCCAGCATCTTGTCCGCTTCTTCCTGCGCTTTTTTCAATGCTTCCGCAGGCTCGGATTGACCCGTGATCACGGATTGCAGCGTGTCGTTCAAGAGCTTTGTCACTTTGCCGTTATTGTGTGTAGACAGCTCAGCATGTCCGTATTCCAGCTGGTCGCGAGCCACTGCTGCTGCCGGGAAGTCTTTGACGTATTGCTTCATCGTCTCTTCCTCGTAAGCAGATTTGCGTGTCGCAACATAACCCGTATCGACACTCCACTGAGCAGCGCGCTTAGGCTCGGTCATAAAGCGAATAAACTTCCATGCTGCTTCCTGTTTCTTTTCATCGGTTCCTTTGAACATGTAGAAGTTACCGCCACCTGTCGGGCTGCCGTAGTTCTTTTTTGCTGGCAAAAACGCTACGCCAAAATCAAACTTCGCGCTTTTCTTCACGTTCGTCAGGTTCCCTGTCGTATGGAACATCATCGCCGTTTTGCCTTCCAGGAAATCAGAAGGCACAGTCGCCCACTCGTTAACGCCTTCAGGCATGACTTGATGCTTTTTGGACAAATCTACCCAAAATTGCAGAGCTTCTACATTTTCTGGCGTATCCAAGAACACTTTTTTCCCATCTTCGGACATCAAGTTCTTGCCGTTTTGCAGGGCCAGCGCTTGGAACATCCAATACGTGAAGCTCGAGGAAGGAATCTCTACGCCGTAGCGTCCGTCCTTTTTCAATTTGGTAGCGTACGAAACCAGCTCATCCCAGGATGTCGGCGGTTTTTCCGGATCGAGGCCGACTTCCTTGAACGCGTCCTTGTTGTAATAGAGCACGATGGTGCTGCGTTGGAATGGAATGCTGTAAGTCTTGCCGTCTACCTGGGAATTCGCCAAGAAGCCCGGGAAGAAATCATTTACGTATTCGCTGCCGCCATCCTTGGCAATGAAGTCGTCCAACGGCAGGATTGCGTCCATGTCCATCATCGTATGTAGCTCAGTGGAGAGCATCACCGCTACGTCGGGAGGAGTTTTGCCTTGTACAGCCGCCTGTACTTTTGTCGTTGTATCCTGATAGCTCCCTGTATAAACTGGCTTGACTGTGATATCCGGGTTTTCTTTGTTAAATTCCTCTGCCATGCCGTCCACGATCTTGGTCAAAGGACCGCCAACCGCAACTGGATAATAGAAGGACAGCTCTGTTTTGCCTGACGAATTGGCTCCTTGCACCGCGTTGTTCGTGGACGAAGAATTGCCACTGGAGCAACCCGTGATCAGACTCATACTCATGACGACCGCAAACAAGCTTTTGACAACTTTACGCATCGCAGTACCTCTCCCTTTTCTTTTCTCAATTGGTCGTAACCGCTAGATTTTTTCCGGTTTCTCCATCAAACACGTTCACCTGAGCTGGATCAAAACGAACATGCATGGTTTCGCCTCTTTTGCAGTGCCATTGCCCGTTCCATTTGGCCTTCCACAGCTTGTCTCCCACGGTGAATTCCACAATGGTCTCAGAACCCAGTATCTCTACTCCCTGTACAGTGACAGGGAACTGGCAGGAAACATCGACAGATTGCCCTTCAAGGGCGGGCTGCAATGACTCTGGACGCAGACCGAGAACGACCGGGGTCTGGTCCTTGATACCGTGAAACATAGGAAGCGGCAAAAAATGCTGACCTTCCAACTCAATCCCTGCCTGATCTCCTGCCCGCCAAATGGTAGGTACCGTATTCATCGGGGGTGCCCCCGTAAACTCCGCCACGAATAAATTCGCTGGATGGTTGTACACGTCGAGCGGTTTTCCAACTTGCTGAACCTCTCCGTCGCGCAGGACCATCATGCGGTCTGCCATCGTCATCGCTTCCACCTGATCGTGTGTAACGTAAATCATCGTGATACCCAGCTCTTGCTGCAAGCGACGGATTTCCGTACGCATGTGCCCGCGCAGCTTGGCATCCAGATTGGATAACGGCTCGTCCATCAGGCAGATAGGGTGCTGACTGACGATAGCCCGTCCGAGTGCAACGCGTTGTCGTTGTCCCCCGGATAATTCCTTCGGCTTGCGTTGCAAAAGATGCGCGATGCCCAGCATCTCTGCTACACGCTCCAACCGCTTGCCCTGCTCCGCTTTGTCTACTTTTCGAACCTGCAAACCAAACAAAATATTATCTTTTACCGTCAAATGCGGATAAAGTGCGTAATTTTGAAACACCATGGAGATGTTTCGCCCGCTCGGAGGGACTTGGTTCATCGGCTTGCCGCCAATCAACAGCTCTCCCGTGCTGATCTCCTCCAGCCCGGCAATCATGCGCAGTGTGGTTGATTTCCCACAACCAGAAGGCCCTACCAGCACGAAAAATTCTCCTGGCAGAATACGAGCGCTCACTTCATTGACTACCTTCTGGCCCCCATACATCTTGGAAATGCGCCGCAATTCCACTTCAGCCACGACTTTCCCCCCTGAATTTCTCGCTGTTTTTTTACGTATCCCTCGACTATACCAATTGCTTACTGAGGTAATATTTGGGTATTGTAAAGTTTTTGTGCGTAGTCGGTAATAATTCCGCCGACTCCCGCCTCGGTTGTCCGCTTCATATCTGCTTCTTCGTTAACGGTATACACGGTCAGAATGATTCCCCTATGCTTGGCGAAACGGATCAGCTCTGGCGTGACAATCTGATGGTTGATAAAGTATTGGGCATTCAGTTGTACCGCGTCTGTTATCTGCTTTTCGGCATATTGTTCCAACTGTTCCTTTGGCTTGGTCCCGCTCAAGGTAAAGCCCAGTCCCAATTCTGGATTGAGCTTGGCGAAACGCTCCAACACTTCTGAGCTAAAGCTGCTGACAATCACATCTTCCACCATGTCGTGCTCCTTGATGACCTTCGCCATTTCCTTTTCGTACCCGATCCCCTTTGCTTCCAAAATGACCACCGCTTTGCCCTTGGCCGCTTCCAGCAATTCATCCATGGTAGGAATGACAGCATCGGTAATCTCAGGCTGATACCAGGAAGGATTTGCCGGGTCGAGCTTGTTCGCGTTCAATTCGCGCAGTTCCTTTAGCGTGAAATCCTTTACCTTCCCTGTCCCGTTAGTGGTACGCTCCAGATCAAAATCGTGGATCAGGACAAGGTGGCCATCCTTCGTTTTGTGGACGTCTGTCTCAATGATTTCTACACCCAGCTCCATTGCTTCTTCAAAGGCGTACATCGTGTTTTCCGGCTTTAAGGAAGGGATACCTCGATGCGCCATGACCATCGGAGGCTGCGTGATACTTTTCTCTGGGTACGCAGCGAGCAGCTCATGCACCTCTTTTGGATCGTGTGAGACAACCCCCGCCACTCCCATCTCGATCATTTCGCTCGCTTGGCTCTTATTCGCCCGATCAATTCCCCACACAGACAACCCGCGATTGCGGAAGTAGCGAATGACCTCCTCCGTCATCGCAGTTTGCGAGAGAACGATCACATTGGAACGACTGCTCCTGGCCGAGCGTACGAGCTCTTTTTGTTTCTTTTCGTTCAGCTTGCCGTCGACATACACGAGGGCACCACGGTATTCATTGTTTTTCTCCCGCATCTCTTGAACGATTTCCGGTCGGGATGACACAATGTGCACATCAGTGAGGTTCTCTTTCTGGAGCAGGCGATCGACCTCCGCTACCAGTTTCTTGTCCTCGATATGAATCACCGGAATCGCTTTGCCCTTGATCTCGTTCAGCACCTCGTCCAGAGGAGTGCCGTCTTGAGTGACGACTCCGTTCTTCCCGGATTTTTTCACCGGAATAAAAACGGAAGACGCCTCTGCTTCCAGAATCGCATCGATCTCGGACTTCTTGTCGTACATGGCAATCACCGTCGGCGGAAGCACAATTCCCGTCTTAGGCTCAGGGACAATCAGTACGTCGTCTTTCAGATCAGAGACCGGAATCTTGTCTTTTTGTGCATTCGGACCAAACAACAGCTCACCAGGGGTCGGCTTGGGCTGATCGACAAAATCTTTGGATGCATCATTTGTATCCTTTTCCGTCAGGCGTTCCATTGAATGCCCGCCAGCAACTCCCGGATGAGAGGTGACTCCCGGAACCTTCGCATCCATATAAGCCATCGAATCCACCACATTGTACTCAGGGTCCATCAGAATGACGTGGTCGCCGCCATTGGCTAAATAAATGCTGCCTGTCGCCCAATCTGTCGGCAACAGCTCAGGGACGTCCTCCATGGAATCGAACAATTCAAAATCGGGCGTGACGCCATGGCGTTCCACGATCCCGTCGGCATAGCGGGAAATGACAATCGTCTGGTAAGGCTCAATCATGGTGCCTTCCGGAAACGCATGCATCCCTTCATTTCCTCCACGCTTTTCCTCATCGCCGATCATATATCCACTCAAATCAATCGGGTCGTTGGAGATATTGGTGATTTCGATAAATTCGCCTGTGCTTTCATCAAAAAGGGGATCATTGACAACTTCGGTGATGAGCAAGGTTTTGCTCACCGCGCTTTGCGCCATCACAGGCGCAATACTGCCTGTCACCAGACTTGCTGCCATTAGTGACCACAACCACTTTTTGCTGCTCTTTCCCAACTCCATCTCCCATGCCTCCTCGTTTTCCTACTCGACTTGCACCATGGCTTCCATCGTCGGAAGGATGTAATCTGGCTGAATCTCTGTGGCTTCAAGCTCGCGACTGGTCGTCACACCTGTCATGACCAGCGCCGTTTTCATGCCACTGTTTTTCCCCAATAAAATGTCTGTTTCCAAACGGTCACCCACCATGACGCATTTTTCGGGCTGTACTTGAAGCTGTTGAAAAACCTGCTCGGCGTAGTACCGAGACGGCTTGCCAGTCATCGCCCAGACAGAGGCCCCACCAGCCGTTTCAATCGCTCTCGCCAACGCCCACGTATCAGGAATGGCACCCCCTGGCACCGGACACACCGGATCGGGGTTCGCTACGATCAGGTGCGCTCCCTTTCGCACAGCGTCAGCAGCCTGTTGCAGCTTTTCATACGTAAATCCACGGTCCATTCCAACCAATACATGCGTAGCTTCCTCCGCATCTTGCACCTGCTTTATATGAAAGCTCGCAATCTCTTCCTCCAAGGCGGGCTCCCCAACGATCAGGACACGCGCTTGCTCCGCAAATTCTTGAAGATACAATCCCGCTGCATAGGCAGCCGTCATGATTTCTTCCCGCCGGGCAGTCAATCCGAGATTCTGGAGGCGAGTTTGACAAGCTGTTCTTGTCTGTACCGTCGTATTGGTCAAAAACATGATTTTCTTCTGCTTCTCCCGCAGCTCGGCAAGTATCTTTTCCACCCCAGGAAGCAGTTCATTCCCGAGAAAAATCGTTCCATCCAAATCAAAAAAATACGCATCGTACCTATCTGTATCTAGCAAATCCCCTGCTCGCTCCTTTCATTCGAAAACACAAAAAGCCCTCATACACGGCAATAGCACAAAGAAACAAACCGATCGAACGGTCTTTTTCAAATCTATTGCTGTATGAGGGCTTTCTCCACGTCTCGACCCACTTACAGACGTTATTCATTTGGTTGATAGCTCGATCATAACAGGTCATTGTTAAGGGATTGTTGAGCTACTTTTGGTTTTATGTGAACAACTCCAAAACTAACCAAGTGATTGTTGCCAAAAAAAGATTGCAAACTGTCTAAGAAAGAGTAAAATTCTTTGTGGATGATAATGATATTCATTATCGAAATATAATCATATAATTATACACTCATATCATATGAAGGGATGTCTTTTCATGATTCAAAAATGGAGTTATCCACTCGCCGCAGTTGTTCTCGGCTCATCCTTACTCGCCGCTTGCGGAAACGCACAAACACAAACTGAAGAGAAAAAACCGGAAGCTACGCAGCCAGACAAGCCTGCCGCTGCTGATCAGTCCGCGACAGCGAGCACTGCTCCTGCTACTTCTCCTGAGCTGCAAGCCTCTATTGATCAATACCGAAAATGGGTCGTTGACCAAACTGACCAATTCGTAAAGGCAACAGAAAGCTTCACCACTGCCGTCAAAGCAGGCGATATGGAGAAAGCGAAAAAGGAATATGCTCCAGCCCGTGCTTACTTTGAGAAAATCGAGCCTATCGCTGAATCTCTCGGAGACTTTGATCCGTGGATCGATGCCCGCGAAGGCGATGTGCCTGATAACGAATGGCGCGGCTATCACAAATTGGAGAAAGCACTCTGGGAAACCAAATCGGTTGCTGACCAAGGAAAAGTGGCAGATCAACTGCTGCAAGATGTGAAGCAGCTCCGCGTGAAGGTTGAGAGCGTCGAAATTGATGTACCTATGCTAGTAACGGGTGCGGTTGAACTCTTGAACGAGGTATCGACGAGCAAGGTGACTGGTGAGGAAGAACGCTATTCCCACACGGATTTGTATGACTTTGCTGCAAACGTGGAAGGCGCTCACGAAATTTATAAAGTATTGAAGCCTGCTGTTACGGCAAAAGACTCTGCTCTTGCAAGTGAAATTGAAACTCGATTTGCTGATTTGGACAAAGCCCTCGCACCGTACCGCAAAGGCGACGGCTACGTGCTGTACACCGAATTGAAAGAAGACCAAGTGAAAAAGCTGAGTCAGTCCCTCGATGCATTGGCTGAGCCATTGTCCAAAATGGGTAAGATCGTAGGAGGCTAACAAGATGAATGACAAGCATCTCGCAAACACCACAGCGAACAAAATCACACGTCGAGAGGCTCTGAAGTTGGCTGGGGTCGGAGGGATTGGACTGCTGTTGGGGGCGACTGGGGTCAATACCCTTTTGCCCTCCTCTCCCAAAAATGAACAGACAAGTACCACTCCGACCCGTGCAGATGAGGTCATTCCCTTTTATGGCAAGCATCAGTCCGGGATCATTACACCTATGCAGGATTTTATCTGCATGGGTGCTTTTGATTTGACGACGACCTCGCTAGGGGATGTCCGCAGCTTGTTTCAAAGCTGGACACAGGCAGCAGCACGCATGACTGCCGGCAAAAACGTCGATGAGGAGAGCGATCACGCCCTTCTTCCTCCTGTCGACACGGGAGAAGCCATGGGCCTGCGCCCAATGAAATTGACGATCACATTTGGGCTTGGCGCTTCTTTCTTCGATGAGCGCTTTGGTCTTGCATCCAAACGCCCAGCTCCATTGGTCGATTTACCTCGCTTCAACAGCGATGAAATGCGAAAGGAATGGTCGGGTGGCGATATTGTCGTGCAGGTCTGTGCCAACGATCCACAGGTAGCCTTCCATGCCCTCCGGAACTTGGCTCGGATCGCTCGAGGAAAAGCTGTCCTCCACTGGCTGCAGGAAGGCTTCCAGCGTACCAGTGCATCCGACCCGACTGGCTCCACGCCACGGAATCTGATGGGCTTCAAGGATGGCACGAACAATCCGCAGGTGAACGATCCCGCTATTGCAAATGAAGTCGTCTGGGCTAACACTGCTGAAAGTCCCGCGTGGATGGCAGGCGGAAGCTACATGGTCATGCGTCGAATCCGCATGCGGATCGAGGTCTGGGATCGCTCCTCCCTCACCGATCAGGAGAATACATTTGGTCGTCACCGTTTAACCGGGGCTCCTCTTGGCAAAGCAAATGAGTTTGACGAGCTGGAGCTGGATCGAAAGGATGCCAAGGGCAAACCCGTTATTCCTGTCGATTCCCATGTCGCCCTGGCCCATATGGACGGCAAGGTGAAAATTTTGCGTCGCGGTTACTCTTATTCGAGTGGAATGGATCTCAAGACTGGTCAGCTCGATGCTGGGCTGTTGTTCATTTGCTTCAATCGTGATCCACGCAAGCAATTCATACCGATGCAACAAAAGCTCGCATCTGTCGACCTGCTCAATGAATATATCACCCATGTTGGCAGTGGTTTGTACGCCTGTCTACCTGGTGCAAGTGAGGGCGGATACATCGGGGACACGCTATTTTAACCAACTACCTGGGATGGAGTGAACACCTTGAAACGCTATCTGTTTATCCTTTGTACATGCATGCTGCTATGGACATCTGCTCTGTCTGCCGCTGTAGCCGCGCCGTTGGTGCCAGAGCAGCTCAAGCAAATGATCGCCCTCTCCAGCGATGCCTTGATTAGCAGTGGAGATAACAACTGGGAAGAAGCAGCTAAAGCACTCAGCAGCATGAAGAGCATCTGGGAGGGCAATTCGGAAGAAACCTCTGCAGATGCCCAAGCGCTGACGCAAGCAATCGCGGAAGCAGAGCAAGCCCTTGCCCAAGCGAAGGCGAATCCTGACACCGCAAAAGCAGCTATCTCCAGTCTGGCAAAAGCGACGGATCGTTACGTCTCGTCCAAAGAAGAAGGCGGTCAGCCAAAAGAACGGGCACACAAGCAAATTGCGGCATTGCTACCGCTCTTGCAAAACAGCATGACAGCCATCACGGAAGGCGATCTGCCGAAAGCCAAGCAGTCGTACAACAGCTTCGTCACCGGCTGGTATAAGGCAGAGGGTCTTGTTCGAGCGGAAAATGCCGCAGTCTACGGGGATATGGAAATCAAAATCAGCGGTGCGCGCATTGCCCTGAACACAGAACCACCCGATCCTAAAAAGAGCGCAGAGAAGGTACAGGCACTCATTACTGCGGTAAACAATTATTTGTCAGGAAAGGCAGTCCAACAGGCCGCTGCGAATCCTTCTTCCGAGCAGCCCACCATCTCGTCTCTACTGGTACTCCTTGCATCGGTAGAAACAGAAATCGCCAATCAGGATGCAACTGCTGCTTCGGACAAAATGGAGACCTTTATCATCTCTTGGCCCTCTGTAGAAGGCGTAGTCATGACCAAATCGCCTGCTACCTACAGCAGCATTGAAGCCAAGATGGTCGCCATCCCGACACTCATCCTGTCCAATCCCCCGCAATGGGAAAAGGCAGCGGCTCATCTTGCAGAAATGAAGACAGAGCTTTCGCCATTTGCGACGGCATCCTCGTACACCGCCTGGGATGCGGGACTCATCTTGTTCCGTGAAGGACTGGAGGCTATCTTGATCATCGTCTCCTTGCTTACTGTCCTGAACAAGTCAGGCAATGCCGACAAGCGCAAATGGATCTGGTCTGGGTCATTTGCCGGGATCGTGGTTTCCGCTATTCTTGCCGTCATCCTCAGTGTTGTTTTCTCCAACCTCTCCACAGGCAACTCGCGAGAAACGATTGAGGGAGTAACCGGACTGATTGCCGTCTTCTTTATGGTGACGATCGGTGCGTGGTTGCATAAGAAGTCCAATTTGCAGGCATGGAATCAGTTTGTCGAGAAATCTATCGGCTCTTCTTTGGCAAAAGGAGCTCTGTGGTCACTCTCATTCACCGCCTTTCTCGCTGTCGCCCGCGAAGGGGCAGAAACGATTATCTTTTATATGGGGATGGCCGCTACGATCTCCATGTCAGACCTGGCGATCGGCATTTTGAGCGCGCTTGTCGTCTTGGCCGTAATTGGCTTTGTTATCATCAAGCTCAGTGCACGCATTCCGGTACGTCCGTTCTTTTTTGTAGCCAGTCTATTGCTCTACTACATGGCATTTAAATTCGTCGGCGTCAGCATCCACGCTTTGCAGGTAACGGGAAGCTTATCTGCACACAGCAGCGATTACTTGTTGTACGCACCGACGCTTGGCATTTACGCGAGCTGGGAAACAACGATCCCGCAATTGATCATACTCGTGATCGTACTCTTCAATTTGTTCCTGTATTCTCGAAAAAAAGCTGCCACTCCGATTCCGCGGGTGAACTAAATAAAGAGATACCCTGAAAAACGCAGCTCCATCACGAGGGCTGCGTTTTCTTGTAACCCCCGATATTATTCTTGGCAATCATTCTTTCTCGCAAGTTCACATTTTTTCTGTTATCGTTAAATTTTTATGGGGGAAGTTGTGTTACCATATTACAGGTGTAACCTTCTTTTTACATTTTCCGTCATTAGAAGGTACGATTCGATAATAGGATAGGAGTTAGATATGGGGGCAACATCAAATTCTGTTAAAGTTGACGTCAAAACAACGCCACGCGTTCGACAAAATATGGTCTACCTATTAGTGAAGCAGCTTCGTCCACATCAATGGACGAAAAACTTGCTCGTCTTTGCTGCCTTGCTATTTTCCTTGCACAAAGTAAGTCCGGATGTCATTGGAAAGTCAGTGCTGGCCTTCCTGCTGTTTTGTTTTGTATCCGGCTGCGTCTACATCCTCAATGATTTTGTCGATATCAAAAATGACCGAAATCACCCGGAAAAACAGTTCCGGCCCATGGCTTCTGGGGCATTGCCGCCAGCGCTCGCATTAGCATTTGGTGTGTTTTTGCTTCTGGGTTCCCTGTTTAGTGCTTATTACTTTGACCGATTATTCGCGCTCGTGCTGCTGGTCTACTTTGTACTCAACGTCGCTTACTCGCTGAAGCTGAAGCATGTGGTCATTCTGGACGTCATGATTATCTCAGCCGGCTTTGTTTTGCGTGCCATCGGCGGAAGTCTGATGATCCAAACGCCGTTCACGCCGTGGTTTTTACTCTGTACGATGCTGCTCGCGCTGTTTTTGGCCATCAGCAAACGTCGCCACGAGCTGATTTTGTTACAGCAGGATAAAGGAACGCATCGCAAAGTGCTCGACAGTTATTCGTCCGAGTTATTGAATCAGTTGAATACGATTGTGACGACCATGACAATCATCAGCTATTCCTTGTTCACTTTTACCTCAGGACGCACGATTCACTTGATGTGGACCATTCCGCTCGTGATCTTTGGTATTTTCCGTTACCTGTATTTGATCACCGTCGCAGGCCAGGGCGGCAGTCCGGAAAAAGTTTTGTTGCAGGACAAGCCGATTCTCATTACGGTGTCCCTGTATGTCGTCATGGTAGCCGGGATTATTTACGTGTTTGAATTTAAATAAGGAAGTTCAAAAAGGAAGCCAACTTTTTGAACCTGCTTTGTACATGAAGTTACTTGCACAGATAGGTTGTGGATCAGACTATGCCATCTATTGTTCTCATCATCGTTTCCGTGATCCTCAGTGCGTGTGGACAAGTCGCGATGAAGATGGGCGCATCCTCGCTCACCAGCAACAATGACATGCTGTTACTGAAGTTCCTGCACTATTTCACGAACCTGCCGATTATGGTGGGACTTGCGCTTTACGGACTTTCTGCGTTTATCTGGATTGCTGCGCTGGAAAAGGTGCAGCTTTCCTATGCTTATCCCATGGCAGCGCTTGGATACGTGTTGGTAGCTGTGCTATCCTTCTTGATCTTCAACGAACCGTTGTCCCTTACACGCATTGCCGGTCTGGCGATTATCGTCGTGGGCGTCGTCGTCATTTCTCAGTCGTAATCATCACGTAGAGGAGTTTTCTCATGTTATATGCAGCAGCGCCGTTTATCGGCTGGCTCGTGTCTGGAATAACCAAATTTTTGATCAATTACCTCCGTTTTGGGTCTCGGGCCAAAGAAATGGTCGGGAACGGCGGGTTTCCCAGCACGCACACAACCGTTATGGTGACCACTGTGTTTCTGATTGGTTTGCAGGAGGGCTTTACTCATCCGGCATTCGGGCTGGGCGTGGCTGTGACTTTTATTGTGATCATCGATGCGACTGGATTGCGCAGAGCGGTAGGAAAACATGCAGAAGCACTCAACAAGCTCGCAAAGGAACATCCGGACGTGTTTCCCACCAAGCCTTTGCGCGAAAGCATGGGACATACCAGATGGGAAATTGCCGGGGGTCTGGTACTCGGGGTACTGCTTGCTACCGTATTGCATCTGCTGGCAGCGAACCTCCCTAACCTCATTGGCTAGTAGATTCGTAGACAGGAGATTATGTTCATGAATAACCGTACAGCTACGTACTCGTTCCTGCTCGGGACGGCTTTGCTATTGTTTATGGCTACGATTGTGCTTAGCACATCGGTTTTATTTTTGTTCGGCGTATCCGTGACGGCCGCCAGCTTTTGGATTGGCCTCGTTGCCGCTTTGGCTGCATTGGGAGGAATGGTGTCGGTCTTCGTAAGTTCACGTCGCCGGGCCTGGTTTTTCTCCCTATTGGCTGGACTGGTGATTGTTTCAGGCATTAGCTACTTCATCAGCGCCAATACGTTTGATCTCTCTTTTGACGGACAAACGTATCATCAAGAAGCAATCGTGAAGATAACCAACGGCTGGAACCCAGTTCATGACCAGCCCATCCTCAAGCCTCCTGGTTCAAAAGAAGTGGAGGAGATGGACAATAAAGAGATTCTCTCGGCCTTTCACCTGTGGATCAATCATTACGCCAAAGGTCCTTGGATGCTTGATGCGGTCATGTATAAACTTACTGGTCAGATTGAGGTTAGCAAAATATTTAACCTGTTGTTGATTGCATCGTCCTTTTTCCTGACCCTCGCTGCCATCCGAACCGCTTTCCCAGAGAGAAAAGGGGCGGCGATTGCCTTCGCGCTGCTCGCAGCGTTCAATCCTACTGTGATTACGCAATCGACTTCCTTCTATATTGACGGACAGCTTGGCTCACTCGTGCTTATGATCTGCGCTCTTGGCTATCTGCTGTATAAGCGATACCATGCCTGGACGCTACTGGCACTATGCGCAGCGCTCATGCTGCTGGCCCAGATCAAATTCACGGCATTGGGGTATGCCGGACTGCTCGGCTTGGCAATTCTCGTGCTCTTCCTTTTCTACGATCGCCGTCAGCACTTCAAAAGCATGCTCGTGTGGCTTTCAATTAGTCTGGTTATCACCGTAGGGGTTGTCGGGTACAACCCGTATGTCACCAACACGCTAACCAAGGGACATCCGTTTTATCCGTTGGCGGGCAAAGGCGCCGTTGATATCATGACCTCGAACAGCCCGCATGGCTTAAAAGACAATTCCAGCATAGAAAATCTGGCTATCTCCTTATTTTCCAAATCGGAGAACATCGCAACACCCCATAGCCCTACATGGAAAGTGCCATTTACGGTCACATGGAAAGAGCTCGCTGTGTTCTACTCTCCTGACGTGCGTGTAGCCGGATTCGGACCGCTTTTCGGAGGAACTGTGATTGTCACATGCCTGATTCTCGTCGCCTTGCTTTTGGGGACTCATCGTAAAAAGGCGGCACCTTTCTTGTGGATCAGTCTGGTGCTCTTCGTGACCGTGCTGATTAATCCGGAAAGCTGGTGGGCGCGCTATGTTCCGCAACTTTGGCTGATTCCACTCTTGATTGCGCTGGCAGTCTGGGATATTCAGAAGGGCTTTTTCCGCTATGCGGGCAGGGTTCTGGTCGTCATTTTACTCGCCAATATGGTAATGGTAAATGCTTCTCATATCATTGGACAGTCTGGCGCCAATGCATTAGTGAAAAAGCAGCTAGAAGAAATCAAAGCAAGCAACAAAACGCTGGTCGTAGACTTCCACCATTTCAATGCGGTGAAAGTACGTCTGCAAGAAGCTGGCATTCCTTTCGTCGAGCAAAAGCTGGATAAAGGCGAAGATGTCAAAGGATTTATGACTACGCGTGCGGTTTATCTTTTGAAATAAAAGATAGAAGGGGCGTCTCTCAGTCGGGAAATCGACTTTTGGGACAGCCCCTTTTTATTATTAGCTGTGTGCAGTGAACGAGACACCCGTTTGCATAAATGCAGAAATTTTCTCAATGGTTATTGGAAAACTATGGTAGAGTTTACTTGTATTGATTATCCAGAAGGGAGTGTGTATCATGCCTGTTGAAACATTCAAAGCAACTGCACATCTACAGAAGGGAATGGTTGTGAAGGCCAGTTCGAGAAATTTCGAGATAACCATCGATGAACCGAAAAGCTTGGGAGGTACGGATACCGGCATGAACCCGGTTGAACTGGTACTCTCCGCATTAGGCGCCTGCCAATCTATCGTTGCCAGAGTATATGCCAGGAAGTTTAACGTTCAACTCGACGATTTTTGGGTGGAGGTTGAAGGCGATCTCGATACGGATGGCTTCATGAACAAATCTGATGTCCGACGCGGGTATTCCGAGATTCGATACACCTTTCATATCAAAACCGATGCTCCTAGAGAGCAGGTAGAGTCTTTTGTGGAGTTTTTGGAACAAACATGCCCCGTTGGAGATACGATCGCGAATCCTGTTACGCTTAAGTTAAACGGAATTATTATTGAAAAACCGAGTGAGATAAAGGCGAATGATTAAAATAAGGCTCCCAATTGGGAGCCTTTGTCGTATTTTTGATTTTTACATAAATACAAAGTAAATAACTGCTGCCAGCACCAGACGGTAAATCGCAAAAGGCGTCAGCTTGATGCGGTTGATCAGCTTCAAGAAGAAACGAATCGACAGGAGCGCAAACACAAACGCGCTAATAAAACCGATGACGAAAAACGGAATGCTATCCATTGTAATCGCATCCCAACGCTTCAACAGCGACAAAAAGCTCGCGCCCGCCATGATCGGCACCGCCATAATAAACGTGAAGTCTGCCGCCGCCCGATGGCTCATGCCCAACAGTACGCCCCCGGAGATCGTAGAACCTGAACGGGAAAAGCCAGGCCACAGGGAGAAGCATTGAATAAGTCCGACCAGAAATGCCTGCTTGTACGTAATCTGATCAACCGACTCGATCTTGGGCCGTCTTGGTCGGAACCAATCCGCAGCAAGCATGAGAAGAGCTCCTAGCACGAGTCCGATTACCACAGTCTTCGTCGAAAACAAATACTCAT
Organism: Brevibacillus sp. MER 51; assembly: GCF_023714195.1. NCBI lineage: Bacteria > Bacillati > Bacillota > Bacilli > Caryophanales > Paenibacillaceae > Brevibacillus > Brevibacillus sp. MER 51. The sequence continues at coordinate 260,023 of NZ_JAMAUS010000007.1, read as the reverse complement.
CGATGTAGTCGTCAAACAGAACACCCAGAATCCCCGCAGGAATCAAACCGACAATGACCGTAGCCAAATTCAGCCGAGGTCCTGCCTGAACCTCACGCTTACCAGCCAGTCTGTTGAGGCCGAGCAAACTCATGAACCGATCCCACATCAAAACCACGACAGCCAAAATCGAGCCGAGCTGAATGACAATTTTGAAGGTGTTGGCCACTTCCGGTGAAAACAAATCTTTCGTTTGGAACAAAAAGTCATCCACGATGATCATGTGACCCGTAGAGGAAACCGGAGCAAACTCAGTCAAACCTTCTACTAGCCCCAGCACAATCGCAACAAACGCTTCCCAGAGACCCAAAAATTCCACGCTCCTATGAATGAAGTCCAAAATCATAATGTAGCAGCCGCCCTGTAAAAGAGCAGACTACCGCTTCTAGCATTATAACGTTCATCTCCGGTACAAAGTTACATCGTGATCGAAAAACATTCTAGTAAATTCCGGATGGATGGGTTGTCCCCACAGTGATAGCCATCTTGCTTTTCTTGATTTATATCAACTCTGCAAGATGTGAATCAAGAGCTGCGTAGGCCGAAGCGTAGACTGGAAATTCGCTTCTTCCCTCCACCACAGCCCCTCATCGATTCACATATTGCAACGTCCCTTCCCCCATGTCACCGAGTCGCCAAAGCGCGATTCTCTCAATACCCGCTTTCTTTGCGACCGCAACCCATTGAGACAGTGTCTCTTCATCCGCATACCAAACCGTGTGCTTTTGACCGTCCTCACCCATATAGTCGAAGTACAAACTGCCGCTCGCTTTATCTCGCTTGGGTGGCTCGATACTTGACACAGCAAGGTCATCTGCCTGCTTTTCTGTCACTGCCGTCACTTTTCCATCACTAGCCCAGTCAAACCCGCCTACAGATAGGGCCATGACCTTGTCACCCGGCACTTTTTGCATACGATGTGCAAGCTCCTCGATAAATGCATGATCAGCTTTGGGCCCTGGCTCTGTATTCGTACCGTACAAATTATAAGCCATCATGACGTAAGTAGGGCCCTTTGGCAATGCCAACTCTTCAATCGGCGCGCGCGGCTCCAATACGAAGCGAAGCGACTTTCCCTCCTTCTCCATATGCTGATACAAGGTATGGATAAAAGTAAGGAAGTTGTCCCAGTCTTTCTCGTCAATTCTCTCATAATCGATTTCTAAACCATGAAAGCCATTCTGGATCACGGCATTCTTGATCTCCATAATATGCTTGGTACGGCTTGCATCTGTCGCCATGAGACGGCTGACAATCGACGGGTCCTTTTGAACCTGCGTACCATCATTGTTAAGGCGATCATTCACAATGGTCAAATCTAGGTCGACATAGCTACCCTGCTTCGATGCTTCCTTGATCTCAGGCATCGCCTTGATCATGCGGTCAGTAAAATGCAGCTTGTCATTTTCATCAAAATACGCCGCGAAAACCTGCAAACTGGACAAGCCATCCGTCATCCTGCGGAAATCCTCCAAACCGGATTCCCACTGCCAGTCTACCACCCAAGCGGACAATTCCGTCGTGTTGTTAGCCGCATCTACACTCTCCAAGCTTTCGGTATCGTTCCATTTCATCATGTACCATACGAGGATGACACACACTACTATCAGAAGAGCAGTCAAAATGATCGATCGTTTCTTGATGTTTGACACCTTGCACGGAGCCCCCTTGTTTCGGATTTAAAAGGTGTCGATGACCCAGTCCATTGCGACAGAAATAGCTTTCTTGATCGAACTGACGACTCCTGCAAGCCCTGTCTGCACATTGCTGAACAGCATCTGCTGCTCATCATTTGGTTGCTCTAAGGACGCAATCTGTACGTCCGCAAACACCCCGTCATAAATGTCGTCCTTTTTGTTCACTTCACTATAGGCCGCTTCCAATGCAACTCCACCGTTGCTAACGCTTGGGTCGATCTGTTGCTTGTCCAAGAGCGTTGTCTTATCCACGGAAACACTGAGACGGTCCCCTTGAACAGTCATTTCGAATGAACGCGTATTTTTAATGTTGATCGGGTATTTTTCCAGCTCGGGAGCACCAGACTCACCTTGTTCTCTCGTATAAACAGAGGCACGGTCGAAGGTCAAATCCTCAGGATTCCAAATCACTTGGCTCAATTCCGTCTTGAAAAGCTCCTGTACCTCGCCTTTTTCCTTCTTCTGCTCGACGCGCAGCTCATTATCATGCAGGACGACCCGTACATAGCTGTCTTTTTCCCGATCATAGCGCAAATAAATAGATTGCTTACCGATTACATTCCCTTCCAGCTTGGCAGAAAGCTTGATATCCTGCTGGCTGTCGCTGTTTTTTAAATATAACATGCCAGAGCCAGCAGCTGGAGAGGTCAAGACAATCTGATCCTCCATAAATTGCGCAGCGCCACCGAGACGGTCCCACTCTTTCGCTTGCTCTTCATCGCCGCGCACGAAGCGAATCTTTTCGTCAGTGTCTTTTTGGATGCGCATCAACAAATGATTCGTGTACCAATAAGGCTCTGGCTGCACGCGAGTCAGGTTGTACAGATTGCTCTTGTTGTCGTTGTAGGCGTTTCCTTCCCGGTTAAAGTGCATCGTAAAATACTTTTTGATATTCGCGTCGTTCGCATCCGCTACCAAGCGATTCATCCCGCCATACAGGGTGTTCGCATGCATGATCATATAGGCACCCGGGACAAAGCCCAATTGATCCATATATGTATCATTCATCAGCTTGTAGTCTTCATTGATTCTCGCTTCCATCTTGCTTCTGTCTTCCATCGGGATCATATTGCTGTCACGAATAAAGTCCATCAAGTAATGATTATAGTAGCCTACCTTTGTTTTATTCGATAATTCACTCTCATCCTTCACCCCGATGAAATTGCCCTGATCATCAAATACATTGATATACGTCAGTCGATAACCGTTGGAACCGAGCTCCCAGTAGCCGTTTTCCATCATTTTTTTCATGTCTTCCGGCTGCAGGAATTTGTTCTCGCTGTTTCCCATCTTATTGCCGTATGACAATGCCGTCGCTTTGAAGTTGTACTTCTCCAAAAGCGGCTGGGCAAACAAGCTCGAATCGTTGCGGCCATCTTCAAAGGCTAGGAACAGAGCCTTGTCAGGAAGTGGCTTCTTTTTCTTGTAAAAATCCAAGATATCTTGTTGCGAGATCGTTTGATACCCCTGGTCATACAACGCCTGCAGCTGCTCGTCCAATTGCTTCTTGGCTACTAATTTCGGTGTCCCCGTACGACCTACGCCAAAATAGGAGATGGCGATAAAGCCTTTGTCATTCGTCCAGCTCGCTTTATTCGGCTCCTCGTACTTCTTCCAATCAAAGGCGGCATTATATAACATGACACCCAGGACGACCAAGATAGCGACCTGGATCAGCGTCTTGATGAATTTATTGCGATCTTTTTTCCGATAGTCCAAGACATCGCTCGTCGTTTTCCCCATAGCTCCTGACACCTTCACTCCCTTTGGCTTTCCCTCTTAAAATGGCAGGCCAAAGCCTTTTTTGTTCTTTTTTCGGGCTTCTTTTTTCAATCTCGCTTCGACGTCCTGCGGTGTTTCTCGCGTACCCCAAGTAGATTTCCAGAATGTCACCCAAGCCACAGGCATCTGCCACAACAGCACCAGCTCATAAAACACACAAAAGACAATCCCGAAAACCCATAGCTTGCTTCTACGGAAAAACAGATGGGCCAAACTCATTAAGAGCGCCATCAACAGCAAGCCCATTAAAAACGTGCCCGGGAAAATGTGATGAACGAGCGGGACGTATACGAGGTTGTACAGGACGATGACAGGAGCAGCGATAGGAACAATCAGACCAATGTAAAAGAAGATCGCCATAAAAGGCTCCTTGCGCCAAATAAAGCCGCTGGCACGCAAAGATTCCCTCAACCACGAACGCTTCCAGCGCATCTGCTGCTTCAAAAATACGTTCATATCTGACGGCACAATCGTCGAGCAAATCGCAGAATCCTGATAGCCCGTCCGATGTGTTCGCAAAATAAAGTTGGTCATGCTTCGGTCATCGCCAAAAGTGGCTGGCTGCCCGAGAAACTTCTGATTCAGCCATGCTTCAGAATGCTGCAAAATCAATTCCTTACGATAGCAAGACAACGGCCCAGACAAGCAAGTGACACTGTCAAACCACGACTCAGCCGCTTTCATGATGCGAAAGGCAATGTAGTAACGAACGGTTTGCAGCTTGGTGATTGAGTTGGTGAACTTGTTTTCCACATCCGTACGCCCTGCGACACCACCCATTTTCGGGTCTTGGAAAGGCTGTACGAGGTTGCGAATCGCAGTCGGTTCCAAAAAGCTGTCCGAATCAACGAAGACAACCAAATCGTGCTTGGCCATTTCCACACCTTTTACCAAAGCGACCCGTTTCCCGCCGTTTTCCGGAAGAATGTGCATCCTCACGCGCTCGCGGGTCATATAGCGCTCGGCCTCGTTATGAATCATATCGATGACCTTTTGAATCTCTTCTGCTGATCGGTCTGTCGAGCGGTCGTCTACCACGATGACCTCCAGCTTATCAATCGGGTAGTTCTGATTCACACAACTCAAAATCGTCCGGTGAATCCACTGCTCTTCGTTAAAGCACGGAATAATGATGCTCACGCCCGGTGTATAGTCCGGATTGACGGGAACCCCCCGATAAAGAGCACCGAATAAATACCGTGTCAGCAAAAAGGCAGCGGCAATCAAGCTGTACAAATACAAGTACATGTTGTATTTGAAATAAATCACACTCTCCGCGCGCATGAGCACGATAAACGCCGCAGCGAAAAACAAGAAAGTACTTGCAATATAAATGGCGTATCCCCAGCGCTTTTTGTGAAAATACTCGGTCAGCGGTTTGGAAAACTCGAAGGCGAGCATGAACTTCTGACGCCCGTCCTCCTCCTGGGTAAACGAGCGAACAACCGTTGCATCCAGCTTCACCGTTGACTCATAGCCTTCTGGCATTGTACCTGGCGGGATTGTGCACTGGATCATAAACACTTGTCCCATCTGGATGTCTTCCATCTCCGAATCTAGTTCCACTAATAGACCAGTCGAAGAAATATCGACGGCTCTGGCCTTGATTCCATCCTTGATCCGCTGTTTCTTGGTCAACAGCGTCACCGGGAAATCCGCCATATAGCGCAGACTCAGCATCCGAATGCGATTCAGGTATTCCGGGTCCTCCAGCTTTCCTGGCTCATTCGTATCTTTAGCACCGCGGCGATCCACTTGGACACGAATTTTCTCCGGGTCTGGCACATTCGATAACACGCGCCTCTCTGTTTTGGAAACCGTCAGTACTTCTTGGATTTTCTCTTTCTTTTTCGGCTTTATTTTCTCTATCAACCGTTTCATCACTGCCGCTCTCTCCCCTCCACTGCCTACAAGCTCCAGTAATGAAATCCACTGTTTACAAAGTCAGCTTTGGAATAAATCTCTTTTATATCGATCATGATTTTTGCTTCATTCTTACCGTACATTGCGGCAAAATCAGCGACTTCCATCTGGGCAAAGGGAGCATGCGGTACCGCTACAACCACTATGTCCAAGTCGTGGAGAGCCCCCATCTCTGACAGCTCGATGCCGTATTCCTCGTATGCCTCCCGAGGATTCACCATCGGGTCTACGACCAACGGATTTATGCCGTATTCTTTCAATTCCTCAATAATATCCGTCACCTTGGTATTTCTGATATCTGCGCAGTCTTCTTTGTATGACAGACCTAATATACCGATCCTTACATTTTGAAGATCGAGCTTCGAGCGAACAGCCATCTTAATGATTTGTTGGGCGACATATTTCCCCATGCCATCGTTAATGTGTCTAGCTGCCAAAATGATGCGGGAGCGATAGCCGCTGTCTTCTGCTTTGTACGTTAAATAGTACGGGTCGATACCGATGCAATGCCCGCCAACCAAGCCCGGTGAAAAAGGGAGGAAGTTCCACTTGGTTCCTGCCGCTTTCAATACTGCTTTCGTCGGAATATCCATCTGGTTGAACAGCATCGCCAGCTCATTCATAAACGCAATATTGACATCCCGCTGAGCATTTTCAATGACTTTTGCCGCTTCCGCTACCTTGATGCTTTCTGCTCGATAAACGCCTGCCTTGATCACGAGCTCGTAGACGCTTGCTACGATTCCCAGTGTTTCTTCATCCATCCCCGATACGATCTTGACGATGTTTTCCAGACGATTTACCTTGTCTCCCGGGTTGATGCGTTCAGGTGAATAGCCGATCTTGAAGTCTATACCACAACGCAAGCCCGATTCCGCCTCCAGAATCGGCAAGCAAACATCTTCGGTTGCCCCAGGATAAACAGTCGATTCAAATACGACGATTGCCCCTTTTCTCAACTGTCTGCCCACCATGCGGGACGCGCTTTCTACAAATTTCAGGTCTGGAACATTGCCGCTTTTGACCGGAGTAGGCACGGCCACGATAAAAAATCGCGCTTCCTGCAATCTATTTTCATCTGAAGTGAATTCAATAGCAGAGTCACTCGTCAGCTCCTGTTCCACGTCCACATCATGAAAGTTTCCCTTTTGATAGGCTGCTACTTTCTCTTTGTTTACATCGAATCCAATCACAGAAGAACGTTTTGACAGTGCCATCGCAATCGGCAAGCCTACGTACCCAAGACCGACGACAGCAATTTTTTCCTTCCTCTCCACAATCCCTTCGTACAAATTCATAAGCTGGTCCCTCTCCCTGTTCTGTTTTGGGCTTTATTGGCCAAACATCTCTGTCATGGGTACAAGCGTGTATCCTTTGCTTCTAAGCTGGTCAATTACGATTGGTAGCGCCTCTACTGTGTGAATATCATCGAGCATGTGCAGCAGGATCACGCTTCCGCTCCGTGTCTGCTCCATAATGGTTTTGACGATATCGTCCGCACTCCGTTTCTTGTCGTAATCGGACGGCGTCACATCATAAATCGTAATATCCTTGTAGCCCGTTGCTGCAATCGCCTTGAGTGTCTGATCGTCGAACGCCCCAGTCGGCGGTCTGAAATACATCGTCGGCTTCTGCTGAATCGCTTCCGTAATGATCTGATGGGCTTTAACAATCTCTTTTTGTAACTCTTCCGGCGCAATTTTGGTATTCACCGGGTGAGAATAGGTGTGATTGGCTACGTCGTGTCCCGCTTCCGCAATTGCTCTCGCCAAGTTTGGATTTCGCTCTACACCATCTGCACGAAGGAAAAACGAAGCCTTTACTCCCTTTTTGTCCAGGATATCGAGAATCTTCGTAACTGTTTGATCCGTACCCCAATCATCGAAAGACAAGGCGACCATCTTCTTGTCCGTTTCTTTTCGATAGATGAGATTTGGCTTGGACTCGTAATACGCCACATTCATTTTTGCTGCATCAAAACCCGGAATATCTTGCAGCGGCTTTCGCTCCCCTCCTTGTGCAATCAATTCGTGCAAGGGGACGAATCTGTAACCGACATGAGTAGCTGCCTCTGCCAGTAGCCGGATGTTTTCTACGACAGACTTGTTCTCCTCTGTATCCATCGCGATGATGCCGCCGCGATTCATATATTTTCTTAGGTAATGAATTTTTTGCTCCTCCGTCTCTTTTTGCCAATTGTGCAGAAACAGACTGGCGGACACGACGGCTTCTTGTCCATTGTGAGCAGCTACCAATCGGAGATCGTCGTTGTATTCACCCGACTTTGTTCTGATATACCGCGGTGTTTTGTCCGTTTCTCTATGAATGACCTCATTGGTCAACTCGATGTCTTTGTACATTTTCTCGTAAGGTTGGTTCTGCAAAGCAGAATTGTTCAACGTATTGTTTTCGATCTCGTGACCTCTGGCGACAATTTCTCGCGCAATGTCAGGCTCTTCAGCTACTCTCATTCCTGGCATGAAAAAAGCTGCCTTGATGTGGTACTTGTCCAACTCATCCAGCAATCTTTTCATCTTGTCTTTATCTGCCATCCCATTAAAAGTAAGGGCAAGCTGTCTTTGCGTCGTGTAGACCATCGACACTGCCTTGCTCTTTTCCCCTTTGTAACGCTCGATTTTTTCAGGTTTGACTGACGCAGGTCCGTTATCTGCACCGTTTTCATTCCCCTGAAACGGTGAACAGCCTGCCAATAATGCCACGATCCCTACAAGGGAGATCCATTGAAATACTCGGAACCCACTGGCCCCTTTCCAATGACTAATCATGATTGTCCCCTTTTCATGTAAGAAATGCCCTTTTCGCATAAAAAAACGACTATTTCATCTGCGCAACAAGTCAAGTGTAATCAAACACTCCTCCGCAAAAATGAACATAGTCTGCCTCCACACGCTAGACTAACATAACCATCTAAATCAAACAACTTTATGAAGCGGTTTCATATGTGACAATTTATGGAAATTGGGAAAATCGCCATCAAGACGCTATTATCAAAAAAAGACGAGCCTCATCGGGCCCGTCATTCGCTGTTACAGTTTGATCGCGATTAATTTTAGTTCCGTTAATTCCTCGACCGCATACTTGATACCTTCGCGGCCAAAACCACTGTCTTTCACACCGCCATACGGCATGTTGTCCACGCGGAACGTCGGAATGTCGTTGATCATCACGCCTCCGACCTCCAGCTCTTCCGCTGCGCGCATAGCCGCGTGAATGTCACTCGTATAGATACCTGCCTGCAAGCCGAATCGGGAGTCATTTACCGCTTCAATCGCTTCGTCCATCGTCTCAAACGGTGTAACGACTACGATTGGACCGAATACCTCCTGGCAAGAGACGGCAACATGAGCGCCGACATTGGTCAGAATCGTAGGGGCAAAGAGGTTGTCACTGACAGGCTTCCCGCCAGTAACTACGTGTGCCCCTGCTTCTACTGCTTCCTGTACCCATGCTCCCATGCGTTCATGATCCTTGGCGGAGATCACGGAGGACATGTCTGTCGCTTCGTTCAGCGGATCACCCAGCACGAGCTTTTCTGTGCCAGCCTTAAACTTTTCCAGGAACTCTTCGTACTTGCTCTGGTGAATATAGACGCGTTGCAGCGAGATGCACACTTGACCGCTAAAGGAGAAGGCACCCGTCACGCAACGATCAATCAATGCTTGCGTAATTTCCACGTTGTGGTCAATGATCACTGCGGAGTTGGAGCCAAGCTCCAAGGTCACGCGTTTGAGTCCCGCTTTGTTTTTCATCGCGATTCCAACCGCAGGACTTCCGGTAAACGTGATCGCGGCAATTCGGCTGTCAGTGACCAGCTTTTCCCCTACGACTGCGCCTTTTCCAGGCAAAATATTGAGCGCTCCGGCAGGCAATCCCGCCTCTGCGAAAATGTCGGCCAGGATCAGCGAGCTGAGCGGCGTCTGACTCGCTGGCTTCAGCACGACAGTATTTCCTGCGGCAATGGCAGGCCCGACCTTGTGTGCCACGAGATTGAATGGAAAGTTAAAAGGCGTGATCGCGCCAACTACGCCAATCGGCTTGCGTACGGTAAAAGCAAGACGTCCTTCACCGCCCGGTGCTGCATCGAGCGGCACCGTCTCTCCGTGGATACGCTTCGCTTCTTCTGCTGCAAACTTGTAGGTCTGGATCGTCCGAGCAATTTCTACACGACCCGTGCGAAGTGGCTTGGCGGCTTCCTGTGCGAGGATGATCGCCAGTTCTTCCTTGCGTGCCTCCATAATCGCAACGGCCTTCTCTAGTATCAAAGCTCGCTGACTAGCTGGCATTTTCGCCATGACTTTGGCAGCAGCTTTTGCCGCCTTGATTGCCTCGTCGACGTCATGATCGTCTGCCTGAGCGATTTCAGCCAGCAGCTCCCCAGAATACGGGGAGTGGAGCGGCGCGTATTCTTTTGCTTCTTTCCATTGTCCGTTGATGTAGAGATGCTTTTTCATGAGTATGGAGAACCCCCTCGGGCGTTTTTAGTTCGTCACGTATTGGCTTTTCAGAACATCCGTCATAATGTCCAGCGCTTCTTCCAGTTGCTCGTCTGTAATGACCAGCGGAGACAGGAAGCGCAGTACGTTGCTGTGGACGCCAGCAGAAAGCACGATGACGCCAGACTCGCAGCAGCCTTTGGTCAAGCCAGCAACGAGCTCCTTCGCTGGTTGTTTGGTTGTTGGATCGATAAATTCTACGGCGCACATCGCACCTAGTCCGCGCACCTCCGCGATCACAGGGAACTCTTTTTGCAACGCGTGGAAATGCGCTTTGATCTTGTCCCCGATCGCCTGCGCGCGGCCTGCCAGGTCTTCGCGCTCCATTTTCTCAATGACTGCCAACGCCGCTACGCAACCAAGCGGGCTTCCTCCATAGGTACCGCCGATCTCGCCCGGGTTTGGCGCGTCCATGATTTCTGCGCGTCCCGTAACCGCAGAGATGGGCAAGCCTGCCGCTATGGATTTGGACATGGTGATGATATCTGGCTCGATTCCGAAATGGGTGGAGGCAAACATGGCGCCCGTACGACCGAAGCCTGTTTGAATCTCATCGGAAATAAATAGGATTTGATGCTTTTTACAAATGTTATAGACGCCTTGAACGAAAGACACAGGCGGAACGATAAAGCCGCCTTCTCCCTGAATCGGTTCCATAATCACGGCAGCCACTTCTTCCGGTGCAACCTCAGTCAAAAGGAAGTCCTCGAACTGACGCACGCAGAATTGCGCGTACTCATCATCTGTCATGGATTCCGGCTTGTTCAGTGGATACGGGAACTGCGCTTTATACGTAGCTGGAGCGAATGGACCCATCTGGAATTTGTACGGCTTCACTTTGGAAGTCAGTGACATGCCCAAAAGCGTACGACCGTGGAAGCCGCGGCTAAAGGAAATGATGCCTGGGCGTCCTGTGTATTTGCGGGCGATTTTCACCGCGTTCTCTACCGCTTCTGCCCCGCTGTTTGCGAGCATCGTCTTCTTTTCAAAGCTGCCTGGCGTGATTTGCGTCAGTTTCTCAGCCAAGGCCACATATGGCTCATACATCCCTACATGGAAGCAAGGATGAATGTATTTGTCCAGCTGTGCTTTTAGTGCCTCAACAACTTCCGGCGGGCAGTGTCCGGCATTCAGTGTACCGATTGCTCCGGCAAAATCGATATACGTATTGCCATCTACATCCGTTACCAATGCGCCTGAAGCTGACTCTACAAAAACAGGGGTATTGTTGCCGACACCTTTTGGCACGAACTGCTTTCTTTTTTCAATCAGGGCTGCTCCCTTGGGACCTGGCACACCAGCAGCTACGTTTACAAATTGACGTTGTTTGGACATATCGTTTCCTCTCCTCGTTCGAGATGGTATTGGTTGGATTGCTTGCTTGTAAACTCAACTACTATATGTAGCAATACCTATGCCAAACGCCAGAGTTTGATGAAATCGCGTTTTCCGTACTACGTTTACATCAAATTATTCAAAAATGAATCAAAACACCCGAATGTTCGATTCGTTTTTGAATAAACGATTCATTTTTGAATCACCTGGAACGAATCCGATATTTTTGCAGCTTCCGCACGACAGATGGCTGGCTAATGCCGAGAAACTCCGCGATTTCTCCCGTGGTCCGGCAGTGCTCGGATGCATAGCGCAGCCATTTTTCCTCTACCTGCTCCAGTGCTTCCCGTAGCGACATCTTGGAAGTTGCCAGACTCGGCTCCATAGCTGTCTGCTCTTCCCCTGCCAATCTGATTTCAACGGGCAGGTGCGAAGAAGTGATCACGTCTTCGTCCGCTGTGACCACCATTCTCTCCAAAACGTTCTCCAGCTCGCGTACATTGCCGGGCCATTCGTACTGCATCAAGGCATGTGTTACGGCAGGGTCCAGTCGCTTGTCCATTCCGTATCGTTCATTGAGCGAGCGCACGGCGCGTTTCAGGAGAGCCGCGATATCCTCGGGCCGATTTCGTAACGGCGGGACGTGGATCGGGACAACATTCAGGCGAAAATACAGGTCCTGCCGAAACTTCCCTTCCTTCACCATCTTCTCCAAATCACGATTGGTGGCGGCAATCAAACGAAAATCCACGTCGCGGTACTGTGTGCTCCCAACGCGTTGCAACCGTTTTTCTTGAATCACCTTCAACAGCTTGGCCTGCAAGGTCAGTGGCAGTTCCCCCAGCTCGTCCAAGAGGAGAGTCCCTTGGTTCGCCATCTCGATAATCCCTTGCTTGCCCTGCTTGGCGGCACCTGTAAACGAACCCGCCTCATAACCAAACAGCTCGGATTCCAGCAAGCCCTCCGGGATCGAGCCACAGTTGATCTCCACGAATTGCCCACCCGCACGGCGGCTATTGCGATGAATTTCTTTTGCGATCACATTTTTCCCGACACCCGATTCTCCGAGGATCAGGACAGTCGAATCGACAGCCGCGACTTTTTTGATGAGACGCTCAATGGCTTGCATCGGCTGGCTCACTGCCACGAAGCCCTCCTGATGCTTTTCTCGCAGCTCCTCAATCTCGGTTTCAAACTGCTTGAGCTGCTCTGTCAGACCTTCGTAGCGCCGTTTCAATTCCATAATTTCAGTCAGGTCATGCGAATAGCTGATAATCGAATGCATGCTGCCATCTTCGTTCCAGACGGGAAACGCCGTCACCATCAGCTTTCGGCCCCCGGGTATTTCCTGCATGATCGTCTGCGGCGTCTTGGCATCCATGACTTTTCGCGTGACAGATGGAGAAAAGACCTTCCTTTTTTCCAGCTCGATGACGTTCTTGCCCAAGAGCTCTTCCTTCCCGATGCCATACACTTCATAGGACGAATCGCCAACCAGCCGGATGTAGCCCTCAGGGTCCGTGATTAACAAATGATCGCGCGACGTTTCAACAATGGCCTCCAATACGCGGCTCATCCACTTTTCCGTACTCTCTTCTCTCTTCATCTCTTCGCCGCCTTCCACACGCCGTAATGTCCGATCCGTGTTTATTTTTTCATTATAGAAAACAGCAAGAACAACGACAACACATGAAAAATATGTAAAAATAGCCATAATGACAAGCCTTGCGAGATGGAAAGGATGGTAGGAATGACACCCACAGTCGGAGACATCTACTGTGTTTTTGTCGAGAAGCTGCAAAAGTACGCAGCTTGCCAGGTCACATCGATCAAAGAGCCTGGCACGAGTAAATCCAACCTCATCAGTATCCTCGAGCTGGACTGGAGCAGCGATACACTGCCTGATGAATCAGAGCTGTACCAGATGAAGCCCTTATATTGTGACTACTTCTTCTGGGACAATGTGCTCGAGCACAGCTATGTCGATAATGTGGTGCCTAAAGGCTACATAAAAGTAGGGAATATACCCCCTCTCGTGACAGAAGAAACAAGAAGCTACGGCAGTTGGGATGTCGGAGGGAGCCTCTATCGTCAGCATAGATGGAATCAAATTCCCGAAGAGCGTCGCCAGCTATTTAAACAAGCCGCAAAAGATGACACGATGATTTCGTTAGGCGGGGTAAACCTGCGCCGATCAATCAACGTCCTTCATGCCGACATCCTGCAAGGCCTGACGGACATCTCTGAATTGGAAAAGCTCCCTTGCCTGACAAGAATCTATGCAGAGGAGCTCACCGATTCCTTGCTTGCCTTTGTCAAAAGCAATCCGTTTTTACTGGAGCTTCACTTGGAAAAAGCCAATGGCTCCTCTCTTGATCTGACAGGAAGCCATCTCAGTAAATTCTCTCTCCAAAACGCAGACGGCCTGGAGTCACTGCATCTGAACGATTGTCTTAGGGAACTCATACTGGACAAGGGCATTTCATCCAACCTGTTCATAGAAGCCGAAGAGGCCGGGTATTGGCTGACCGCCTCGTTCTCGGATTCGCTGCCGTTACACCGCGGACTTGACCTTTTAGGAGCACTTCGTCTGCGTAATGTGACGGAGCTGGACTTGCAGCCACTCGTCCAGCGGTATCCCTCTCTCCGGGACATCCGTCTATGGGGCAAGCCTGGTACCCTCAGCAATCTGGGCAGTATCAAGCACTTGAAGGAGCTACTGACGTTTACGACCTACGATCTGTTTGGCTTCTCCGGGGACGAGTTCCCTTCGCCTGATCAATGTCCCAAGCTCTCCACGCTCTGGATGACGAGCCTCCCAGCAGAAGCGGCCAAGACCATTAAAGCCGCCTATAAAAAAGAAGTGAAAAATGGGCTGGATTTGTCCATCACCAAGCCGCGCAAGCCCGAATGGCTGGCCAATAATTTGATTAATCCGTTTCGCGATTGGGATGGCAGGGAACACATCTCAAAGGCTCACGCCAACAAAGCCGCCAGTCTCTATAAAAAAATGAACACTGCGATTAACGCGCTCGAAAAGCAAGGCAGCGAAGACGCGACAAATGCGGGAGAAATACGAACTGCTTTGCGTGCCTTGGTCAAAGAGTACACAGAGACTTTCAACAAGATAGACCGACGAACAGGCTTTATTGAAACGGTTGAGCGGGAAGAAATTTTCGTTGTGCTCGATGAGCTGCTTCAGTCGGCAAAACGGAATTTGGCTACTGCAGGTGTGGAAGTAGATGTAGATGAGCTTTTTGCTATTTTTGATCAGACGCGTGATTTTTGAGTGAGAAAAAGACGCCGCCTCTCCAACTGGAAGGCGGCTTCTTGTGCTTAATCATTCTTTTTGATTACCCACGTGCTCATGCAACGCTGTCCGGCTACGTTCACTGTTTTGATTGGCTCCAGGAACAAACCTTGCAGTTTTTCCGTCATGCCCACCATCGTCCGTTCGTTTACGAGAAAACGGGTGCTTCCGTCCGGCAGCAAATAACGTTCGTTCCCCAGTGGCTGTACAGCATCCTCAATCCCAATCGAGGATGCAAGACGCATAAATAGAATGCCTCCTGGCTTCAGAACTCGCCACAGCTCCTCTAGCATCTGGCGAAAATGCTCTTCGTTTTCAGCAAAATGTAGAACGGCATTACTGATGATGAAATCGAAGCTTTCGTTTTCAAAGCCCATGCTCTCAATCGGTTCCACACGAGCGCGCTCCGCTGACCAGTTCGGTGCCAGTTGCGATGCCATTCGCTGTACAGCTTCAATGGCTTTAGCCGATTGGTCAACCGCATACACCGAATAGCCATTTCGCAAAAAGTAGACCAAATTCCGCCCCGAACCGCAACCGGCATCGAGTATTTGCATTTCCTTCGTTACCCGCCCCTTTAACAACTGATCAAACAAGTAAATATCCATATCGCCAAAATGCTCAGCCAGATTCATATCTATCACAGCCTTTATCCGATTTTTCTTCAGTGTACCAATTCGCTCGTCATCTTCCAACGACAGTCACATGGAACAGATTTACAAAAATGATAGTTGACACACGATGATTACAAGTGTAATCTTTAAAACAGAATTCACGACTACAAATGTAGTCAAGGGAGGTTTCGTACTTGGACGAGCAACCGCGAATCTCGGATGCCGAGTGGGAGATTATGAAGGTCATCTGGGCAAAGTCACCCGCAACAGCAGCCGATGTCATCCACGCCCTGCGGGACAACAAGACGTGGAAAGACAACACAATCAAAACCTTGCTCAGCCGCCTGTTGCAAAAGGGCATTCTCACCTATGAGCAGATCAATCGCGTCTACTATTACTCCCCTGTGCTCACAGAGGAAGATTGCAAGCGCCAAGAGCGCCAATCCTTTTTGCAGCGCGTGTACGGCGGGGCCTTAAAGCCCATGCTGGTTCACTTTTTAAAAGAAGAAAAGCTCTCCTCCCAAGAGATTGACGAGCTGAAAAAAATCCTTTCCGAAAAGGAGAAATAAGCTGGTGGATTGGCAATGGCTCACACTCACCCTCAACCAAGCATTTACGTGGACACTGTATAACTCCATCGAGGCCAGTTTTCTTGTAATCCTGATCCTGCTCTGCCAGCAGCTCGGCAAAAAGCATTTCCCCATCCGCTGGCACCACGCCGTATGGTTCCTGCTTCTCTGGAAGCTCGCTGTTCCCTGGTCGATAGACAGCACGATCAGTTTGTATAACTGGCTGCCTACTTCGTCCTGGACATCCGTGCAGGAAGCGTACCCGCCTACGGAACTGATCGTTCTCGCTACTGAGGCTTTGCAACCGCATGAATCTGCCTTCCAACCAGATTCCTCTCTAGCAAACGAAGCGAGCTTTTCCTGGATTAGCCTGCTTTCCCTCATCTGGTTCGGCGGCATCGCTATTTTCGCTATCACCATGACTCGCAGTACATACCGATTGCTCTCTCAGCTAAAAAACGAAGTGTTCGTACAGGATGAAGTTGTTTTGCGCGTCTTTTCCCAATGCCAAAAACAGATGGGCATCACCAAATCCATTCCCCTGCGCATGAGTCATCAGATGACAAGTCCTGCCTTGATGGGAATCTGGCGACCGCAAATCTGGCTGCCAGCAAAACTGTTGGACAAGCTCAACGAGCACGAGCTGCGCCACATCTTTTTGCATGAGCTGGCGCATTGGAAAAGACGAGATATTCCTGTGAACAGCATCATGAGCGTGCTGTTGATCCTCAACTGGTTCAACCCGCTGTTATGGTACGCCGCTTCCCGCATGCGTCAGGACCAGGAAATGGCTTGTGATGCCTTGGCTTTGAGCTATTTGCAGGAGACGGAGGTACCTCGCTACGGATACACCATGATCAAAATGCTCGAGCTGTATGCCCAGCCCAAACAAATCCACTTCACTGCCGGGTTCTCCAGCTCCAAAAAACAGGTGAAAAGGAGAATAGAAATGATTCGTCACTTTCAAAAACGGGCGTATACGTGGACCCTATCTGGTATCGTGGTCGTCTTGGCTTTAGGCGTCTTCACTTTGACCGATGCAACAAAAGCACTTGGGAACGAGCATGCCTTCGTCGTCCCCGCAGAAGGTACACTCAAAAGTCCTGTTGACCAAACAATGGGCTTGAGAATCGTAAACGACCTGAATACGCCCGTTCAGGCAGCCGCCGCAGGTAAGGTACTCAAAGCTGAGTACGATACAAAAACAGGGAAAGGCAACCAGGTCATTCTGGAGCATGAAGGAGGTTATCAAACCGTTTACTCTCATTTGGAAAAGCTGGAGGTCACCGCTGGCGCTACTGTGACCCAAGGCCAGCTCATTGGGCTGTTGGGAAGTACGGGACGCAGCACAGGACCGCATCTTGCTTTCCAGGTTCTCGAAAATGGTATACCCGTTGATCCGATGAAGCTGCTTTTGAATGCGAATACACAGTAGTAACCCCATTATAAAACCCATCAGGTTAAGAACATCTGATGGGTTTTCATCGTTTTTAATCGCTTCTGCTTTTTTCTTATAACCCAAAATGCTGCTTCGCCAGCTTTTTAGATCGTTCCTCATCAATCGTCTCTTTCGTCATAACACCATCCACCCATTGCGTAAAAGAACTATTCGTCAACGTGACATTGCCTCTCTCTGTAAGCTGCGTAAGCAATGGGCTTTTGTTGAAGGGAGACTGTTCATGTTCAGCGATGATCGTCTGAATCTCGTTTAACTCCGTTTCATCCGTCACCAGCTTCTGTGAATCAAACGTATAGCCGGTCCTCCAGTCCGTATCCTTGTGCCGCAGCTTCATTTCGAGTACATAATCGCCATACTCCGTCTGCTCTTTCTTGATCCGAAATTCACCATTGCGCGAAGAGACGGTCTCCCCTGTTAACGGAACAGGCTTCAACGGCAGGTTCGAGCCGAAGCCCGTGTCGAGCAAATACGTTTGCCCCTCATATGTAAGCAAAATCGTGGCATGCGTTCGGCCAATCGTGTAATAATCGCCAACGTCATGCCTGTAAACAACTCCACGAATCAGATGAGCGTCAAAGCCATTTTCCAACAAGAAGTAATACAGTATGGGATTGAGCTCGTAGCAAAGACCGCCTTCGTTTTTGACCAATATCTTCTCCATGATGGACTGTCTGGAGATTACGCTCGTTCGCTCTTCCACAATGCACAGGTTTTCAAAAGGAATCGCCAATGCTGTCAGATCAAGGAGGCGATCCAATGTATCGAAGGTAATCGTTTCATTTTCAGGCATACCGATTCTTTTCCGAAATAAAACATTCAGCTCACTCATGCTTCTTCCTCCCCCTATCGTTTCTCCCACAAGTTTACACCAAGCTCCTGCCGAATTCTTAAATACCGAGCAGCTTTAGCTTCCGATACAAGGTGCGGAGCCCGATCCCGAGTTCTTCTGCCACTCGCTGCTTCCCTTTCAAATCACTGCCGTGCTTTTGCAACGAAGCGCGAATGGCGTCCGCTTGTGCATCGGCGACTCTCGCTTTGATAGCTGGACCTGAATGCGAAGGAGCCACTGGAGGACATGCACGAAGGCGCGGAGGCAAGCTGTCAGCAGTCAGAACCGTGTCTTGCTCCATGTTCATGGCGTACTCGATGGCGTTTTCCAGCTCCCGCACATTGCCCGGCCAGTGATAGTCCATGAGCAGGTTGATCGCCTCTCGTGCTATTCCGAAGAAGGTGCGTCCAGCTTGCTCTCCGTGCTTTTCCATAAATGAAACGGCCAGGAGCTCGATATCTTCCTTGCGCTCTGCGAGTGACGGGACCTGTATCGGAATGACGTTCAACCGATAGTACAGATCGGCACGAAACACTTTTTTCTCCACGAGCTCCTCCAGGTTCTGGTTCGTCGCCGCGATGATTCGTACATTGATGGGAAATGATCGCGTGCCGCCGATGCGTTCCACGACCTTTTCCTGCAAGACACGCAGTAGCTTTGCCTGTAACGATAGCGGCATATCGCCTATTTCATCGAGAAAAAGCGTACCTCCCTCTGCCATTTCGAACCGTCCTGGCTTTCCTCCCTTTTTAGCTCCAGTAAACGCGCCGTCCTCGTAACCGAACAATTCGCTTTCGAACAGATTTTCCGGAATGCTGGCGCAATTGATGGCGACAAACGGGTAGTAAGCGCGCGTGCTTGCCTCGTGAATCGCTTTTGCCAGATGCCCTTTGCCTGTCCCTGTTTCGCCGGTAATCAGTACCGTGGAGCTGCTGTTACCGATTTTCATCGCCATTTCTTTGACCTGCTTGATGGCTGGGCTGTTTCCTACGATTTGAGCAAGGCTATCCGCTTTGCCGGGCTTACCGCTCCCTTGATGATCCATCAGACGCGGAACGGTTAGCGATCCCCTCTGCACGCGAAGCACGCCGCCGATGAGCTGATTGTTAACGATGATCGGCGTGGCCTCGGTCGGAGCATCCAGCTTGTCAACGAGACAATTGGCGATCGGCAAGGAATGCGCGGTCATCCCGGATAATGACGGTAGCAGCATCCGTGAAACCTCCGCTGGCAGCAGCTCATGCTGGGACAGCAGTCTGCGCGCGCTGGCATTCGTGTGAATGACATTGCCACTTCGGTCAAAGGTGAAATACGCATCGGCGACGGTATCCAGTGCCCCCTCCAATAGCCGAATGGTGTCATTAGACGATTCGATCTGTCTCGTCTCATGGGACTGTACTATCGCCGTAATCATCTCGCTGACTTCTGTCAGGATTTGCTGGTATCTCTCTGTATGCCTGGAGAGCCGATTTTGTCCCTCTTTCGTAAAGGATGTGAGAGAAACGACCCCGATTGCATGATTGGCTACCTTAATGGAAGTGAGCAGCTCGACTTTGGCAGGGCAGCTGTCGAGAAAACGGCACCCTTTGCACATTTCCATGGAGCCGGGTTTGTCTACGACATACTGTCCTTTTGCCAACACGAATTCAATCGAGGGCACATGTACATTTTCGCCTTTTTGTTTCAAGTAGCGCTCCGTACTCACGACCAAGAGACCGCGCTCGTTAATCACCGCTGCATCCACGTTCAATATATCTGAAATGCTTGTAATGACCTTTTCGATGGCTGGTTTGCACAGATCCAACGAAACCATGGATATCCTCCCTGCTTATTGTCCTTGCTCTCCATTTTACGAAATATTTAGATAGTTCACAAACGTTTTGCCACTGATGTTTGCCAATCATGACAACTCATTGCCACTTTTGTCACTGTCATAACGGTACGAAACACAGGCGGAACCTCGTTTTTTGCGGTCCAGTAAGGAGCATGTTGCCCAGCGGGATTCACTTCTCACTTGGCACAGTGTTTGCATTATAAACTTTTCATCTAGGGGGAGTGATCAACCATGGTAAACACGAACGAGGTATTCAATCTGCAAGGAAAGGTAGCCTTGGTGACAGGTGCTGCTTCCGGTATCGGACTTGCAACAGCGAAACGACTGGCCCAATTCGGAGTAAACGTTATGCTGCTTGATATCAACGAGGAGCTAGGGGAAAAGGCGGCACAAGAAATCGTAGCAGAGGGCGGGTCAGCCCGTTATTTTACATGCAATGTAGTTTCCCAACAGGATTGTCGTGAAGTAACGCAAGCGATCGAGGAAGCGTACGGTCGCATCGATATTTTGTTCAACAACGCAGGCGTGATCAGAAGAAAAACGGTCGTCGAGCTGGAAGAAGACGATTGGGATCTGGTCGTCGATGTCTCCTTGAAGGGCGCTTACAACCTATCCAAATTCGTCATTCCGGTCATGGCGAAAACAGGCGGAGGCAGCATCATCAACACAGGCTCTGGCTGGGGCATCAAGGGCGGTGACAAGGCTGCGGCCTACTGCGCGGCAAAAGCAGGCGTCGTCAACCTGACGCGGGCAATGGCGATTGACCACGGTCCGGAAAACATTCGTGTGAATTGCGTATCACCTGGCGATACCGACACACCTCTGTTGCGTGAAGAAGCGCGCCAGCTGGAAAAGGAAGAAGGAGCATTCCTCGTCTCCTCCGCCCAAGGGCGTCCGCTGGAGCGTCTCGGTTCTCCGCAAGATATTGCCAATGCTGTCCTGTTCTTTGCCAGCGATCTGTCATCCTGGGTGACGGGTTCCGTACTGGTCGTCGATGGCGGCGGTTTGGCTTAATTTTTCATTATTCCGACTGAATATTCCAACGAAGAGATGGAGGAACCTGAGATGAGCGTACAGCGTTATGCCCACCCGTATATTCCGAATTCTGCACCTGCAGTCAAAGAGAAAATGCTTGCCGAAATCGGCTTTTCCAGCATCGAGGATATCTATGCGGACATTCCCGAGGAGCTGCGCCTAAAAGAAAAAATGAACATCCCGAAAGCTTTGACCGAATACGAACTGGAACGCCACGTCAACCAGCTCATGAACAAAAACAAAACAACGAAAGAAAATATCAGCTTCCTCGGCGCAGGCTGCTGGCCCCATTTTGTTCCGGCTGTCTGTGATGAAATCAACTCCCGTGCAGAGTTTGTAACGGCGTATGCTGGTGAGCCTTATGAAGACAAAGGGCGCTTTCAGGCGTTGTTCGAGTACCAAAGCCTCGTAGCTGAGCTGGTCGATATGGATGTTGTGAACGTTCCGACCTTTGACTGGGCACAGGCTGCTTCTACTGCTCTGCGCATGGCAGCACGTATCACCAAACGCACAGAGCTACTCGTCTCAAAAAATATCCATCCCGACAAGCTTTTGATCATCAAAAACTATACGTCTCCTGATCTTACCGTCACCTTGATCGACTTTGAGAACGAAACAGGCAGACTCGACCTCAATGATCTAAAAGGAAAGCTCAGTGTAGATACAGCAGCGGTTTATTTCGAAAACCCGACCTTCCTCGGCTCCGTGGAAGTAAACGGACAGATGATTGCGGACTTGGCTCATGCAGCGGGTGCCATTTGCGTAGTCGGCGTCGATCCCATCTCTCTCGGCGTGATGGAAGCTCCGGCGAATTACGGCGCGGACATCGTGTGCGGAGATTTGCAACCGCTTGGCGTACACATGCATTACGGCGGCGGACAATCCGGCTTTATCGCGACGCATGACGACCCGACCTACGTCATGGAATATCCGTCCCGCCTGTTCGGAATCGCTCCGACAGAGGTCGAAGGCGAATACGGCTTCGGAGATGTCGCGTATGACCGCACCTCTTTTGCCAAACGTGAAAAAGGTAAGGAGTCCGTCGGAACGCAAACCGCGCTATGGGGCATCACCGCAGGCGTGTACTTGGCGACGATGGGACCAGTGGGCATGGAAGAAGTCGGGCAAGGCATCATGCAACGCTCCCAATACGCCGCCAAGCAGCTCTCTTCCATTCCCGGGGTCGAGGCCAAATTCGCCGCTCCTTTCTTCAAGGAGTTCGTGATCGACTTCTCGCAAACAGGCAAAACCGTCAAAGACATCAACGCTGCACTTCTCGCCAAAGGCATTTTCGGCGGAGTTGATTTGACTGAACACTACCCGGAATTGGGTCAATGTGCACTCTACTGCGTCACGGAGGTCCATACCCAGGAGGATATTGATACGCTCGTTACTGCCATGAAAAGCATTTTGTAAAAACGAAAAAGGAGGAAACCGCCCATGAAAACATCCGAAGGAACAATCGACAAAATGAAACGGATTCCGAGAGACCATAAGGTACGCCGCTTCCACCAAGCAAAGTGGGATGAGCCTGTCATTTTCGAGCTGAGCCAGCCCGGTGAGCGTGGCGTCGAGGTACCACCCGTCGAGCCACAAATCGTAGAGACCGTAGGCGATGGCATTTCTCAGCTGCCAGACAGCCTGCGCCGGAAAAAACGGCCGAATCTTCCCGAGATCAGTCAGTATCGCGTGATCCGTCACTACTCCCGCATCTCTCAGGAGGTTCTGGGGTCGGATTTCAACGTAGAGATCGGGCAAGGCACCTGCACGATGAAATACTCCCCGAAAATCAATGAACGCTTCGTGCGCTCGCCGAAAATGGCGGAGCTTCATCCGCTGCAAGACGAGTCCACTGTCCAAGGGATGCTGGAGATGACGTACCAGCTCGATTTATATCTTCGCGAGATTTCGGGAATGGACAAATTTTCGTTCCAACCGGGCAGCGGCACACAGGCGTTGTTTACCCAAGCCTCTATCGTGCGCAAATACCACGAATCTCGCGGCGAAGGAGAGCAGCGCAACGAGTTTATTACCACCCATTTTTCCCATCCGTCCCAAGCCGCGACGGCCGCAGTCAAAGGCTTCAAAATCATCTATGTACCTGCCGATGAAAACGGCTACCCTGATCTGGAAGCGCTAAAGGGCCTCGTCTCGGAGCGAACCGCTGCCTTTGCCGTAGCGAATCCAGAGGATACAGGCATTTACAACTCCCGCATCAAGGAGTTCACAGACGTCGTCCACGCCGCAGGGGGACTGTGCTGCTACGATCAGGCAAACGCCAACGGCTTGCTCGGCATTACCCGCGCACTGGAAGCAGGCTTTGACATATGCTTCTTCAACCTGCACAAAACCTTTTCCGTGCCACACGCTTGCGGCGGACCTGCAACAGGCGCTATCGGGGTCACTGCCGAGCTTGCGCCATTCCTGCCGGGACCGATCGTAGATTTCGACGGAGAGCGTTACTTTTATAAGCGTGACTTGAAAAACAGCATCGGAAAAGTCCGCAGCTTTTATGGGGTACCACCTGCTGTCCTGCGCTCCTACGCTTGGGTCCGTGCACTTGGAGCTGACGGCTTGAGGGAAGTCGCCGAAATTGCTTGCCTCAACAACAACTATCTCTATCACAAAATCCTGCAAATCCGTGGTGCGAGTGCTCCGTATATACAAGGCAGACGTCTGGAGCAGGTTCGCTATAGCTGGCAGCAGCTAAAAGAAGACACAGGCGTCACGACATACGATGTTCAGCGCCGCATGGTCGACTTTGCCCACCATTACTGGACCAGTCACCACCCGTACGTCGTGCCGGAGCCGTTTACACTGGAACCGACGGAGTCCTACTCCATGGCAGAGCTCGACGAATACATCGCGGCACTGACCCATATTTCACAGGAAGCCTATGAGAATCCGGAGATTGTCAAAACAGCGCCGCATAATAGTACAGGTCACCGTGTATTAGAGTCCGTGCTCGATGATCCTGATCAATGGTGCATCACATGGAGAGCTTATTTGAAAAAGACGGCACAAGGATAAAAAGAAAGAAACGCCAGCACGGAATACGATAAGTGCTGGCGTTCATTTCGTTAGAGAGGTTTCTTTTAGAACTGATTCGGGAACTGCTTAATGATGCCTGCTGTCAGTACATCAGCGAATGAGATGATATGATCCTCACCTTGATCAAACGCAGCAATATCCGCTTCCCAGTCTTTTCTCAATCTCGCCTGGAGATTATCAGTGAGCAGCTTCAGATGCACGTACATCATCTCTTTTAGTTCTTTCTCGTTCCAATTGGGGTTGGCACTACTCAAGAACTTGGCGATCTCATCCGCATTCCGGTGCCAGTCCTTATCCAGCTTTGCCACAGTAGCCTGATCACCTTTTTTGGCTGCGTCAATGATTTTGCCGCCAATGGTAATATGAGCCGTCAGCAATTCGGTAAGCTTTTTACCTGCTTCTTCTCCGTAATACGGCTTGATTGCGTTCCCGATATCCACCTGGTTTTTCAAGAGTCGTGCCTGTACGGCGTCTTTGTCTTCCAGCCCTGCCAAGGCGCTTACCATATAGGTGTGATCCCACAGCAAATGATCAATCCAGAGCCTGCGCATATCGCCTTGTAGTTTTACTTCTTTCGGCTTTATACATTCTGCCTGCTTTACATTTCCTTGCGATTCCTTGGCTGCTGCCATACCGGGCACACCAAGCAATGCCACGCAAATCATCAACAATGTTACTTTCCTGAGCATTGGAGTCATCTATTCCTTCTCCTTTTTGATAAGTATTAAATCCCGCTGTTATTTTGAGCAAATTTGGCTTTTTCATGCGTCCAACATATCATCCCTGCAAATTGACACTTTTCGGAAGCATCCTTATAGTTGTCTTATCAACAGTTGCACTGACTGCCTAACCGAGGAGGTTTCGCAATGAAATTGGATGAGTATATTGGCGTCATCGTGAAACGAACGGATTTAAAACTGAACAACTATTATCAAAAAGTATGCAATCCGTATAACATCACCATCGATCAGTGGATGATTTTTGTCGTGTTATGGGAAGAAGAAGGTCTGACCCAGAACGAATTGGCGGATCGTACCTACAAGGACAAAACAAATATCGCACGGATGCTCTTTCTCATGGAAGAAAGAGGGTTCATTCATCGCGAAACAGATAAAAAGGATCGTCGCTCTCTACGTGTCTATCTGACGGAAAAAGGGCGACTTTTAAAAGACGAGGTCCTTCCTCCCTCCATTGAAGCGTACGAGAAAACCATTGCAGGATTGACCGAAGAAGAAGTGAACCAATTTCGAAGAACACTCAATATCATTTATGAGAACGTAAAAAACTTGTAAAAACAAAAACCATTGCAGGCTGTCATTTTTTGTATATAATTAGTTGTTGTAGCAACAGTATTTATAACAACTTTCAAGGCGAAATATATACAAAAAAGGAGTGAAATTGATGAGCACAGAAGGGATTTGGAGCACGCATTACCGGGCATTGACGATTGGTATCATTCTTGTGGTGACTGCTACAGCATTTGAAGGCTTGGCTGTCACGACAATCGCCCCCGGTCTTTCCCGAGAGCTACAGGGTGAGGATCTCTATGGGTGGGTATTCAGCGCTTATTTGTTGGCTCAGCTGATTGGAACCGTGGTCACAGGTCAATTCGTCGATAGAAAAGGGCCTGCCCAGCCTTTTATTGTCACTATCGTGCTCTTTGCCCTTGGCATTGTAGTTGCTGCAATTGCGCCTGATATGCTTACTTTACT
The DNA here is from genome assembly GCF_023714195.1 of Brevibacillus sp. MER 51. Taxonomy (NCBI): domain Bacteria; kingdom Bacillati; phylum Bacillota; class Bacilli; order Caryophanales; family Paenibacillaceae; genus Brevibacillus; species Brevibacillus sp. MER 51. The sequence goes on along the minus strand of NZ_JAMAUS010000007.1, from coordinate 234,320 downwards.
GCTTGGACGAGTGATGCAGGGATTCGGAGCCGGTGCCTTGGTCAATTGTGTGTATACCATGATTACTTTGCGTTACCCTGATTCTCTTCGCCCTCAGATTCTTGCTGTCTTCTCCAGCGCTTATATCCTTCCAGGCCTGTTCGGACCGTATGTCGCCGGGATTATTGCTGAACAGTTGTCGTGGAGATATGTCTTCTGGTTGATCCTTCCCTTTATCTTTCTGTCTGCACTCTTAACCACTCCCTCTTTCCGAGGCTTACAGTCGCCAAAAGCAAGCACGGCAAACAATCGTAGTCTTCTTCAACCCTTTTTCTTGGCTATAGGGACTGGTGCCTTGCTTTTTGGACTCGGCAAAATTCCCTCGATCTTCGGTTTTTTGCTATCCATCGCGGGTTTGCTTGCCCTTAGTGTCCCGTTGTATAAGCTGATGCCTAAAGGAACCCTCGTCGCACGCCCAGGCTTACCTGCCGTCATGGCGTCTCGGGGTCTATTTGTCGCCGCCTATTACGGCACACAAACGTATCTCGTCCTTGGACTCACTTCGATTTTAGGATTAACCGCCGACAAAGCTGGTTTAGCTGTTGCCTCCGCAGCAATTAGTTGGTCGCTGGCCGCCAATGTACAGGCAAAGCTGGACAAAAGAGATCAGGGAGCTGGTCGCAAAAAGCGAATTATCATCGGTCTCGTCATTATGCTCATCGGAGTCGCTTCCACCGTACCGCTGACGTTGGTTCAACAAGACCTTTTCGGTATCGTGACCGCGATTGTTAGCCAGATCATTATGGGCTTCGGAATCGGTTTGGCTCACCCGACAAGCGGTGCTATTGCGTTTTCTCTGGCAAAATCCGGTGAAGAAGGAAAAGTATCTGCTGAACTATCTATCGCTGATACATTTACGCCTGCGATTGTTATTGGGGTGGGAGGCGCCATCCTATCTGTGATGACTGCCTTTGCGTTTTCACTTTCTATTGGTATTACGGTTTCCCTGCTCCTTCAGACGTTCATCGTCATACTGGGGTTGGTATCTGCTGCCCGACTGGCGACACGTTCTGTACCTGTTCAAGAAAAAAGGACACCTTAAAAAGGTGTCCTTTACCCAATAATCTTGGTCTTCTTCGCATTCTCCATCGACTTTTCAATAATTCCGCTCAACGGACGCTTCAGCGCGAGCGCCACAAACAGGCTGATACCGATAAAGCCAAATAGTACGAATATATCCCGAATCGCCGTTTCCCAGAGAATGCCACCCACCCCTTCACGCAACAGGCTGATCGCATACGTGAAAGGCATGTATGGGTTCAGCGCTTGGAAAAACGGCGCGGTCATGCTGATCGGGAACGTACCGCCCGAGCTGGAGAATTGGAATACCATGAAAATAATCGCTATGCCTTTGCCCACGTTGCCGAAGACGGACACCAGCGTGTACGTAATCGTGACGAACACCAGGCTGACCAGCATACCGAATAACACAAACGGAGCTTTATCCGCTACATAGGCCCCGAGGATGTAAATATCACCAAGTGTGACGAACAACGCTTGAAATAACCCGATTGTCACAAATGTCCCCAAGCGACCGAGGTACAACTGATACGGCTTGTATACGCCGCCTGGATTTTCCGCATTCGGCTTCAGCAGGGAAATCAACAAGGTCGCGCCTACCCAGAGAGACAGCACACCGTAAAACGGCGACATGGCCGAACCATAATTCGGAATCGGGTATAGGCGGTTTTCCTTGATCTGCACGGGACTTGAGAGGAATTCGCTCTCCTTTTTAATGTCGCCGCGCAATAGCTTGGCAAGATCGGCGAAGTTGTTGTTCGCCTCGACTTCTCTCAGCTTGTCAGCCGCATGCCCAATGGCACTCTCCAGCTTAGGCAGATCGTCTCTAACCAATGCAGCAACTCTATGGACTCCTGTCTCCACTTCCGGGAGCTTGTAGCGCACAAAATCAGCCAGCTTGGTCAAATCTGCCTCCGCTTTGGGCAAATCATTCTGGACAAATGCTGCCGCCTCGTTGAGCTTTTTCCCGATGGCAGGAAGATTGCTCTTCAGGAATGGCCCTGCTACGCGAATCGCATTTGCAAAAGCATCCGACTTGCTTCGGAGCGTTTGTGCTAGCTCGTGGACGTGCGCCCGTATTTGCGGCATCTCCTGCTGGATTCGCTTCAATTCTGCCAATCCCAGCTCCAAGCCCGTCTTTGTTTCTTGGAGAATCGCTTCGATATCCGGAAGTTTTTCTTTGGCCTTATGCAGTAGATCAGCAGATTCTCCTGTGATCACCTTTAGCCTGTCAATGCCCTCGGATATTTTCGGGACGATTTCGCTATCGTAACGGGACAGGATGTCTCCCAATTCTGCACTGGTGTTTTTCGAGAGCTGATTCAGGCTCTCCACCAAATCTTTCGCAGGCTGTTTGCCGTTTTCCAGCGCGCTTGCAATCATGCCGAGAATCTCGATTTGCCGGTTCATTCTGTTCTCAATCGTACGCAGCCGCTCTGCGAAATGACTCAGTGGCTGTCCTGGAATATAACTGTTTACTTTCTCTACAATCGATGCGGTATGCCCCAAAACATTCGCAGCCCTGGATAACCTGTCTTTCACGGCATTTACCTCACTGGCAGTAGGCAGGCGATCCGGATTGATTTGCAGCAGCCTGTCCGTAAGCTGTGTGAGGGCATCCGCGGCTTGCTGGGCTAAGATGAGATTTTGCTTGATCAGCGGTGCAATCGTTTCAAAGGCACCGTCATGCTTCGCAAAAAAGTCATTGAGCTGATCGGCAACAGACGCGCCCTTATCAGTCAGATCAGCGATACGCGGCAACGCTTGTTGCGCAGCCGAAACGATCTCAATGGCCTGACTCGCTTTTTCTGTGGCTGTAGTCACTGCGTTTGCGACTTTATCAAAATTTCGATCCAGCTCTTCAATTCGTCCAACGGCTTGCTCAATCACCGGCAGCTTGTCTTCCATCCCGATAATGACAGACGCGGCCTCATTGATTTTCGACCAGTTTTGCTGGATTTTGAGGACGGCCTGCCCTGCTTGATTGATCTCGGGGATTCTTTTTTCCACTTCCAGAATGATCTGGGCTTTCTCGTGAATCTCGGGAAGTTTCTTCTCAATCTCCAGTACTTTTTGCCCTGCGGCATGAATCTCAGGCAGGCTTTTTTCCAATTGGAAAACGCCACTCTCGATTTTGCGGATGGTCGGCAATTGCTCTTCAATTTTAATGCCGATCTCTGTAAGCTTCGTGAGCAAGGCTTCACTGACGCTTTCCGTAAAACTCTCGTTGATCTGCTTGGCAATCGCCGAAACACCTGACGAGGTGATTTTGGGTGCGACGGCGTTCACTTTTTCATTGACCGTATAGATCACTTCGGGCTTGGTCAGGTTGCCATGGACAATTCCCGTGATTCTTGTGGAAAAGTCAGCCGGGATCAGGATGCTGGCATAATAATCGCCCCGCTCCACGCCTCGTCTGGCCTCTTCTTTGTCCACGAAGGTCCACCCTAGTTTCTGGTTGTTATGCAAGCTCTTTATCAGCTCGTCTCCGATGTTGACCTTTTTATCGTCAACCATAGCTCCCTGATCCTCGCTCGTCACTGCCACCTTGACCCCTTGCGTATTGGCGTAAGGGTCCCATACTGATTTGATGTTGATCCAATCGTATAAACAAGGAATGAGAATGATGGCGATGATCAGAAAAATCCCGGTCGGGACCTTGAAAATGTTAATCCAGTCCGTTTTGTAAATCTTCCATATAGACCGCATGTATGTACCACCTGGTAGGAAAGAATGAGTGAAGCATGACACTTACATGACAGTTTACCATGAAAGGAAATGGTCGGGAATGAGCTGTCAGTAGTAGCATGATCAGCTGCACGCCAATTTATGAAGGACAAAAGCGATGGCTTTTTTTACTTTCTCTTCTCTTGACGCACCAAATACAAGAAGTACGGAACACCGATGACCGCAGTCACGATACCCGCGGGAATCTCGATTGGAGGATTCAGTCCCCTCCCCAATGCATCTGCAATGACGAGAATCAACGCTCCCAAAAACGCCGCACCCGGCAACAGATAACGATGCTGATGACCGAACAGCTTTCTCGCCATATGTGGCGCAATTAATCCCACAAAGCCAATCGAGCCAATTGCCGCTACACATGCGCCTGCCAAGGCAACCGCGAGCAGCAAGAGCATATAGCGTGTTTGCACGACATTCAATCCAAGCCCCGTAGAGCTTCCTTCATCCAGACTGATAATGTCCAGCTTACGATGCAGGGCAAAGCTAATAGGAATGAATACGAGCAGCCACGGCAGCAAAGCGTAAATTTCATCCCAACCTTTCCCCCACAAGCTCCCTGCCAGCCAGACAAGAGAATCATTGGCTTGCATCGGATACTTCACCATAATGAATTCCGTCAACGCTTGGCAGATTGCCCCTACTCCCATGCCGACCAAGGCAAACGTAGTTGGCTGTGCACCGCTTTTCCGAGCGAAATAGATGAGGGCAATCGCTACCGCTAATGCTCCCAAAAACGCGACAATCGGGAGAAGAAGTGGTGAAGCCAGCGGAAACAAAATGATGACCACAACCGCGAACAAGCCCGCCCCTTTGGTTACCCCTACGACATCCGGAGATGCCAACGGATTGCGAATCATTCCTTGCAAAATCACACCAGCGATCGCGAAGCCCGCTCCGGCAAGAATCGCGAGCAGCGCCCGCGGCAATCGATAGTTTTCAATCATAAATGTAAGCGACGAAGGTTCGCCCATGATCACTCGGATCATTTGATCAGGGCCGATAAAGATCGGGCCGATCCCCATGCTAAGCAACGCTGCCACTATGACCAGGGCACCGAGGCCAACCAGGAGCAGGGTGTTTTTTCGCGAACTCATACCATTTCCCTCCCCTTTTTTCTCGCCAAGTAAAGGAAGAACGGGGTTCCCAAGAGAGCCGTTACAATTCCTACAGGAGACTCAAACGGATAGGAAATCAATCGAGCCAGTACATCGGAGATTGTCACCAGGACGGCACCACCAAGCGCAGACACAGGGATAACGACCCGATAGTCCGTACCCACGAGCCTCCTTGCGATATGCGGAACCATTAATCCGACGAAACCAACAGCTCCGGCGACAGCAACAGAGGCGCCTGCCAAAATAACGACCACAACATAAGACAGCAGTCGGACGCGGGCGATTTTTTGTCCCAACCCCATCGCGACTTCCTCCCCCAGTCGAAACACTGACAAAGAGCCGGACAGCCAGATCGCCAGCAGGAGTCCCGCTATCGACCATGGCAAAATCAATTGCACATCCGTCCAAGCCACTCCGCTAATAGAGCCAGACAACCAGTACAATACATTCGAGATGTGTTCGTTAAAAATGATAATTCCCTTCGTAATGGAGGTGAGCAGCAGGTGGATCGCCATTCCTACCAAAGCAATCTTGAGATTGGTCATCCCGCGGGAAGCTGCGAATCCAAAGACAACAAGTCCCCCGACTATCGCTCCAGCAAAGGCAAAATAGATGAGATTGGCTTTCCCGATATCCGGTAAAAACACAATCGCGAGTACAACCACCAAACAAGCCCCCGCATTCACGCCAAATACTTGCGGGGATGCCAGTGGATTGCGGGTAACGGCCTGCATCACGGCTCCTGCCACAGCCAAATTCGCCCCAATGATAGCTCCCAGCACAGCTCTCGGAACGCGGATGGTCTGGAAAATCAAGAGCTCTTTGGAGTATTCACCAGATAACCAATGCGTCACTAATGATCGAATTTGCAGCGAAGCTACTCCGGTAAACAAGCTCAGCAACAAACCAATGAACAAGAGGATTGCCAAGCCGATTGCAATGAGGACGAAGGTACTTTTTCGTTGTCGTGTCGTTGTTTTCTGCAATACAAGCCACCTCGATCAACTACGACGTGCAGGAACACGGAAAAGACCAGATCAGCGATCGGTCTTTTCCAGCATTTGCATCGTATGTTATTTTTCTTTGCTATATAAGAGATTCACTGCCTCTTCTACAATGCGTTCCGCAGATTTCAACCCACGATAGCGCGTCCAGAGGTCACGATTTACTTTGTGTACTTCTTGATTTTTGACTGCGGTGATATTGTTCCAGAGCGGATTTTTCTTCCATTCGTTCAAAAGCGCGTCGTCGGCTTCCGCCAGGAAAATCACATCTGGGTCCCACTGCACCATTTGCTCCAGGCTGATTTTTACTGTTGGTTCTGGCGCATCTTGAATGGCATTTTTGATTCCAATCATTTCGAGCAACTCGCCATCAAACGATTTCGCTCCATGTGCAGACAGCGAATCTGCGCGGAATACTCCTAGCATGACTTTGCGGGAATCTTCAGCCGGTACTTTCTTTTTAAACTCTGCGATGATCTCCTTGTGCTTGATCAGGCGCTGTTCTGCTTCTTTTTGCTTGTTCAGTGCTTCCCCAATCGTGGCAAACGAGCTCAAGTTTTCCTGATACGTCGAGTTGCGGCTTTTCAAAATGATCGTCGGTGCAATTTTTTGCAAATCCTTGTAAATGTCCTTGTGGCGATTCAAATCACCGATAATCAAATCAGGCTGCAACGAGCTGATGACTTCCAGACTCGGCTGCTGGCGTGTCCCCACAGGGGTATACTCGATTTTTTTGCCGATCAATCCTTCTACGTCCTTATCCTTCTCCTGCGCGATTCCTACAGGCGTCACTCCCAGCTCCCATAACCCTTCTACAAAGGAGTACTCCAACGCGACGACTCTTTTCGGGTCTCCGGTAATTTCTGTTTCGCCCAGCTCGTGTTTCACGATGCGCTTTTGTGCGGTTTGCCCACTATCTTGACCTGCTGCTGGCTGTTTTTGCTCTGCGCTGCCACACCCGGTCAGTAATACTGTACCTGCCAGTGCAAGCGTCCAAAACATATAGCCGAGACGCTTCATTCCGTTTGTTTGCTTCATTTTTTGTCCCTCACTCGATGTAATTGATAATGATTATTATTACCGATAAAGTGCGTTTTTTATTGTAACAATCCGCTGCCGCAAATGAAACATTATGTTTATTAAACCTTTTACCGCAATAAAAGTGATTAACGTCATTTTGTTCATGCTCTGCCATTACGAAAAAAAGCCGTTACGCCTGAACCATCGACGTAAACGGCTTTTCGCCACGATGCTATTTGTTGTTTAGCGTATGACTTACTTCCGTCTTCAAGCTCAGCTTCTCTAATGCTTCCTTGGCAGGCGCATGATTCTCCGCCATAGCCAGCGCCATCCGATAAGCAGCCATAGCCTCTTCCACTTGACCCAATCCTTCGTAGCAAAGCCCTTTGTAATACCAGGCGTGAAAACTTCCCGATCCCTTCAAGGTCAGATGCCGAATGTTGCTCTCACCTAGCTCCAGGCAGTGATCGAACGTCATCAATGCTCGTTTGTAGTCCTTTTTCAAATATTGAATGATCCCTTTGTACAAATGTAAATCAACGTAGTCAGGATAAATCTCGATTGCCTTTTCAATTCCTGGCCACGCCCCCTCAGCACTGCCCATCGAGATCAATGTAGAGTATTTGAGCTTATAAAGGAGCGAAGGAGGCATCATATGATTTTCGAGAAACCCGATAATAGACAGATTCACGAACTTGAACGTTTTCTCATGCTCCTGGATACGTGAGAATTCACTGGCAAGATGATACTCAATCCATGGAGAGTGGTCTTCTTTTTCCAATTCCTTCATGAGTAGTTGAATATTGCGCTCGAATTTGTTCTTTCTGCCAGTACATTCATTCAGGTAGCCGTAATGGTATATCCGTACAGGCAAGATTGGAATGTGGAAATCCTCGGTCAGATTGGGAAGAACCTCTTCTACGTTGAGCGTTTCGTGGATCGGAAAATGGAAGCGAAAACCGATGCCATTGCGAAACAAACGTGAGTGAGCGATATGAAAAGCATCGTCTTCATTTATTTCATCTCCAATGTAATTGATTAGATGGATATAAAAAAGAGAACCTTCTTGACCGCGAAGCAGCTCCTTCAAGTTCTTGCTGTCTTCCTGATTCATTTCCTCATCGGCATCCATCCACAAGATCCAGTCGCCTGTTGCTTTTTCCAGTCCAAAGTTTCGCGCTTCTGCGAAGTTATCCTGCCACTCATACAAGTGCACGACCGCTCCGAATGACTTGCCTATCTCTACCGTTTTGTCGGTACTCCCCGTGTCTACGATAATCATTTCATCCACAAGATCTTTCACGCTTTCCAAGCACTTGTGAAGGCACTTTTCTTCGTTTTTTACAATCATACATAAGGAAATTTTGGGCGCCTCAGACATGATGCTCATCTCCTTTTACACACATCACTGAGATCGTAGTCTATCCCCCCTTTACTCTATGAGTGGACTGCTTTTTTCAGAACGGTGCCATTTCCTTGGCTTTCGAACCTTTTCCTGGAGCAGCGCATAGGTAGTTGTAGGCAGATATCACAAAGAAAGCAGGGATCGTATCCATGCATGACTCATGTCCTTTGTGCAACAGTACTCAGGTGGCGCTTTTCCACCAGTACTCTACCTTCTCACTCCTAACGTGCAAAGATTGTGATCTCGTTTTTCAACCTCACCTCGACCAAGTCAACGTGACACAGCTGGTTGCAGACATTTATGACGCGAGTTGGGTCTCCATGCGGGATCAATACGCCAAGAATACATTTACGGAACACGCGATCTTCCATACATTGCTGCTCGATATGTGGTTTGCGGAAAAAGGGAAGCTGCTCGAAATTGGTCCAGGAACAGGAGAGTTGTTATTCCTTGCTCGTGAGGCTGGGTGGGAGGTTGTCGGGGTAGAACCGTCACAACAATCATGCGCATACGCCCAAGACAGGTATGGGTTACAACTGGTTCATTCGTTGTGGAACTCCGCCGTGCTCGCCCCCGAACACATTGGTACATTTGATGCCATCGTTTTTTGTCACGTCTTTGAGCATATTTCGCATCCGAAGCAATACCTTGAAGAATTGAAAGGGTTTCTTAAACCAGGAGGAAAAATCATTTTTAGCGTGCCGAACAAAAACTCGTTCACCAATAAATTGTTTGGAGTGTATTCCCCGCTGTATACCGAGAACGACCACCTCTTTCATTACTCCCGTGACAATCTAATCTCACTCCTTCATCAGGGTGGCTGGGAGGTTCTCTCCATCTTTTCTCGAGAAGAAACGAACCGATTGGAAAACCATCTGCGCAAGACCACGCAAAAAACTTTGCCGATCCAGGACATCATGAAGCTAGCCGTGAATCTTCAGTCGAACTTCCAGGGCCATGAAATCTTCTGCATTGCAACACGACAAGCGCAGGAGGTGCAGCACATAGATGACCAGAGCCAAACTAACTCTTTCCATGATTGTGAAAAATGAAGGCAATCGCTATTTGAGACGAGCACTGGAAGCACATAAAGACTTTATTGACGCAGCCGTCATCATCGACGATGGCAGTATGGATCATACCGTGGATCTCTGTAGAGAGGTTCTCAAGGGCATTCCTCTTCATCTGGTTCAAAACGCTACCTCTCAGTTCTCCAACGAGGTCGCCTTGCGCAAACAACAATGGCAAGAAACGATTCAGACTGATCCGGGATGGATCTTGAATCTGGACGCCGATGAACTCATGGATAGCTCCTTCCCCTCGAAAGTCTCCGAGATTTTGGAACAGCAGACATACGAGGTGATCTACTTTCGTTTGTACGATATGTGGAGTGACACGCATTATCGCGAAGATGAGTATTGGAAAGCCCATCATTACTATCGTCCTTTTATGGTCAAGTACCGCCCTGACTTCCCATATTTATGGAGGGAAACCCCTCAGCATTGCGGCAGATTCCCTCTCTCGATCCACCAGTTCCCTTACCTGTGCCATCCGTCACGCGTGAAACATTTTGGCTGGGCCCGACTCGAAGACAGACAAAGCAAATACAACCGTTATCAACTCCTCGACCCCGACGCCAGATATGGCTGGAAGGAACAGTATGAATCCATCTTGGATCAACATCCCAATCTGCTGGAATGGGTGGAATGAAGATGATCATTCGCGAGATCGAAAAGGCTTTGCAGCAGTCCAATTGTAATCAATGGCGATACAACTCTCTCTCGTTGAGCAAACAGGCCCTCGTACATGTATGCCGTCATATCAACAAAGAACGTGAGGAGTGTCAGGTGCTTCAGTTGGGTGGAGGTGACTCCGCTCTGTTTTGGAAATCACTTGGCGATCTTGAACTGCTCCGGGTCCAAGCAACCATTGTGGATCATCATCCGATTCGTGCAAAGGAAATCAAGGAGAGTCTAGGGGATGTACCGCAAGTCGATTTGGTGACCAGCTCTTTGAAGCAATTATCCGAAGAGGAATGGAACAAGGTCTTCGACAATCCAGCAGAGAGCAAGAGCTTGTGGCCTGCCATCGGACAGAATGTTCCCGAGAATCAATTTGATCATTTTTCTATACAAAATACCTTTTACGCCGATTTGGACCAACTACTGCTTTCGCTATCCGGTCATTCGGTAGATGTCATGGTTGTGGACGGTCCGCATGGCAACGGCCGCTCTCTTGCCTACCCACTATTTGTTGACACACTCAAACCCGATGCACTTATTCTCGTAGATGATTTTGATCACTATCCCTTTCTGGCATATCTCGGAAAAATCTATCACTACGAAGAGCTTTTTCGAGAGATAGCCGGAAATCGTCGCTGGGTCTTGGTAAGGCTCCAGGGAACCAAAAATTAAGTCCATGAGGTGATGAGTATGTCTCAAGCAACCATTCCAAATATTACACTGTTAGCATTATCCCGAGCACCTCTACCTCGTTATCCAATCAATACGATTAAGTTGTCATATTAAGATCGCGGATACATAACATGTACTGCGAGGAAGTTTCCATTTCTTCACTATCAATCACGCGATCCTATGACGATCCTATCGTTTTTGTTGCAAGAAACTTGGCCGAAGGCGTTCTGTGCAAATAAAGGGAAGCAGATCGCCTTCTTCATTGGGCTAGTCTTATTTTGTAGGTATACAAAGCCATACAAACAAAGGATGTGGATAACGATGTCAATGCCCACGGTCCCCAATATAACACCGGAAATCATATTGAAACGAAACGAAGTATTAAATCTGCTTCTCACCTCCATTGCGCTGGAGGAAATCGGACTTTCTCACATTATTAATACAGAGGGGGAAAAGATCCAAAGGATCGTGAAGGAGCAATCGCTCTCGCTCAATGATGCGCTTGCCTTAAACAACAGCGTAGAACGAATGCTGCGCAATGTCATCAAGACCGAGATGCTCCTACAATTCAGGCTGGAGGATATTATCAAGCTGGAGCAGATGCATAATCATGAGCATAATCACGATGACTTGCCTGACGCCCCTAACATCCCCGACCTTTCTTGCTTCAAAGAATAACCCTTACTACTTACACTGCTTTTCATGGGATCCTAATTTTACTGAAGAGGGATGATGATGACCTTACAAGATAAAGTTCCTTCATATGATGTGCCTACGCGCGAAGAAGCTCTGAGTCATTTGCTGCAATCGATTGCCCTAGAGGAAGAAGCCTTGTCCAGATTGCTAAACGCCGAAGCTGACAAAGCCCTTGCTTTCGTTGGCAAAAATCTGGACTTCCCCAACAACCCCTCCAATGATGAAATTATCACCTTTAATCGTACAGTCATTTCGATTCTGGATTCGGTGCTGATGGCTGAGTGGCTTTTGTTAAAAAAGCTGGATGCAGCCATTCACATGTACCCTGTGGCGCTTAAATCAAATTTTGAGATGGAAGCATCCAATTTCGGGGATGAATCGGATGACGACTTCACCATCGACTATTAACGATTGATCATTTCAGGAATTCGAGGTCAATTGCCATGAAGAACAAAGGTATCGATGACCAAACCGTTCTAAAGCTGACCTATTCCATCGTCCAGTTGATCAAAGGATTGGAATCTCGCTTTCATCATGCCAAAGATTATGAGCTCATGCTGTTTGGCTACCAAATATCGACGATGATCAATCTGCTCGTCAGACTGCATACCCACATACATAATAAGCAGATTGCTCACAGCTTCCTTTTTGAATCGCATTCCACTAGTGAAATGCACACTCCTGTCCTTGCTGCGATAGCTCAGTTATCGGAAGTGGTAAAGACATGGAGGTTTCCACATAAGCAAACCACCACCTTGATAGAAAATCATCTGCGGCAATTACAAGCTTTCTACTCGATAGAAATAGAACCAGAAGAGGATTCCCCCTGCGACGAACCGATGCAATTGGAGCTGGAAGGAGATATTCCAGATCACGAACCTGTACAGCTAGATTCAGGTGAGCAACCGAAAACCACTGACGTCCCACCTATGCCTGCCCCAACCCCTCCATTGCTCGCAAACAACGCACGCATCGATACAGCCAACAACCGGAAATCAGTACGTCTAAAACCCCCATTATTAGCACAGGCTGCCTCCGTCCCTACTCCCGATAAAAACAAACGCAAATCCAGGCGTCCCAAGCCTGTAACAAACATGGTAAAAGTGCGTGGCCAGAAAAAAATGCTCGCAAAGCAAGAGTCTGCACCTAAAAAGCCTCCCTTTGTACCCAACTCCGTAAAGGTACGTATCGGCAATGTCACCAAGGTCATCCACATATGAACCTGAATTTAATGAAGGAGTAAGGGATATGGATCGTTTGGAATTGATCGAAGTGTCCGGCAACAGTTATGTGGTCTCCGGTAAATACGGGATCGGAGTTTATTTGGATAGATCCAGCAAAACTGCTGTTTTCATGGATAGCGGACCGAATGCCACGGTCATCGAGAAAGTATGCACGAGAATCAGCGAACGAGGGTATCAAATCATTGCCGTTGTTCATACACATGGTCACGCTGTTAACCACGGTGGCAATCCCTATTTGAAAAAAAGGTTCCCCAACCTCCGCATCTATGCGACACATCTGGCATCCTATCTCATTGAAAATCCACATCTCGAGCCTTTGGCATTCGACGCAGGTGGAGATTCTGATACGAAGCCTGATGAAAACAATGAGAATATACGTGCACTCGTAACGGATTATCTGCCATCCACCGATGGTATCTTTCACGTCCATACCATTCCATTTAAAATCGTCTCCTTGCCTGGGCATTCGCCGGGAATGGTCGGCATTATTACCCCTGATCATGTCCTGTACTGCGGCGATGCCTTGTTTGGCGCCAAAACATTGAACAAGCAGGAGCTCCTTTTTTTTAACGATCTGAGGGCTGCCAGAAGAAGCTTCAAGAAGCTCTCGATGATGAAATTGAACGCTTATGTGCTGTACCATGGCGGACCCTATAAGACAGTCACGGGGTTAATTAACAAGCATCTCACCCTACTAAAAGACACCTCTGCTTTTCTTGAAGCATGGATTCATGAGCAGCCACGCACTCTCGAACAAGTAGTCCAAAAGGTCATGCAAAAGTATGGGTTTGAAGATGACTTGCACCGCTACGGTTTGACTACCTCGATCATCCGCTCTTATTTAAAAGAACTACAGCAAGAGAAGCGAATTGTCGCAAAAGTGGACAATGGTTTACTGCTATTCAGCAAACCTGCGGCAACCACTTGAACACAGGCTATGTATGGGGGTGTACCATGGGTAAAAAACGTATTTTAATCGGTAGTCCCATCCAGCAATTCCCGATCATTTTGGAGGAATTCCTTCTATCCCTCACGGAGCTGACTACCAAAAACGAACTGGTTCATTACATGTTCATTGACGATAACAAAGACCCACTATCCAGTACACTCTTGGCCGATTTCGAGAACGAGAACAAACGAACCGTCATCCTCAAAAACACAGACGATGATACGTATGTCCGTCATGAAATGACTCATTATTGGACGGAACGAAATATTTGGAAAGTAGCGCAAATGAAAGATACGATTATCTCCTATGCGCTCAAAGAGGGTTTCGATTACCTGTTTTTGATCGATTCCGATCTCGTTTTACACCCTCACACCCTGCAACAATTGCTGCAAGCCAATAAAGATATTATCTCCAACATTTACTGGACACGCTGGCAGCCTGATTCGATTGAGCTTCCTCAAGTTTGGCTGATGGATCAATACACACTGACACGCGAAGGCGCGTCCGAATCAGTGGAGAACCAAAACTTTTTAGAGATGCTGCGTAAGCCGGGGGTGTATGAGGTAGGAGGCCTCGGTGCATGCACGTTAATCCATCGAAAGGTCTTGGAGGCAGGCGTCAATTTTAAACGAATAGCGAACTTGTCGTTCTGGGGAGAAGATCGGCATTTTTGCGTTCGGGCTGTAGCTATGGGCTTTTCTTTGCATGTGGATACACACCTTCCTGGGTACCACATCTACCGTCAGTCGGATCTGGCAGGAGTGAGCGCGTATCGCAAAAAAAATGGCATGACAGCGGGGAAAGCAAATCAGATTTCTATCAGCTTATGCATGATCGTTAAAAATGAAGAAGACGCTCTTGAGCGTTGCCTATCCACCGTTGCGGATCTCGTCGATGAAATCATTATCGTCGACACGGGTTCAACCGACGGCACGAAAGAAATCGCGTCTAACTATGGCTGCACCATTTATGATTTCGAGTGGATTGATGATTTTTCAGCTGCACGCAACTATGCATTCAGCAAGGCAACATGCCCTTATATTTTGTGGCTGGATGCAGACGATATCCTTCTGGAAAAAGACCGCCAGCTCTTCCTCGAGTTGAAGTTTACATTGAATTACAGCATCGACAGTGTGACGATGAACTACAACCTTTCTGTAGACAGCAATGGAAATGTGGCATACAGCATTCGCCGCAATCGCCTCGTAAAACGGGACCGCGGTTTTCGCTGGATCGGACCCGTCCATGAGTATTTGGAAGTGAGCGGAAACATCATCAACAGTGACATATCCATCACGCATAACAAGCAAAAGGAATACACGGACCGCAATCTGCAAATCTATCGACGCAGGGATGCCAAAGGGGAAGAATTCTCTCCACGGGACTTATACTATTATGCGAATGAATTACGCGACAATCAGTATTATGAAGAGGCCATTACTTTTTATACGAAGTTCCTGAACACCCAACAAGGCTGGGTAGAGGACAACATTAACGCTTGCTTGAAGTTGGCGAGTTGCTATTCCCACCTCTACGAGAGACAAAATGTTTTGTCGTCGCTATATCGTACGTTCAACTACGATCGCCCACGGGCGGAAGCGTGCTGCCAGATTGGAGCCATTCATGTCGAAGATAAAAATTGGCTGCTGGCCATTTTTTGGTATGATCTTGCAACGAAAGTAGAGCGACCTGCTGAAAAGCTCGCACACATCGACCACGTTGCCTGGACCTGGCTACCTCATCTGCAACTCTGCTTATGCTATTCTCAAATCGGGGATAACGAGAAATCACGTCACCACAATGATATTGCCTACTCCTACAACCCCACTCACCCTAGCATTCTCTACAACAAAAGGTATTTTGAGTCTCTGACCTGATTCCCCTCGTGATCATGAAAAAGTTACCCACCCTGTGGGTGAAGGTATACATGCCAGAAGCAATGGTGGTCTATTTTTTGATGAGCACGGTGCTTACCGGTAAACACAAAGGTCAATCTGGAAACCAGATTGGCTTTTTTCTGTTTCCATACAGCCAGGCACGCACACAGATAAAGCCTCATAGCATAGTAATAAGTTTTTGAATGTAACAGGAAGGATGAATGCCATGTCTCAAGCCTATATTCCCAATATTACTCCCACCATTACTGTAACGAGAGACGATGCTATCAATCTCCTCCTTACTTCCATCGCCATCGAAGAGCTCAGCCTCGGGCATATAATGAATGCAGAAGCAGAAAAATTGGAATATGCCATTGGTACACTACCAGGCTTGACTGTTCCTGCTTCGGTAAGCGATCTCCTTCTGGTGAATGCAAGCGTTCGCCAAACCTTGCAAGACGTTGCAAAAAAAGAAATGCGCTTGCAATCGAAACTGGAAAACATCCTGTCTGTTCCATCCAGCAGCACAGGTGGCATAACGGGCGCTACGGGCGTCACAGGAGCTACGGGCGTTGGTATTACTGGAGCCACGGGCGCGACAGGAGCCACGGGCGTGGGTATTACTGGAGCTACGGGTGCCACTGGAGAAACGGGAGCGACTGGGGCCACGGGCGCGACTGGACCTGCTTTCACCACTGAAAACTTCTCAGCCTTCTTATCAACGGTGACCCTTAACGAATCTTCTCAATTAGTTGACTGGTCAACAGCCAGCCCCTATTATGGCAGTCCAAGTTTCAATCCGCTAACTGGCACTTATACAGTACCAGCGACTGGAACTTACGCCATAAAAGCAACCATTAATTATAAAACGACCACGGCCATTACCGATAATTTAGGCCCAGAAATCACCCCTGCATTTGAAGTACAGAGAATCACCCCTACTGCAACAAGTCTCATTATCGGTGATTTCCCAATTCTCAACGTAAACATTGCTCTCGTACTCACATTGAGAGCTATTCTGGGTGCTGGGACCATCACACTCGTAGGTGACGTTCAACTCAATTCAGGTGATACACTCGGTTTGTTCTATGTTGCCAATGGATTGACCATCGACCTCAACTTAGGTGGAGACGGCCAGGGCATCGTCTGGTCCATTCATCGTCTCACCTAACAAGACCTTGCCTTTATGCAAAAAGCTGACTGCAATCTACCATGCAGTCAGCTTTTTCCTATCCGTTACATTCTCGGCTTACACCTTTTTCACAAATTCCGATTTCAATTTCATTGGACCAAAACCATCGATTTTGCAGTCGATATCATGGTCTCCCTCAACCAAACGAATATTTTTAACTTTTGTCCCGATCTTCACGACCAATGAAGTCCCTTTAACCTTGAGGTCTTTAATGACGGTTACGGTGTCGCCATCGTTCAAGACGTTCCCATTCGCATCCTTGATGACCTTGTTATCTTCACCGTTGTCGCTTTCTGCTTGCAAAGTCCACTCATGGCTGCATTCCGGGCATACCAAGGAGCTTCCATCCTCGTACGTGTATTCTGACTGGCATTTTGGGCAATTTGGCAATTGACTCATCTTTGATATAACCTCCATTCGATACTGTCCATTCTACCATAACTAGCCTGAAAATCTGGCCATCTAACCAGTAAGCCCTTCGTCCCGTGTTTTTTTAACGGCCTCTTCGCGATTTTTTACACCCAGTTTTGCATAAATCACTGTGGTGCAATTGCGTACCGTTCCTTCAGAAAGAAAGATTTTCTCCGCGATTGTTTTCATGCGAAGCCCCTCTACTAACGAGGCCAGTATGCCCCTTTCCCGTTCGGTCAACCCATAGGGACACTCGCGTCCTTGCTTTTGGCGAAGTCCAATCAGCTCTTCTTGCTGCAAGCGCATTTCTTTGAAAAGGACATCCGCAATCTTATGGTTAATCAACGCTTCACCCTGATGAACAACTCGTATCGCCTCTACGAGCTCGACCGGACTAACCGATTTTAACAAGTAGCCATTCGCGCCTCTCCCTAGCGTTTCTGCTGCAAGGGCTGTTTCTTCGAAGGTCGTTAACATAATGACACGCATATCCGGCCACCGTTCACGTATCGCTTGTAGTGTCTTCGCCCCGTCCATAACAGGCATTTGAACGTCCAAAAGTACGACGTCGGGCTTTTCCTTTGGAATAATGTCCAGTGCCATCAAGCCGTTTTCTGCGATCCCGACCACCTGCAAATCTTGCTGATTCTGTAAAACGAGCTGCAAGCTTTCCCTCACAATGGGCTGATCATCGACGATCAGGATACGTATGCCTACACTTTGTACAGCCTGCTTAGCTGGCAGACTACAAATGACCGTCACACCTCCTTCGTCCATACAATGGATCGATAATCGTCCCTGAAGAGCTTCCAGCCTTTCCTTCATCGATTGCAAACCAAATCCGAATTCGATCGCCCCATTTCCTTCTCCATTATCTTCGACCTGCAATCGGATCTGGGCTTCTTCAAAGTAAAGTCCCACTTGAATTTGTGATGCTTTTCCGTGTCGCACAGCATTGGTCAGCGTCTCTTGCAAGCAGCGGTACAAAGTCAGCTTCATGGACCGGCTCAATGCATACTCAGCGCCGTACATACGCAGCTTGACGGACACCCCTGTAGCCACTTGAAATTGCTCGATCAGTTCAACGAAGGCGGACTCCATGGTCGTAGTAGATTCATAGCCATTCTGAGCCCACTTATGGAAAATCCCTCTGGACTCGTCCAAACCTTGTCGGGCCATCTGCAAAAGCATGTCCAGCCGACTAGCCTCCGCATCCGGTATTTTAGACCGAAGCATCTCCATCCCCATAATGAGTGATGTCATCGTGTGTCCAATCGTATCATGCAGCTCTCTGGACATTTTGTTCCGTTCTTCCAGCAGCGTGATTTCCTCCACTTGGGAGGTGTATTGCTCCAAGATTTGGTTCTGGTGTTGAATAATCAGGCCTTGCTTGTGCATACGGCTAAGCAATTGAAAGGCAAAACCAAGCGCATATGCCGCGAAATGGTACACAATTAGATCGCTTACGGCTATAGGATCGAAATCAAACCCAATTGCCTCGCCCACAAGAAACGGAATCGCCAAAATCGCCAATGGTCCCGTCCAGCGATAAGATCGTTCCACACTGTGATATCCGATGAGAAAAGCGATGGGGATGAACTGCCATCTTACTCCTTCAAAAAAGAAGTTCAAGGCAATACACAAGCTTCCACTCACTATAATCTCAGCGAACAAATATAGGTTACGAGAGTATCGACGCAAACAACTGGGGACGACAAGCACGAAGAACAAAACGATCCATGTCATCACTATCGGATAGGGCAATTGATCGTGATGGCGGACAAAGCCGAGAATAATCGTCAATCCCCACATAAAGTGGATGATGAAGATCATCCAGTCGACCCATAACCATCGTTTAACAAATGCAAGCAATTGGCACACCTCATCTACACCCAAACTTTCTCTCCATTATATTCTCAGATGACGCCCAGCTACTATCACGATAAACAATGACATTCCGTTACTTCTCACCGTGACACTCATCGCCCTATACTCATCCCTGTCGCTGGCTTACAACAATTGACGGACGCAAAACGCGAAAGGTGATGAACATGACATTATTTGCTCTACGAAATTGGTTTTCCGTTCTGCTCGTATCCTGCCTCATGCTGATACAGCCCCTATCTGTGGTCAACGCTCGCTCGCCGCTTACTGCTCCTTCCATCGAGCAAGTTGTTGATCCTCTCATGAAAAATGAAATGAACGACTTGCATATCCCGGGCGCGGCAATTGTCATTACCCAGGGAGATCGCATCATTTTTAAAAAAGGCTATGGTTTTGCCGACGTGGAACAGCAAATCCCGGTTGATCCTGAGCGTACGGTGTTTCGAATCGGTTCCGTGACCAAGTCGTTTACTGCTACTGCAACGATGCAGCTCGTGGAAAAAGGCAAGCTTTCCTTGCGCGAAGATTTGAATACCGTCCTAAAAGACTACAAAATTACCAATAATCGTTACGGCCCGATCACACTCCACCACCTGCTCACACATACAGCTGGCATAGATGAAAAGATTTATAAAAGAGATAACCGCCAGAGTGTGATACCGGAATTCTCGACCGAAACCGTAAATGAAACGCTTCAGATGCAAGAGACGATTTTCACGCCAGGCAGCAAATTTCAATACAGCAATGCGGGCACCGGATTGTTAGGAAGTGTAGTCGAACAAGCTTCCGGTCAATCTTTGCATGACTATATGCGGGAGAATATCTTCCGCCCGCTAGGTATGGATTCCGCCGAATTGTATCTCCCACAGGACAGGAGCAACTTGGCTAAAAGCTATTATTACGACGGAAACGGCTATCAAACGATTCCTTACTCAGGGATTATTTTCCCAGGGAGTGGTGCCGCTAACATGACACCAGTCGACTTCGCCCCCTATATGATCGCCCATCTTTCTGGCGGCAGCTATAATGGCACATCTCTGCTCAAACCAGAAACTGTCCAGCTTATGCATGCCCAGCAATTCGCCGCCCATAAGCGCATGTACGGAATCGGCTACGGCTTTTTTAAAGGAGAGACGAAAAACGGCATTCCTACCCTATGGGCAAACGGTGGGATTGATGGCTTTATCTCGAAAATGGTGTTGATTCCCTCAGAATCAATCGGCATCTTCCTTACGGTGAACGCCACGCATCCGGGCTTGGAGCTGCACAGCAATGTCGTGAACGCGTTTACCGACAAGCTACTGACAGAGCAAGTCCGCAAGCCCCTAACTCCTATTGATGGAACCATAGACGAAATAAAAAAGCTGGAAGGTCAATATCTGCTTACCCTGACGCCCGAGAATGGCTGGGGCAAAGGGCTTCGTCTGCTCAGTAGCTACCCGTACACAGTGAAGGCATTGGATGGGCAGACGATATCCGTGACTGGTTTATTCCAGAATGAAGGACAGCAATCCCTTGAGAAAAAGTTTGCGCAGGTAGACGAGCATTTCTTTCAAGAGATCGACGGTGAGGAACAGCTATATTTTCACGAGGAACAAGGGAAATTTTATATGACAGGACCGATGAACTTTTCGCTCCCTCGTATCTCCTTCATCGAAAGTCCGCCTGTTCTCTTGGCTCTGTATGTGATTCCCGGAATCGTGTTCATCCTTCTTTCGCTCGTCTGGATCGCTCGTTTCGGGCTACGCAAATGGCGCAAACAATCGCACGCTATTTCGAAAATCGTTCCGATTATGGCTCTGCTTCATAGCTTGTTTTTTATCATCCAATTCACCTATGCAAACGCAGAGCTTGTCTATGGCTACCCGGCCTTCTACCAAGTCGTTGTCGCATCCCTGCCGATTGTTTCGTTGGCCGCCGCTGCTTATTTGCTCCTGCGAATCGGAACAGCCAAGGAACGGGATCGCTGGAAGGTAGCGAATAGCGCAACAGCGTTACTCTCCATCCTGTATACTGGCTATTTATTTTACTGGAACTTTCTTTCGATTCATTACTCATAGGACTCCGAGGCCGCAACTGAGTTTTACAGTTGGGGCCTTTTTTGAAGCATAATGTTTGATCCAAGGAACTACCATTAAACTAAGCCGCATAAGGAGGAACGAACCATGAGTACTTCTAGCTTAACAATCGGGATTATTCTGGGCAGCTCTCGCCCAGGCCGAGTCAGTCCCCAAGTAGGTGCGTGGCTCAAAGGAGTTGCCGATCAACGAGGAGATGCAGCGTATGAAATCGTTGATATTGCGGACTTTCACTTACCGTTCTTTGGCGATCCCAGTGGTGAGCAACAAGTAGCCGCATGGGCGGCAAAGCTATCCAGCCTGGATGGATTTGTATTCGTTACCGCCGAATACAACCACAGCATCACAGGGGTATTAAAAAACGCACTCGACCTCGCCCGCAAGGAATGGTACAACAAGGCGGCTGGTATCGTCAGCTACGGTTCATCAGGCGGAACTCGTGCAGCTGAGCACTTACGGGGAATCCTGGGGGAATTGCAGGTTGCCGACGTCCGTACACAACCTGCCTTCAATCTTTTTACGGATTTTGAAAATTACACTGTTTTTAAACCATCCGAATTGCACACCCCACATGTAAACGACATGTTAAATCAAGTGATTAGTTGGTCAACGGCATTAAAATCGGTTCGGGACTAATAAGAAAACCTCTATCGAGGCCTTTACAAGGAGGAGCGACCGCGTTTTAGCGGAAAGTTTCCATGCGCTCCGGAATTTATTTTATAAATTCCTATACGTTAGAAAAATGACTAGCAGCGATTTCTGCTAGTCATTTCTTTTTCGTTCCTCACTCATATCGCAACGCGTCAATCGGATTGAGCCTCGCCGCCTTATGAGCCGGATAGAGCCCAAAGAAAATACCGATGGCACTGGAAAACCCAAAAGCGATTACGATACTTTCCCACGATAATAACGGCGGCACATCGACATATTGCGAGGCAAACATGGCTGTCCCGATGCCGAGCAGCACGCCAATCGTTCCACCAATCAGGCAGACGATCATCGACTCGATCAAAAACTGCAGCATAATATCTCCGTAACGCGCCCCTAACGCTTTGCGAATGCCGATTTCCCGCGTCCGCTCCGTGACGGAAACGAGCATGATGTTCATGACGCCAATTCCACCGACAAACAGCGCAATCCCGGCTGCGACACTAAAAATCGTGGTGAGCGTACCGGAAAAGGAATCCATCTCCCCCAGTGCGTTCTCGATACTATCGATTTGGTAATAGTTTTCGCGATCGTGCCTGCGGTTTAAGTATTTCTCTGTCTGCCTCTTGGCTGCTTCCATTGTTTCCTTCGACTTGGCTTTTACGGTTATCGTTTGAACGTATTTGAGCCCGTCCATATTGTGCAGAAAGGTAATCGGCACATAGGCACCCTCGGATCGACCAGCGTCAATCATCAGCTTGGCTTCCCTTACCACGCCAATAACGATGACTGATGCTGTTTGGTAAGTCAAACGCTTGCCAATCGGGTCTTCACGTCCGAAAAGCCCTGCCGCTAGCTTTTCGGTTAAAACGATAACCGGCTTCCCCTCTCTTACTTCCTTCGCAGTAAAATATCTGCCTGCAACAATTTTCAAGTTGGGTTGAACCTTTAACAGATCCTCATTTGTTCCTTGTATATATGCGTCCTTCCCCTTTTTTGGGCCTCGAATCGTTCCAAAAAGATCTAAGAACGGCACGGCCGCTTCAATGTAGGGCGATTGTTGGGGAAGTGCATAAGCATCCTCCACTGTCAAATCAGTAATCTTGCTTCCTTGGCCCCACCAAATAGTAACGCTGAAATTAGTAGCACCCAGCTTCTCCAACTGATCGGTATAGGCCTGCTGACTGCCGTTTCCTAGTGTAAATACAGCAATAACAGACATGATTCCGATGATGATCCCAGACATCGTCAAGGTAGCTCGGAGCTTATTTGTCCCAATCCCTTCCAGAGCCGTACGAAAGCTTTCGAGTAAATTCACGTGAGGATCACCTCCTCGGACGGAGTAGCAAACAAACGATTCTCCACTCGCTCATCTCGGATGATATGACCATCTCGAAACGTAATGACGCGCTCGGCATGCTGAGCGATATCCGCCTCGTGCGTGACGAGCAGAATCGTTACCCCTTGCGCATGCAACTCCTGAAAAATCGCCATGATCTCAATGCTGGAACGACTGTCCAGATTCCCTGTCGGCTCGTCAGCAAGTAAAATCGCAGGCTGGTTGACCAAAGCTCTGGCAATGGCTACCCGCTGTCTTTGACCACCGGACAGCTGCGTTGGTTTATGATCCATACGCTGGGCAAGTCCGACACGCTGCAACGCCGCTTTCGCTCTTTTTTTGCGTTCTGTCATGCCGACGCCCGCATACATCATCGGCAACTCTACGTTTCGCAGCGAAGTAGCACGTGGCAACAGATGAAACGATTGAAAGACAAAACCGATTTTTTGATTGCGTACCTGCGCCAGCCCACTATCCTTCAACTTCGTAACATCAATCCCATCCAAGACATACGTACCCGTGGTTGGCCGATCCAGACAACCCAGCATGTTCATAAACGTCGATTTTCCGGAACCAGAAGGTCCCACGATCGCCACGAATTCACCTTGAGCCACGTGGATATTGATATTTTGCAAAGCGAACAGCTCCAGCTCATCCGTCTTGTACTGTTTGGTTAACCCCTCAATGTTCAGCATATGTATCCTCCTTTACTCCGCAAACTCTTCGGGAGATGCTTGGAAGATCACTTCATTTTCTTGCAAGGTTTCCGGTGGATTCGCTACCAATTCTTCACTGCCATCCAATCCGCTTTCAATTTGGATAAACAATTCACTTTCAATTCCAGTCGTCACTTTTTTCTTCTTGGCCTTGCCATTTTCCGCTACCCAGACAAAAGAAGATCCATCTTGATCCGTCACGACTGCCTCAATGGGGACTTGCATGGCGTTTGCTGCTTTTTGCAGGACGATGTTCACATCCACGTGAAAACCTGGCTTCAAATACTCCCTCGTCTCATTTAGATGGACAGCGACCGGCACTCCCGTACTCTCTCCACCCGGCTCTTTGCTGGTTACAGCCATAGGGGATATGCGCGACACCTTACCTTGCAACTGTTCTCCGCCTAAGGAAATGCCTGAGACCACCGCATCCTGTCCGATTTTGATTTTACGCAAGTCAGTTTCTCCGACTGCTGCTTCGACCATAACATCATTTGTATCTCCAACCGTGAGAATTTCCTCGCCTTTACTTAGGTACTTCCCTTGTTTCACCTTCATGGAGAGCACCGTCCCGTCAATCGGAGACACGATACTGCTTTGCACACGTTGCTTTTCATATTTTGCTTTTTCCAAATTCAGCTTTTGAATTTGTGCCTCGTAGGAGCGAATCTCTGCCTTGTCTGGCCCTTTTTGCTTCAAAAGTAAGTCTTGCTTCGCGACCTTTACTCTTGATTCCGCGGTCTGTAGCTTTTGCTTCGCCTCTTCTACAGCCTGTTGGGTAGACACGCCTGCGGTAAACAGCGATTGCGTTCGCTGGTAATCTTTTAATGCCGTTTGGTATTCCCGTTCATGCTGGGAAAGCTGCTCCTGCATTTTCGTGACTTCCTCAGGCTCCACACCTTTGGAGAGCCTTGCGATATTCGCTTCCTGAATGGTGATTTGCGCCTCGATATCCATGATTTCATTGCTGACATCGGACATGTCGATATTGCCGATCACCTGCCCTTTCGTCACTTTGTCTCCCTCCTTGATGGAGAAATTCCGCAGTTCGCCTGCATAGTTGGCGAACAATGTCTGTTCATTTCGTACTTTGACCATGCCCGACGTCAAAATCGTGCTTTCCAAGTCAGCCGTTACCACCGTTGATAACGTGACAGGAACGCCACTCTTCTTTTCGCCCGAAGAAGCCGCATAGCCGCCAAGCCCAGCGGCAAGCACGCCTACCCCCAGCCAGATCCACAAACGTTTTTTCATATTCCTTACCTCCCCAAAAACTTTAAACACCGATCATTATTAGCCAATCAAAAAACCCCACTTTTTCTATTAGGTTCCACCCTGGCTCGTCACCCGATCAGGATAAGGAAAACTTTTAAAAGAAAAAGTGGGGTAATCCTTAAATTTTTTTAAAGTGAGGGAGTCTGTTCGTAAGGTAAGCGTATTTCAAAAACGGTGCGGATCAAATTGCTCTGCGCAGAAATCGTCCCTTGGTGGCGCTCGACGATATTTTTGGCGATAAA
Organism: Brevibacillus sp. MER 51; assembly: GCF_023714195.1. NCBI lineage: Bacteria > Bacillati > Bacillota > Bacilli > Caryophanales > Paenibacillaceae > Brevibacillus > Brevibacillus sp. MER 51. The sequence continues at coordinate 209,007 of NZ_JAMAUS010000007.1, read as the reverse complement.
TAGCCCGAGACCTGTACTTCCGTTTTGATGGCTTCGGGCCTTGTCACCTGTATAAAACACCTCGAAAAGATGCGGCAGATCTTCCGGGGGAATCTCGTGACCATAATTGATAATCTGCACAACGACCTCGTCACCCGCAAGAAAACCGTTGATATCAACAAACTGACCATCGTGCCCGTAACGGATGGCATTTGTCATGATGTTCTCGAAAACGCGTGCCAAGAGCTCGCCATCCCCGCAAACCGTCAATCGTGAGGCCACATTCATTCTCGTTTCCAACTGATTTTTCTCCAAGGAAGGATATAGCTCTTCGTTTAACTGCATGAGCAGTTCACTCAGGTCAATCAGGTTCTGTTGGATGGTGAGCATGCCATAGTTCATTCTCGTAATTTCGAAGAGCTCATCAATCAGCTTTTCCAAACGCTGCGACTTGGTAAAAGCAATATTCGTGTAATGTCGGGCTTGTTCCACCGTTAACTGCTCGTTCCGCAAAATGATGTCCAAATACCCTAAAACAGAAGTCAGTGGCGTCCGCAGGTCATGCGCCAGGTTTAAAACCAACTGATCCTTGCTGCTTTCGGCAAAATCTCCTCTTTGTACCGCTTCCTGCAATTTTTCACCCGCCAGATTGATGTCCTTGGCAATATCTCCAAACTCATCGTTTGACGGTATTTGAACATGATGGGTAAAGTCGCCGTTTGCAAGATGATGAATTCCTCTGGAAATCTCCTGAAAGTAGACGGCATACCGTTTGGTTAGCAAGAAGAAAAACAGTATGGCGAGTGGAACAAAAATAATCAGAAAGAAGTAAATGTCCCCTATTTCTCGCATAAAATGACGAATCGGCGCTAAAATGCTTTCCATTTTCACCTGTGATCGATAGTAAAACTGTAGCGCTTTAAAGATCACATAGGTAACCGAACCAGATAGAAGCAGACTTATGCCCAATAGCTTGACCATTTGGAACCGAAAGCTTCGTATCATGCTATCCATGGAATGAATACCCGACGCCCCAGACCGTTTTGATCCACTTGTTTTTGGTTTTTTCTTCTCCCAGCTTCTTTCGCAAGGTGCGAATGTGCACCATGACTGTATTGCAGCCTTCATAGTACGCTTCGCCCCACACCTGCTGGAAAATATTATCCGCGCTAAACACCTTCTTTGGATAGCTGGCCAGCAGGTAGAGAATATCAAACTCTTTCGGCGTTAACTCAATCGTTTCTCCGTACAGGCTCACGGTTCGCTGCTCGGGATAAATGATAAGTCCACCTGCCTCTACCACCTTGTTACTCGCTACTGCTACTGCCGGTTGGTTCAGCTGCTTAAAGCGTCGCAGCTGGGCATTCACACGAGCGACCAATTCCATTGGGTTGAATGGCTTGGTCATATAATCATCTGCGCCCATCACCAATCCCGAAATTTTATCCAGATCAGAGGTCTTGGCACTCAAAAAGATAATCGGCATATTGTGTTGTTCGCGAATGAGACGGGTGACCTCATAGCCATCCAGCCCAGGCATCATAATATCGAGAATCGCCAAATCAATCGAATGCGTCTGCACAGCTTGGAGGGCTTCCTTTCCATCCGCTGCAATAATTGTATGGTAACCTTCTTTTTTCACATGCAAGGCAACGAGCTCCGCAATCTCCGCTTCATCGTCGGCGATCAATATGGTGACATGCTTCATCGTTTTTCCCATCCCTTGTATACATTTCCTACCATTATAGCAGGTATAAAAAGTCTTTTCTGTTATCTAACCATGATATCATTCATACAATTATGGATAATAATTACTTTCGGTTTGTTTTGACTTTGCAGACTTTTCTATATTAATATATTCATGTCCATATCATATCTAATATAAATATACTTGGGGGTAATTTATGAGAAAACTAATGCTTGCTGTGGTTTCTGGTTTGTTGGCACTTACGGTAAGTGCGTGTGGCACTGGCACAGATCAGGCTGCCTCAACATCTGGGCAATCCGGTGCAAAAAAGTACGTGTTTGGTACAGATGCAACATACCCTCCCTTTGAATTTGAAAAAGACGGAAAATACGTGGGAATTGACATCGATCTGATCAATGCGATCGCTAAAGAAGAAGGCTTTGAGGTAGAAATTAAGCCGATGGACTTCAAAGGAATCATTCCAGCTGTTCAAGCGAAGCAATTGGACGGTGCCATTGCGGGGATCAGCATCAATGATAAGCGCAAAGAAATTTTGGATTTCTCTGAACCTTACTATCAAGCAGGTCTTTCCCTGGTCGTACGTGAGGACAACACAACGATCAATGGAGAGGCAGATTTGGCTGGCAAAACGATTGCGATCAAAAAAGGCACGACTGGCGCGACCTTTGCTGATGAGCTCGGTAAAAAGTACGGAGCGACTGTCAAATACTTCGACGATAGCCCTTCCATGTTCCAAGAGGTTCAAAACGGCAACGCAGATGTAACCATCGAGGACTATCCGGTCATCTCTTATAAAATTACGGTAGACCCTGCTTCCAAGCTGAAAATTGTAGGTGATCGTCTCAATGGTGACCACTACGGCATCGCGGTTTTAAAAGGGAACAAAGAGCTGCAGGACAAACTCAACTCCGGTCTGAAGAAGCTGAAAGAGAACGGGAAATACGACGAAATCATCAACACATACTTGAGCACGAAAAAGTAAAAGGCGCAAGACGCGCCTTTTTTTCAACTTAGAAAGAATGGAGTTGTCCAAATGAGCAGTAGTTGGGATGTCATTGTCGATGCTCTTCCTGTCTTGGCCCAAGGCTCTGTGGTCACGTTAAAAATAACGGTCATTTCCCTGTTTTTCGCTCTCTTAATCGGATTGCTTTTTGGGTTAATGAGCACAAGCCGCTCCAAAATACTCCGCGGTATTGCAACCGCTTACGTTGACTTTCTCCGCGGCACACCGCTGTTGGTTCAAATCTTCTTTATTTATTTTGGTTTGCCGCCTGTCCTTGATATCAAAATTCCAGAGACAACCGCAGGTATTCTTGCGCTCAGCCTCAATGCCGGAGCGTACCTGGCTGAAATTTTTCGCGGAGGGATTCTCTCCATCGATAAAGGACAGATGGAAGCTGCTCGTTCCCTGGGACTCTCGCACGGAAAAGCCATGCGCCTGGTTATCTTGCCACAGGCTGTTCGCCGTATGATTCCTGCTTTCGTCAACCAATTCATCGTGACGCTAAAAGACACCTCGCTTTTAACGGTCATCGGTATCCGAGAGCTGATGAACAGTGGTGAGATTATCATTTCTAGCAACTTTCGCTCATTCGAAATTTGGGCTGTAGTAGCGGTCTTCTATTTCCTGATGATTTACATCCTCAGTCTGCTGTCCCGTTCCCTTGAGAGGAGGTACGCGAAATGATTCATGTAGAGAATTTGAAAAAGAGCTTTGGCCCGTTGGAGGTCTTAAAAGACATCTCAACTACTATTCAAGAGCGTGAAGTTGTCTGTGTCATTGGTCCCTCCGGCTCGGGAAAAAGTACGTTTCTGCGCTGTCTGAACCAGTTGGAAGAAGTAACGTCTGGCAAAATCACCATTGAGGGCATGGAGGTTACTTCACCCAAAGTGGACATTAACAAGCTGCGAGAGCGTGTAGGCATGGTGTTTCAGCGGTTCAATCTCTTCCCGCATCTCACTGTTTTGGAAAACATCATGCTAGCGCCCAAGCATGTCAAAAATTCAGAGCGCCAGCAAAATGAACAAAAGGCGCTACAACTCCTCAAAAAAGTAGATTTGGCGGACAAGCGAGACGTGTACCCCGATCGGTTGTCTGGTGGTCAACAGCAGCGCGTAGCCATTACCCGTGCGCTCGCCATGGACCCTCACATCATGCTGTTCGACGAGCCTACCTCTGCACTCGACCCGGAAATGGTCGGAGAAGTTCTTCAGGTGATGAAGGATTTGGCCAAAGAAGGAATGACGATGGTCGTGGTTACGCATGAGATGGGCTTTGCCCGTGAAGTAGCTGATCGCGTGATTTTCATGGATGGCGGATATATCGTCGAAGAAGGCACACCAGCCGAGCTTTTTGACAATCCCCAGCATGAGAGAACCAAGGCGTTTCTCAGTAAAGTGCTGTAGACAAGCAACGGGCATGATGCGATTTTTCATCCATCATGCCCGCTTGTTTTTCCTATGAAACTACTTTACACATACTCATGCGCCAACATCAAAAACACACTGGACGTCCACGTAAAGGCCCGGTCCCTCAAACCATCACCTGTCCGCGCATCGAAGTTTTCCGCCATGCCACTGCGTGCTGCCATCCGGCAAAAACGTCTGGCAATCTCCTGAGAAAATTCTACTTCACCTGCTCGCCGCAATCCATCGACCAAAAGCATCGTCACTGGCGCCCAGATCGGGCCTAGCCAGTAGCCATCAGCGCGGTAGAAGGAGCTGGTTGGACTCTCCGTAGCCAGTCCATTCTCGGTCAAAAACCGCTCCTGCAAGTCCGCAATCAGCTTGGCCCGGATGTCCTGCGGCAGTTTTTCGCCAAGCACGAGAGGCATATAGCGAATCAAGCTGTCCCCTCGGGTAGGCTGGTCGCTGCCGGATTGGGTCGCGAAGAAGTTTTCGCCATTCCAGTGCTTCTCCAGCAGACGTTGCAGTGTCATTTCAGCCTTTTCCTGCCACTTCGCCGCCTCTTCCGAACGCCCCATCCTCTTCGCCAAATCCGCCAGCAAATCCGTTTGCAGAATCAAATACGCAGGCAAATCCGGGCTTTCAATCGGCGCCCCATCGAGGAAAATCGTGCTGTTGTCCCAACCGCAGTCATAACCGTGATTGTACTGCGGAATCCCGTCCTGATCATCATCGCGGTAACGGAACCACCAATCGGTCCATCGACAAAGCGGCTCGTACACCTCTTCCAGCATCTCGTTTGTAATCGCGTCGTTCCGATCCAGCATCCAGCGCAGCGTCCAGCCGTGAATCGGAGGCTTGCAGCAATTCCACAACGCATACCGATCATTGATAAAATCGGGGAAAACACCACTCTCATCCTGCCTGTCGATAAATATCATGAGCTGATCCCACGCCAGCGGCAAGTTTGCTCGCGTCAGTGCCATCGCATTGAAGCAATGATCCCAACTCCAGATATTCGTCATCCAGTTTTTGGACATGTACACCGCGGACCGTGGCAGATAGCCTTCAGGTCTCACCACACAAGACCAGGTGATGTAGGCCGCGAGTTCTCTTGCTTCGTTCAAGCCTTCGCCATGCTCCTCAGATACAGAGAGTGTCCGTTCCAGCCACTCGTCGTACTCTTTTTTTACCTGCTCCCATCCATCGGCAAAGGCAGGATAGCTGCGCTCCTTCCATACCGTATGGAACTCCTCCCATACGCCTTCCAATACACCCGTTTCCTCGTCGGGAAGAAAGGTTACGACGACTTGCTGTTCCCGCGATGCCTTCGTAGGGCTTACCACGAGCGCTCCAGCAAGCGGAGTCAATCGCAAGCGAATTTCCGTGGAAAAGTGATTGATTTCCCAGCATCCGGCTCCAGCTTGAATCGCATAATCTGCCGCTGTCGATTCGAGCACCAGGCGCAAACCAACGCCTTGACCACGTACCTGCACCAGCTGCGGCTCGCTCATGCACAGCTTCACTTCGCCTTTATCCCCGTAAAGACGCAGCAAGGTTGGCGTAGCCTCCGTCTCAAATGGAATCGCCACATCATCGGCTACCATTTCTATGCGAAAAATCGCGCCATCGTGGTTGTCTCCTCCACGAATATTGCGCAAATATAGTCCTTCTTTTCGCTTGGCGTTACCCAGACGCGAGAGTACGAGATACGACCCGTATCGGCTAAAAGGAACCATTCCCAAATCAAACTGCATATGTCTCACCTCGAGGTTGCTTCGTCGACCGTGTACGATCGCGCTTTTCCAGCAGACGACTCATTCTGGCGTTCATCCACCAGACGGGCAGGCTCGCTCCCAACAAGATCGGCAAAACGGGAATCGCCAGCAAAAGAATCAAGAGAAGGAGCAAGCCTCCCATCGTGACGAGCGAATGCAACGGAAAGGCCGCGACTAGCCAAAACGATTGCTTGAGCGTCCGCTTCACGTCTGCATCCTTCCGAACAAGCAGGGAAAAAGCATGGCAAGAAGTAGCCGCATGCAAGAATCCAATCCCCGCAAAAACGGCCGCAATCGAGAGCCCCCACAGGGTGCCCATTCGAAGGAAAAACACCACATCGACCCACAGGATTGCCCCCGATAGCACCGTCCCTGCGCCAAGCCATTGGCTCCTCCAGAAGTAGTGGCGAAAAGCATGCCAGAAAGCGGACAAAAGCCCACGGTCATTCCACTTGCCGCTAAGTACGTCGTGTAGAGCAGCTGTCGCTGGGAAGATTCCAAAGACGATGCCTCCCAAGAGCGTGCACACCACCCACATGAGATGCGCTGCCGCCATCCGCAACAATCGCTCACCAAATTGATGAAATGACCATGCCCAGCCTTCCCATTTCGCCCGATTCCCCACTGTAGCTCCCTCCTTACCTGATAACTTCTTACTTAATGGCAACGCCAGCTGAATTGTCTACGATATATCGTTGTGCGAGGAAAAAGAGGAGTAACGGCGGAAGCGAAATCAGGAACGTTACCGCCATCAGCCCGGTAGCCTCTACTTCATACATCCCTTTAAATTGCGCCAGTCCCAGCGTCAGCGTGTACTGACTTTGGTCATTCAAGAAAATGAGTGGACCCAAATAGTCGTTCCATGTGCCCAAAATGTTGAATACACTCACCAAAATCAGAGCAGGCATCATCAACGGCATAATAATCCGGGCGTAAATCTGAAACGAACCAGCACCATCAATACGCGCCGCTTCATCCAGCTCACGCGGAATGGTCAAAATAAACTGTCGCATGAGGAAAATATAAAACGCTGACCCAAAGAACGAAGGTACAATCAACGGCTTGAGCGTGTTGATCCAGCCCAGATAGTTGAACTCCATGTACAGTGGGATCATCGTCACTTCCCACGGAATCATCATCGTAGCCAGAACGACCATGAACAGGAAGTCCCTTCCTTTAAACGTAAACCGGGCAAAGCCGTACGCGACCAGCGAAGACGAAATCAACTGGCCAATCGTGGTCAGGATCGTCACCGTCAACGAGTTTTCCAAATACAGATGAAACGGCTGAGACATCCACGCATTCCCGAAGTTCTCCCAATGCAGCACATCTGGAATCCATTTGGGTGGATACTGCAAAATCTCATCATCCGACTTGAGCGCAGTAGAGATCATCCAGTAAAACGGTGCGAGAAACAGGAAAGAGAAAAAGATCAAGCTCGCATAAGCGACCGTTTTGCGTATCAAGCTTCTTCCCCTCCCCTGCGGTTGTCGCCCTCGTAGTACACCCATTTGCCGGACGTTTTAAATACGAGGAAGGTCAATACCAGAATGATCACAAACATAAACCAGGAGTTCGCCGAAGCATACCCCATCTTGAAGTATTTGAAGGCGTTGTCATACGCGTACATGGCATAGAAATACGTCGACTGCAACGGTCCGCCTCCCGTGAGCAAGAGTGCTAGACTCAGCTGCTGGAACGCACTAATGATCGTCATAATCAGGTTGAACAAAATCGTTGGGCTGACCATCGGCAGTGTAATGCGGAAAAACTTTTGCACCGCCCCTGCCCCATCAATCGAAGCCGCTTCATACAAGCTCTCCGGGATACTTTTGAGCCCCGCCAGGAAAATCAATACCATGGAGCCCTGCCCCCACAGGCTCGCAATCACCATGGCAACGAGCGCCCACGACGTATCGTTTAGCCAATCTGGACCTGTAATTCCAACCAGACTGAGCAAATAGTTGAAAATGCCGTATTCCCCGTCATATACCCACGCCCAAATCATCGCCAGCGCCACACCGGAAATCACGCTCGGCAAGTAAAACACTGTGCGGAAAAAGCCGCTGCCTTTTACCTTCTGATTCAGCATCATGGCCAAAAACAACGCGATGAACAAATTCAACGGGACAAACAACAGCGCAAATTTAATCGTGACCCAGAGCGATTGCCAAAACAATGGATCATCCGTAAACATATTGACGTAGTTGTCCACGCCGACAAACGTAACCTCACCAACGACAGGCCAATCAAAAAAGCTCATGACGAGTGAAAACAGCATCGGTCCCAGTGTAAAAGCGAGAAAGCCGAGAATCCAAGGCAAGATAAAAAGATAGGGCGTAAGAAACGCCCTTCCCTTGAGTTTTTTCGGTTGAACGGTCATGGCAGGCTGTTTATGTGTCACAACACTCTCTGTATTCAATTTCCTGACCCCTTCCCGTTATTTCAAGAATTTCTGGGAGTCTTTGACTGCCTTGTTCAGTAATTCCTCGGCGTTTTGTCCCATCATGATCGCATTGACCGCTGCGGAAAGGTTCCGGTTGATTTCGTTCCAATGTGGATTCAACAGGAAGGCAGGCGTGTCAGTCGATTGCTCCAATGTCTTGTAGAACGGCGCGTAGAGCGGGTCCTGATCGAGCTTCTTCTCTTGTACGACACTAATGCGGACAGGCAAATCAGATGTACGCATCTTGATCGCATCGCTGGAAACGAAGAACTTCAAAAACTCCCACGCAAGCTCTTTGTTTTTGGAATCCTTGGCGATCGATACAGAGGAGGTTGCAATGACACCCTTACCAGGCTTGCCAGGGAATTGCGGCATCACGACCGTACCAAAGTCGACATTCCCCTTCTTGTACGACTCGAGCGACCATACGCCGTTGTCATACATCGCGAGCTTGCCCGCTTTGAACAAGTCATTTCCGCTCTGCTGGTTTTTGCCACCGACGAGCAAAGCGCTCTTGTCTTTCGTCAAATCACTGAAAATTTGCAGAGCTTCTGCCGTTTCCTTGCTGTTCATGTAGCCTTCGATTGTTTTTCCATCAGGACTGATGAAGCTGCTGCCGTTACTCCACACGAACTGCTGCAAATCGTACGTATCCGGCTCTGAACGAACCGCGAAGCCGTACTGCTTCTTGTCGCGAACGGTTAGCTGTTTGGCTGCCGATTTGAAATCCTCCCACGTCCAGTCGTCTGTTGGAAGTGGTACATTTGCTTCGTTAAACAGCTTTTTGTTGTAGAAGACGACCCGCGTCGAGAACCCCGCTGGGAGACCAAACAATTTTCCATCGAAGCGATTATAGTTTAGGAGGCCTTGGTAAAAGTCGTCGATTGCCACGGATGGGTCCTTCTTTACGTACTCATCCAATGGCTCGAGCGAGGCGTGGTACGTGGGGAAATCCCACATGTACATGACATCGGGCGGGTTTTTGGCTCCGAATGCCGCTACCAGCTTCTGATCAAAACCATCTGCATATGCCTCTACTTGTACCTTCACACCCGGATTTTTCTGTTCGAATTGTTTCGCGATATCTTGTTGGATCTTCAGCATTTGGTCCGTGTCCCATGTCGCGAAACGCAATGTAACCGTTTCCTTTTTATCAGACGACGCTGGCGTTGTCGTACCTGTGTTGCTAGACGTGCCGTCTGATCCTGCTGGCTGGGCTTGTGAACAACCAGCTACGACGGCCAATAGAAGTGCCATGCCAGCTGCCATCCATTTTGACGCAACCTTTTTCATCTGTGATCCCCCCTAGATTTGCCCCTCATTTTTCTCTATTTTAATGAAGGGAAAAAAACGGTGAAACCGCCAACTGTTCGCAATAGTGTGTGAATTTGTTTCCTTTTTTTCGATTCGTTCAGGTTTGCGCGGTGGAGTGGACGATTGTTCGACTGGACTCCTCCTTTTGTTTGAAACGGTAGTGGCTCGGGGTCATCCCTGTATATTTTTTGAACCACTTGCTGAAGTATTTCGCGTCAGGAAGACCGACTCGCTCTGCTACCTCCTGAATGGACAGAGCTGTTTCATCCAGCATCGCTCGGGCCATTTTTACCCGGCGTTTGTCGAGGAACTCCCCGAAGCTCTCGCCCACTCCCTTTTTAAACATCACGCTAAAATGACTGCGGCTCAGTCCCACCTGTGAAGCTACCTCACTGACCGTCAATGGGGTATCGAGACGATCGAGTGCGTAATGAACAGCCTGCTTGATCGGTTCCTGCCACGGGTCTTGAATAACGCCGTACTTGCGCGCCCGCTCCTTGCGCTGGTAGAGCATCCGTACTGTCTGCATCCACGGTTCGAGTCCAGCAAACGGGCTTGTTGTCTCCCAACTCGTCACCCTTCCAGCCAGCTTCCACTCCACGAGCAAGGATTCTACCTGCCTGCCAGTACTTGCGGGGGTCAGCAAAAACCGGATATCGCCACATGCAATCCATTCCCATTCGCCTTCCAGCTCACTTGCTACCCATGCGCGCTCCTGCTCCTCCCGGTTCGCACTGCCCATCCCTTCCAAGAGCCATACACGCATGGAATCGTTCATCCACGACCAGTGTGATTGCAGGAGGGAGGCCAAGCTTTGCTCGAAATCCCGGCTCAAGCCAGTCAACCACGCACCGAATTCCCGCTTCCATTCATCAGGGCGTTCACGAATCTGCTCGGGTCGCGCACTCTCGCCTGCCAGCTCATTCCGCAGCTTTTCCAACAACGTACCCCATTCCTCATCCTGGAATTCGGTCTTCAACAAATATCCCGACACCCCGAGAGAGATTCCCTGCTGGGCAAAAGAAAAATCGCGGTGACAACTGAGCAGAAGCACCTTTGTTTGTGGTGCGTGCTCCTTCACCCGCCTGCACAGCTCCAACCCATCCATTTCCGGCATAACGATGTCCGTAATCACCAACTCGGGCTGTACTTGCAAGAAAGCCTCCCAGCCTTTCCGACCATTCGGTGCATCCGCCACCACTTCCATCCCATAGCGACTCCATGGCACCATTGCCTTCAGTCCTCTTCGCACCAGCACTTCGTCATCCACAATCATTACCTTGATGCTCATCAGGAAGTTCCTCCCTTTTCGGCCATGTGATTTGAATTGTGGTTCCTTCTCCTCTGACAGATGAAATCTTCATGCCGTGCTCCATACGGAAATGAAGCTTGAACTTCTGATCGACGTTGTACACGCCGAGTCCCCGTTTGCTAGAACGCTCCAGATCAGGATCGAGAAGTTTGGCCAATCGCTCCGGTACAATTCCTGCGCCGTCATCTTGCAACAGCAGCGTCACAAGCCCTTCTTTTTCACTGACACTGATCCGAATCGTTCCCTGCCCGTCTTCGAATGCGTGGAAAAAGATATTTTCCAAAAGCGGCTGAAGAGTCATTCGCGGGATCAAATAGCGACGGCAAGCCTCTACTCCAGTCTGTTCAAATTGAAAAACAGGCCCGTACCGCAGCTCTTGGATTTGCAGAAAATGCTCGACGGTTTGCAGTTCCTTTTCCAACGGGACGAGCTCCTGCGTGATGTCGAGGTTGCCCTCCAGCACTTTGATGAGATGATAGAGCATATTGCCGATTTCATTGGCACCAGATAATCTTGCTTTCCACTGGATGGAATTGAGTGTATTGAACAACAGATGCGGATTGATTTGGTAGTGAACAGCTCGCAGCTCTGCTTCCTTTTTCAACTGCTCGGTGCGACTCACCTCGGCGATTAGCGTCTGAATCCGCCTCACCATTTGGTTGAAGCTCACCCCTAACCGCCCCAGCTCGTCTTCCGTGTCTACTTCTGCTCGCGTCTGCAGCTCGCCTGTTCCTACCAGCCGCATCGTTTCTTGAAGCCGTTTGATTTTTCCTGTAATCCGTCTGGAAAATAAATACGCCAAAAGGAGTGCCAGCACTGCCGAAAGTATCAGCGCCGCGATAAAGAAGGATTGAATCACCTCCGCAGAGCGGTTCATTTGCTCGTAAGGCAAACGCACTTGAATCATCCAGTTGTTGGACTCCAGCGGTTTGTTCCAGACGATATCGCTCTCTTGCTGGACGAACGTACCCGCAGTCTGGTAAATCAGCTCGCCACTTTTGGCTGTAATCGTCACATGCGCACTCATGTCCTTTTCCAGCTGGGAAAACAATTGAAACAGCTTGCCCGCTTTCATCTCGATCAAAATCCGGCTGTCCTTCAACACGCCATAACCGCTGAGAACGGGAACGACCAGACCAAGCACCTTCTCCTGATTGCGCAGTTCCGCCTCATCCTGAAACCCGACATAATGCCGTGGTGTGTAAAAGCCGATCCATCGCTCCTCATCCAGCTTGGCGGGCAGTGCCTTCCACCACGATTCCCGCATCAGATCCTGTCCATTGATGACATTTTCCCCGAAAAAATAGCCCGAGGGCGTCACGATAAAAATGCCTTTTGTATCAAGGTTGCGGTGCGCCCCCAGGTATCGCTCGAAGTTTTTTTGTTCCAGGAAGCCCGTGTAGGTCTTCGGCTGTTCCTCCCGCATGACGACCAATGTCGGGTCTGACACGTACGTATTGATGTCATAGGCCATGTATCTCATTTGACTCAGGTAGTTATCGATCTGAATTTGCAACTGTGTGGCAATATACTCGCCTGACTTGCTAAATTGCTCGCGAACGACCATCGACGATTTCCAATACGCCATACTCCCCAGAGTAATCAGCGGAATAATGGCTGCAATCAGCATAAAAGCGAGCAACTTGGCATGAATGCTTCTGCGCGGGAAGAGCGACCATGACTTCATGTGACAAACCACCACCGTATTCCGATTAGTCGTACTATTCAATCTTTAACTAGATTGTACAACGTTTCGGCGATGCCTTCGAGAATAACATCGTTAGTCACACAAATTCCGCTTATACAGCTGAACCGGAGAAATCGTATCCTTCGAAAAAGGCGTCAGCCTCATCTGGAACTGGAACTCCTCTGGACGCAGGGCATGCTGCTCGGATTGCTTGGGTCCGCAGCTATTGCTACCCAGCCCGTTTTGTCGATAATCGAGATGCAGTGTGACATACTCCCGTTTTACGAGATCTGTCGTGTGCTTTGCTTGCTCCAGATCGTCCGTATCATAACGAAGTGCGCTAAATTCCAGTGTCGGTTGACCCATCGCGAAAAGTCCAATGCCTCGCTGATCCGTGATCGACATCCATTTGACGTCCGTGCGATTGCCATTTTCCTGCGGAAACACGTACGGCGTGTACAGCTCATCTACACTCGCATGATACACCCCGATGCGATTGGCCTCCTTGCTGTCGATATACGCCTCACCCGGGCCACGACCATACCACGAGACACGCTCCATATCTTTGGCGACCAATAGCTTCAAGCCGATTCGCGGCAGCATCGCTGGCGGGGTGCCTTTGGGTGTGCCTTGAACATTTACTTGCACTTCGCCATTTCCGAACACAGTGTAGGTATAGCGGCACGCAAATCCCCAGTCGTATACAAGCGGAGCAATCCGCACATCGCAGGTAATGACCACACGATCTTCTCGATCCTGCTGGATGCTTACATGCTCCACCCGGTTTTGCAAACGATCAAGGTACACCTTGCGCCACTCTTCCACTACGTACATGTCATTGTCAATCGGAGCACGCCAAAACGTGAGACGAGGTCCTGCCACCAACAGCTCCTTGCCTGCAAACACCCAGCTCGTCGGCACACCGCTCACTTTGTCAAAAACGAATTGAAAATCTGCTCCAGTTAGGATCACGTCCGTTTTCGTTTCTTTTCCATCCACTCTGCCTAACACAGATTGGTACGGAGCGACCGTAACCTGTTGCGCAGCAGTCATTGGCAAGGCAAATTGTGCCCAAGCCAGCTCATGTCCAGCCTGTACCCAGCTCTCATCTTGATCCAGCACAAAGGAGAGCGTCAGCCAGTAGTCAGTTCGAGCCTGCACCTGTGCAGGCAAGGTATACGGAACTGCTACAATCGTGCGACTTCCCGCTTCTGTATGTGGCAACGACAGCGTGCCTCTCTGCACCACTTGTCCGTCTGCTGTCACACTCCAGACCATTCTCACGTGCGCAAGCGTACGGAAATCATAACGATTCGTAATGGTGACGAGCCCGCTTTCCAAATCAGTCGCTTCTACGACGATCGGCTCAATCACTTTTTTGTATTCGAGCAGCCCTGGAGATGGCGTGCGATCTGGACGAATCAGTCCATCGATGACGAAGTTGCCATTCGTCGGGTAGTCCCCGAAGTCTCCCCCGTAGGCATAATACTCTCGCCCATCCGGCGTATATTCGCGCAAGCCGTGATCAATCCATTCCCACACAAAACCGCCCTGCAAGCGTTGATATTTGTCAAACACATTGGCGTAGTCGCGCAAGCCACCGGGTCCATTCCCCATGGCATGAGCATATTCGCACATGATATGCGGCTTGTGCAGATGTTCATTTTCACCATGCTGGATCATTTTTTCAACCGAGGAGTACATAGTGGAAAATACGTCGCACACTTCTGCTTCGCGATCCTCCTCGTAGTGGATGAGACGAGTCGGGTCCGCTTGTCGGCACCAAGCGGCCATTGCCCGGAAGTTGCAGCCGAAGCCGGATTCGTTGCCAAGCGACCACATGATGATCGACGGATGGTTTTTGTCGCGCTCCACCATGCGCTCCATACGCTCCACGTACGTCTGCTCCCACTCTGGATCATCGCTCAGTTGACTAATGTTGCCCGTCAACTGGAAGCCATGTGTCTCCAAATCGGTTTCGTCCATGACATACAATCCGTACTGGTCGCACAAATCGTAAAAACGCGGATCGTTCGGATAATGGGCGGTACGAACAGCGTTGATGTTGTGCCGTTTCATCATGAGCACATCTTCGCGCATCGTTTCATACGGGACTGCTCGCCCAAGATCGGGATGATGATCATGGCGGTTCACACCGTTTAGACGAATCGCTACACCGTTTACGAAGAAGTTGTTTCCTTTTACTTCGATCCGTCGGAAGCCCACGCGGATCGGGATGACTTCTGTCTTTTCGCCCGACTCCTTCTCAATCGCAAGCAGCAGGTGATACAGGTTCGGCTCCTCCGCCGACCATTTTTTCGGCTCCTGCACCGGAAGCTCCAAGGTCACGACCTTTTCCTGTCCGGCTGCCAGTTCGCCTGCTTCGGTGTCGGTTAGCGAAGCGATAGGCGTGTAGGATTGATCCAACAGCTTTGCGGTCACGCTCACCCCGTCATAGGCAGCAGCGGAACTGTTTTCTACATGGACACGTACGCGAAGCACACCATGGCGAAATTCATCATCCAGATCAGTCACGACTGCCAGATCTCGTACATGCAACTTCGGTCTGGCAATCAGGGAAACATCCCGAAAAATCCCGCTCAAGTACCACATATCCTGATCCTCAACATACGTGCCGTCCGACCATTGGTACACTTGAACAGCCAAGCGGTTCCTGCCTTCCTGCAACAGCTCCGTCACATCAAACTCAGATGGCAAGCGGCTTCCTTGGCTATAGCCGACTTCCTTCCCGTTCAGCCACACATGAAAAGCGCTGTCGACCCCTTCAAATCGCAGGATCACCTGCTGATTTTGCCACGCAGACGCTACCGTAAACTCTCGCAAATAGCAGCCTGTCGGGTTATCTGACGGGACATGCGGCGGATCGACTGGAAACGGATAGTACAAGTCCGTGTAATGCGGTTTTCCGTACCCTTGGAGCTGCCAATGCCCCGGTACCTGAATCCGGGCCCACTCCGTCGCATCATAATCGGTAGCAAAAAAGTTTTCCGGCACACGCAGTGGTGATTCTGCGTATGCAAACTGCCAATGCCCATTCAACAACTGAAACCACGGTGTCGCTCCTCTTTCATACGTCAGTGCTCCCGACTCTTCCGGGTAAGACAAAAAGTAAGCCCGCGCCGCCAAGCGATTTCGCTCTAGCAGCTGATGATTTGCCCAGTCATACTGTTGCTGCATCGATGTACACTCCTCTTTTTACATTTTCACGGTTCCTTGTTCCTTGCTCGTTGCTTGCAGGGCCAAGGCGCCAGCACCGAGCATGCCTGCATCCGCACCGAGCTCGGCCAAAACGATCTTTGTCTGTTGATGAACGACTTCCATGGCGTACCGTTGTACACTTGCTTGTACGGGGGCCAGCAATAGCTCCCCAGCCCGGCAAACGCCACCGCCGATCACTACGAGTTGCGGGTTGCACACGTTCACCAACACAGACAAGGCCCAGCCAGTTACTTCACACGCTTCGTTCCATGCGCAGGTCGCCACCGCATCACCTTGTTCCACTGCCGTAGCCACCTGCTCAGCCGTAATCCGCTCGATCTGTCCATCGCATAGTGCAAACAGAGGAGAGGCTTTTGCTTGCTGCGGATTTGCATTTAGCTCCTGGTCCAAGCGCTCACGAGCCAATCTGGCAATACCTGTGGCAGATGCGACCGTCTCCACACAACCGAGCTTGCCGCAATTGCATGGAGCGGTAAGCCCTGGATAACGCACATGACCAATCTCTCCCGCGAATCCGTGACTGCCCCGAACGAGCTTGCCTTCGTTTACAATCCCTGCCCCCACCCCTGTACCAAGCGGCACAAAAATGAGGTGACTTACCTTCCTGCCCGCACCGAATATGGCTTCTCCGAGCGCAGCCGTCCGTAAATCGTTTTCAAAAAAAAGCGGCAGCTCCACCAGCTTCGCGAGTGGTGTCCGCAAGTCTGCCTGATGCAATTGAAAGTTGGGCGAGTGAACCGATATCCCATTTTCCGCATCAAAAGGACCAGGAAATCCGATCCCTACTGCCTCTATTGGAACGGGTGATTGAACCCGCAGCTCTTTAATCAAGGCAGTCATTCGCTCAATCAAGATGGGCAAGTTGTTATGGACTTTTGTCTCCTTGGCAGCCCGGAGGAGAATTTGCCCATTCTCGTCTATGACCGCCCCTTTCATTGTCGTACCACCGACATCGAGGCCAATTACATGACGCATGCTACTCCTCCCTTCTGAACCAGCTATTCTACTCGACTCGCTCCACATGCATCGGCTGACTCCTCAACTGCTGCACATCATCGAGCTCGATCATGCCCGCTCCAAACGACCGTGTATTCGCCGCGCCGCATGCCATCCCCAACCAAATCGCATCTGGCCAAGCCAAGCCCCGCAGCTTTCCGACAAGGACACCCGCAAGCATGGAATCACCGCAGCCCACTGTATTTTTCACTTCGGCATCTGCTAACGGGATCGCGGAAATACGCCACGTCTCCTGGCCATCACCAAACCACGCGCCCTCCTCCCCTAGCGAGAGAAGGACTCGCTGCGCACCGCGCTCACGCAGCTCGCGTATCGCTCTGCAACGTGCCTCGTCGCTATCCAGCGAAAATCCAAGAATCGCTTCCGCTTCCGGTCGATTGGGCTTGATGAGCGAGGGCGTTGCCTTTATTCCTTCTAACAGTGCCTGACCGCTCGTATCCAGCACGCATGCGGTTCCTTTCCTGGCGACACCTCGAATGAGTGCAGCGTATGTTTCGGCTGGAACGCCACCTGGCAAGCTTCCGGAAAAAACCATGTACTGTGCCTGATCCGCCAGCTCGATCAAACGCATTTGCAAGCGACTGATCTCTTCTTCACTGGGCGAGAGACCCTGCTCTAGCACTTCTGTCACCGTTTTTTCCTGTTCGTCGAGAAAAGCGAGACACAGTCGGGATTCTCCGCTCGTTTCGATAAACGAGGACGTGATCCCCTCACGTTCGCAGCCTTCCGCGATGAACCTCCCGTTATGACCGGCGACAAAACCGCTTGCGACTACATCCTGCCCCAATGCTTTCGCTACACGCGCTACATTTATCCCTTTTCCGCCGGGCAAGCTCAGTACATCCCCCGTGCGGTGCAGCTCTCCAGAACGAAAATGCGAGAGTCGATACGTCTTATCGATGGCCGCGTTCAGCGTTACCGTTACCAGCATGCTATCTCACCTGCACAGTAACGAGCGGCTGCCCCATTTTTTGTTTGAACAAATTGATCACTTCTACCGGGGTTGGATCGACGCCGCGAATCAGGGCAGCGTACAGCGACACGAAGTCAGCCAAGTACACGATAGAAAACAAACGAGCCATTCGGGACACGCCGTGGGAATGAACCACTCTTACCCCACCAGCGCGCTCACGCAAAATGTCAGCGCTGATCTCTACACGTTGGATCGTCTTCTCGCTGTCCTCCAGATCGCGAATGAGTGTAAAATGAACACCCTTCAGCAGAGCAGACGGCGAATCCCAACCCACAGCCTCGTCGTGGTGCAGGCTCGGAATGGCGTTCCAAAATGCCATCAGCTTGCTGTTTTCCCCAAGCTGGTTTTTCCAACGCCATGCAGGGGCATCGAAAAACGGAAGCGTTCCGTACACGACAGGTATCAGCCCATCCATCTCGATAGCGATTTGTTTGGCTTCATTTTTCTCGATCGGAGAATCCGTTCCGTAGATGTGCTTCCACTCCTCGAACAGGGCAATCGTCTCCTCGACCTCCGCACGCTTGTCGGAAATCAGCCCGAGCTTCGTCAGGATGGCGAGAATCGGCAAGAAAATATAGCCGAGTACGATCCGCGGCATCATTCCGCCCGGCACGAGCAAGCACGCATGATTGTGTTCACGGGCCATCTCCAATACTTTTCCGCCCGCCGTAATGACGGCGATCTGTGCTCCTTTGGCGATAGCTGCTTCGTAGCCGCTGACGACTTCTTCTGTATTGCCGGAATGGCTAACGACGATGACGAGCGTCTTCGCATCCACAAAAGCCGGGATCGTATACCCTTGATTTAACTGAAGCGGCACTTGCAGCTCGTCAAACAAATACGACTTGATCAAATTGACGCTCGCAGCCGAACCGCCCCCAGTGCCAAGCACCACAATATTTTCAATTTTAACAGAAATATTAGACACATCTAAACTATCAGATAATTTTAAGCCTGTTTTAAACTGTTCATCGTAGCTTTCCGTATCTTGCAGGGCAGAAATCGTGTCCAGCTCGCGCAACGCTTTCGCATCATCGAGGTTTATACGCATGTAAAATCGTCCCTTCCTGTCTTTTTGGATTAACGTACATTCGCTTTTCCGATACAGCCGCACATCTCCATTTTGGCGAGTGCGACTTCTTTAACCGCCTGCTTGGCCTGCTTCATATAGGTGCGCGGGTCGTTTTCCTGCGGGTTGTTGTCAAAAACGCCCTTGATCGCTTGCGAAAACGCGATACGCAGCTCTGTCGCTACGTTCATCTTTGCCATGCCGAGCTGAACCGCCCGCTTCACCTGCTCCTCGGGAATTCCCGAGCCGCCGTGCAACACGAGTGGCACAGAAACACGACGGGCAATCTCCTCGATGCGAGGAAAATCAATGCGCGGCTCCCCCTTGTAAATCCCGTGAGCCGTACCAATCGCCGGTGCCAACGTATCCACGCCAGTCAACTCGATAAACCTCTCGCACTCAATCGGGTCAGCCAGTGCAGCATCTGCATCATCGACGACAAGATCGTCCTCCACGCCCCCGACCTTGCCGAGCTCTGCCTCCACATTGACACCGTGCTCCCGAGCCAGCTCCACTACACGCCGCGTCATCTCCGCATTTTCTGCAAAAGGATGCATCGACGCGTCGATCATGACTGATGTATAACCCGCTTCGATACATCGCATGATCAGTTCCTCTTCATGACAGTGATCCAAATGCAGGGCAATCGGCACCCGGGCCTCTTCTGAGGCTACCCGGGCGATTGCTGCTACATACTCCGGTCCAAGATGCCGGACCGTTCCGACTGTGGTCTGTAAAATGAGCGGTGCGTTTGCTTCGCAAGCCGCCTCCACTACTGCTTGGAGCATTTCCATCGTGTGTACGTTGAAGGCGCCTACACAATATCCTTGCTCCCTTGCTGTGCGCAGCATCTGTGTCGATGATACCAACCCCATATCGATCCCTCCGTTTCCTTTCTGATCTCGTAGTTTACCTGGTCACGCCCTGCAAGCTCGCCAGCTCCAGGTTGATGCCCAGCTCCGCATACTTACTGACAAGATGCCGTGCCGCCGCATCTGTAATAATCCGATCGACATCGGACACCCCGGCGAACTTCGCCAAATGCGTCTCGCCGAACTTGCTATGGTCGGCGAGCACATAGACTTTTCTGGCGCGTTCCATCATGACCTGGTTGATTTGCGCTTCGGCCAGATTGAGCGTCGTCAGCCCATTTTCCGGATGAACCCCATCTGCCCCGATAAAGCATTTGAAAACAGAAAGTCCTCGCAAATTGTCCGCTGCGACAGAACCAACGAGCGCAAATGACTTGTGTCGCATCTCTCCCCCGATCAAGATGACGTGATGCTTGCCTTGACTGTTCAGCTCCATCGCGATATTGACCGCATTCGTCACGACCGTCAGATCATTCAAGCCGCGCAGCAGCTTGGCGAGCTCCATCATCGTGGTCCCTGCCCCGAGAATAACCGTGTCCCCCGGCTGTATGTGCGACAGCGCTTGATGAGCAATCGCTTGCTTCTCTTCGCTTCTCTCTTCCAGCTTCTCTGTGAAACTGCGCTCCAATGGCAAGAAATTCGTAATCGTCGCGCCCCCGTGAATGCGCGTCAGCAGACCATCGTTTTCGAGCTTGATTAAATCTTTTCGGATCGTTACTTCCGACACATCCAGCACCAGACTCAATTGGCTAACGGTTACGCTCTGTTCTGCCTTCAATTGTTCGAGGATCTTGCTGTGCCGTTCGGCTGCCAGCATATGACTTCACTTCCTTACGATATTAAAATATATAGTTTCGTTTTATTTCTAATTACCTTTCGTTTACTTTCATTTCGATCTTAGCATTGTAGAAAAACGAATGTCAAACAACTTATGAAATTTTCCAAAAATAAAACCAGCCTGCTCTGGTTCTCGACCAAAACAGACTGGCTGTTTACCTCTTTACCCGATATCCCGACTTTCCAGCATGAAATCAATAAACTTCTTATGCGCCCGTGAAAGCCATTTGTTTTTATGGTAGGCAATTTGCGCATAGAACAACAGCTCTTCCTCGCACGCAATCATTTTCACTTTTTGCTCATTCAACAAGGCTTCGACACTAATATACGGCATCAAGCTCACGCCTAGCCCGTTTGCCACGCTCTGCTTGATCGCTTCCATACTGGAGAACTCCAGGTGATGCTTCGGCTTGATCTCCCTTTTTTCCAAGAAGCGTAGGAAAAACCGCCGCAGAGCACAATGCTCTCCGCTAAAAATCATACATTCCCCGCCAGCATCCTCTATTTTTTCAAACGAATGATCCCGCCCACCGATAAAAACAAGTCGCTCGGTAGAGAACGGCTCCACGACCAGATTCGGATCATCGAGCTTTGGCTCCAGCGTGATCACGATATCCAATAGACCATCATGCAGCTTCTCCCGCAGGCGACTGCAGTCGTCCATTACAAATGAAATATTCACACCCGGGTAGCACGCTCTGTACCTGGACAAAATGTCACCCAGCCGATAGATCGTGATCGTCTCCGAGGCCCCGATGCGTAACTCGCCTTGCAGTGATTGCTCATTTGCCGATATATCCTTGATCTTCGCATACGAAACCAGCAGCTCCTCGACGTACGTATACAGCTCACGGCCATAAGCAGTTAACTGAATTTTCTTCCCCAGTCGATCAAACAGCGGGACACCCATTCCTTCCTCCAGCTGCTGAATATGGGATGTAATCGTCGCCTGTGAATATTGCAGTGCCTGTGCGGCCTTCGTAAAGCTGTTGAAATCGACGACTGCCTTAAAGGTTTGAAACTGGCGAATCTCCATCCCGGCTCCCCCCTGCTCGCATGTTTATTATTAGAAATCCTGAAGATCATCTTCAGAACTTTCATTTTTACTAATAACTAATGATAGCATATGATTCTTGATAAGTACCGGTACGGCTTGAACGATTTCAACAGAGGAGCTGATTTTCTATGAAAAAAGTGTGCTTGTTATTACCGAATGGCTTTGAGGCAGTAGAGGCTAGCGTATTTACAGACGTAATCGGCTGGAACAAGGAAGAGGGCGACGGAACAACGGAGCTCGTGACGGTGGGCACGCGCAAGGAGCTGAAATGCACGTGGAATTTTACTGTGATCCCCGAGATGGTGATCGACGATGCGGATGTAAATGACTTCGATGCACTGGCACTGCCTGGCGGTTTTGAGCAGGCGGGCTTTTATGAAGATGCTTATCGCGAGGACGTTCTCGCTTTCATACGTGAATTTGAAAAGCAAGGCAAAGTGATTGCCTCCATCTGCGTGGGTGCTCTGCCCCTCGGGAAAAGCGGGATTTTGCAAGGACGAAACGCAACGACCTACAACCTGAATAACCAACTGAGACAAAAGCAGCTGGCAGCGATGGGTGCCAATGTCATCCCTGACCAATCCATCGTCATCGACAACAATATCATCACCTCTTACAATCCATCGACCGCTTTTGATGTGGCATTCACCTTGCTAGAGTCGCTGACATCCCGCGAAAACACCGACCATGTGAAGCGCTTGATGGGGTTTCTTGTATAATAAAACCGGCATTTTGCCCAGTGCTCTTGGGTAAATGCCGGTTTCTTTCTGCTATTTAACGAACAAGCTCGCCAGCGCTCACTGTGTCTAAATGAATGAGAATATCAAATGCTTGCCCAAGCGAAGTTGTTATAGAGTTTGGTTTGCTTGGATCAGCAGAACCGAATCCAATCAAAAACGGCCGTTCTTCCTCTAACCATTTTTGGGTGAGACCTGTAGCATTCCGTAAATCAACAAAGTATTGATCCTTTGAGACTTGATCCAGAGTATGATTGAATGTTTTCGGATCATTCGATTCAATGGTAGCTGGAACAATTTTATTTTCAATGTTAAACGCGTTATAATCGCCTTTCCCGAATGAAGTTCCAATCGTTACATATTCCTTTCCATAATGCTCCAGTAAATACTGACCGGCGAGCTTCGGGTATACCTCTTGCAACATATTGTTCTTTGCGATGTGCCCATTGTGACCCCATACGATTGTTTTTCCCAGCTGTTCATGAGCCCACTTCGCATTCTCAAACATCGCGATATCATGCTTCAAAAATAAATCAGATGGATTCTCCGAGAAGTTGAAATACATGCCAGTAAATTGCTCAATGACCTTGGCGTGTTGCTTAATCCTTGCGAACTCCTTGGATTGGCCGTTCAGACTGCTTTTGTTTTGTTCCAATATTTCCGTGATTTCTTTCGCTTGCTCCTGATGTTTTTTCTGAATGGCCTGTGGCAAAGCTGAATAGGTTTCCAGGTCCTTCGTAACTTCGGCAAGTTCCTTCATTTTATTATTCACACGGGGCAGCAGGTCAGGCTTATATTTTTTTATATACTGTCTGATCTCATCGTATACATTTTCGCTGACATTTTGTACATCCATTCCGACCACCCGCAGTTTCGTTTCGTTCTCGGGATCGGCATTGTACTCACGCATCCATTCCAGCATGTCTACGATTTCTTTTGTTTGAAATATAGGCATTAGGACTTTACTCGGATTCCCTTCTCCTGTGAGAACGCAATGATCAAGTTTCAATGCGTTGCCCCAGTTTTCTTCTAATACAAGGGTGGTAAAGCCCATTTCCATGACGAGAAATTCAACAAACCGGTGTTTCATCGTATAAATTTCACGACTTCCATGATTTGCCTCACCTAAACCTACGATTGAAGCAGAACCGATCATTTGGCGCAGCGGCTCAATATCTTTAAGATCAGTCCCAGGCTCAGCGCTATTCAATTGAAAAGAGTTCAGCTCTAACCATTCTTTTGGACTTAGATTTTCTGCCTTCTTCCCTTGTTGTTGTTCGCTGTCCGTCTCGGTTAATGGAGCTGTATTCGTGCATCCTGTTATGAGTAAACCACAAATCGATACCGCGACGATGCTACTTCTGTAAAAGGCCGTCTTGTTCATTTCTCTTTCCTCCAAACAACTTTGTATGCTCAAAGTATGGCCCGGGCACTGCCTGTACAACAAGTAACGTTTTGTCATAAGGTTCAGACGCCCTGTTACCAACGGTTTCTCCCTACCCCATATGACAATTTGTCATCAAAAAAAGCACCGGATCTTGAAGATCGGTACTTTTGAAATAGCATTTCCAATGTCATATGCTGCAATCGGGGATAAGAATAAGCCATCCATCACACCCTACTGGCAAAAGGAGTGGTGAATCATGGAGAAAAAGCGAGGTTCTGCCGAGCACGAGCCCACAGTAGCGCCAAGCATGTACGGTCATGATCCTTTGGAAGAAAAGGCGACGGAAAAAGAAGTGGAAAAAGGGGATTACACAAAGGTAACGCGGCTGTTCCTCGACCGAACGCCGGAAGAGTAAAGACGGGATTTCTCCCGTCTTTTTGTCATCTATAGGATACTCTCGGTTCGTGCCAGTTCAATTGCTTCTTCCCGGTTGCTGACACCGAGCTTCGAGTAAAGAGTGGAACAGTAATTCCGTACCGTTCCCTCCGATAAATATAGTTTGGTGGCAATCGACTTGTAACGAAGCCCATCCGATAAAAGCTGTAAAATCTCCCTTTCCCGTTTCGTCAATCCATACGGATCATTCGGGCTGTACTTCTCTAACTGCTCACGTTGGCGCTTCATCTCTTCGAAAACGCGTGTGGCGATTGACTGATCAAGCCACGTTCCCCCGCTATAGATGAGCTTCAGCGCTTCCATCATCTCTTTTGGACGAGTAGACTTCAGCATATATCCTTCCGCCCCGTGCTCCAACGCTGATGCTGCCTGTACCGAATCCTCAAACGTTGTCATGACCACAACCTTCATGTTCGGCCAACGTTCTTTCATTTGAAGGAAGGTCTCCAGTCCGTTCATCCCTTGCATGTGCACGTCCATTAACACGATATCCGGCTGGTGTCGCTCACACTGTTCCAATGCTTCTCGTCCATCACTAGCTGTACCCACAACGATAAAGTTGTCCTGCTGGCTTAAAATTTGCTGTAAGCTGTCGGCAATCATCACCTGATCATCAACAATAAGCAGGCGGATACTTCCCTGTCCAGCTTCTGCCTGTATGGGAACATTACAAATGACAACGGTCCCTTGCCCTGATTGTGAATGAACGGACAGCGTACCTTGCTGTTGCTCAAGCCGTTCTTTTATTCCCTTTAGTTCTAAGTCGAATTCGATGGATTCTAGTCCGTTGCCATTATCTTCGATTTGTAAACGGAGTTGCTGACTTTCGAAATACAGATCAACAGCTATCACACTTGCTTGGCCGTGACGAACCGCATTTGTAAGCAATTCTTGCAGGCAACGATATAAAGAAATGCTCATTTTTTGCATAACCAGCGTCTCACTGCCGATCACACGGAAGTTGACCGTTACACCTGTTGACTTCATAAATTCTTCCGTCAGTTCCAGGAGTGACTCACTTAACGACTGGTTGAACCGAGCATGAGCATGAGAGAGCTGATGCAAATGCTTTCTGATATCATCCAGGCTGCCCTGTGCTATGGAGACAAGTTTATCAACTCGTTCGACCTGTGAATCAGGAACCGAGGATCGGAGCGACTCAACGCCAACAATCAGAGAGGTTAGCGAATGGCCAATCGTGTCATGTAACTCATGTGACAACCGATTACGTTCCTCGATCAGTGTCAGCTCCTCGATTTGCTTAATATGCTGCTCCAATAATTGCTTCTGTTCTTGAATGATACGGCCTTGCTTATGAGACTCAATTAATATGCTAAATGCCATCCCCATCGCAAAACCAAAGCTGCAACTAAACATGAACTCGTACGGGAGACGATTGGTAATCAACCCGTTCAAAACCGGAAAAATAATCCCACTAGAGATGCCCGTCCACATATACGTTCTGCGACTACTAGCCACACCAATAATGATTACTAGTAAAACGAAAGGCCAAGTCCATCCAGGTGCTACAAAGGCCACAAATAGATAAAAAAAGCCTGTCATTACGACTTCGACTGCTAGATACCAATCTTTTTTTCTATATTGAACGATCAATGGAATGGCATAAACCAAAAAAGCAATTAGGATGATGACTCCGAACGGAACGGCTATCATTGCCGGATACATAATATCTGCGATGACGAAGATACCTAGCCAAATCGTTCGCAAGGCAAAAATCACCCAATTGTACCAGAACCATTTTTTTATCATGAATAACATTTGCCATGTACTCCTGCTCATTTGAATGGTAAGGAATTTCCCGAATGTTTCTGACTCATCATGCATCATTATTTCCCGATTCGTCAAGCAGAATGAGCCGTGTCATATAGCTCCTATGACATTTTATCATGCCACAAATATGAACGGTTAGCACGATGTCATATATAGATAGAACGGTATTGTCACTATGTGATTTTACAGCCCTGAGAATAAGGTGGATGTGTAAAGACCAACACAAATCAACTTACAGGAGCGATGAGAAATGAAACCATTCCCTATGCAAAAAGGAGCGTCCCTTACGTTATCTGCATTATTGATAGGAACGCTAATACTTCCTACTTACGGTTGTGCGGAAGCAAGTGTGGACCAAGCAATCACGCAACAAAAGAAAACGGATCATGCCAAAATAAAAGAAGCGATTGATAAAGCTGCTGCCAGCGAAAACATTCCAGGTATCCTCTTTGCAGTAAAGAAGGGAAATGATTTCTGGTCGTATGCTTCCGGCGAAGCGAATATAGAAAGTAAGAAACCGATGGAAGCCGATTTTTCATTTCGAATCGGGAGTATAACGAAATCGTTCGTCGGTGTAGTGACCCTGCAACTAGCTGAGGAAAAGAAGCTAAGCCTCGATGACTCGTTGGAAAAATGGCTGCCAGGTGTCGTCCAAGGAAACGGATATGATGGTAACAAAATTACGATTCGTCAGTTATTAAATCATTCGAGTGGAGTGGCAGACTACTTAGATGATGAACTCAAGGAAAGTATAATCCAGAACTCCACTCAAACGTTTACAGCTGAACAACTCATTTCTCGCGCATTAAAGCAAACACCGACCACAGGTGGCTATTCGAATACGAATACAGTGCTGATGAAACTCGTTATCCAAAAGGTCACAGGAGAAACGGTTGCCGAACAAATCAAGAAACGAGTGATTGAGCCGCTTCAACTAACAGAAACGTTTTTCCCGGAAAACTCTCGATCCATTCCGAAAAACAGTCCGAATGGATACTTTAACAATGCCGGTACATTAATGGATATAACTGACCTTAACCCTTCGTTTGCAGACGCAGCAGGGGCTATGATCTCGACTACGAAAGATTTAACAACGTTCTTTAGCGCTTTATTGGGCGGAAAATTGTTAACACCTGAGATGCAGAAAGAAATGTTAACCACTGTTTCTAATCCATACGGGAAATTCGGACTCGGTATTCAGGAAGTAACATTGCCGGATGGCACTACCATATGGGGGCATCAAGGCGGCATTCCTGGATTCACCAACTTCGCAGGTGGAACAAAAGACGGCAAGCACGTGATCGCGATGAGTATCAATGCATTAGGAGATACTGTTTCTCATATGGAGAACATCCAGATGACTGAATTCTCGGGACAAGCCAAGCAACCATCCACCCCGGATCAAGCAGCTCAAAAACATGGGGAAGAAATGAAGGACTTCATTGATCAGAAAGCAAAAGTCGAGGGAGTCCCTGGAATAATTGCCGCTGGGTTAAGAAACGGAGAATACTGGTCTTATGCAGCGGGTGTAGCCAACCTCGATCATAAAAATCCGATGGAACCAGACTTTACTTTCCGTATTGGCAGTGTCACAAAGGCGTTTGTTGCTACCCTTGTCTTACAGTTGGCTCAGGAGAAAAAGCTGAATCTGGAAGACTCGGTAGAAAAATGGCTCCCAGGTGTGGTAAAGGGCAATGGGTATGACGGCAACAAAATCACGATTCGTATGTTATTGAACCAAACGAGCGGGATTGCAAGCTATACGAGTACAGAAATGCGGTACGCTACCTCATTCCCTCAATATACCGTAGATGACCTTGTACGAATGGGACTGGCTAAGCCGCCAGTATTTCAACCAGGGGCAGGCTGGGACTATTCGAATACAAACACCGTGTTAGCTGGTCTTGTTATTCAGAAGGTGACAGGAGAAACGTACGATGTGCAGATGAAGAAACGGATCCTCGACCCGCTTCAGATGACAAATACATCCTTTAGTGGTAGTAATCCAAAAATCCCGGGCCAGCATGCCACAGGCTATAGCATGAATCGGGCAGGGAAACTGTTTGATTTCACAGAGTATAATCCTTCATTCGCGAATGCTGCGGGTGAAATGATTTCGACAGGGAAAGATTTGACCACCTTTTTTAGTGCGCTTTTGGGTGGGAAATTATTAAATGACGAGATGATGAAGCAGATGACAACAGGTGTGGAATCGCCTTTTGGCAAATATGGATTGGGGATTTTTGGGGTGACACTGCCGAACGGAAAGACCTATTGGGTTCATGGAGGCGGCATTCATGGGTTTGAAACGTTAGCGGGTGGTACCTTAGGCGGGAAGGATATTTTGGTGACGAACATCAATGCGGTCGGTCCAGAACCTGTCGTCACTAACCAAGCCATGTTCGAAAAGGAATTTAGTCGTTAAGTTAAGAAGGCTTTTGCCTTGGGAACTCCAAGAGCAATAAGCCTTTTTCCTTTTCAATTATATCGATAAATTTATTTATGTATATGCTATTAAAACATAATTTGTTTTATCGATAACTCGACCTTAGAATAGCAACTGTATCCCAATCAAAAAATACAGGAGGCAATATAGGGGGACAGCCGAGATACGTGTAAAAACGGGTCATAGAATGGTAAAAGATACCAATATATGACCCCATCAATTAAATAGGTACTGACATTGCTCCTTCAAGTGGCTGCGGAATGTTTATTGATTCAGAATGTCACGTATGGCTGCATCGATCTTCTGGGCAGTTACATGTCGGCGGTTTACAAATGAGAGCATATGGGGTGTAACTAAACTTCGCATATGTTTGGATGTTTGGGCTCCGAGATGGCAGCAAGCTGGCACCGGAATAGGAAATTTCCAGTGCCAGCTTGCTGGTGTTCTTAATGTGATGAAGAGCCAATGAGTTGCTCGGCAATGCTTTTGGAAAGAGTCAACGTATTAATTTCAGAAGGCATCGCATTGATATTAAGGGTTTGTACATAATCCCCGCCGCGAGTTCCACCTGTGAACGTTGCGAATCCTGGACAGTTGCCGCCATGCCCCCAAATCGTAATACCATTCGTCAGCTTTGTTCCAAGGATCCCCAAGCCGTATTCACCTACTGGAGTTTCAACCCCAGTTAACATCTGATCTAAAGTAGCTGGTTTTAATAGCTTGCCACTAAGTATAGCACTGAAGAATGTATTCATATCATCCGCTGTGGAGATCATAGATCCCGCAGCATCTGCCCAAGAGGGATTCATTTCGGTTCTGTCTATGAATTGACCGTCGAGTACGAAGTATCCTCGTGCATGTTCACCTGGAATAAACGAGTAGTCGTCGGGTACATAAGTGCTCGTTAGGTTAAGGGGAGCTATGAAACGTTTCCTAATATGTTCCCCGTATGTTTCTCCAGTAGCCTTCTTAATAATCATCCCTGCCAGTACCGTATTCGTATTGGAATAAACCCATTTCTCTCCAGGCTTAGAGGTCGCCTTCATGTTCAGTCCAGTACGAACTAATTCGTCAGCAGTAAAGGAATGTAACGGGTTTGGGAGTAATTTATCGAGAATATCCTTGTGTTCTGAATAGTCAGGAATACCGCTTGTTTGGTTTAATAGTTGCCGAATCGTGATATGATCCCCTTCATATTCAGTACCCTTAACAACATCAGGCAGCCATTTTTCTATCGTGTCATCCAGGCTCAGTTTTTGTTCATCAACAAGCTGAAGAACGACCATTGCAGTAAACGTCTTTGTTAGACTACCGATCCGGAAAGTAAAGTTCGTCTTAACCGGATCAGTACCGTAAATGCTTGCTTCACCGGAAGCATATGCCCATTTTGATCCTTTGTTTGAGGAAGCTACAATTATGCCCGGTATATTTGGATGGTTAGCAGCTTCATCGATAAGTTGCTTGGCTTTGGTCTGCGAACCTTGACTGTAAGTAGTAACGAGGGGATCCGCCTGCTTTGCAAAACCAGTTCCTTGTAATGGCAGTAATAGAGTCGCGGTAATCATTGTCGATACAGTGAGCATAGAAATTTTGTTCATTTCGTTTCTCCTTTTGATTAAAGAATCGTATTATTCATTCATTCGTTGCGAAGCGATTTGTCTCCCCGAGTATTGCAAAGTAATTGTCATACTGCCAAGATGCCATTATGTCACCATGATGCGTTTTTACTGTCATATGACAGCTTATCGCCCGATTAGGACGGGATTATGATGGTATCAATAGAGAATGGAAGAAAATAACAGAAAGTTAATGGAGGATCAATTTTTAAGCCTTCTTTCCTACGTAGCTGAACAGGAACGAAAAAAAAATAAGCAACGGCAGGCGGAAGGAATAGAAGTTGCCAAAAATAACGGAGTGAAATTCGGACGACGTAAGCACGAGATTAATGCAGAGTTCATTCAGTTGTATGGGGAATGGAAGTCCGGTTCAATCACAGCCACCGAATGTATGAAGCGCCTTAACCTAAAATCCAATACCTTTTATCGACGTGTAAAGGAATATGAAAATCAGATAGATCCTATGAGGAGAGGAACACATGGCATCTATTGAACGTACTGCCTACCCGCGATTTAAAAGAAACCCTACTTCAAAAGAGCTCCATGAAGTATATACACCCACATCGGAAGAAATGCAGTTCGCTCATTCAGTAGCCCGTGGATCAGCCCCGGTTATGAGCCTACTGGTCATGATGAAGCGCAGTTATGCTCTCAGCCATGGATCAGCTATGAATTGGATTTGCCGATCATCCGCCGTTTTTGGCGCGAGCATTTCCAAAAGCGCTCACAACCGGATTTGCACAGTGTGCTGATGGCAATCGAGCATGGCGCTGGCATCAGCCTGTTGCCCACGTTCATGCTGGATGACCATTTGTCCAGAAACAAAGTAAAGATCATGTACCCGTCCTACACGGTTCATAACGATTTGTATCTGGCCTACCAGGTGAAAAACCGGAATCTGCCTCATCTGAAGACATTGATTGAAGCGTTGAAAAAGACGGTTTAATCTACACTTTCGTCCAAGCTAGAAAACAAGGCTGTCGTCCTTTCCTGGATAACAGCCTTCTTTTTATCTCTTTTCTTCAAACAAACGAAACGCTTGCCTTTTTATTACTTGAGTAGTAAAGTGATAATAAGCTCAGCGAAGGGAGGCAAACTAACATGCGTAATAACACCATAGGCTCATTAATCTGGCTACGCTTGATGCGGTTTACCACCCAAAGCAACCAGCTATCAAATGAGTTTCTCAAACGCTTCGACTTAACAACAGCACAATTCGATGTCCTGATGCAAATTAGCGTCTACCAGCCTCTCACCCAGTCGGAGTTAGCTGAGAAGGTAACCGTTACACAGGGTGGTATTTCTCGGATGCTCGTCAGACTTGAAAAAGAGGGCTACATTGTACGCAAGCAGGATTGGAAAACAAAAACGATCAGCCTTACCGAAAAAGGGCAAGCTGTTCTGGAACAAGCCTTTCCTGAACAACTAGCGTTTCAGTCGTCATTCTTCGATGAGGTACTAAGTGAAGAAGAACAAAAAACACTTTACGCCTTGATGACACGTGTTCATAAGAATAGCCAAAAAAAAGAATTACCGCCTGTGTAATTTTTTTTGAACAATCACTTGATTAGTCAAGTTAAACAAGGAGGAAACTTCCATGTACACCATTCCAGGCCATCATCATGTATCTATGTTAACCAAGCATGCTCCATCGAATAATCACTTTTACCAAAACGTATTGGGACTGCGCAGAGTGAAGAAAACTGTCAACCAGGACGACCCGTCGATGTATCACCTGTTTTACGGAGATTTGACAGGCAGCGCCGGAACAGAGTTGTCGTTTTTTGAAATGCCGATGGTAGGAAAAACCGTGCGCGGCACGAACGCGATCACTCGAATCGGACTGCTCGTTCCGTCACTGGAGAGCTTGACCTTTTGGAAAAAGCGCTTTGAGCAACTGAATGTTCACCATGGCGACATTACCAAGTACGCAGGCCGTGATGCCTTGCATTTTGAAGACCCGGAAGGGCTGCGACTGATCCTGATCAATAACAATGGCGAAGGAGTTCCAGCGAATTGGGCTCCATGGGACGAATCCGTGATCGAAGAAAAGCATCGCATCTTGGGAATCGGCACGGTCGAGATTACCGTCCGCTCCTTGGACAAATTAGCCAGTCTGTTGACAGACACATTCGGTTATACCGAAGTATCGCGCTCGGAACATGAAGCCATTTATCAATCCGTTCCAGGAAAATCTTTCGGTGAAATTGTCATCAAGCAAGAAGAGGGGGCCCCTGAAAAACCGGGTCGAGGAAGTGTTCATCACTTGGCAATTCGCGTGAAAAACGATGAAGAGCTGCAATACTGGGATGACGCCGTACGAAAACGCGGTTTCCGCTCAACAGGGATCGTGGATCGATTCTACTTCAAAAGCTTGTATTTCCGTGAGTCAAACGGCATTTTGTTCGAAATCGCAACAGACGGTCCTGGCTTCATAGTAGATTCCACCGTCGAGGAGCTCGGAAAAGCTTTGGACTTACCTCCATTCCTCGAAGAACGCCGTGCAGAAATTGAAGCGAAATTGACACCTATAGACTAAAAGGAGTGAATCAACATGGAACAATATCGTATCGACGCCAAAAAGGGACTTGAATTCGGCTTGTATTCGATTGGCGACCATGTCCCGAATCCACACACCGGCTCCAAGATTTCTCCTGAACAGCGCATCAAGGAATTAATTGAGGCAAGTAAGCTGGCAGATGAAGCAGGGCTTGATGTATTCGCTGTCGGCGAAAGCCACCAGACGTATTTTACGACACAAGCACATACCGTCATTCTGGGAGCGATCGCACAAGCTACGAAAAACATTAAAATCGCTAGCTCCGCCACTGTATTGAGTACATCCGATCCGGTCCGCGTGTATGAGGATTTCGCTACCTTGGATCTGATCTCCAATGGCCGGGCAGAAATTGTTGCCGGACGCGGTTCCCGAGTAGGAGCATATAGCCTCCTCGGCTACGATGTGCGCGACTATGAGGAATTGTTTGAAGAGAAGATGGACCTTCTTCTCAAGCTAAATAACGAGGATCGCGTGACCTGGGAAGGGCAGTTCCGTGCACCGCTACAAAACGCTACGATCCTGCCGCAGCCTTTACAAGGACGTCTTCCCATCTGGCGTGCAGTAGGTGGGCCACCTGCCAGCGCGATTAAAGCCGGCCAAGCTGGCGTGCCTATGATGCTGACCACACTCGGAGGTCCAGCCATCAACTTCAAAGGTTCCGTCGATGCTTACCGGGAGGCTGCGAAGCAAAATGGTTTTGACCCAGCGACTCTGCCGGTAGCGACAACGAGTTTGTTTTATACAGCCGACAAAACTTCGGATGCGCTTCGCGAGTTCTATCCGCATCTAAATGGTGGGTTTATCGCATTGCGTGGCGGTGGCTATCCGAAGCAACAGTTTGCACAGTCTGTCGATTATCGTGATGCATTAATGATTGGCAGCCCTGACGTCATCATCGAAAAAATGCTTTACCAATACGAAATGTACGGACAACAACGCTTCATGGCGCAAATCGATTTTGGCGGCGTGCCTTTTGATAAAATTGCGAAAAACATTGAACTGATCGCAACGAAAATCTTGCCTGAAGTGAAAAAGCATACAACCAAATCGTAACAAAAAGCCTATGAAAATCGTCGTCTTCAATGACAGTTATCTCAAATTAAAGATACCAAATACAATGCAGCTCTGTTGTTGACACGACCTGCTGAGCGAAAGCTTCCAAGGCGCCGATCTTCTTCTCACAAGGAAAGAAGGTCTGCGTCCTTTTTATTTTTCCATGATAGTTAAAATTATCCTCAGTGGATTATAATCATGAAACAACAGATGAATCACACTTAAAAAGGTGGCGTGACGACTTGTGAATATTTGGAGGATACTGGACATTGATCCTACCGAAGATATTTCGACGATTAAAAAAGCCTATGCGAAAAAGCTAAAGCTGCATCACCCGGAAGATGATCCGGAGGGCTACCAACAACTGCGAGAAGCATACGATCTTGCTATTAAAATGGCGAAGCAGGGCCAGGGAAAACTGCGGATGGAGCCAATTCCGGTCGATCCTTCTACACCAGAGGAAGAGGAAGTAGACAAAGAGGTTCCCACGCTGACTGTTCAGCGCGTGTTGCACATAGACGACGTTCACGAGCAACTTGACAGTGATGATCAGTTGGACTCAATCGACGCTTTTATAGAGCAGGTACAAGCTTTGTACGACGACTTTCCCTCCAGAATCAATCCCGAAAACTGGACGAGGCTGCTCCATTCTGACCTGGTTTGGGATATCCAACAGAGCCGACTCGTACGTGAGCGCCTGTTTGATTTTTTAGAAGTGCATCATCATTTGCCAAAAAGCGTGTGGGTGAAGCTGGAGGAATGCTTTCATTGGCGAGAACTCATTGAAAAACCTTACTATATGGACGACCACTCAGAAGAATTTTGTACTTATTATCGAAAACAGCTAGACGAGCCCGGATTGCGTTTTGACACTTTGCTCCAAGCAACCGATATCGATCGTGATTTGTTTTTGTCTTATCGCGATGCAGCTTATCAAGCATTGAAAGAAAATCAATTGGAGCTGGCCGACCGTTCACTCCACGCGGCTATTGCTTTATTTGCCGATGATCCCGATTTGCTTCGACTGCTGGGGGAGTATTGCCAGCGCATCGGCGACATGGATGGCGCGATTGACGCTTTTTCCCGCATCATCAGCCTTCAGCCTGACGCTATCGACAACTACGTGGCCCGGGCCTATATCTGGTACAATCATCAGCACTTCACCGAGGCTCGGAATGAATGTGAATACATTCTATCTCAGGTCCCAAGTCACGCAGAAGCACTCAGCCTGCTTGGAAAATGTCAATTGGAGCTGGGTGACGCCGCTTTGGCCAAAGCCACCTTTCAGCAGTTATTGGCAGCTAATCCAGAAGATTATCAGGCGCTAATCATGCTCACGCAGCTTCGTGCAGACATGGTGAAGCAGGCGAAGACTCTGCCAGCAAAAGATCGGGAGCTGGCCTTGCAACCGCTGATTGCTGAGCTGGGAGAACGAAAAGGCTTGCACACGCAAACGAAGCAAGCTCTTCGTTTTCAAGTAATCTTTACAACGGTGATCCTTGCTCTCATCGTGCTTTTCCATTTTCTTTTCTCAGAGGCGTTTGAGGATCATACGGGATTGGGACCCATCTCCTACGTTAAGCATGTTGTGAATGGACCTATCCACATCACATCTGCATACGAATTCGACCGAATGGAGCCCAACCAATTCATCACTACCAAGATAACGGATGCTCATCCTCTCGGGATTTTTCAGTATCAACAAACGGATGCAGACGGAAACAGCACCATTACGTATGAATCGTACATGTCGGTCGCCAAAAAAGGCCCTAATATTGCCCCCTCAGCCTGGGTGTACATTGGCCACTTGGACGGGGCACCGGTCATACTCTTGGCTACAGCAGAACAAGCGGTAAAGATGAATGAAACCAAAACGCTTGAGATCGAGCTTGGAAACATACAAGAAATGCCAAAAAAAGTACTGGATGACGCAGAGGAGATTCTACAGCAGCCAGGCCTTACGTCTACATACGATGCCAAATATCTCGTAACAGATCATCTGATCGATGCGAAGCAGCATAAGCTCTCGTGGCCACCGTTTTCTGCTGTTTTCTATGGGATCATTCTGCTGCTCTTGTATCGCGTCTTCTTTCGTTCCCTGTACAAGATATACCTCCTCACTCGATTCTGAAAAACAAGGAGTGAACTTTCGCACATGTTCATCTTTACCAGTAAGAAGGAAAAGCAATTTACTTTATTTACTTACAGCATGCATGCAGCCATTACAATCGGATCAGGCACTCGTTTAATCGATGTAAAGGATAACTACACCAAATGGGGCATGAAGGACGCAGCAAGCCAGAGAGCTAGATTGACGTGGATGCTGCAAGAAGGGGAGCGCAAAGAGTTTGCCCGGCTTCACCATTTCATGACTGCCTTGTCGGAATCAGGGCGAAAGGAATATATCGACTCCTTGGAATCAGATCAGGAACGCATCGCCAAGGCGAAGGTTGTTCAATTTTATATGCGCAGGCTCCCGGCGGAAGGGATCGCCGCCTATGATTATACCTGGGCTTCCTTTTTAAGTCGTGGGAAAGGGGACTACGGCTATATCAGCAAAGAAGAAGCGAGACAGTTTCAGCTACAAGCAGTCCGACAAACACAACAAGCCTATAACAATTGGGGCGAGTTTTTTACGGGATATATCGCCGGCTATCAATTTATGACTGCACAGACATCGCTGGATTACCTGCGCGAAAATGAGTGGGAATTTACACGCTACTTTGTTTCTAAGCACAGCTCCATTTTGAAAGTGAATTTCCATGAGGACTTCTCCCATTTCGAGTAACCAAGAGAAAACAATGTTACAATTATTGTAAGAAATTCGAAACCGTAGGAAGCGAGTTGATCTTATGAAAAAGAAAGTCATTCTGGCTGGAGGCACTGGCTTTATCGGCAAGTATCTGGCAGACAAATTCAATCAACTTGGCTACGAAGTAACGATCATCGCAAGAACTTCCCCTCATATAACATGGGACAATCACGCAAAAATCGTGGAAGCTTTGGAAGATTCCGAGCTGCTCATCAACCTGGCGGGTAAATCCGTCAACTGTCGTTATCATGAGAAGAACAAGGCTGAAATCCTGAAATCCCGGACAGAGACCACTCACATACTTGGCAATGCTGTTTTGGCTTGCAAAAACCCGCCTTCGCTCTGGCTCAATTCCAGCACAGCCACCATTTATAGGCATGCGGAGGATCGTCCCATGACGGAAGAGAGCGGGGAGATTGGGACAGGCTTTTCCGTTGATGTCGCCAAGCAATGGGAAGCTGCCTTCTTTTCCTTTGATTTGCCGCATACGAGACAAGTAGCCTTACGTATGGCGATCGTGCTGGGGGAAAACGGCGGGGTTATCGATCCATACAAAAATCTCGTTCGCTTTGGACTCGGGGGTGTACAAGGGTCTGGGAACCAGCGTTTTAGCTGGATTCATGTTGAAGATATCTTCCAGATCATTCTCTTTTTGAAAGAGCGAACGGACCTAAGCGGCGTATTCAATTGTTCTTCTCCCCATCCCGTCACAAACCGTGAATTCATGCAGCATTTTCGCAACGTGATGAATCGGAGCTTCGGACTGCCTTCTCCCAAATGGATGCTGGAAATGGGGGCCATGATGATCGGAACGGAAACAGAGCTGGTGCTGAAAAGCCGCTGGGTCATTCCGGAAAGGCTGGAGCGTGAAGGGTACCAGTTTCGTTTTGCCCATATCGATAAGACGTTGCAGGATATCGTGAAATGACCGACAAGCCTTCTAGGAACTATGTTCTCGAGGCAAAAAATAGGAGCGTTACCTTTATCGACGAGCTACATCTTGTAGCCAAAATGGGGCAAACGCATGTCTTCGTGGTGAAGAACTAGGAGAGACCGTTTAATTCTGAACGGTCTCTTTTTTATTCCTAACAAGAAGAAAAGCCTCCGAATGCTCGGAGGTTCTTATCTAGCCTTTCACCGTAGCAATCGGCGCCACCTCAGCCACAATCTCAGCCATCCCATGATCCACATGCGACTGAATCACCGGAGTAATATCTTTATAGGCATACGGCGCCTCTTTTTTCAGCTCTTCTTCCCATTTCTTCAAAATATCGCTCCGTCCACGCAAATCCGCCCGCTTCGGGTCAATCGGATTGATCACGCGGAAGTTGGCAAGAAACTCGCGAAATCGGTCATCGTCCACTTTCACAGCATCGCCGCGAGAAAGCGCTCGACCTGCTCCATGGCTTGCGCTAAACAGGCTATCCCGATTGCCGAGCCCTGCCAAAATAAAGCTGTGCGAGCCCATGGAACCAGGGATAAACACAGGTTCGCCCGTATACTGAAACGGCGTGCCCATCATTTGCTCGGCCGATTTTGCCGTACACGACCCTTTTCGATGCAAAAATCCACCCACCTGCTCGAGCTGTTCCTCCCACAAATAATTATGAGGCGCATCGTACAACAGCTTGTGTTCAAAATCGCCCAACACATCGGAAATCGATTTGTACATCATCAGCCCCAGCATCAATCGATTGGCAAATGCAAAGTTCGCCGCATTGTGCAGGAGACTCCAAAACATTTTCCACTGTGGTTCGAAACGCTCCGAAAGTGGCAGCGGATACATGCCGTTATCCGGATGCTTCAAGGAAGTCGGGTACATCTTTTTCAGCATTTCTTTGATCCATGCACCGCTGTTATAACCAATGGAAACAGAGCCGGTATGAATCATGAGGACGACTTGCCCTTCCTTTAGCCCCCACTGACTGGCGATAGAGCCCTGGTGCACTTTTTTGACCACCTGAATCTCAAAAAAATGATTGCCACCGCCAAGGGAGCCGATTTGTGCATCCCGGGAAAGCTCGGCAGGGCCAAGAAAATCATCGAGGCCAATCGTCGATTCCGCGATAAAGGACCCCATTTTATTGACATGGTTCAAATCCAGCTCCTGCTGCTTTTCGTTGTAATAACGCCAAATTCCCTCGCCATTCGCTTCCTTGTGGCTGTCCAGTACACCGATCAGGCCTTCCTTGAACATTTTTTCGCGCATATGCCGCGTCATGGGAATATTGCGGCCCCCTTCGAAAAAAACATGGCGCACATTTCGTTCAATCGCATCCAAATGCATGCGAATCTGTTCTTCGCACAAATCTGTGGCATATAGGCGCATTCCGCAGTTAATATCGTTGCCAATCGCTTGCGGCAGCACAAAACCACGCGTAAACAGCGTCGTGCCTACAGGAATGCCGCTTCCTTTGTGAAAGTCGGGAGTAATGGCTACCTCCAAAACCCCGGAATCGGGATCGTCAAAATAATCGGGTGAATGCTTTTGCAGTGTTGCAATGGTTTCATTTACCTCTAAAAGTCGATGAAGCTCCTCAACCGCATTGTTTTCTACTTTTACTTCCGGATTGATGAAATATTTAATCGGAGTGTTGCTCAATAGAAGACCACCTTTATTCGTCTTATAGGAACGTATGTTCTTTGTTTTTCAATAGAAAAAGCCGCTTTCATGCTCATTTCTTCCTTCCTGGATGAAAAATGCAGCATGGAATCGCAGCCTCTACGCTTGGAGCTATTGGATTATCAAAAGGGCGTTATCCGCAGTCTATAGGAAACGGAGTTGGCTCACCCTTAAACAGCGCAATTGCGTAAAAGGCATACCTATGGAGTTGGATTTTATCGCTACATGGCTTTGTTTCATGCTTGGTTACGTATGCGAACATGTTGGAATCCTCCTCCTTTCGTTTCTTGCTCACGATCTTATCATTGGATAAAATTTACTGTCAAGCCCCCGAATGATCGAGGGCCCGTGTGATTTTTCCCTTTTACATCGAATCTAGCTCGCCTTCCATAAACTTGATCAGATACACCTCCGGCTGCTCAAGGAACTCCGTAAAGCTACACAAGTCTGCATACTCCTTATGCTCCTCATCATAGCAGCCGATGCTCCCTTTTTTCTTCGGATTCCACACGAGATGCAGGTGGGAGTAGTTGTCGATTTCGGCAGACAAACGCAGCAGCTTTTGCCGTCCGATTTTCATTTCAATCGTATCGGTCAATGTGAAAAAGTCGATATACGCGATGTCATACTCATTTTCCGCCAGCTCAAGACGCAGCTCTTCTCCGGTAAGGAAGCCAATCAGTTCTTCGGTCAGTTTAAATTTTTGCAGCTCGTACTTTTTGTTCTCCACATCATGCAGCTCGGCAGGTTCCAGCGATTTCAAATACGCAGCCAACTCCGTATCTTTATTGCTGACCGCGATGGTATAAGGCCGCTCTCCACCCTTTTCCGCAACCATAACGTCCGCACCACGTTCAACCAAATACTTGACCATGGCGGCATTCCCCATGCGCGTGGCAACTGTTAATGGGGTCGCTTGGTACGGATACACCATATTCGGTTTGTTATAATTGATGTCCACTCCATGATCGAGAAAATAGGCCGTGGTCGTAAGATCATGATCCGACACGGCTTTACGCAATACATCGCCGCCATGCAGTCTTATATCCAGTCCCAGCTCTTGAA
Organism: Brevibacillus sp. MER 51; assembly: GCF_023714195.1. Classification (NCBI taxonomy): domain Bacteria; kingdom Bacillati; phylum Bacillota; class Bacilli; order Caryophanales; family Paenibacillaceae; genus Brevibacillus; species Brevibacillus sp. MER 51. The sequence goes on along the minus strand of NZ_JAMAUS010000007.1, from coordinate 168,766 downwards.
TGAGCGGGATGTTCTTTTTGTTGCCGTAGTAGGCCTCCGAATAAGCGTTTGAGCGCACCTGATTGACCATATCCAGCTTGGCGCCTTGCGCTACCACATAACGAACGAGCTCTTCCTTGCCATAACGTACGGCCATCAAAAAAGCTGGATTATTTTTGACATTCAGATTAACGCCATGCTCTACCAGCAGCTTAACAACTTCTAGCTTCTCTGATAAAATCGCCAGATCCAATGGGCTTAGCGTCGTATATTTGCTAAGCACGATGCCCTTTTCTATATCCCAGCCAGCCATAATCGCATCTTGCAAAGCCGGAACATTTCCTTGATAAATATGCATCGCGATTTCTGGCAGCTCTTCGAAACTCCCGATATCTTTCAACTTGATCATCCATTACCCTCTCCTGCCCTATGTCTTATGAAAAATATAGAAAATAAAATGGCAAGAAACAACAAATATTTACTTGATTCCCTTTTATTCGATTGAAAATACAGTCAACTTTGTCTATTTTTGACGAATCTGCTCGATAAAAAGTTTTTTCCCAATAAAAGGAGTAATTTTACGAGAAGAGAAATACTTATGCAAATCGTCTTATACATATTTTTTAAGGAGAGTGGTCTGATGAAGAAGATGCGTACTCTCGCTTCTCTTACGCTTGCAGCAACACTCATACTGAGTGGCCTTCCTTACAATGCCTTGGCAGCTGCGGAGTTTAGCGAACGGGATTGGGAAAAAGTAAACGAGTATACCAACGCGGAAGTAGAGCTTGGCTCCGAAATCTCGAAAATCTCCCCCCTGCTGAACACCAGTTCCAGCAAAAACGTCAGTGTCATTATTGAGCTGCAAAGTGAACCTTCGATCACAGCTAAACATAGTGAAGGTTCAGAATCTTCCGTTAGATCATTGCGAGCGAAAGTAGAGGACGAGCAGGCCTCCTTCCTCGACGAGGCAAAAGACAACAAGGTCAAACTGAAGGTAAAGCGCAAGTTTGAGCATGTATTCAACGGGATGGAAGTAACGGTGTCAGCCGACGAGTTGGAAGAGCTGGCTGAACTGCCACAGGTGAAACGCATTTATCAAAATACGTATTATGAGCTTCCCGAAATTGATGCCGTCAGCGAGAAAGCATCGTCCACTAAATGGGATCAGGCCCCTCTCCAACAAATCGGTGTTCTCGATATGTGGAAAGCAGGTCTGACAGGGAAAGGATTGAAGGTCGGCGTCATTGATACCGGTGTCGATTACAAGCACCCTGATCTCAAGGATGCTTATAAAGGCGGATATGACTCCTTCGACAATGATAAAGACCCTTATGAAGAAGCACCAATCCCTGTGGAGGATGACCGGGATGGAAAAGGATATGAAGGCTCCAGCCATGGAACTCACGTCTCCGGTACCATCGTAGGACGCGCCAAAAACAAGACCTCGGACGTGCAGGTAAAAGGGGTAGCCTACGGTGCAGACCTCTACGTCTACCGCGTATTGGGCCGGGGAGGCGGTAGCTCCGCTCAGGTCATCGACGGTATCGAAAAAGCGGTGAAAGATGGCATGGATGTCATTAACCTGTCGCTTGGCTCCGCTATGGAGAAGAACTCTGACTCCCCAGATGCCATCGCTGTGAATAACGCAGTGCTGTCTGGTGTGATTACGGTTGTATCGGGTGGAAATTCAGCCGACGATGAGCGCGGCAGACATTTCTACACGGCTGGCTCCCCTTCTGGCGCGAGGCTGCCGATCACAGTTGCAGCGGTAGACTCTCCTACCGTGCAATATGACGGCTCCGCAACCTCGTCCTTTGGAGCCAATTACGAATTCCCTGTGATGGCGTGGCAGGTGAGAAAGGATAACTTCGCCTCTATCATCGGAACCAAGCCACTGCCAGTCGTCTATGCCAACCTTGGCTCGCGCAGCGATTTTGAAAAGGCAAATGTAAAAGGCAAAGTCGCTCTCGTTTCCCGTGGTACTCTCGGCTTCACGGAAAAAATCGAAAATGCCCGAAAAGCTGGCGCTGTCGCTATCGTGGTCTTTAACGGTAACGACGCCGACGGGGATGGCGTGGCTGACCTGGATATACGTGATCGCGAGGGCTATGTCAACACGATCCTGGGTGACCAAATCGAAGCGATCCCTACCTTTGACATGAAAGGTCTGGAAGGCCGGACACTGGCAAAAGAGCTGCTGGCTGACCCTGAAAAAGCGAAAACACTGACGTTTACGTTCTCAGGAAACTACCCAAGCACAAATGATCCGGGCGACCGCATCGCCGGATTTAGCTCACGCGGCCCGATCATGGGCGACGATTACAGCATCAAGCCGAATCTGGCTGCGCCAGGTGTAGCTGTTCTGTCCAGCTATCCATCTTGGAGCAAGCTGATCCCTGACGCCAAGTACGACAAGGCATACGCCCGTCTAAACGGTACAAGCATGGCGGCTCCGCACGTTTCCGGTCTTGCCCTGCTGTTGAAACAGGCACATCCGGACTGGACACCTGCCGATATCAAGGCAGCACTCGCGAACACCTCCAAGCCTCTGTATAGCCCAGACGGCACACTGTACGATGTATACTCCCAAGGTGCTGGCCGCGTAAACGGCTACGCCGCATCGAAAACACCTGCTGTTCTGACAACGGTAGAGCAGCTCACCATTTTGGGCGAAGATTTTGAGCCGAAAACCATTCCGTACTATGCGGATAACGTTTCCTTTGGCTTGCTGAAGGCTGGCAGCAATACCGTCACGAAAACGCTCCAGCTGAAAAACCTGTCCAAAAAGGAAGTTTCTTACGATGCAAAAGTGATCATGCATCCATCCGTCACGACAGATCCGTACAAGCCAGGCTCCAAAACGCCAGATGTCGATGACATCGATGTGGAAATCTCCGATGATTCCATCTCCGCTAAAAAAGGCGATGCGACCACATTTGAGCTCAACCTGTCCGTTGACTCCGATGCAAAAGACGGCGTGTATGAAGGAGAAGTCCTGCTGACAGCGAAAGGCAACCCTGACCTGCGCCTGCCGTTTGCTGTACACGTGGGAGACAAGCGTGAGGATACTAACTTTGGTTTCGACAACCTGAAGCTGTCCGATACGACAATCACGCCTGATGGTGATGGCAATGAGGATTCGTTCACACTCGAAGCCGAGCTGCAAGCCAAAGACGTGAACCAGATCTCCGTTGAGGCATGGGACATGGACGATAAATACGTCGGTACGCTCGCATCTGTATTCAACAATTACGCGCTGATTGCGCCAGGCCCTATCACCTTCTCTAATCTTGATGGTACTTACTACGATGGTACCCAAGTAGCGAAAAAGCTTGATCCAGGCAAATACAAGCTGAAGCTCGTCGGTCGAGTCGTTGACCAAAACAAGCCGAAGGGTGAACAGATTGTAAAAGAATACGAGGCTTGGAAATCCTTCATGATTAAGACATCTGATAAAAACGCAGTCTTGTCCAAGATAGTGGAAGAAGCCGAGGAGCAATTTGAATTTGAGGTTGCGAACACCACAGAGCTCGATCAACCAGTGCTTTCCCTGCCGGAAGAAAGCGATGATGTGACTTATCAGGTGACGAAGAGCTCTGATGAGACGTTTATCGACGATGAGGGGATTTTGAAGGAGCTGCCTGCCGAAGGTGAAGAGACCATTACGCTGTATGTGACGATTACTTCCAAGGAAGATGAGTCGGTTACGCGGACTGTGAAGGTGGATGTGACATTAGAGGCGGTAGTAGAGTAGTGTTGGTTTAACGTTTTTAGATGGATGAATGAAGGCTCCGCCACACATCATGGCGGAGCCTTATCATTTTGCCAACTATACCGGCCATTACAGCTTGTTCAAAATTTCCTTTTTGATAAAGGCTCTGATCTCTTCGCCGCTCTCCAGGGTGAGGACGTGTTGAGCTGTTTCCTGTAGCGACTTGTAATCCAGCTTTCTCAGTAAATCCCGGGCCCGGAGAACGGAAGTGGCACTCATGCTGAATTCATCCAGTCCCAGCCCGAGTAGAATCGGGATCGCCAATTCCTCCCCGGCCATTTCTCCGCACATGCCGACCCATTTGCCTTCCTGATGGGCCGCCTTGATTACCTGATTCACCAGCCGTAAAATGGCGGGATGGTACGGATCGTACAAGTAGGCGACCTGCTCGTTCATCCTGTCCGCTGCCATCACATACTGAATCAAATCATTGGTCCCGATGCTGAAGAAATCGGCTTCCTTGGCGAGCTGGTCTGCGATCATCGCGGCAGCTGGCACCTCGATCATGATTCCTACTTCCAAATGATCGTTAAACAAAATGCTTTGATTGCGCAGCTCTGCCTTCACTTCGTCCAGGATCTGGTTCGCTCGACGCAGCTCGGCTATAGTGGCGATCATTGGATACATGATCTTGATGTTTCCGTATACACTTGCCCGGAGCAAGGCGCGTAACTGCGTCTTAAACAGTTCCACGCGGTCCAGGCAAAGCCGGATGGCTCGATAGCCTAGAAACGGATTCAATTCTTTCGGCAGATCGAGGTAGGAAAGCTCCTTGTCCCCGCCGATGTCCAATGTTCGAATGACAACTGGTCGATCCTTGCCCATGGTTTCTGCTACTGCTTTGTAAGCCGCAAACTGCTCTTCTTCCGTGGGGAACTGCTCCCGCCCCATATAGAGAAATTCAGTACGAAACAGTCCGATCCCCTCGGCGCCGTTTTCAACGGCCTGCACGGCGTCCTGCGGATTCCCGATGTTGGCTGCCAATTCCACACGGTGCCCATCGGCGGTAACACTTTCTTCATGAACCAGACGAGCCCAGTCCTCTTTTTGTTTCCAGTAGGCCTGCTGCTTGGCTTCATAGGCTGCGACGACAGCTTCGTCCGGTCGAATGTGTACCTCGCCCTCAAGGCCGTCGACGATGACCAGATCCCCGGTTTGCAGCTGCTCTGTAATGTCCGACATGCCTACCACCGCCGGGATTTCCATGGTGCGTGCCATGATGGCGGAGTGAGACGTGCGGCCGCCTATATTCGTTGCAAATCCTTTTACTTTTTCCCTGTCCAACTGTGCCGTATCAGATGGCGTCAGATCATGTACAACCAGCACCACCGGCTCAGTGAAATCCGCTTGTAACTGATCGTGTATGCCGAGCAGATTCTTCAGCAGACGCTGGCTGACATCGCGCAAATCCGCCGCCCGCTCCCGCATATACTCGTCGTCCATGCTTTCAAAAATGGCGACAAAGCTGTCACGAACCTCCTCCAGAGCTGCTTCCGCATTCACTCTTTCGCGTTCCAGCTTCTCCTCAATGGCACCAATAAACTCCGGGTCCTGCAAAAAAAGCTGGTGGGCTTCAAAGATTCTCGCTTCTTCTTCGCCCATCTCGTGGCGGACCTTCTTTTTGACTTGCTCGAGCTCCAGATCTGCCGCTCTCACACTTTCCCGAAATCGCGCAAGTTCTGCGGCCACCTCATCTTGGTCAAGAATGCGTCGTTCATACCGAACCATCTCTTCCTTTTGTACAACAGCTCGTCCAATCACGATTCCGGGAGCTGCAGCGATCCCTTTTTGCAGCATTACAATCGCTCCTTATCGAAGCCGCACCCCCTGGTGTCCAGAGGGGGCTTCCTGTCATGTTACCCGTGAACTGACATAAGCAATTGGCCAAGCTCCTCCATTGCTTGCTCTGCCTGTTCTCCAGTGATTTCAAGGGTGATTTGCTCCCCCATCTTCGCACCCAGTGTCATCAAGCCCATGATGCTTTTGCCATTGATCTTTTTCGTGCCCTTGATCACGTTTACCTCACAAGGAAACGAAGTAGCCTTTTGTACAAATAACGTTGCCGGACGGGCATGCAGTCCAGTCGGATTTTGAATGGTGAAAGTTTTGGTTAACATCTGGTTCCAGCTCCTTTTACTCTACCGCATCTTTTTTCAGAACTTTTAGCATGAGTGCCGTAACCATTGTTCCGGCAAGAATGGAAACAAGGTAAAGCGGCCAGTTGCCGATTACCGGCAAAACGAATATTCCGCCATGAGGGGCTGGCAATGTGCACCCAAACAGCATCGATAACCCGCCAGCTACGGCAGAGCCAACTACGAGCGAAGGAATGACGCGTGTCGGATCAGCCGCCGCAAACGGGATCGCCCCCTCCGTAATGAAGGATGCTCCCAGGACGTAAGCGGTTTTACCCGCCTGCCGCTCTTCCGTGGTAAATTTCTTCTTGAACAACGTCGTCGCCAAAGCGATTCCGAGCGGTGGAGTCATCCCTGCCGCCATAATGGCTGCGTGAGGGGTATAGTTTCCATCAGCAATCATCGCAATCCCAAACGTAAATGCTGCTTTGTTGACAGGGCCACCCATGTCAAAGGCCATCATTGCACCCAAAATCACACCAAGGATGACGGCGTTACCAGTGCCCATGTTTTTCAGCCAGTCACTCAGCGCCGTATTGGCGGCAGCGATCGGGTCAGATACTACGTACACCATGACAAAGCCTGTAAGCAAAATCCCAAGCAGCGGATACAACAGCATCGGCTTGATACCTTCTAACGATTCCGGTAGTCCAGCCAACACTTTTTTCAATCCGACCACAATATATCCGGCCAGGAACCCTGCAATGATTCCTCCGAGGAACCCCGAGCCGGAAGTAGCCGCCAACAAGCCTCCTACCATACCGGGAGCAAAACCCGGGCGGTCAGCGATGCTCTTGGCGATAAACCCGGCCAATACCGGGATCATCAGCTTAAATGCAGTTCCTCCACCAATATCCATCAGGACTTTAGCCAGCGGATGGAAGGACGGATCGTTTGGATCAAACGCCTTGATCCCAAACATAAAGCTTAGCGCGATGATAATCCCGCCACCCACGACAAACGGGAGCATGTTGGATACACCGTTCATCAGGTGCTTGTAAAAAGCAGGCTGCTTCGCTTTTTTCTCCGCCTTTGCTTCTTGGATATCGTCCTGATAGCTGGTCCCGCCTCCGCGGTAGATGCTTCCCTTTTGCTCTACTGCGCGCTGAAGCAGTTCTTCGGTATTGCGTATCCCTTCCGCAACCGGCACTTCAATCACGATCTTGCCAGCAAAGCGTTCCATCTCCACTTGCTTGTCAGCAGCTACAATCACCGCTGTCGCTTCCTCAATATCCTGCAAAGAAAGCTTGTTTTTCACACCCCCGGAACCGTTCGTCTCTACCTTGATGGCAATCCCCAGCTCTGCTGCTTTTTTCTTCAGCGCATCGGCGGCCATGTACGTATGGGCGATCCCGGTCGGGCAAGCGGTTACCGCAACTACTTTTATCGGCTGTTTCTTTGAGGTCTCTTGTCTTTCCTGTTGCTCTTCCAGCTCCTTGCTCTCTACAACGCTTTCATTTTCGCCCTGGATTTCTTTTTCTTTGCGCGTGATAATCTCGAGAACCTGTTCCTTGGTTTCTGCGCGCGTCAGCTCCTGACGAAATGCTTCATCCATGAGCATCTGAGAAAGCAATGCCAATGTTTCGAGATGGGCCTGGTTGGCGTTCTCAGTAGCCGCAATCATGAAGAAAAGATGTGCTTTTTGGTTATCCAACGAGTCAAAATCAACACCCTCTTTGGAAAAACCGTACGCAATGCTAGGAGTTTTGACCGCTGCTGTCTTGGCATGCGGGATGGCGATTCCTTCTCCAATTCCGGTGGAGCCTTGTGCCTCGCGGGCGAGAATAGCCTGCTTCATTTCTTCCTTGCTGTTGAGCCGTCCAGCTTCGTCCAATTTTTCAATCAACTCATCTAAGACCGCTTCCTTGGAGGAAGCAGACAGAGGGAAAAGAATCGTTTCAGCTTTTAGCAAATCGGCAATGCGAATCTCGTTATTCATCGTTGAACCCCCTTTATCAAATGGCGGTTATTGTGATTTCCGGAAGAAATGCTTTTATCTTTTCATGTGTGCAGAAGCCTTCCGACAGGGCAGTCGTGCTCCCAGCGGCGACAGCAAAACGAAACGCCGCTTCCGTATCCATTCCCTGCCTATAGCCATAAAGGAAACCGGCAACCATCGAGTCTCCGGCACCGATTGAATTGACTGGTTTGCGCTGCGGAATCTGGGCGACATAGGCCGCTTGCCGATTGACAAATACAGCACCCTGACCAGCCATCGACACGATGACGTTCTGTGCGCCCATTTGCAAAGACTTACGCGCCATGTCGATCGCCTCTGCTGGTGTGGCAATCGTCACCCCAAACAGTTCCCCCAACTCATGATGATTGGGCTTGATGAGAAACGGCTCTTCCGACAAACCGGTTTCAAGCGCTTTCCCCTTTGCATCGAGGAAGATACGTACGCCCTTGCCACGCAGCCGCTTCATGATCGTCTGGTACATATCAGACGGCAAGCTTTTCGGTACGCTTCCCGCGAGTACCAGATAATCGCCGCTTTGCAAGCTGTCGATCTGTTGCATCAGCTTTTGGAGCGCTTCTTCCGGGATGTCCGGCGAGACTCCGCTGATATCCGTTTCGGTCTGCGCCTTTATTTTTAAATTGATTCTGGAATCCTGTCCGATTTGGATCAAGTCATGAGAGATGTCGGCTTGCTCGATCTGCTGTTGAATAAACGCTCCCGTAAACCCACCGACAAACCCCAGCGCCGTGCTGTTTTCCCCGAGTATGCGGAGAACCTTTGATACATTTATGCCTTTTCCGCCAGCGACCTTCCACTCTTTTTGCGCCTGATGAATGGTTCCTTGCGACAGAGCAGTGATCCACAAGTGGTAGTCAATCGATGGGTTCAGGGTTACTGTGTAAATCATGCTTTCACCACTTTAAGAGTTGATAGTCTGCCGTAAACTTGTTGTTCCTCTTCGCTCAAACCGTCATCCGTGATTACCGTGATGCCTTGCAGGTCTCCCACTTTGGCAAAGGTGACCCTGGAAAACTTGTCAGAGTCGGTCAAGACAAATCGCTCGTCAGAAAACTGCAAGGCCAGTTGCTTGACGTATGCCTCATCTGGGTCAGGTGTGGTCAGACCGTGATGCTGGTCAATGCCGTTGGTTCCGAGAAAGCATTTGTCGAATCGGTATTGACTGAGCGCAGTGATCGCATCACGCCCCACCATCGACAGTGTAGCCGCTTTCAATTCTCCGCCCAGCAGGATCGTTCTGATGTTTCGTTTGATAAGCTGAAGGGCAATGTCCACCCCGTTGGTAACGACCATGATATTTTCGTAAGGTAAATAGGGTAGCATCTGATACGTCGTAGTTCCCGCATCGATGAAAATAGAGTCGTGTGGTTTTATCAAACTGGCGGCATATTTGGCAATCGCCAGTTTCTCTCGCTCATGTTTGACCGATTTTTCCAGAATCGTCGGCTCTTCGATTTTGCTCTGTAGCACAGACGCCCCTCCGTGCACGCGTTTAAGCAAGCGCTGTTCTTCCAATTCGCTTAAATCTCGCCGGATCGTCGATTCCGATGCCCCAGTTGCTTCCACAAGCTCATGAATGCGCACAATATCTTTTTCTTTCACTAAAGCTACTATCAGTTGATGACGTTCAGGGGTTAGCATCGTATCCTCCCTTCTCCTAGTTGCACCAGGATTGATTTTGATTATACATCCAAATCCAATCAAAAACAATCATTAATAGTCATAATCAGTCAGGGATCGTTCACTCCTTCGGATAACAGACAAAGCCACCCCAAATCATCGGAGTGGCTCCCATATGAATCTATGCATAAACTTAGCTTGCCGAATGAACGCGGTCCTGACTTACTCTGCTTTCATTTTTTCAAGGACAAGCTCTATCGATTTCTCCTTGATGTGGGGGAAATCACTGATGATCCAGTGAGGAACGACATATACATGATTGTTTTTGACTGCTTTTAACTGCTTCCATAATTCGCTGTTAGTCAACTCTTGGAATCTCTTATCGGATTCTTTGTCTGGACCTTTGGCTGAATTTCCGACCTGAATGAAAATATGATCTGGATTCAGCTCCGGCAATTTTTCCATAGAAATAACTTCAAACTTTTTCATAGCTTCCACTTGCGGCAGCGGCTTCAATCCCAAATCGCGGGCAAGCGTCGCGCCAAACAGTTGATTCGGTCCGTAAACCCGATATTCTTTTGCCATGACCCGCATGTAGAGCACAGTTTCATCTTTGCCAACTTTTTTCGCCAGCTTTTTCTTGGCTTCCTCGGCTTTTTGATCATAGCGTGCCAACCATGTGTCAGCTTCCTTTTCCTTGCCAAGCATGCTCGCTAATTCACGGAAAGCAAGTCGCCAATCATCCTGGTCTGGTAAAATGATTGTGGGAGCTATTTTTGATGCTTCGTCATAAATTTTAGCATGGACTTCCCTGCCTATGATCAAATCAGGTTCTGCCTCCAGAATGGCTTCCAGATTTGGGTCATCTCCCAGATTTTTCACTCCTTCAAACGGGTTCCCCTCCATGTATTCCAAGTTCGTTTCTCCCTGGTAGGATGCCATGGCATAGGGCTTGATCCCAAGAGCGTAAAGAGAGTCTGCCAGCCGATAATCAAGCACTGCAATTTTCTTTGGCTCCCCTTTTATCGTCGTTTTTCCGGAATAGTGTTCAATGACCCGCTGTGCGGATGATTGATTATTACCGGCAGTAGACATTTGTTCCTGGCTAGCACCGCAGCCGGTGAGGAACAAGCAGCTTGCCAGAATGAAAGAAAGTGCTGCGAACAAATTAGTGCTATTCTTTTTCATAAATCAGTGTCCCCCATTCCTATCCTCTTTTTGGTAATGATAATCATTTTCATTATATCGTAGCACAGTATAGTATATTTATTTCCTTTTATTTTTTCAAGCTTTTCATCCTTGCTCTGCTTTCCTCTTGAATTTTGTCCTTTAGCCTCCTATGAAAAAAAGAACCTCCAATCCAAAAACGGATCGAAGGTTCACTGTAAGATTGCTATTAACTAATTAACTATAAGCCAGTTCCTTCTCGCTGAGACCCAGCACCTCGTCTGTCGAACGTTGAATCTCGTGGAGAAGCTCTTGGTTTTGCATGAGTGACACGCCATAAGAAGGAATCATTTCTTTGATTTTCGGTTCCCACTCTGCCATACGTTGCGGGAAGCATTTTTCTAATACCTCAAGCATAACCTGAACGGCTGTAGAAGCACCCGGAGATGCGCCTAGCAATGCAGCTACGGAGCCATCAGCGGCACTAACCACTTCTGTACCAAATTGAAGAGTACCTTTACCCGCTGGTGTATCCTTGATAACTTGCACGCGTTGGCCCGCTACCACGATATCCCAATCCTCGCTTTTCGCATTTGGAATGAACTCTCGTAGTTCTTCCATGCGCTTTTCGTGCGATAACATTACTTGCTCGATCAGGTATTTGGTCAATGCCATTTCTTTTACGCCTGCCGCCAACATCGTCATAACGTTGTTCGGCTTTACGGAAGTGATCAAATCCATATTGGAACCTGTTTTTAAGAACTTTGGCGAGAATCCCGCAAAAGGTCCAAACAGCAAGGATTTTTTGTTGTCGATGTATCTGGTATCCAGATGCGGTACCGACATTGGAGGAGCGCCGACCTTAGCTTTACCGTACACTTTTGCATGGTGCTGCTCAACCACTTCCTGATTTTTACAAACCATAAACAATCCGCTTACCGGGAAACCGCCGATATGCTTGGACTCTGGAATACCGGTTTTTTGGAGCAGATGCAAGCTTCCGCCGCCACCGCCGATAAAGACGAATTTGGCAATATGCTCTTCGATGTTACCAGTGCCCATATTGTACACTTTCAATTTCCACATGCCGTCGCTCGTACGTTTGATATCCTCAACAGCATGGTTGTAGTTAATCGAGACGTCTTTCGTCTTCAAGTATTCAAACAACATACGTGTCAAAGCACCAAAATTGACATCCGTACCAGAGTCGATTTTGGTTGCAGCTATTGGTTCATTCGATGCGCGGCCTTCCATGATGAGCGGAATCCATTCCTTAAGTTTTTCAGGGTCATCGGAGTATTCCATCCCTTGAAAGAGAGGATTGTTTGCCAGCGCTTCAAAACGCTTTTTCAAAAAGCTTACATTCTTTTCGCCTTGCACCATACTCATATGAGGTATTGGCATAATAAAGTCTTGCGGATTTTGGATGAGATTGTTTTTTACTAGGTAAGCCCAGAATTGTCTGGACAGCTGAAAATGTTCATTGATTTTAATGGCTTTGCTAATATCTATAGACCCGTCAGCTTTCTCGGATGTATAGTTCAGCTCACAGAGTGCCGCGTGGCCAGTACCCGCATTATTCCATTCGTTCGAGCTTTCTTCGCCTGCTTTTGCGAGTTTCTCAAAAACTTTGATTTCCAACTCCGGTGCCAATTCTTTCAGTAATGCTCCCAGAGTTGCGCTCATGACACCTGCACCAATCAAAATAACGTCTGTTTTTTGCTGTATGGAGCTCATAATACCCTTCCTTATCTACTGTTTTTGTAAAAAAGAAGTAGTAGCTCCTTGCCCCGTTGCAAGACGCTACGAAAACATCTTACCTTTCACAACTATAACTATATCATAGAAATTATTTATTGATTCAATTATCTATTATAATTAGAGGATTAATAACTATTTAATGTTGGTAAAAAAGGGAGGATTCCGCAAACAGTGCCTGATAAACCCGTAAAAATCATGGTCTTGCCTCAGTTTCTTGCAGGGTTTAGGATTTGGTTTGTTCTTACCAGTGAGGAGCTTACCATATAAATTTCCCGTTACCAATGGTAAAACATGGTAAAACAGATGCCTTAATCTCATATCTAAGGAGAGCTGGAGATGAACTCTTTGACCCACCTGACGAACAACATTCCGTGGCCGCGTTTGACGACAGCCTATGGCAGAGGGACGGACATTCCTCGGCTTATAGAGACCGGGCAATATGAGGAGTTGGCCAATCTAATCGAGCACCAAAGCACCTTGTGGCAGACGACGCCGTGGGTGCTGCTAATACTCTTGCAGGAGCTTGCCAAACAGCAACCAGAGCAGGTTTCTTCGCAGGAAATTCAGTTGTACTTGGCTGTAGCTTCTGCTATAAACGTGGACGAAATGGATTCGCAAAATGCGGTTGAGACCATGAACGAGCTATTGGACGAAAAGTACTTGTGGCCAGAGGACGAGGAAGACGATGAATTATGGTGGGAAGAAGAGGAGCCGCGGGGTTATGAGCAGGAAGCATTTTTCAGCTATTATTCCTTCAGTTATTTGCTGCTAAAAGATGCCATTCCCGTTTTTACCGCGATTATGAAAGGGAATGATAAGCTCGCTCCCGCTATTCAAGAGCTGCTGCTTATGCTCCAGTCAAAGGATGTTAGTACTGTCGAATAGGTATCGGAGTCTCTTTGATAGTACCCACCCCCGTCACCTTATGATGGGGTGGGTATTCCTAGCTGCTGTACATAATATCGATGGGCAACCTCTGCAATGCGATCCTGGTCTTCCCAAAAGCTCTGATCAAGCTGATCCAGCCGTTCTTCCTCTTCCTCGGTAAGGAACCGTGGAATATCCCAGAGTTGGGTGAGGCGGTTGTCCTCCGATAGATGCTCGATGCAGGCATATCCCGACTGGACGATTTCGAGTGCATGGACTGCCCCGATAGCTTGTAAGGCCCGTACCGCGTAGATATATGCCTCTTCTCCCCAGTTGCAAAAAAACTGCAAAAACCCGCCGTTATATACATCAGCTTCCAACAGCCATAAGGCGGCAATCTCTTGTTCCTGTGAGGTCAGTGTGTTCCAACCCGAAGCATTCTTTTTCTGCACAAAGGCAGCGGCAAAATCGAACCATACGTCATGGATATCCAACTTGCTCAAAATGTACGCCCCCTAAATGTTTAATCCCTTCAAGATTAGATGTGCACAAACCACACGAAATAAATTAATCTTATATGAATGCATAATGATTTGGTAGATGGTGGTAGATTCGCGTGGCTGGATCTAAAAAAAAGAATCGTTTAGGAGGTTTGCAATGGATCAGGTACTCATCGAACAATTGAATTGCTGGCATGAAGAAGACGAACACCAGCAAATTGTGGACTTGCTGCTAACCGTTCCTGAGGAGGAGCGAGAGTATGAGGCGGTCAGCCGACTGGGCAGAGCTTATAACAACTTGGGTCTATATGAAGAAGCTCTCAACCAATTAAAGAAAATTGCTGAAGCAGGTCAACAAGACCCAGTCTGGCACTTTCGGGTAGGCTATGCCCTCTATCATTTGAAAAGATTTGAAGAGGCGGCACAGTCATTCCGTACCTCAGACAAGTTAGAAACCGGTAATCAGAATACTGAATCATGGTTAAGGTGGAGCTTGCAAAAAGCGGAGAAGCAGCAAAGACAAGAACTTCGGATGGCAGCCAAAAGGGCAGCGGCTGTTGAAGGTTCAGCATCGGAGGAAGTTCCTTTTTCAAACATGTCACTTGAAGACTTTTGGGATGACAGCGAGTACGCGAAAAAGGCATATCAATCCGCGCCACCCACGGATGAACTGATCGCATCGATTGAGGAAGAGCTGGGATACAAGCTCCCTGCCTCCTATCTTGCACTAATGAAGCAACAAAATGGCGGCGTTCCGAAGAACACGTGCTTTCCAACAGAAGACCCTACCTCCTGGGCTGAGGATCACATTGCCATTACGGGTATTCTGGGCATTGGTCGAGAGAAAAGCTATTCGCTCTGTGGAGATCTTGGCAGTCGATTTATGATTGAGGAATGGGGATATCCCGACATTGGAGTCGTCATCTGCGATTGTCCTTCAGCAGGTCATGACGTAGTGATGCTGGATTACCGGGCATGCGGTAGAGATGGTGAACCCGAAGTCATCCACGTCGATCAGGAAAGCGATTATGAAATTACGTTCTTGGCTGAAAATTTCGAGGCGTTTATCAGAGGCTTGGTGAGCGAAGAAGAATACGATACCTCCGAGGAGGACAAGGAAGCGGCTCTTTACAAAGTAGCCCACGGGAAATTCTCTTCTTTGCTGGAGGAGCTGTGCACGCCCGTATCGGAAGTGGAACAAATTGAACAGAAAATACGCAGCATTTGTACACGGATTGTAGAGGAAAAAGGCTTTTTCTCTTTTCATGCGGATGAACTCTCGTATCTGATGTACGATGTGCAGTTTTGGCTATACACAAAGTCATACCCCGATACCACTCGTGAACAGTACCTCGCTGTCTATGAGAAAATGATTGCCTTTGGCGGGGAATTCGGTCAAGGCGGCTATGCTCCGGGCTGGATTAGCGAATGGCTAGATCGTCGCAAGGAGGAAGGCCGGATCGTACAGGAAAATGGACACATCCGTTTTACAGATCAGTTCGCTGCGGAAGTGATTCAGCAGCTGCGAGAAGCCTAAAATACTTGGGAAGCAACAAAGAGCCCACATGGTCGCGGGCTCTTCTTTTTATTTCCACTGATTGCGAGCGAATCCCTGATTGCTATGCTGTACTACTCATGAAAATCGAGCCCTGATCTGACCTCTTTCACATACCCTGCCCGAATGACGAAATCTCCGAAATGTTCGCCTTCCTCACGTTCTTTCGCATACCGATTTAAGATCGGCCGCAGTTCATTCAGTATTTCTGCTTCTCCGATGTTTTCACGATACAGCTTGTTCAATCGATTCCCGGAGAAACCACCGCCCAAATACATGTTGTATTTACCGACAGCCTTCCCAATAAAAGAGATTTCCGCGAGTGCAGGTCTTGCGCATCCATTTGGGCATCCTGTCATGCGAATGACGATCTCCTCATCACGCAAACCCGCCTCATCCAAGATCAGCTCGATCTCATCCAGCAATGTAGGCAAATAACGCTCTGCCTCAGCCATCGCGAGTCCGCAAGTCGGCAACGAAACACAAGCCATGGAGTTTCTCCGCAGTGCAGAATAGGCAGCTCCATCGGTGAGCCCGTATGCTTGAATGATCTGTTCAATTTCCGGCTTCTTTTCACTGGTGACATTTCCAATGAGGAGATTCTGATTCGGCGTCAGGCGGAAATCCCCTGTATGCACCTTGGCAATTTCCCGCAGTCCGGACTTCAGGAGGTAGTTGTCCTCGTCTTTTACACGGCCATTCTGAATGAAAAGGGTAAAATGCCAGTTATCGTCGCTCCCTTTTACCCAACCGTAGCGATCGCCATTATGCTCGAAGTGATAGGGGCGTGCCTGCTCCAGCTCCCAGCCCAGTCGCTGCTCCAGTTCATGGATAAACCATTCGATACCACGGTCGTCGATCGTATATTTGAACCGAGCGTGCTTTCGTACCGCGCGATCTCCGTAGTCTCTCTGGATCATGACCGTTTTCTCGGCGACCTCCAATACTTGTTCCGGTGTAACGAAGCCGATTACCCGCGCCACCTGCGGATACGTTTTGGGATCGCCGTGAGTCATTCCCATTCCGCCTCCGACCGCAACGTTGAAGCCCAGTAGTCGACCTTCCTCATGAATGGCGATAAAGCCCAAATCCTGTGAAAAAACGTCAACATCATTGGCAGGCGGTACGGCAATGCCGATCTTAAACTTGCGCGGCAGATAGACAGGGCCGTAGATCGGTTCTTGCTCTACCCCATCCCGACTGTCGACAACCTTTTCCTCATCCAGCCAGATTTCATGATAAGCGCGGGTTCGGGGGTCCAGATGATTGCTTATTTTTTTGGCCCACTCGTAAACCTCTTGATGAACTTCCGACTCGTACGGATTTGGATTGCACATGACATTGCGGTTGACGTCCCCACAAGCAGCCAATGTACTTAACAAGGCCTCGTTTACTTCTTGAATCACCTGCTTCATATTCCACTTAATCACGCCATGCAGTTGAAAAGACTGACGAGTCGTCAGGCGAATCGTCCCATTCGCAAACTGCTGGGCGATATCGTCCATCATGAGCCATTGCTCCGGCG
This sequence comes from Brevibacillus sp. MER 51, assembly GCF_023714195.1. Taxonomy (NCBI): domain Bacteria; kingdom Bacillati; phylum Bacillota; class Bacilli; order Caryophanales; family Paenibacillaceae; genus Brevibacillus; species Brevibacillus sp. MER 51. The sequence goes on along the minus strand of NZ_JAMAUS010000007.1, from coordinate 151,907 downwards.
TGACAACGCCACCAGCGGCACGCACACGCACCATAAATTGATAGGCCGGCTCCAGCTTCTGTTTGCTCCGTTCGTTGCGAAGATCCCGGTCATCCTGCATGTAGCTACCATGAAATTTCATCAAGCGATTATCATCCTCAGGAATCGACCCAGAAATCCTGTCTTCCAGCGTTTCCGCCAGACTTCCCCGCAAGTAATCGCTTCGGCGTTTAATGTCCTCTACATCGCTGTGAGGAGCACTGTTTGGCGAAAGCAAATGATTTTCTGACATGGTTACATCTCCCCTCTCATTCTTTCTCAACACTCAGTAGACATCTCGCTGATAGCGTTTTTCCTGCTGCATCCGTTTCAAATACGCAACAGCTTCCTCTGAATCAAGTCCGCCCTCTTGTTGAAGAATGCTGACCAGGGCAGCGTGAACGTCGTGCGCCATCTTTTTCTCGTCTCCGCATACGTAAACGTGCGCCCCATCCCGCAGCCATTGGTAAAGCTCCTTACTCTTTTCAAGCATCCGGTGCTGAACATACACTTTTTCGCTCGTATCTCGAGAGAACGCGACATCCATATGCGTCAGTACGCCCTGTTTGAGCCAACGCTGCCATTCGAGCTGATAAAGAAAATCTGTGGAGAAATGCTGGTCGCCAAAGAAAAGCCATGTCTTGCCCGTCGCTCCAAGCTCCTCCCGTTCCCCCAGAAAAGCGCGGAATGGAGCGACACCCGTTCCGGGACCGATCATAATCAGCGGAATGTCCGGGTTAGCCGGTAGCTTAAAGTTGGGGTTATGCTGAACAAATACTGGCAGCGTATCACCCGTTTCCAAACGATCCGCGATATAGCTGGAGCAAACGCCGTAGCGATCTCGGCCATTAGCCTGATAGTGAACATTGCGAATTGTCAGATGAACTTCGTCCGGGTAGGACTTTAAGCTGCTTGAGATCGAATAGAGGCGCGGCGGTAGCTTTCTCAAGATGGAGACAAATTCTTTGGCAGGCACGCCCTTCAAATCGTAGTCCTCCACCAGATCTAGCAAATCGCGATTTCGAACATAATCACGAAGCTTTTGCTCCTGTCCTTCCGCAAGCAGTTCCTGTAACCCGGTTCCTGATGATAGCTTTCCTGCTTGTTCCAAGAGAGGCTTGGTGAGAACCGTGATTTCATAATGACTGGACAAGGCCTCTTCCAACGGGAGCTCTTCCCCGTTTTTGTTTATCGGAACAAGCTCTTCCGGCTTCCAACCCATTGCGTCAATCAGCTCACGGACAAGGCCAGGATGATTTTTAGGATAGATCCCCAAACAATCACCCGGTTCATACTCAAGATTGGAACCCTCAAGGGAGATTTCCAAGTGGCGGGTTTCCTTATCTGATCCCCGTCCGTTCAGATTCAAGTTCTCCAAGACCACAGCCTGAAATGGATTGGATCGTGAATATTCGGTCTGTGACCCTGACCCGCTCACGATTGCGCTTGCAGCAGCAACTTGGGTCGCCGTAGTTTCGCCGAGAGAAGCCAGGACCTGATTCATCCATTCAGAGGCTTGTTCATCGTAATCCACATCGCAATCGACCCGTGGAGTTAGACGCTTGCCGCCTAGCTCTTCCAACCGCTTGTCGAACTCTTTGCCAGTTTGGCAGAACAATTCATAGGAGGTATCGCCCAATGCCAGCACGGAAAAACGCAAGCCCTCCAATTTAGGCGCTCTTTTGCTGTGCAGGAACTCATGGAAGGAGATGGCGTTATCGGGTGGTTCACCATCCCCGTGTGTACTTACCACGACAAGCAGGTTTTCAACCTTTTTCAACGCATTCGTCTTGAAGTCGCTCATAGAGGAAAGAGTTACGTGGAAGCCGTGCTCCTGAAGCTTTCCAGTCAGCACCTTGGCCAGCTTTTGGCTGTTCCCGGACTGAGACCCGAAAAGCACTGTCACCTCTTTGGAAATGACTTGCCCATTCGTAGCTGAAGTGGCTTGAAACCCAGCGGACATCGGTGCTTCCACTTTGTGAAGAGCTGCAAGATACCCGCTCAGCCAAACCTTTTGCACCTCCGAAAGCGTGGGCAACAACCGATTTAGGAGCTCTACTTGTTCCTGACTGAAAGGACTGTCTGTCACCTTAAGTACCAACGATATGCACCTCACACGAGAAAAAATTAATTCCGAGTAATCTTATATGATTATTTACTTTAAGCTACCACAGCGAGTAGAACCCGAGCAATTGGAATTCGTTATTGTCATCATAAGTTTTACTAATCGTTGGAAAACAGCATATAAAAGCCCGGTCCACAGAGTAGGAGCCGGGGTGGTGCCATAGAAAAAGCTACGGTTATCTGAAAGACACCGTAGCTAATCAAATAGAGTTACATGCAGTTTCCTATCCCTACCAAAATAAGTCTCGACTCTATGTAGTGGCGATCAGGAATTCTTCTCCGCTTGGCAGTGAAAGACCATCGGTGCGGCCAGTAAAGTAGCGCTGGTTAAGTTCTGCGGAGGAAACATGCCGGACTTCTCGAAAACCTGCTTCGCGGGCCAGCGCCAGCATCTCCGGCGGTGTGAAAAAGCTAATAAAAGGCGTGCCGCTTGACCGCGCTCCCTTTTCTGCCTCTTCAACTTCGGGCCGCTTCTTAGTTTCTGTAAAGTTGAAGGGGAGCAAAAATGTCATAGCCAGCGTGGAGCCTGGAGCAAGCGTCGCTACTTGACGCAGCGTAGCCACAATCGCATCCTGGGTAAGGTACTGGGTGACACCAGTGGATGCTACCACAGCTGGTCGGCTAGCATCAAAGCCGGAGTTCTTGAGTTGCTCCCACCAGGACCAGTCTGCCTCGAAGTCAACAGGCGCAAATCGTAACCACTCGGGGATGCCAAAGCCCAGCTCGCTCAAGCGTTGCTTCTTCCAACCCTGTGTGTCTGGCTGATCGACCTCGAAGATCCGCATCTGAGAGGCGATTTTCGGTCGGCGCTGAGCAAAGGTGTCGAGGCCAGCGCCGAGGATGACGTACTGGGTGACGCCTTGCCCGAGCTGTTCGGTGACCAAATCCTCAATAAAACGAGCACGGGCCACAATAGATGCTCGAAATCCGCTAGTGCTTCCAGGGTCCATGTCGGGACGTTGGCGCCAGTCGTCTTCCGGGGCCACCAGTCGCAGACCGATCTCGTCTTCCAACACATGTGGTGGAGAATCGATCTGTGCGTGCAATGCCCGCCACAACGCGACCCGCACCGCTGTATGGTCTGGTACCGTAGGTTGCTTTTCATGCATGGCTGCTCTCTCTCCTATCGATTCATCTATTCTATGCTTCATACAAAATGGTCTGATTTTAATATGCTCCTATTTAATCGGACAATCCTGACCAATAGCAATTCAATACTTCCAGACCATCCTACTCCAAAGACTCGCCTACACCTTGTCTCTGCTTCTCTGGGCAAAACGAAACACATGATGCGGATCGTACGTTCGCTTCACCTGCTTCAATCTGGCAAAGTTCACACCATAATACGCCTTAGGCCAGTTCTTGATCTGCAAATCTTCTTTCATGCTAAACGAGACTCATCTATTAGATCTTCTAACTGTTGATCAGTCCCAGTGTTTTCGATTGGTGTATATACCCTCATCACGAAGTCAGCACTTTCAGGCACGGCAAAAGAATTGTAACGAAAACTCAACAGGCCAGCTTTAGGATGATGTATAACTTTTTCCCCTGTCGAAGTCCCGGATACATCATGTCTTCGCCACCACATTCTAAACTCCTCACTGTGTTCACACAATTTGTCAACCAATTCCCGATACCACGAATCATTCATGTACAAGGCGTATCGGCTTCTAAAATGAGCCAACAGCATCGTGGCGACGTTTTCCCAATTAACAATGCGAGCCTCGTTATCCTTCATCATGAAGACTCTCCAAAGTATATTTCTCTCGAGCTCTGCTATCTGATTAAAGTCTCCGCAAAGCGTACTTGTCATTTTGTTCCATGCCGTTACGTTCCAGCGTCTATCGATGACATAGGCAGGGTAGCTCCCCATCCTGTCGAGAATTTGCTGCAGGGCAGGAGAAATTGATTCGCCTGCTGTGACGTATGGAACTACAGAACAATTAGCCAATACAAACAAATGATTGCGCTCGTCATGGCTGAGTTGGAGCGTCCGCGCCAAGCTCTCCAGCACTTGTTCCGACACCTGAATATCCCTTCCCTGCTCCAATGCCGTGTACCATGGCAAAGAAATCCCTGAGAGAGTCGCCACTTCTTCCCGCCTAAGACCAGGCGTACGACGACGTGCAGTTTCAACATGTAATCCCGCCTCTTGCGGGGAAAGGCGTGAACGACGGGTCCGGAGAAAATCAGCTAGCTCCCTTCGTCTTCTTTCATCATTCATGACGATCATACACCTCTATATCCTAATAGAATTTATACTACTTTTCCGAATCGTACTGTAAATACAGAGCTATTTGTCAGTTTATGAAGCTGATTATAATCCACTTATCACCGACAGTGAAGGAGGACGATCTTATGAGAAATCTGGAACTTTGCAGTACTTTGAAAGGCAAGCGTGTTATCCTGCTCGGAGGAACTTCCGGAATTGGATTTGCGACAGCGGAAGCCGCTGCGCGGGAAGGGGCATCTGTTGTTGTAGTATCCAGTCGAAAAGAGAGAGTTGACGATGCTGTCTCGCGTCTCCCCCAAGGTACGGAAGGATATGTGGTTGATCTATCAAATGAGGAGCAGATTCGCGTATTTTTCAGCCGTATTGGTGAATTTGATCACTTGGTTTTCACCGCTGGAGAGCCATTTCAGCCTGAAAATCTCAACACGGTCGACATGGACAAGGCGCGCCAATTCTTTAACATCAGGTACTGGGGTGCAGTTATGGCAGCGAAATATGGCTCGGAGAAAATAAGGCAGAATGGTTCCATTATTTTCGTTTCCGGCGCTGCTTCAGTTCGACCTCCAAAGGGATTGACTATCGGAGCCAGCATTTGTGGTGCTATCGAGTCTCTGACAAGGGCGCTAGCCGTCGAACTGAGTCCGCTTCGTGTCAACGCCATATGTTTCGGATTAATGCGTACTGAATTATGGGACAACATTCCTGAGGAAGAACGAAACACCATGTACGAGACTGTCGGGAAATCCCTCCCCGTTGGCCGAGTGGGTGAACCCGAGGACGCGGCTGAAGCGTTTCTCTATTTAATGCGTGAGAAATACTCCACTGGCCAGGTCATTGTCGTAGATGGCGGTTCTACGCTGGTATGACAACGAATCCAATCAGCTTTAATTGGCGAGATCCCCTCATAATCGAGGGGGATTTGCCATGTCCCAGATCGCGGCAACGAGTACGTTAAAGAAGCCGGATACCCATGAATGATCCTGTTGAGGTTTGCAAAAACTGAGGCACATCCCATTGTGCTACAAAGCGAACCCCATTAGTATATTATGGAAGGGGGTAGGATTCCGTTGAAAACAGCGAGTGAGATACTTTCGATCATCAGTCATGACCGTTTTTTAGAGAATGTCTTCCATCAAGATGTTGATTGGGACGCTGAATTAGATTCTAGGGATGCTGTTGAATTTGATACGGCATGGAGTTCTAGTTACAAAAAAGTTGATGAAATTGCCCCCTCTGAAAATACCGTGATCAGAGAAATTAGGGAATTTGTGTTCAAGCAAACTTTTCGGATCACCCAGAATTCAGAGCTGGCAGGGTATGCGTCAGATGACTTTGGTCTTATTTCCAAGGCGTTTGAAAACAAGATCAATATTGAATTTATCAATAACCTATGGGATTCCTACCTGCAAGGGAATTTCCCGAATTGCAGTATATGTGAATGAATCTTCATACATAGCGATTATGAGAGTAGTCAAAAAAGACCGGAGAAGCATATAAAATATGCACTCCGGTCTTCTTGGATTAGGAAAGAGAGTTCCTTTTACTTTTTGGTTGCTGCTTCAATATCTTTGTACGCCCAATGAGTTGGAGGTACATCCGGCCAGCTTTGTCCTATTACTGAACTTAATTGCGAATGGTTCAGCAAACGATTGATGATGGTGACCGTTTCTGCTCGAGTCAATGTCTTTTGGGGTTGGAATGTACCATCAGGATAGCCGGCCAAGTAGCCTTCTTTACTTACTGCCGCAATAATCTGAGTTGCCCAGTGATCTGCTGGCACATCGTAGAAGTTGTTCGGCATGCCGTCTCCATTTAATCCCAGATATTTGTATACGATGGTCGCCATTTCCGCGCGCGTGATTCCGCCTCCCGGATTGAACGTACCATTTGCATAACCGTTCATCAGACCTGCTTCATTCGCTCTTCTAATCGCATCTGCCGCCCAATGCTGGTCGGCTACGTCCATAAACATTCCGCTTGCGGATGTAGTCTTGACCATTCCTGTGTTTACCAAGATCATGGCCATTTCTGCACGGGTTACTTGGCGATTTGGATCGAAGTTTCCGGTTGGATAGCCGTTCATGTAGCCTGTTTGGTCGTTTTTCTCTTTTGCTGGCTCACTTGGCTTCGGTTCTACATAACTGGAGCTGCCTCCAGTAAAGAACGGGTTTTGAACTTGATTTGTGCTTTCCCGGTCTTTTTTCCGTTCTTTATCCCGGTCTCTGTCTCGTTCGTCGACAGATTCTAAACCTCTTCTTGCTTTTTTAAGCTCAGCCAGTGCTTCGTCTACCTCGTCCTGGGTTGCATCAGGATCTTCCAGTACTTCATTTGCTCGCTTCAATGCTTTCTCGAGCTTTCTCCAACTTGAAGATGTATAGTCATCTTCATCCAAATCTTCATCGTCGATCTCATCTACTCTTGCTTGCAGCTTCGATTTGTCGACGGTAGGTGTAGGCTCATCTGGTTTTCTCAAACCTTCTCTGGCCTTTTTCAATGCCGAGAGCGCTTTGTCTACTTCTTCTTGGGTTGCATTTCGATCAGCCAGAACCGTATCCGCTTTTTCTAATGCTTTTTGCAGTTCATCCCAGCTCTCGCTTGTGTAGTCTTCACCCGAAAGATTCTCGGATTCGATTTCGTCCGCTTTTGCTTGCAACTTCGTTTTGTCGACGGTAGGTGTAGGTGTAGGCACGCTTGGTTTTTTCAAACCTTCTCTGGCCTTTTTCAATACCGAGAGCGCTTCGTCTACTTCTTGCTGGGTTGCATTTGGATCAGCCAGTACTTCATTCGCTTTTTCCAACGCCTGTTTCAGTTCTGCCCAGCTCGCGCTTGTGTACTCTTCTTCCTTCAAGTTCTCAGCCTTGATTTCATCTGCTTTGGCTTGCAGCTTCGTTTTGTCGACGGCAGGCGTAGGCTCGTCTGGTTTTTTCAAACCGTCTCTCGCCTTTGTCAGTGCCGCCAGCGCTTCGTCTACTTCTTGCTGGTTTGCGTTTGGATCAGCCAGTACTTCATTCGCTTTTTCCAACGCCTGTTTCAGTTCTGCCCAGCTCGCGCTTGTGTACTCTTCTTCCTTCAAATTCTCAGCCTTGATTTCATCTGCTTTTGCTTGCAGCTTCGTTTTGTCGACGACGGGTTGAGTTGGTGTTGTATCTACGGTAATAGACTTGGTCGCTTTGGCTGACTTGCCGTCTACTGTCGTCGCTGTTACCTCAACGGTGTACTCACCATCTTGTAAATCTTGGGTAGGTATAAACGTCCAGTTGCCTTCTGTATCAACTGTTACTGTTGGAGTATCTATTACATTGCCAGCTTTGTCTTTAATCTCGACGGTCACCGTAGATCCCGCTGTTGACGTTCCTTTGAACTCCGGTTTCTTTACAGTGACTCGATCTGCACTTGGTTCAGTAATCGTAATTGTCGCCCCAGAATCCTCAACATTTTTGTTAAATGGATCTACTGGAACACCGTTTGTACCTTTTAAGTTCCCCAAGCCATCATAGGAAATGTTTACTGCTTTATCGGAAACATTCGTACCTGCTGGCAAGGTGATCACTAGCTTTGTAGCATCATTTTCGTCAACTTTGAAAGTGAGACCACCGTTTTCTACAGCTGTACCATCAACTGTAATTGTAAATCCAGTTAAATCGGTTAACTCCACTCCTCGATCAAACGTCACCGTTATTTTATTGCCATCCGCTACTGTTTCTTCAATTGTAGCAGCTGTTGGTACGGGTACAGTTGCGGCAATCGTAAAATAATTGCCATTAGCAAATTCAGCACTATTAAGTGTTGCTGTGCCATCTGTTAGTGGATGGAATGCATCGTTCTGATCGAATTGCTCATCCTCACTAACAACCAGATACAAAGGCCACTCGGAAGCGCCTGCTACTTTGTCTACGTGCAGCGTAACGTCTGTATCTTGCCAATTCGTTTTCTCTACTTTATAGGTGCGTCCAATACGTTTTAGACTTTCTGTATCTTTTGTTATTGGCGTCTCGAATGTAACGTCTCCACCGTTATCGCTAAAAACAAAGAATGATTTATCTTCTGCAATCGTGTTGGTATTCTGGGCATTCGTCTCTCGAATCGCATTGCCTATTGCAAGCGTGACATTGGCACCGTCAACCTGAGATTTCGATTGCTTTTGATACAAAGCACCTGCTTCATCACGACCGATCCCTGTGATGCGGTTGCCGTAGCCAGTGTTGTTGCTAGCTTTCCACATCGTTGAGCCATTGCTAGCAACATAATCAATCGGAGCATTATTTTCATCTTTCAATGTCAATCCGTATTTTAAAGCAAGGTAACTGTTGACTTTGTTTCGGTCTTCATCAGTCAATTTACGGTTATAAAGGATCGTTTCAGACATCTTCCCGTAAAAGCGACTGTTATGACCTGCACCAAAATAATAAGGTTTACTTCCGCTTGTTATCGGAGATGCAAAGTTGGGAGTATTACTGTTTGTCGCCTGTAATACTTTTCCATTTAGCGAAAGCGCCCAATCATTTGGAGCACTCCAGATGTTTAACATCGCTCCATTTTTTAATTGGTAATCACCGACGTCTACGCTCAAGCTACCTTCGTCTCTACCGAAATATGAACTTATGGATTTTCCATTATTAGCTCCATAAACAACTGCAGCTGTGTGTTTTCCTCCAAACTCCCATGGAAATCCGCTATATTTGTCACTTGCCTGGACGGAGAATATTTCCCGAGCCATAGCAGCATTATTATTAAAATCAATGGAAGAGCGGGTATAATACCCTTTATTTGAGTCAATTTGGATTCCGCTATTAAAATTCAGAGCGTTAGGCACATTGTCATTGGTACTAGCACCGCTTGGCATCCATGCTCCGCGATCTGCCAAGTCTGTTAATTGGTCGATTTGGTTTCCCGAAAGCACAGCACTGCGTTCTACATCAACCCAAGAGAGTAAGCCTTCACTCACCCCACCTGGCCCTTGCGTAGGTACCACAGCGGAGATCGTTCCCGTTGCAATCGCGCCACCAACAGCGACTGCTCTTACGTCAGTTGCATCTAAAACATTATCAGGAGCAAAGTAAACGGTCACTTTTCCTTCGCCGTCTGTTCTTACCATTGACCAGTCTGTGATTGGGTTGCCATCCGCATCTGTCCAAGTTCCTACTTTACTGTTTGTCAATGTAATCGAAACATCAGCGGCTGCAGACCTGTCAGGGTTGTACGCGGTAACAACTACTTTGTGTTTCCCTGGCTTGTCCGATTTCTCCACTGTCATGTCAATGGATGATGGCGCTTGTCGATAATCACTCGAACCCTCTGGGGTACCGAAGTTGTCTCCAATCGGTGCAAAGTCGTTGACGAAATACCAGCTCAAAATTTCATGCGATTCGTACCAGCTTGAAGTGGAACCAGTGAAACCAGCATAAATTCCCTTTGTGTCACCAAAAATCCCCTTTAGATTGATTCCATTCGCATTAATCAAGGGATCGCTTGGTTTGCTCGCTGAATCGTTCAAGTACACCTTTACATTACTGGATGCACCATCATAATCAATCCAGGCATAATACGTGTTCCCATTCGCCAAAACAAACTTCGGGTTACCGGATTCATCCTTAATATCGTTGAGATTCTTGTACCACGACGGATTGTCATTTACCAAATTTCCATTATAGGCAATTCCAATATAGTTGTTTGATGGATCGAGAAATTTTTGTTGATTATAATTGTTCAGATAGGTGTCAAATTTTATGCCTAGACTTGGACTAACTCCTGCTAGCCCCAGATTGCCACCAAAACCGCCCAATTTTGTAGGGTCCCCCACGATGGCAAAGGTCATTCCATCAGCGGTATTCGGCAGATTACCGTCAATCCGAAATGAAAATCCTGTGCTAAATGAAAACTCTTCATGCGGTTGGAAGAATTGTTTGTTAAAAACGCTGCCGGTTTGACTTGCTTGCTTCGGAGTCACAACCAATCTTCCATCAAGGATTGTCGAATTTCCATTTAACTGAAATAGTTCTTGCAAAGATGGATTTGAAAAATCATTAATGTCAAACTTGTACGTTAACCACTTGATAGATTCAGCCGCCTGCACTCTCTCAGGCACTCCTGCCATGGAGAAACTACTTGTTACTAGCGCCAACAAAAGCATGAACGCTAGTGGACGTTTCCACCAATTACGCAGCTTCGTAATTGTTTTCATTGCCCTTTTTTCCTCTCCTCTCAGCTTTTGATATTTTGTGTATGAATAGACTTCTCCTAATTTGCCATCTTAACAGGGGCGCCTCTACAAAACCTCTTCAAAGCCCCTGATCCACCATGAATCCATAAACACCCGATTATTAATTTTAAAAGGTGTCCTGAAAATCTTGTCGAAAAGTAATCATTTGAGAAACGGCAAAGACATAGAGAGGCATGACTTGCATCCAAATTGGGGGATTAAGAGGTTGCTACTATTACGAATTGAGGGTACAAAATGAAATGAAAACAGTCGCCTGGAAATGGACGAAAATAATCGTTGTTGCTCTACTAGTGGTGACAGCCATCCGCTTACTCTGGATGAGTTTTCTCACCACCTTTGACTACGCTGAAAAACCAGTCGCTGTACAAGGGGTGCTTGATTTACGCGGGTGGGAATTCTCGGGATACCAAACATTACGGTTGGATGGGGAGTGGGAGTTCTTCCCTTCTCAGTTCATAGAGGGCAACGATCTGAAGAAACCTGAGGAAAAGACATATCTCCAAGTGCCCAATCGATGGGATGAAGCATTTGTTGAGGAGGAAGGTATACCAGACTCGTTCCACTTCGGTACATATCGACTACGCATCTTGCTTGATCCGGAACAGGAACAGACACTTGGGATCAGGATCAATGAGCTTCGAACTGCCTCGGCCATCTATGCCAATGGGAAGTTAGTCTCCCAGGTGGGACACCCGGCAACCAGCTTCATAGAGCATCAAGCACGCAATATTCCCTATACCGTCAAACTGACACCAGAACAAGGCCAAATAGAGTTGGTTATCCATGCTTCCAATGATGCCGGGGCAGGAGGAATCACAAAACCTATTCGCTTCGGTACGATAGATGCTGTACAGATGCGGACGACCCTCTCCATCAGTTTGCAATTATTATTACTCGTCGTGTTTCTAATCCATAGTTTATATGCCTTGCTCCTGTACTTCTTGGGTGCCAGAAATAGAGGCTTGGTATATTTCTCTTTGGTCATGATTTGTGGAATATTGACTGTGGTAACAGCCGATGACAAGTTGTTATTTGTCTGGTTGCAACTCAATTATGATTGGACAGTTAAGTTGACGTATCTCGTCTATGTTGGTGCAGTCGCCTTCATACCTGCCTTGTTTCATCATCTACTTCCTGCCTATCTGAACAGAAGGATTTTACAAGGTTTCGGTGGCTTGTGCAGCTTATACGCTATGTTCATCCTCTTCGTACCTGCTGGAACTATCCTAGCGGTGACCAGAATGCTCTCTGTCGTGATGCTCCTATCCGTCCTTATTTCTGCCTACATACTCTGGAAAGCCATTCGGGACAAGGAAGATATTATATTTCTCCTGCTAGCTTGCTTGTTTGTAGGGGTGAATGTGATCTGGACGATTGCTTATGGCATATTAGGCTTAGAATTTATTCACTACCCCTTCAACCTGATCTTTGCCGTACTTGCTTTTGCGGCATATTGGTTTAGACGATTTTTCCGGGCAACAACTGAGACGAAACATCTTGCTGAGAAATTACAGCAAGAGGATAAGCGCAAGGACGAATTTTTGGTGAATACTTCTCATGAACTGAGAAACCCATTACACGGCATCATCAATATCACACAAGCGATAATCGAGGATACAAACAATCCCCTTCATGAAGAACACAAAAAGCGTCTGGATATTCTCCTGCATGTCAGTAGACGTCTGACGCTCATGCTAGATGATCTGCTGGATGTAACCCGATTAAAAGAGAACACCATTCGTCTGCATGAGAAAAAATTAAACCTGCAGTCTATCTTCGCTGGTGTTTTCGATATGGCGAAACTGATGCTGGACGGAAAGCCGATTGCTTTAAAAGTGGAAATAGACGATTCGTTTCCTTCTGTTCGGGGAGATGAAAACCGGCTGATTCAAATTCTTTTCAATTTGGTGCATAACGCCATTAAATTTACAGATGAAGGAACCATCACAATTCGCGCGACAACGTCTAACGGATTTGCGCATATCCAAGTAGAGGATACTGGGGTTGGTATCGAGGAAAAAGCTTTGCAAACCATTTTTCAACCTTATGAACAAGCGGAACTGAATTCAATCAGAGCAAGTGGCGGATTCGGGCTTGGTTTACATATTTCCAAACAGTTGGTCGAGCTGCACGGCGGTACGCTATCGGTTCAGTCCACCCTGGGAAAAGGCTCTGCCTTTACTTTTACTCTCCCACTAGCTACAGATTCCGTTCCAATAGAAGAAAGCAGCGCTCAGACATGGATGCAGACTTCCCTAGAAATGGCCGCTGCAACGACGGATCGAATCACGACACCGACAGAAACCGTTTCTTCTATGAATAGAAAAGCAAAAATTATCGTTGTAGATGACGACAGTATTAACCTGAACATCCTTAGCAAAATGCTTGAATCAGATCAATACGAAGTAAGCACGGCAACCAGCGCTCAGCAAGCCCTGTCCATACTGGAACGTAACCCGGTCGATCTGGTCATCTCAGACGTCATGATGCCTCACGTATCCGGCTATGAACTAACACGCATCATTCGGGAACGATTCTCTGTTTTAGAATTGCCTGTCCTGCTCTTGACCGCGCGCAATCGCTCCGAGGATATTGTAGCCGGCTTTCAAGCAGGGGCGAACGACTATGTTAAGAAACCCGTCGATGCTTGGGAATTAAAGGCGAGAGTAAAAGCCTTAACAGAGTTTAAAATATCTTTCGATGAACGTTTGCGTATGGAAGGAGCATGGTTACAATCACAAATCGAACCCCATTTTTTATTTAACGCATTGAATTCAATTGCCGCCTTGGGACTCCAGGACTTCACGAAAATGCAGGCACTGCTTGATGAGTTTAGCAACTATTTGCGTTTGAGCTTCGACTTTCATAATTCTGAACCCATTATTTCGCTTCACAATGAACTTGATCTCGTTCGATCTTATTTGTATATCGAGAAGCAACGATTTGGCGAACGATTGCAAGTGGAATGGGATCTGGACCCTGATCTTGATTTTTGCTTACCGCCCTTATCCATACAACCACTAGTCGAAAATGCTATCAAACACGGCTTAATGCAACGCACAAGTGGAGGAACACTCTGGATTCACATCAAAGACAAAGAGGAGTATTTCGAAGTTTCAATCCAAGACGATGGGGAAGGGATAACAGAAGAAGATCTGAATCAACTTTTCAGCCAAACAAGGCATGGCAAAAAAAGAGCAAGCGTAGGTCTGCGAAATATTGAACGGCGTCTAAAACAACTATATAACCAGGGATTAATGATTGATAGCTCACCTGAACAAGGTACGAACGTCACTTTTAGAATCCCGAAATAAGGAATAAGCCACTTGGTTTATTCCTTATTTTTCTGCTTCCAAAGTTCATACCATTCTGTAATAGCCCGATTAGGCTGTTCTTGCAATTCGTTCCATAACACACTCGTTAATTGATCATATTGCTTGTGAACGGAAGAGTGCCTTCCCATGTCAGCAAATATTTTCATAAGGAAAAAATAAGCTTCTTCCTCGAGCGGATAACGCTGACAAATGTCCAAACATAGCGTGATGGCTTTGTCCCATTCATCATTGGCGTAATACCAATCCACCATTTTCACGGCGGTTTGCACCCATTGCAGCTGTAATCTTTGACGCTCGCTTTCTGCCCATATGTAATGATGCTCTTGCAAATAATCTCCTTTACACAGAGCTATGGCTTGTTCATATTCGCCAATCGTCTCCGCAGATAAGGTTAAGTCAGAACGAAAAAAACGCTCAAACTGATCCACATCCAAGATGGTTTGTTCTAGTCTTACCTTATACCCTTCTGATGTATTGCTGATTTGAAAATATTTACTAAATGGCGCCATCGTTTTGCGAATATGATAGATAGCTGTATACAATTGATGATAGGCTTTTTCCGGTTCAAGCTCTGGCCAAAGCAACTCAATGATCGCCGTTTTATTAACCGCTGTTCCCCTGTGTTGAACCAAATATAAAAACAACTGCTGCACCTTGGCGGTTCGCCAACGAAGTGGAATTTCCTGGCCTCCATCTACAATTGTTACTTGTTGAAACAGAGTCATTTGTAAATTCTCCGATTTCTGAAGGGAGAAGGTCGCCTGTTCCTCCATCATCAATTGAATTCGTTTCATTGTATTTTGCAGACGTTGCTTGCCAACTGGCTTTAAGACATAGTCAAGGGCGTTCAGTTCAAATGCTTTAATCGCATATCTCTCATATGCGGAGACGAAGACAATTTGTAATTGAGGTTTCACTTCCAAAAGCTGTTCGGCCAACTCGATACCGTTTAGCTTTGGTATTTGAATATCCAAAAAGACAATATCAATCTCATTTTTTTCAATCTCACGTTTACCAATCATCGGATCTGTAAACTTGCCAACAATTTCAAAATCGCCGATATTTAATAACTGATGCTCCAAATAATTTAGTGCCAACTCTTCATCGTCGATTAAGATCGCTTTCATCATGTTCCCCACTTTAATATTCTACCTATTTTCTAAACTATTCCCTCCCTGAACTTTTACTCAAACATTCCCGCTCTTCGGTTACTGCTCAACTTGCCTTTCACTCTCTTCCTCTTGTATCGCTGAATTTTCATTAAGCCGGTCTTTATAGGACTCGCCCCATACTTTCATTGACATAATGACTGGTTCCAGAGTCCTTCCGAAATCAGTAAGGGAGTATTCCACTCTTGGAGGAACCTCTTTATATATTTCGCGATGGATAATGCCATCCCGTTCAAGCTCTCTTAACTGCAATGTGAGCATAAACTGCGTGATTCCCGGATTGAGGCGCCTGAATTCATTGAATCTTTTCGTTCCGTTCAGGAGCTGATAGAGAATGATCCCCTTCCACTTTCCACCAATAACATCCAGCGTTGTTTCAACCGGACATGCTTGCATATCTGGACTTGCTCCATATTTCTTTCTTCGGTCTCCCATCAGCTTATCCCCCAATGGTTTGATTTTTAATACTATACCATAAAAATATGCGTACTTACTTAAAGTAATTGAATCGATTTACAATGCAACTATACAACATTTCCTATTTGAGAGGATGAATACACATGAATACTCACCAAAAGATGAAAGCTGTCGGTGCTTACCAGTACCTCCCTATATCCAATCCGGAAAGCCTTGTTGATCTGCACTTGGATAAACCGGAACCTACAGGCCGCGATTTGCTTGTACGGGTAAAAGCAATCTCCGTCAACCCAGCAGACGTAGGCGTCCGCGAAAGTCATAACTACGAAGCCGATTCACCGAAAATTCTTGGTTGGGATGCCGCTGGAATCGTAGAACAAGTCGGTCCTGACTGCCAATTGTTTAAACCTGGGGACAAAATCTATTATGCGGGCAGTGTGTCTCGACCAGGCAGCAACAGTGAATTCCACTTAGTTGATGAACGAATTGTGGGAAATATGCCGCGAAGCTTGGATTTCGCTGCCGCCGCCGCATTACCACTTACTTCGATAACTGCATGGGAGGGCCTTTTTGATCGCTTAGGAATTAGCCTAAATAATACAGGTGAAAACAAAAGCATACTGATTATCGGTGCAGCTGGAGGAGTAGGATCGATTGCTATTCAACTTGCAAAATTAGCAGGTTTGACCGTCATCGGCACTGCTTCACGTCCAGAGTCAATTCAATGGGCTAAAGGTCTCGGCGCAGATTTTATCATAAACCACAACAACCCGTTTCTCCCTCAACTCAAAGAAGTTGGTATTGACGCCGTAGATTATATCTTTTGCTTGAATGATACTGTTCAACATCTTGAAAATATGGCGGAAGTCATTGTCCCCCAAGGTAAAATTTGCTCAATCGTTCCTACAAATAAGGCTACCTGGGCAGGGAGCCTGAAAATGGACTTGCTGTTTTCTAAAAGTGTAACGTTTGTATGGGAGTTCATGTTTACACGGTCCTTGCTTCAAACCAATGACATGATCAAACAACACGAATTGTTAAATGAACTGGCAGACTTCATCGATGATGGAAAAATAAAAACTACGCTGACTGAACGACTGGAGCCGATCAATGCTGCAAACCTGCGTCTCGCGCATGAGAAGCTGGAATCTGGACGGGCCATTGGAAAAATTGTTTTAGAGAACTTCTGATAGGACGAAGACGAAGTAGGCACGTTTGGTTCCAAAAAGCAGTAATGTGAATAAACAACGCTAAGGCCCCTTGCTACTATGGGGCCTTTTTGAATACAACGGTAAAAACTTTCCTTTGCTTGTGATACGGCAATTCGTCAACTATATCCTGCCGTGTTGAATTTCCTTCCCGATCCTCCCGTGCTCCGGGATTATCCAGAATCATCATAAGTGGAGCCTTCGGATTTCCTTCACCCCAGATGACATGATTCCGCTGCTTGGATAGTTCGCAAATCTCACAATGCTCTATACCATTGGGCGCTTGTTCTTCAGGTAAGATTACATAGGGATGATCCATTCTCTTGTGGTGCGGCTCCTTTCTAATCCAGGAACTTCAAATCTGTATTTTTGTCTCCAGAAACTCAAGGTACTTTGGGTCATCTTCCATAAAGATCGCAATCCCGGCACCCATGTAAGCCCGGGTCAATTCATCTGCTGCTTTTTCAAGGTTTTCCTGCTCGTAATACAACTGCCCTAGTCGCAGATGAATGTAGGGATTCCCCAACCCCTCCGGACACTGTACAGCATTAAAGAAACACTTGAATGCTTTATCGTAATTCTTCATTTGAAAATGGACATCCCCAATAGCCACATATATCCACGTTGCGGCCTTCCATTCTCGATGATTTTCCGGCAATAATCGCAGGGCCGCGACGTACTTATTCTTGCCCTCCTCAAGATTGCCTGCTCTCACCAAATCATCGCCTTGTTTACACAACACGGTAATTTCGGTATGGGTGGAATCTGAAAGTTTCACCGTCACTCTCTCCTATCCTGTGCGATTTGAAGCCGCTGTATCAAAAATTTTGCCGTTACTTGTGGTATGGTTCAGCTTAACGGTGCCAGCTCATCTGCGAACATTTTTGCCTTTTCCGCAAGCTCCCTCATATCATCGGCCGGAACAAGCTCGGCTAATTCGTAAGCCAGCGGATCACGGGAAAACTTGTACAATTCATCCCGAACCAGGTTCCTTTTTTCTTCGGAGGCATCTATATAAAGTTTGCGCGGCTGCCTATCCTCATCCAAATCATGCAAATCGACATAGCCTGATTTTTGAGACTCCAACACAATGGCTGAAAGATCGATTAAAGCCGAGCAGGCAATATCAAGTTCTGCTCGAAACGTGCCGTTAGCATTTTTTATATCAAATCCAATACTTCCGCCGCTTTTTAGGTCTCCCTCGGAAAGCAGAACATCCAGACCCAAGTCCTTTAAAATCTGATTGAGCGTCACATGGGTTGAGTCCAATTGTTCCAAATAATCTATTAATGCCAGCGAATCATCGGAACTGCCAATTAAATCTCCCCACCATTTGCTTATGTACATGTTTTTCTCCCACTTTCTTATAAGCATTGTAATTTGAAAATAAGATCGTTTCACTCAAAAGCATGTTATCAATGCCGCTTTTACCGAGCTACCGTCAGGCTATACCCGCTGCCTTTTGCAGACGAATGATCAGCTCCTTGCGCGGTCCCTGCGCCTTTCGAGCCAATGCAGCCAGCTTCTCGACCTTGCCCCAGATCGGGTACAGTACCCGCTCGGCCTCGTCATCTGACAGAGTCTCTATTTGCTGTACGAATAGCGACAGCTTGTCTTCGCTTTCCAGCTCCGGTTGAATCTTCAGCTTTAGCGAATCGTGGGAGCGCAACAGGCAGGCGATCAAGGTGGGAGTCGAGCGTTCCGTTATGCCATAGGTTTCGGCGAAGACGGCTGTGAACTTGTCATGCACCAGCTGATGCTCATCATCCACTAGGTCCATGTAAGCTTCAACAAGCGGAAAATACCGCTCGGACGAAAGCCCCAGCCCGAACACAGCATAGCTGCCCGGCATTACGCTTTTTTCGCTTTCCGTATCCTCGTACCATTCAAACTCTTCCATCGCCTCACGAGCATATTCCTCCAATAAAGGATGCAGCTCGGGATAAGCCAAAGCATTCGCAAAAAAACGGTGCGTGTCCGATTTGGCTAGCCCCTTGATGGGCAAATATTCCTTAACGCTGGATTTTAACTTGATTTTGTAGCTTTTCGGGAAGTCCTTTCGGAGCAGGGAGAGAATAAACGAAATCGCCCGCTCGTATGCCCCGGCTTCTTCCTTGCGAATAACGATTGTGAAAAGGGAAAAAACATCGTTCGCTTTGCATTCGACCAATTCATGGCGCATATGGACGTCTTCTTGTGAGAAGCTATCGCTGCCATTCTTCAGCATACGCGCGGCTTTACCGCTGCCAAGCTGCTTCGCCAGCTCCAGAAAAGTCTGGCCCTTGTTTTTGTTGAAATCCGGCTCGTAACGAATAATCATCACCGCTCCGTACAACAGAAGGTCGATAGGCTGATTCGGTTCATCCTTATCCTCAAAAACGGCATCCGGCTTGATCACATACTCATTGGTCCTGTATTCGGAACGGGTGACGTCATAGTAACGGGGCAAAAATACATTCTCGGCCCAGTCGGTCAAAGCCCTAATAATATCCCTTCGATGCTCCGCGAGAGCCTCAACCTGTTCTTTATTCAACTCCTGAATCCGGTCAAATAAAGCGATCGTCTTTGCTGCTTCCGGTTCGGGGAATAAGTGCGGATCAAGCAGATGACGCGCCAAAAAGAAGGTTTCCAGCCTGTTTGTCGGGTTAGAGCCCTTCTCCAGTTTTTCCTCCATATAGGACTGAATTCGCTCCAGAAGCTGCCGCTTTTTCTCTTCATATACAGTTTCCAGCACCGTTAATTCCACCAGCCCGTCCATCGTTGCGAAGGTTCCTTGGAAGGTAAAACGGTAGTTGATCAACGGCGACGTTTCCAGCTTGTCCAGCCTCTCCCTTACGATTTCCGCTAACAGGGGCTGAACTTCATGCAATATCTGCTCCCGCGTAAAGGGTGAAGCTTTCATCGACTTTTTGCCTGCGGCACTCCCCGCAGATTTCGAGCTTTCAACCCTAGTCCTGCCCGGCCGATAATCCAGCTGGATAAAGTTAAAGATGCCTACTTGCAGCGTGGTGCGTAAGACCAGTTCTTCTGCGTTCTTTCGATTCTCTTGTTCATCAAACCATTTATGAATCGCCGTTTTCATCTCTTCCAGCGCTTTTTTTTGTAATTCGTTCATTGTCTCCCGCCCTTTTGCGTGTTCGATCTTAGCTCAATATAATCATACTATGAGAATGGGAAACTTTGTTGGAATTGTATACCTCTGCCTTGGGTTGGCTAAAGCTCAATAGCAAAAGGGAGAAGGCCATATGGCCGTTCTCCCTTTAGTTTATCTGACATATGATAAGGCTCACCTTAACGGATCTATCGGCGAAAAGTAAGAAGGAGCTGCCACAGAGCTTCTCATTCCAGCAAAAGTAGTTTTAGCTGTGTGTCTATGAATAGCGTTTTCGCATTGGCTGCTGTTCATTCGGACTCAGTACCGCCAGTATTTATTACGCCTCTAGGCTCCACCAACATGATATGGCATTCCTTTTCGGCGAAAGGCTTATGATCGGCTCCCCCCGGGACAATAAACATCTCACCCTTGGAAATTTTCACTTGTCCATCACGAAAAGCAATGAACATCTCTCCTTCGAGCACAATAAATACCTTATCCGTCCCTTGATGCCCGTGCCACATAAAATCCCCAGCAATCTTAATGAGCTTAAATTGATAGTCATTTATTTCAGCAACGACTTTCGGAGACCAGAGATCGTTGAATGTAGATAGCTTCTCATTCAGATTAATAGCTTGGTAATGCATGTGAATCCCTCCTCATTTTTCTCGACTTTTTAGAGCTTACGCAAGGCACTTGTTATATTTTGTAAAGCGTATTCGATAGCTAATGGGCCACCAGTAATAGCGGACGTATCCATTAAATGAACATTTCCTTTCTTAACGGCATTGAGATTATTCCACACATTGCTTTGTTTTAAGTCATTCATTAATTTTTCCTTTTTGGTAATGTCACCGATAAGGAAAATATGGTCTGCTTCAACCGTTGATATTCCTTCAAACGTAGTAAATTTATTAGTCGTACCTTTAAATATATGGTCTGGTGTAAGTCCCAGTCCCTTCTCTTTATCAAACGCAAGTATATAGACCGGATTTCCTTCACCCAGGACATTAAACGTTTTTCCATCCCACGACAATATAAGGGCTACTGACTCTCCTTCAATCGATTTTAATGCTTCGCGCCCAGTTATGATTTCTTTCATCATTTTATCAATGACTTTTTCCGCTTCATCTTCTTTTCCAATAATCTCGGCTACTGTTCGGAGTCCATATTGCCAATCGTCATAGATGTCCTTGGATTTTAACGTAATGACTGGCGCAATCTTTCCTAGTGAATCATACATTTTTTCATGATTCTCAGTTGCTAAAATAATGTCAGGCTCCATCGATAGGATTTTTTCAATATTAGGTGATAATTTTTCTCCTAATTCATCAGCAGAATCCAGCTTTCCTTTTAAATAGGTTAAAGAAGATAGATACTCTTTTTCAGTAGAAGCAGCAGGCGACTCACCTAATGCAACTAGTATTTCAGGATAAAAATACCATAATGAAGCAATATTCTCTGGTTTTTTCTCAATAACAATTTCTTTACCTAAGGCATCCTTAAATGTTCTTGGCCATTCAGTTGTATCTACCTTACCTGCTGTTGTAGATGCGCCTTCTGTCGTTGATCCTTTATTTTCAGCAGGTGTTTCATTACAACCTGCCATTATGCCTGCTACTAATAACATGGAGATTAGCAGGCCTTTCATCTTTTGCATACGAAAATTCCTCCAACATCATGTTATCTTTCGTTTGCCATTAGTATAGAAAAGGAATTTTCAGATGAGAATGGATGCCTGTTGAAATTAACATGGATTATTGATGAACTTCTCTCGATATTCAGTAGGAGAGATACCAAGTTGTTTCTTGAACACTCTACTAAAATAAAACGGGTCAGCAATTCCAACCGTTTGCGCAATTTGTTGTACAGACGCTTCACTTGTAAATAGCATTTCTTGCGCCATGTTTATACGATGTTTTAATATGTATTCCGCTGGTCCCATACCTGCATGTCTTCTAAATACATAAGACAGTCGATTTCGATTCACGTTATATTGTTCTGCAAGCGATGCTATTGTAAGGCTTTGATCATAGTATTCATGAATATAATGAGATACCCGTTCGAACAAAGTTTGTGATTCACAGCTATTCTGCCTATTCACAACACATAATAAGGTTTCATTCAGTACATCACGAAACAGCATTTCGGTCTGAAACATCGAAATGCCACCAGGCTGATTATACACATGCCAAAGACGCATAATTAATTCAATCAGACGAGGAGATTGACCCGTTGATAATTCAAAATGCTGATGGGAAAAGCTTGTCTCTTCTAGTTCTGAGTTATATATCCGGTATAAAACAAGGATATATTCCCAGTTTGTGTTACCGAACATTTTTTGAGCTAGTTTCATTCTTGCACCGCCATGCACAACTTTTCCTGGCGAAAAGATATAAGGCGTTCCATTAAATTGAAATTGTACCTTCCCTGTAAGTGGAAACACAAATCCAGGAAAAGAATCCGTATATTCAGCGTAAGGTACACCTGGATTTTTCGCATATCGATATACTCCTTCTACCTGAAAAGGAATGTGTGCCAAATGCTCCGCTAACTGATTAACGTCGATTTTCACGTTGCATACCTCATTTCAATAGTCGTTTGCCAGTAATACGTAAGATCGATCGTTGTACATCCTGTGCAGCTTCTTGATCAGAAGCAGATGAGGGTGAGGGCTCTTGTTTATTTTACCATTATTGATAACGATTATCACTCTCGTCATATGAGGACAATAAAAATGCCGCACCCGCTAATGTTCAAATAGCGGATAACGGCAAGTGTAAAGATATCTTTTCTGCTCACGGAACTTTGGACAAAAAAAGACATCCTATTGGACGCTTTGGCTAGTTTTTTTCCTCCGACAAATATTGTTCAAGCTGATCAAAAGTTCCTCCGAAGCCCTGCTTCATAGAATCGAACATCCCCTCAAAGAAGCTGCGCTCTTCTTCAGTAGCATTGATCGCTTGGCTGCATAGGGTTATTTCGGTTGTACCATTATTATCGCGCAATGTTACCTCATTGCGAATTTCGAGCGGGATCAAATCACTGAATGGAGACCTGACAATGTTTCCTGCCTCATCTGAAAAGCAGTTGATCCAGACAATCTTCTCGGGAGCCTTGATCTCCTGGTACACAAATTTACCCCACATTCGACTGCCATCAGGAGCTTGCATGCTGTAGTGGAAAAATCCGCCCTCACGAAAATCGAGATGCTTTACACTTATTTCAAACCCTTTCGGCCCCCACCAGTGCTTCAGGTGCTCTGCTTCAGACCATACTTGGAATACAAGTTCGCGTGGCGCATGAATTTCACGCGTTATTACTAACTCTTTACTTTCCGAGTTGGGCGTCATATCGATTCCTCCATCAATCAGTGTTCACTTTTAATTTATATAAGTGCTTGGACGAGATACCGTGCCCAACCGCGATTACTGACACCGCCAATATTATTAAACAAAGTTAATACCTTTAAACATACCCACCCAGTTAAATATATAAATCTAATCATTACGAACATTATTTCAAGGCAACTACTTTGTTAATGCTTGTAAATACCTGCCGTTACTTATGATAGGGCTCCCCGTCCCCATTTAAAGGTAATGTTTTGTAGTAACCAAATAAAAGGTCCATTGTCAATTAGAAAAAAGAGATCCTTATAATGCACAAATCTCATTAACAAAATAGTATTAAAATTGTTAATTAAACCAGCCCTTACTCTGTATTGAAAATTGTAGAAGATAGCTTTTCCGCTTAAAATTGAAATTCAATAAATTCACTTAAATAAAAGAGCAATCGACATCAAAAATGATGCCTGTTGCTCTTTTTTAAATATGCTATTAAACCTTATCAAGAGGATTGAAAGTTTCTCTGAGTAAGGATTCGTACAGTTTTTCTGCAGTTTCTTTTGATTTTAAAAGTTCACTCTCAATTGAATCAAGAATCTCCATAATATCAACCAATTTCGAAACAATTCTTTCTTGTTCCGCAACTGGAGGAATTCCTACAACAAAGCTTTTTAGTGTTTTCATGTCAATGCCATCTTGCCCTGCTGTTCGTTGTGACAGACTCTCCAACAACTCTAATAGTACCCGATTCTTCAATAAAAAATATAAATACTCCTTTGAAAGAATACTGTATCTAGGCTCAGCTTTAATCAATGCAACATTATAGGCACCTTCTAATCCACGAAGTATTTGAAAAATTGGAGGACCATACCTTCCGATCATCACATCATCTTTAGTACAAAACTTACGTGCTTTTTCAATTGGGACAAAAGTTTTGAAAGAATCCGATTTATAATCACGAATCTGAATTAGTCGGATGTATCCCTCTGCTTCCTCATACCGAAATGTACTTTTTTCAGGTTGTTGCCCGCCAATAAAGTTTACTACTTCCCCTAATCTCAGAAATGACCAACCACTTGGTAATTTATATGGATGCTCATCATCAGTGATTTGAGGCAACTCTTCAATATTACGAGCCTTTTTATTTACTATAGAATCTTTTTGTTCAATACACTTCTCCCACAAAACTGAAGTAGGCTCGTCACTTTCAATCTGTGGCAAGAGTTTACCCTGAATTCCATCTTGAAGAATTATAGAGCGGTATTCAGATATGATACGAAGGGACTCATTAGACTCTTCAACAAGGCTTGATTTAATATCTGAAAGCTGATCAAGTATTTTAACAATACGTTGTTGTTCTGCAAGTGGCGGTAATGGAATAATCTGAGCTTCCATATCTGAACCAGAAACTTCTTTGAAAGTTGTACCTGATGCATTTTCATTAATTTCTTTCGCTTTATACTTCAAGCACCAATATAAATATTTATTTGTTTCCTTACAGTATGGGACAACCGATTTGAATCCCTGATTCGTACATAAATTCGTTGACGCTATTGCTACATACCCAATAGGAGCTCGACTTGAGAATAATACTGATCCTTTCGGCAGTAATTGTGTTGAACTATTTCGGAGGCCCGACTCAGTTATACTTCTTCTGCCACTAGAAATGTACGTATCTTTATAATCAGTTAAATCAGCAGGGGTAAGCCAAGGTATGCCCCCTTCACCTGTTTGCCAATAGTCCTCAATATTTGTTTTAGGAGTACCACCACCAACAATTTGCCCCACGTCCCCCAACCTAACCCATTCCCAATTTTGGGGTAGATCATAAGGCTTTTCTTCATCTGCAATTGATGGTAATTCTGTTCGTCGCCGAATTTGCCCCTCCTTAACCATACGCTCTTTTACTGATTTGATAAAAGCCAATAGCTCTTTCGCTGTCATTTGAAGCAAATCTTTATCTACTGATACACTCATGCTGTCACCTCAAATCATTAGCGTTGCTAACCAATTGCTCCATTCTCTTTAAAAGAGAGGCGGTTTTTTCAATTGAATCCTTTAACTGATTAAGCAATTCATCCGAACTCTGAAATTGTTTTGCTTGGTCTTTTGCAGGGTTCTTAATATCCATATTATAGTTGTTGTTTACTATTGCCTCGATGTTTACCTTCCAAGCATGTTCGCTCTCTGCCCTTTGGGTCCACCATAAACGCTCAGGTGCAAAATCACTCAAACGAATTTGTTTCGTCTTAGTGTAATTCTTCGTGCCATAACCAACTTGATGTTCATAGTACCAAACTTCTTTTGTTCTGCCCGTTTTTTCAAAAAACAGAAGGTTAGTGGTAATACTTGTGTACGGAGCAAAAACACCAGCAGGAAGCCGTACAATCGTATGAAGATTGCATTCCTCCAGTAGTTTCCTTTTAATAGCTACTTTAGCATTATCAGTACCAAACAGGAATCCGTCAGGCAATACTACTCCGACTCGACCATTTCTTTTCAAACGATATAGGATAAGTGCCATGAACAAATCAGCAGTTTCCGATGACTGCATCTCAACAGGGAAATTTATCTTTACTGCTTCCTCCTCAATCCCACCATACGGAGGATTCATCACAATTACATCTGCTCGGTCCTCATCTTTGAATTCCCTTACTGAAGTATTGAGTGAGTTATCATGCCTTACCCCAGGACTATCTATGTCATGAAGAATCATATTGGTGACAGCCAATAGGTATGGTAGTGGCTTCTTCTCGATACCATACACATTTTGTTGCATCAATTCCTTGTCTTCAGGGGTTTTCACCTGTTTCTCCAGATATTTAAGGGAAGAAATCAAAAATCCCCCAGTTCCACATGCATAATCGGCTATTTTCTCACCGAGTTTTGGATTGAGCATTTCAACAATGAAGTCTGTTACTGGTCGTGGTGTATAATATTCCCCGCTGTTTCCCGCTGATTGTAGATCCTTTAAGATGACTTCATAAACATCATTAAATGCATGTCGTTCACCTGATTCGGTAAAATCCACTTCATTCATAATATTAATGACTTGGCGAATCAGCGTACCATTTTTCATGTAGTTATATGCATCTTCAAATACATGCTTAACGATAGCACTCCTCTTGTCTGTTGTTTCATCGATAGGCAACTCTTTTAGTGTAGTGAATAACTTATTGTTGATAAAATCTAACAAAGCTTGACCAGTTAATGCTTGTCCATCCTTTTTATCGACAGCCCAGTTACGCCAACGAAGCTCTTCAGGAATAATTGATTGATAGGCTTCCTCATAAAACTCCCAATATTCTTCTTTTGCATCATAAATTTTTAAGAACAGCAACCAAACCAATTGAGCAATCCTTTGTGCATCTCCATCAACACCGCTATCTTGACGCATAATATCTTGAATTCGGCGAATCATGTTCTCTATACTCATTAAAAATTTCCGTCCTTCCATATTCTTTTCCCTTTTGTGATTTTAACAAAAAAACTCCCCCGAAAGTAGGGAGTCAAGGGTCATGCATAAAGATTACGTTCAAGTTCTTTTACAGCTTTAATGTATTGTTCTTTGCCACCGAATGCCTTGGCAATACGCATGGGGTTTCCATAGTCGCTAAAAGGCTTTAGTTCAAGAACCTTGACATCTTCAAACTCATTAAACCCATCACTTTGGTACTTTTCCAGCAAGGACTCTAAAACTTGTCTGGCGATATCCGAATATTTATTAAAGTAACCATCATCTTTCAACTTTCTCGCTCTTTCAGAACGGGTTAAAGGCCTTTGATCATAAGCGATGTGTGCGATCAGATCAAAGTCATCCAACTCCTTGTCTACTTCTTCCCGAAGAGCTTCAAGCAATACACCATGTTCCTTAAGTTCATCGATAATTGCTTTCTTGCGGGATTCAGCGTTCCACTTATTCAAGAAATCATCCAGAGTTGCATATTCTTCCAGAACCCTTTTTTTCGAATAGTCCCGTAAGCTTTCCGTTATCAATTTCCCATCTTTATCATAATACTGTACTCGCTCATTCAAAACTTTGACTGCTACATCTTTAACGTAATACTTCACTCTCGGCTGACCAGGAGGATCTTCCTCTATACCACCTGGACCAATCACATCACCTTCCTCATCATCGGGAGGATTAGGTGGCACAATATCATCACCATCATCTGGTTCGTATATTTGAACTGGTTCTCCATCAAAGTCAGGATCAGCAAACAAACGAGAAACGTTTCGAAAATCCATGATAGTAAAATACTCTTTGCCATACTCAGGTTTGAGACGTGTCCCTCGCCCAATTATTTGCTTGAATTCCGTCAAGCTATCTATTTTGCTATCAAGAACAATCAATTTACAGGTTTTACAATCCACACCTGTCGTCAAAAGTTTGGAAGTCGTTACAAGAGTAGGATACAAACTTTCTTCATCGATAAAATTATCTAGTTGCGACTTTCCTTCTGCATCGTCTCCTGTTATCCTCATGACATAGCGATGGTCTTGTTGGACCAAGTCGCTGTTCTCGTTTACTAGGGCTTGACGCATTCGTTCCGCATGATCCTGATCCACACAAAAGACAATAGTTTTTGCAAACCGATCTGTTTTCTTGAGGTATTCGGTTACTTTTTTTGCAACTAACTCAGTTCGTCTTTCCAGTACAATAGTCCTATCATAATCAGATAAGCCATATTCCTTATCCTCAATTATTCGTCCATACTTATCTTGCTGACCCTTTTCTGGACGAAACCCTTCTAAATCCTTGTCCAAACCAATCCTGATAACCTTGTACGGTGCTAAGAAGCCATCTTCAATTCCTTGTTTAAGTGAGTAGGTATAGATAGGTTCCCCGAAGTAATGAATGTTGCTTATAGTTTCTGTTTCTTTTGGAGTAGCTGTCAAACCAATTTGAGTAGCTTGATTGAAATATTCCAATACTTGTCTCCAGCGGGAATTTTCCTTTGATGATCCGCGATGGCACTCATCTATAATAATTAAATCGAAAAAATTGGGGCTAAATTGACGGAAAACATCCATTTGATTTTCGTTACCCGATAATTGTTGGTACAATGCCAAAAAGACCTCATAAGAGCTGTCAATAGTTCGATTCTCTACCTTTGTCATTACTCCTTGGAAGGGTCGAAAATCATTTTGCATTGTTTGATCAACGAGGATGTTTCGATCAGCCAGGAAAAGAATCTTCTTCTTTTTCTTTGATTTCCATAACCGCCACAGAATTTGAAATGCAGTATAGGTCTTGCCAGTCCCAGTAGCCATCACCAGCAACATACGGTTTTGCCCTTTGGATATGGCTTCTATAACCCGATTTATGGCGATTCGCTGGTAATAGCGTGGAGCTTTTGAGCTTTCAGTGTAATAATACGGCTCCTCAACAATCTCTAGTTGCTCAGAAGTAAAACCTTTTGCCTTTGTATATCGATCCCAAAGGTCTGCTGGGGATGGAAATTCATCTAATGTCAATTCTCTTTCTAATCCTGAAAAACGGTCGTGTTCGAGAAACCCATCACCGTTAGAAGAAAATATGAACGGCACATCTAATATATCCCCATAGTTTAGTGCTTGTTGCATCCCTGATCCAATTGTGTGTTTGTTATCCTTTGCTTCAATTAGAGCAATGGGTAGATTGGGTTTATGGAACAACAAATAGTCAGCTCTTTTTTTCTTCCCCCTGGAAGTCAAATTACCACGAACAATAACACGGCCATCAGTAAATACATATTCCTCTCGGACTTGCCTCTTGATGTCCCAGCCTGATTGCTCAATCGCAGGATTAATATATTTTGTGCATATGTCACGTTCAGAAAGTTGTTTTTTATCCACGTCAGATATCACCACCAAATGCATAGATTTGCACTATACCAATACCGTTTACAATAAAACATGATACTTATTATATTATCAGATTTTGGTAATCTGGGCATTAGCCCCTTTTATTTACAACAAAAAGAAAAGCTCCCTATCCGAAAGAAATATTAGATAGGGAGTCGGTTATAAATAAATGGCGAAAAGTAGTTAATGAATCTTTTCAATAAATCAGCCAATTCATTTACTGTTTCTTCTGTGTTCAGGGAGGGAGTAAAGTATACTGCAATCTTTCTCTTCTCAAAGATCACGTTAGGATGTACCTTCTCACGAATATCATCAAGTTCCCTGAATTGATCGTAGAGATTCAGTCTGTGGTCGTCCATTTGTAGTGCAATCATAGCCATATTTTTTTGATTTCTTACACTGCATTGATAAGATACTCCATCCATACCAGCACCGATACGAAGCATTAAATGATGTGCAGAATGTTTTTTCCCTTTATGAATATTCGGGAAGAAGGAAAGCTTGTCCCGCAAATTGTGAAGCATCATTTCCTTTATATCCTCAATACGATCCATATCGTATACTTTTTCTCCTGCATAAACTCTCCCAAAATGACTTGGGGGCACTTGTTGCCTCTTGTCTATAATCTGAAGTAGGTCATTTTTTACTTTTTTAATCAGGTACAAATGATCCCATACCTCCAACGGATACATTTGGTCAAGAATCGTAAGTTTTTCAACCACATCATGTGAAATTTGCACACAATAAAAATCAATGTACTTACTTGGATATTGTTGTAGCTTCTGTTTTACTGCCATAACATGATTGGGATGGAAACTAG
This sequence comes from Brevibacillus sp. MER 51, assembly GCF_023714195.1. NCBI lineage: Bacteria > Bacillati > Bacillota > Bacilli > Caryophanales > Paenibacillaceae > Brevibacillus > Brevibacillus sp. MER 51. The sequence goes on along the minus strand of NZ_JAMAUS010000007.1, from coordinate 122,078 downwards.
TAGCCCCCCATATTACCACTCCTTCCTGAATCGAATCTATAATGTTAATCACCGTTCTCAGATGAGAATCATCTGATGAACTAATTTGATTTTCCATTATTACTTCGATCTTTTTTTCGCTGACTGCTGAAAAATCAAGCTTGTTCCTGCCAAACGGTTTCTCTAATTCAATTTGTCCAAGCGACATTCCAAGTAGTTGTTCCATTACTTCTTTATGTTTTAACAAGAACAAATTCAAGATAAATTCCTTACCCACACCTTGTTTTCCCATGTTATTCTCCTACAGTCCTTCTCGGCGATGCGGATGTGACTAGATCTTTGTAAGGAACATTTAGAGCATGAGCAAGCTTAAAAACGACAGTCAATCCAGGGGACCTCCGTTCTCCTCGTTCCAAACGACTCAAATAGGACGCAGAAACCCCAGAACGTTGTTCCACCTCTCGTAGAGACATATTCTGATTTCCCCTAACTTTCTTCAAAAGTAATCCGAATTCTGCAGACACCCTTATTCCTTTGTCCTGAACCTCCAGCAAACAATGATCAATATCTTTCATTTAATCAGCTCCCTTCATCTTATTTTTGTGTTGAGCCTTATATTGTAGACTTTGGGTTGATGTTTTATTACGGCAACAACACTTAGAACAGATTTAGAAAAACAGAAGGAAGCTGAGATTCATGCTCAATGATTTGTTGAATTTTCGTTAGTGCTTTTCCATGAATTTCCTACTTCAATAGAATATTACCTACCTGACCCTTTTCATTCTGCCTTCTTCAACTATGTTAATTCCCTTATGCATGATCTCCATTCTTTGCCTTCCCTGCACCAAATCCAATTAAGGTCGGCAAAGGAAGGATCTCCTTTTATTTTCTCAACTACTTCAAATGTCCCACTGTATTTTTTCAAAGAAACTGACGATGTGGTTTAGCCCTTTTTCATAATACGCATCCCAATCTTCTTCTCGCATTTTGGACTCTTCCTTAAATGGGAGCTCCCCACTTGATCCTCGACAATCCGTACTTGTAGGCATGTTTCAAAAATAGTTCTACCTCTGTCTCACTGCTAAAAGTGTTCCTATCGCAGTAAGAACAATGGAAATGAGGGACTCCAATCAATTGAATTTCTTTTGAGTGGATAGTAAATTTCACTGTTCCTGTACTATATTTAGCTGTTCTGCCACACAAACACTTACTTTCGGTCCGTGTTTCTTTATTCCACTCCTTATTAGCCATCTCGGTCATTTCCTCCCTATGTTGTTCGCATCAACCTAAGCACATTGGAAAGAACTCTTCATTCGAAGGGTAACCGTTATCATCCAACCAAGAACCTGAGTGTAGTTAGAAGCTGAGATTACACGAACATTAGCCTAAGATAATACCCTCCAATAAGCCCGATAATCATCATGATTAAGTTAGCACAAACTTCAATGACGATGTTCTGTATAAATTGTTTTTGTATCAATTTTTCCAATAATCCTGTCATCATCATTTATTCCTCCTTATAAGTACACAAAGTAAAGGGCTAATCAGTTCCTGACGATTGGATAATGTCGCCCTGTTCTTCCTCCTCTAACAATCCTTCACCAGAACGTCTTGCTTTTTTATCTGACAAGTGTTTTGGTTCGAGTTCATTCAATCGTAAAGATTCGTCGTCCGCTAAAGCCATACTCACTTCGCTCCTCGTTGTCTCTACAGTTTCTCCAATAGCCTTTTCATCCTGGATGGAAAAACTCGGAGTTTCTGTTCTCATCGGTCTTAGAGTTGGATCTTTACCTGATACGCGTTTAGTCATATGTTCAGTGGTCATTTGCTGTGCTGGAGGTAATTCATTATTTGCTTCAATAAGCTTTATCGACTGTTTACTTAACACGTTCTCTATAGCTTTTTCGACAGCTTCATCTTTTTCTTGCTCAAATATTTGTTGAATCTTTGTCATGTGTTTATAAAGAATCCTCTTCTCAATGTCTTTTATTACTGCCTTAGTTGGTTCACAAACTCTGCATATGAAACTAATATCTTCAACGCCTTCTTGAAACAGCCTATATGCTATCTGATTCTGAACTTCTTGAACAGCTTGTTTGATAGTCTCTTCTTCTGCCATGCAATCAGCTCCTCTTTGCGAGAAGTTCTAATGCTTGCTGACATTCTTTTATTGCTTCTGCGTTTATGTATTCAATTGGCACGTATGAACGGCCGTAAAGCGGATTGGTGATTTTTCTATTTCGAATGACTCCTCTTTTTCGTGATTTGCTTTGTTGTACATCATCCATTTATGAATCCTTCCCCTTTTGTCTTACAATTTCTTCGTGTAGATCATTTCCATTTATTCCCATATAGCCGTACATCATTTCCTACTATCGACGTCTAAAGATTGGATAGGAGTAATTCTTGTAAGATTTTTCTGGACTCTTTTGGTAGCACATTTGCGAATCGGTCCAAGCCTATTGTAGTAATTATCATGAGCAGACAATCTCTCGCCTCTTCATCCGACAACCACATATCTTCAGCAGTAAACTCGAATCCTTGAGTGGGAAATGTATGCTGAAACTGTTGAAACGTTATTGGTTGTGGCAATCGATCTGGAACCAAATCCATTTTGCTCATCCTTCCTGAATACAGGGCTAGATATGAATCAAGTTGAAGAAGTCTCATTCCCCCTCATTCATCTAATTTTCTCCCTAGCTTTATTCCTTGACTTTATAACCCCCCCCTCCAAAAATACTGTTCACTTATAAACAAAATAAAACGCCCAAGTCTTTTCGACCGAGCGTTTCTACTGATCATCTATGCTATCATGGCATGTGTTTAGACTATCCATCATCATATCTTCATCCTTTTTGCAATAATAATAACAATTTTCATTATATAACACAACAATGATTTCAAAACTGTTATATACCAAACTCTATTATAGAGGGTATAGACGTATACCAATAAAACTTCCCTCCTACAAAGTAGGAGGGAATGACTTTAGGAGGCTCTGGTTGGTTTTACATTGCTGTTGAGTAAAGAATGGATATGCTTTTTCCATTCATCTCGATGAATCAGGCGGTGCTTATGCAGTGCCCTCTCCATAATTTCTCCTTTTGTCATCTTTGATATGGTTTCCCAATCACCTTCAATGACATAGGTTGCATTTCCATGATAGGCACTTTCGAATATGAATAATCCAAGGGACTCAAATCCGAAGATTACATAACCATTGAACCCATTTTGCCCGATGGCTTCAAAATCAGGACTATACTCTAAGATTGTGCGGAAGCGATCAGTCACAACCCCCTGCTTACTCTTCTTGGCTACTGCTACCAGGCTTTCATACTTCTTTATACGATCATCGACTGGCAATTTTTGACCAGGAGGGAGAACCTCCCAATGAAGGCGAACCACTTTTATCGGCTTCACGAAAGCAGACAAATCTTTTGTGAAAAGCTCTGCTCGTCCGAATAGTTCCAACAAGATGTTGATAGCTAATGTTGCCATCTCATCATCACCAGATTCATTGATAAAGGCCCTATCTACCACCACATAAGGATGTTCACCTTTATATTTAATTGCAAGCTCCAATGAGGGTGAAGGAAGATACTTTCGTGGAAATCGCTTGTAAGGTATGTTCGCTATTCCTGTCTTTTCTTCGGTCTCGCCTCGACCAACCCATTGTTGCCATGTAATTTCCTGTTGACGGTATTTCGTTTCCTTGGGCTGATCACGAAGAACAACTTCCTTTTCGATGCTATTACGTTTTGTAAATCTGCCAAAGCAAGCAGGAAGTAAAAGCTCACCAGCTTTAGGAGGATACGAGAAGCCAAGCTCCTTTAATCGTTTTTCATCTGCTGGGTCGATAGCTACACCAACAAGAAAGGTTTCGCTTTCCTTTATGTGTCCAGTGTAACCCTTTATTGATTGAATAAACTTCTTTCCCTTAATTAACATAACTTTCCCATCTCCTTTAAAATAATCTTTCATCAGGGATGATCAGAAGATGGATATTCTGTACAATCACTATACTACTAACGCATTCCTCCCCTTTAGTGTCCTTTTTGTATCGCTCAACCATAAATCAGGCTTTAATGTATTGACATCTCGTTTTCGAGTTTGATATTATGGCATTGTGTCGTAACCAGTAATACCAACACAACACAGGTAAATGATGGTGTCGGATCCATCAGAGCCGTATACAAATAAGGATTTTTGGACAGAAATAGTCCTATCCTTGTCCCCAAGCTTTATGTTAGGGGATTAATTTGTTTTTGTCAAGAAAAAACTTTATGAATTTTGTCATTTACAAGAGTCTTCTGTCATATGAAGGCTTTTTTAATTTAATGTCCCCTCAAAAAGGGGGCCATCCATTCACTTGTTGATGTCAATCGATTAAGATAATCCCATGCTTTTTCTATTAGTAGTGAATTAACATTTCATTCATCAGACGACCTATTTCGAAAATAACGGCAAACTCAACATTCTGCACTTCTGATAGAATACCCCCGCTTTCCTTGCTGAAATAATATTCACCATCAGTATAAACGTACTTATAGACATCGCTAATGTCATACACGGACTCAGGCAAGATTTTTCCCATCCCCTGTAAAACTCCCGTAGCGATCGAATGGTTCCCCCCATGTACCCATGCTATTCCCAAGGGCAACCATAGCTCTACAAAATGGTTATTCTGATCCTGTTGCCACGATCCCTGAAGCCGAGCCTCCCCAATTGTTGCAATACAATTTATTAGCCGTGTTCTTCTCCAAGGGTAGGGTAAGATCAAATCTCTACCTAGATGTACATGTCGAGTTGATTCTACTTTTCTCTTTAAGTCATTTATTGATTTCCCATCCTTTGACAGAGCGATGTCGGTATCGAAGAGCAAATCGCTTGGAGTTATAATAGTATTCTCCGTTTCATCTTCCACATATAGAGTCTCAATCAAGCAATGTGTTTGTACCTTTCTTCCGAGCATTCTTATGACATCAAAAGCTGGATGTGTTTCAAATTTCAATCCATCTTCTCGGTACGCCAGTGACATTTCGGCTTTTTTGATAACCAATTTAGTAAAATCCATCATTCGGTTAAAACGTTCTTTCTGATCAAAATTTGAATCTCTAGGGCTCATGTAATTTATTGCACCTCTCTGTCAAAATTAAACCGCATATACTGGTAGTAAAAGACAACAAGACAAGATGATAATTTATCAGGCTACAAACGTCCCCATAGCTGTTGTCGACCGATACATTAGAATCGAAATGGATTCTCCATATACTTTTTATTGCCCAACTTGTGCTTTGGTATTGGTATTGGATGTATGCCCATACCTTCTAAAAATTCTATGAACTGCTTTACCTTATATTTGGAATACTTCGGTGTTTGTTTTCCTTTGGCAGTGACTCTTTGGATTTTTTTAATCCCTTCAAAATTATAGATAGATACATCTCGCAGGAATTCTCTCAAATTGATTTTATGTTTTTCTTTTATGTCATTTTCTCCAATTATCTTTGTAGCTTGGTCAATCTTGTAGAAGTCTCCCTGGTGAAAGATTGGTGATACATGATTTACCATATATTTTTCCCAAAAATCTTTAGTAAAGTAGTTCTCGAATTTTTTTGTAATGCCATGGTACTTCTTCATATAATTGAAATGTCTATTTTGCAGACTTACTTCCAAACGTATTACATTTTCCTCGTAAGGCCTAGCATCCAAGAGTTTATCTTCTCTTTCTACTATTTTATCGTATAGTAGTATTTTTACAGACAGACTATTGAAATAGATTGAAGTCTTGAATTTCCTGTTTTTTTTCTTACGATTGTATTTATCCGCTGTTTTTTTTAGTAGCCATAACAGCAGTTTTCTCTGCTCAACATCTTTGACAACTGCATTGTAACAATAATCTAATCTAGTCATGGTAAGTTCCTTGTCATTGTCACCAAACAGAAAAAACAAATATTGGGTGATTGATCTTTTTATATTGGGCAAATCTGTTTCAACGATATCCGCCTTATCCAACATTATCGTGAAGTCAACTTTTAAAAACATCCACCAAGTTCCAAATCTTCTTGTAAAGGTTGTTTTGAACATACCGTCAAATTGTCGATCAACCTTTTTGGATAGTAATGATATCTCAACCTTGAATTTTCCACAAAGTAATCCTATTTCCTCTTCGGATAATGTTAGATAAAAATTTGCAGTGTGAATCATGTTTTCCTCCTTTTATTTTTCGAATCGGGAAAACTCAAACCCAATGTTCCCAATGGTTTTCGCAGATTTTTTAAAAGTTTTTTTCCCAATTCAAACATTATTTATTGGTCCCGATAGAGAAATTCGGTGGACTTTATCGATATTGTAGAATCAAGGGCATCGATTCATAATTAGCAGTCCTCTCAATAGCGTTTAACTAAAAAAGACAGTTCTCTCTATTGGTAGAGAACCGTCTTTTTTTGATTATTAACTTTAGTGCTTTACCTTGCGAAACCTCAAGCATCCAAGCTATAGACAGATTTTTGATCCCAATTATACTTAAGAACATAAGTTCTGCAGAACGATAACACTACAACAGGAAAGGGGACTAATCATGGAAACTAAAGATCTCACACAACTCGAAATCAACAATGAAAAATTGGAGGACATTGCTTCTATTTTGTACCAAGTATTATCCCGAAACGATAATCTGTCTTCAAAATGTAAGGAGGAAATTTTTCTTGGTAAATAACAAATTAGTGGCAATATATATACGGACAAATACAACGCAAGACCAATGTTCGTTAGAATTGCAAAAAAGTAACGGTCTTGATATTGCAAAAAAAATCTCTGGTCAAGACGTTACGTTTGAAATGTACATGGGTGAAGGAATCAGTGGTATAGATTCAGAACCGATCAACTTTCAGCGTATGCTTCACGATATCCACATTGGAAAGGTCACAGCCGTAGTTTCACATAGCGTCAGCCGTATTAGCCGTTGTACTTCTTCAGTTACAGAATTCCTGCAACAAATGAAAAAGTTAAATACCCTATTTAAAAGTGTGAAAGAAAGTGAAAACCACTCAACTTTTGTAAATCGAAATAGCTTCATCATGAAAACCATTCGGAAACATTGGTTGCAATAGTAGTCAAGGAAATTATCAGAGAGTTGAACCAGAAAACAAAGAGAAGGAGGTAAATTCAGTTGGAGGACAATAGAATTGTTGCTTTTTACATTCGAGTATCAACTGATAAACAAGCTCAGGAAGGTTTCTCTTTAGAAGCTCAAGAGAATGTCAACCTAGATTATGCCAGACGACTTTTCGGGCATGATGTTCGATATGAAATTTATATTGACGAGGGGAAAAGTGGGAAAAGCACAAAAAAACGAACAGATTTGAATCGCATGCTTCGTGATATTAATGCAGGAAAAGTAAAAGCTGTGATCACCTATAAGGTATCGAGGTTAAGTAGAACATTGTCAGATTCATTGAAACTGGTGGAGGAAATCCATAAATCAAAGGTACGATTCATTAGTTTAAAAGAAGGCGAATACGGAACTCCTCATGGTAACTTACAGTTCAACATCCTAGCTTCTGTGGCCCAATATCAACGAGAGGAACTTTCAGAAAACGTCCAATTAGGCATGACTCAACGAGCCATGGAAGGACTCTGGAATGGTGGTAAGGTGCTTGGCTATAAAAGTGTACACAAACTATTGGTAATTGAGCCAGACGAAGCTGAAATCGTAAAACTGATCTTCCATAAATATTGTGAGGAAGGTTGGGGAACGAAACGTATTGCCAACTATCTGAATATGTGTGGATACCGAACAAAAAACGCCAATACATTTTCCGTAGACTCTGTTAGAAGTATTCTCGGCAATCCTGTCTATAAGGGATATGTTCGATATAACCAATTCATTAATTGGGAAGAGGACCGAAGAAAAGGGAAGAATCCTGAATATATTTTATGCAAAGGTGTCCACGAGCCTATTATTGACGAAACATTATGGGAAAAAGCACGATCCCGACTTGATGACAGCTCCACTGGAATTCCTCGAAGATATTCTGGGACTTTCCCATTAACAGGGTTGTCAAAATGCCCTGAATGCGGATCCTTTATGACAAGCTTATATGGTGCAAAACGAAAAGATGGTAGTCGTAAGCGTTATTACGTCTGCGGAGCTTATCACAATAAAGGGAATTCTGTGTGCAATCCTAATTTAATTCCTGCTGATTGGCTTGAGTGTGCCGTATTTGAACGTTTATCGAATGCATTACAATCTGAGGAGATACTTAAACAACTAACAGATAACATCAATGCTCTAATCAAAAGTTCCATTCTGGATAATTCCACAGAAGTTCAAGCACTTGAAAAGAAACTACTTGATTTGGAATCAAGAAAGAAAAAAATACAAAAAGAAGTAGAACTCGAATCAGGGTTATTTACCGAATCTGAAGCCCGTGAACGAATAGCTGAAATTCGAAAAAATATTGAAGAAATCAGTCTCACTCTTACCTCCCTTCAAAAAGACGGACGAGAATCTGAACTATCAAATATAAAACCTATTACGAGAGAAGATGTTCGGTCACAGCTTGCAGATTTCCTTGAACTTGCAGGTAAGTTAAATCCGTTGGAGTTTCGGAAATTACTTCAATCATCAATTGAACAAATTGATGCCTCTAAAAATCATTTGAAACAGGTCCACTTTTCTTTCATTGTACACATGCCTGAAAAGGATCCTCTGGATCCCCTACATATCCTCGGCAAGCCCAGTTCCACTCTTCGGGCTATTTATTTTAATAATAATCATTACCTATTTGTGATAAGGTTCCCCCCGACTAATCCGAAAAGCCCGATAAACCTGCTCCAACAACACCAGCCGCACCAACTGATGCGGAAACGTCATCTTTGAAAACGACAACAAAGCATCCGCCCGCTTCAACACCTGATCAGCCAACCCCAACGACCCGCCAATCACAAACGCCACCTGACTGCGCCCATGCAAAGCCAGCTTGTCCATCTCCGCAGACAACTTCTCCGACGACCACATTTGTCCATCAATCGCCAGCGCAATCACATACTGATCCTGCTTGATCTGCGCCAGGATGCGCTCGCCTTCCTTGCGCTTCACCTGCTCCATCTCCGCCGCGCTCATCTCTTCTGGCGCCTTTTCATCATTGACCTCGATCACTTGCAGCTTGCAGTAAGCAGACAAGCGCTTGCTGTATTCATCAATGCCCTCACGCAAATATTTCTCCTTCAGCTTTCCTACTGTAATAATCGAAATTTGCATGATCCTACATTCCCTTCTCTTTCAAAAGCGCAATCTGCCCAGGCTCTCCACATTCCCGGCAACGCTTGTCTACTCCATCACCCTCAATCGCCTGTGCCGCATACGTATCCGGCGCCGCCTCAAAATCATTAACGTAATCATCCAACTCCTGCTCCAAATGCTCCATGCAAGCAAACCGCACCGGATATTCTGCCAACAGCTCAACTTCCTTGCCTTCTATTTGCAAGCTTTTCATCTTCATGTCCATATCAAATGCCTCTTTTCCGTACAAATAATGTCGCTTCCTATTCTACCCCAGAACCGCAACAAAACAAATGAATCCACCAAAAAGACCTCGATGAGTTTACAATCATAAGCCTTTGTATTTTATTGCTTTTGTTTTTTAACTTCCGACGGACAGTTAAAGCTGTAGAGAGAAAAAAGAAGAAAACGGCGAAAGTCTTTGGGATACCAACCGAAGCGCAATGGAAAAAAAGAAACCTGCCTTTAGCGTCCACCTCTGAGACACTACGTAGCTGCGCGACTTTGGACGCGGGTTTCTTTTTTTACATGGAGCTGGGCAGAACCGCCTCACGGCAGGTAGCCCAAGAACTTGAGCGTTTTCTTCTTTTTTCTCTCCTCCACCGAGAGCCCGACCAACAAAAAAAGAGAGCGCCGTATCAGCTCGACGCTCTTAATAAGGGATCTATTTAAAAATAGATAGAGGGGGGAACTTAGATACTGCATATATGCAAACGGGATAAAAATAATCCCGGAATTGCCAATTAAGCTACTTGCATACTTGTACAAACCTTAGCATGTCTTTTAGATATACTCGAACTAACTCCTTACACTTACACTTACTCTTGTGGCCTCTCGGTCAGCTTTGCTTTAGTAGTTTTCTGGATACCATCTCGATAATACGAAATTTCCACCGTATCTCCCGGCTTTTTGTTATAGGTTAAATATTTTAATAGCTGAGCGCTGCTGGAAATGTTCTTGTCATCCAGCTTGACGATGACGTCGAATTGTCTCAGGCCTGCTTGACCCGCAGGAGAGAATTTGCCTACCTCTGTTTGCACGACGACGCCAGTATTCACATTGTCAGGCAGATTCAAGGTTTCTTTCCATTCGTAGCGCGGCACATTGGCCAAGTCGAGTGGCTGCACACCGAGGTAAGAACGTTGCAGCGTGCCTTTTTCCATCAGTTGGTCCACGATTACTTTGACATCATTGATCGGGAGGGCAAAACCTAACCCTTCGACACCTGCTTTGGAAATTTTCAAGGTGTTAATCCCGATGACCTGACCCTCGATGTTTACGAGAGCACCACCGCTGTTACCTGGGTTGATCGCTGCGTCTGTTTGAATGACATCCAGCTCCCAGTCGTCCTGGCCATCTTCGTTAAAGTCCATGGGCATGGAGCGTTCCTTGGAACTGATGATACCTTGTGTAACCGTCCGGGAGAACTGCATGCCCAATGGGTTCCCGATAGCAATGGCCGGCTCGCCCACCTGTAAGGTAGAGGAATCACCAAACTCGGCAACGTCCGTAACCTTGGAGGCGTCGATTTCCAGTACAGCCAGATCGGCGTAACCATCGGCGCCGACCACTTTTGCCGACACTTTTTCACCTGTTGGCAGGGCGACCTCCAGCTTTTGCGCCTTATCGATTACGTGATAGTTCGTAACGATGTAGGCCTTTCCGCCTTTTTTCTGAAAGATGACACCAGAGCCTTGGCCCTGCTCTACATCCATCGAGTTCTGCATCCAACTGTTTCTGCGCTGACCGATGTTGATTACACCAACGATTGCATTTTCTACTTGTTTCACCGCATCTACTGTACCCGATCCCACACTAACAGATACTGGCTTGGCAAACAGGTTAGAAGCAGAATCGGAGGCATTGCTGCTTATCGCATTTTCTGTTCCAGGCTTAACCATATTAATATATCCCGCATTGGAGAGAGTCGGCAGCGTGAGCAGGACGACCATCCCCCCAATTACCGCGGACGTTACCGACGTCACGACCATACGCCCAATGTTAGAACCGCGTTGTTTTTTTCGCTCCACGTGAGTGAAATCATCATAAAAACCCATGATTCGTACCTCTCCTTTCTATCTTCTACCATTACTAGCTTTGCAGGTTTTTCATGCTCGTATACACAATGACATGCGCCATAGTTGGTTTGCATGATTGATTTGGTTGATGTCTGTTTCCTTTTGACACCCTTAGAGTATACGACCCGCTTTCGGCAAAATGGCGTGAGAATTATGGAAAGGTTGTGGAATAGAAAAAAGCTCCCGGAATATTTCTCCGAGAGCACGGATATGATAGATTAAAAGCTTTTTCCTGCCAGACCAAATAGAAAGGATTGATAGACTTGAAAGAAGTCCACCTCATCGCCAAGCTGGCTGACCTTCAGGAAGTAGACTACCACAATACGCTTGTCCTGCATGCCTTGATCGAGTTGCTCGTAGCCAAAGGACTGCTAACTCACGACGAGCTGACTGCCAAAGTGAATGAGCTCGATACAAAGTTAACTTTCCATATCGATACGTATGCGAAGCTCACAGATCGCCTCGCCAGTCGTCAGGCAGGGATCAAACCGATCTTATAGCTTTATAACTCTTCCAGCTTGGTAGGTCGATCCGGGTACGTATCTCGCAGATGCACATCGTCACCAACAGACATGCCCCGCTCCTCCAAGATGTTTTTGACCGTCAGTCTGGCCAAATCAATCATGTTGTTTTCCTTACTCAAATGGGCGAGGTACACGCGTTCTGCTCCGCCTGTTAGACAATCGAGCAAAGCATCGCCCGCCGCTTCATTGGACAAGTGCCCGACATCACTCAAGATACGTCTCTTGATGCTCCAAGGGTACTGAGACATGCGCAACAGCTCGACATCATGATTGGACTCGAACACATACGCATCTGCTCCACGAATCGTCTCTTTAATGCGATCACTCACATACCCCAAGTCAGTCGCGACACTGAGCTTTTTCTTGCCATGATAAAAACAGAAGCCCATCGGCTCGGCGGCATCGTGCGAGATTCCAAATGACTCGATGCCCAAATCCTCCAACTCCTTCTTTTCCCCCACAGAAAAGAAGCGTCGCTGATCTTCCTTGATCGTCCCGATTTGCCCATCCAGCTCCGACCACGTCTTTTCATTGGCGTAAATCGGCAATCCATATCGCCGCGCCATGACGCCGACCCCTTTAATATGGTCGACGTGCTCATGGGTGACGAGAATGGCGCTGAGATCCCCTGGATTGACACCAATGGTCTCCAGTGCCGCTTCTGCCTGCTTTCCTGTAATGCCTACATCGATTAATACGGAAATACGGTCTGTTGCCACATAAATGGCGTTGCCCGTACTCCCGCTTGCCAACACACTAAATCTCACCGAACATCCCTCTTCCCGTATCTTTCCCAGGCTGTCTATCTATTCAGAGCTGCGTAACCATCGGACGCTCCAGAGCTCCTGTAATCGCATTGACAAAATGCCATTTGCCATCGTGAACCACACGCCATACAGGCACCAGCGTCTGAATATCCGCATCGTAAGAACCGTAATAACCCAAGCTCACATTCTCAATCCGTTCCCCTGGTGAAATGATTTGCTTGTCCACCAGAGAGCGTAGTGCCGCATAACCAGAGATCACCTGTCGTTCCCCCTGCTGCTTGCGAAGGTGGAAAAAGGTCTGCCTGTAGCCAAGTATCGCTCCGTTGTCCAAATACATTTCCAACGGCGCGACGAATACTGGCATTTTATCATAGACCTGCCAATACAAAAGCCGCGCTTGATTCGATTGATACGGATCGGCTACGTATTGATCGGAATAAATCAGCCTTGGACCAATTTGACGCAAGAGCTCCTGAGGATTCAGTTGACCTCGAATCTGCATCGGTGGGTCCAGCTTGGCAGCCAGCGCCATCTTTTCTACCGTCGCCTGAAGCCCCGATATCTCATGCAAGGAAATCGGATTAATTCCGATATACTCCGCATCCAAATTGGACATTTCCGGTGTATCCTGCGGCACTTCTGTATCCAATGTGATATTTTGCTGATTCAAGTACAGCTCTGTATTCCATTTCTCGCTCTGCGCGACTTCCTTGTCATTCCACAGGCTAATGCGCGTCACATACACCTGATACAGGAGAAACAAATCGAGGAGAAGAAAGGCCCAGATCAGAATCGTCTTGGTCCTACTCCAATCCATGCGCCTTCCCTCCTCCCTGTTTGGTGTGCGCAGAAATATACAGGTTCGCCTGATTCGTCAATTCCACTACCCAGATTGGCATCAGGTCCACGTATCCTTCGCCTACTTTGGTATGGTAAGCCAAATAAGCGTTCGTGATTTTTTCTGTGTCCGCCAGCTTTTTGTCGCGGATATATTGATACAGCTCAGGACCAGACATGATCGTCCACTCTTTATTGTCGATATACTTGTCCAAATCCAGCAGCGAACGACTCATCGTCACAACCTGGCCTGCTTCTGAGGTAATTTGGATCGTATCGATTTGCTTGGCTTCCCCATCACTGATCAAAGGATACGCCCCCAAGTACTGGCGGAATGTGATCAAGTCTTTTTCATTGTAGCTCTTCTTGATTCGTTCAAAATGGTACTCATCGAGCCAGCCCAAGTGCTTATTCATGAAGGTAACGGCACTCTGCACTTTTTCTTCATCTGACAGCACCTGATCCCGCTGTTGGTACGCCGGGTCGGTAAACGTGAACGCCTGCTGCTCTGATCTCAATTGAATCGATCTGCTGCCATCTGTAAAAATAACCGTTTTGTCCCGTTCCATGATCTGTCTGACGAGCGATTGATCGATAAAGTAGGACTCGATTAGTCTTTCATTCGTAACAGGTACGTAGCTGTAGCGGAATTGCTGCATGCGCAACTGATTCTTGGGCAAATAGTAAGTGCTCCACATCAGCGCAGGTCCTTCCAAATCTACGAAGCTTCGCTCTGGTTTGACGATTTTCATGATTTGCTCAGGCATTAAATCACCAGAAGCCAAATACGATTCTCGCAAATCCTTTGGGCTGATAGACGTTCGAGAACGCATCATTCGACCTTCCTCAGTCGACAGAAACAACGCGTAGACGACATCCTCGTCCTTCTCGTAGTACACCCACAATCGGTCAATCCCTTTCAATCGGTTGTCAAACTCATCCCGAAAGGTTACCAGCCGACCTACAATTGACAAGGGAACCGTGCTCCGAAAGCGCACTTCCAACCCCATCTTTTCCCGGGCAATATCTTCCCATTTCTCATTGGAGATGGTGAGCGGAGAAAAATCGAGGAAGATCCATTTCGACATTTCTCGCACGATCAAACTGTAAGGAGCATCGGTTGCGGATGCTTTCGTATGGCGATCTTCCCCATAGTGAAAAACAACGGATTCCGGCGTAACGAGCTGTTCGAGTTGTTTTTCCTGAACTGGCTTTGACTGCGTGTATTCTGCCGGTTCAATAAATTGAAGGTTGGGTTGATTCGACCACAACATCGCTGTCAAAACAAAGCTGGCTAACACTAGCAGATTGAGTAAGACGGTCTTGGCAGGCTCTAGCATCCGCTTCATCCCGTTTTTCCTCCTTGGGCAAATGGCACCCAGAACGTGACTGTCGTTCCAGCGTTCCATTCGCTCGTAATCTCGATATCTGCACCGTGTGCCTGTACTAATTCGCGGGCAATCGCCAATCCCAGACCTGTTCCACCCTGACCGCGCGAACGCGCCTTGTCTACGCGGTAGAAACGTTCAAAGATTCGCTTCAAATCGCGGCTGGGAATACCGATTCCTGTGTCGGTGATGGAGATTTGGACCCGCTTTTGCTTGTGGTTCTCTCTTGCCATGAGAACCACAGTGCCCCCTTGAGGCGTATACTTGATCGCATTGGACAAAAGATTATCCAATACTTGATTGATCGCATCTAAATCAATGTAAACCGGCGGAAGCTTGCTCGGCATATCCAGACTGAGCTGGACCTCCTGTTGCTCACTGAACATGGAAAAACGATCAGCAGCATAGTGAAGCAATCGATTGAGGTCCGCTTCCTTGCAATGCAGACGAACCCCTTGCGAATCAAAACGCGATAGCTGCAATAAATCGTTTACCAAGCGAATCATGCGCTCTGTCTCGGACGACGTAACCTTCAAGAAACGTTGGGACAGCTCTGGGTCCTCCACTGCGCCATCCAGCAACGCTTCCACGTAGCTTTTAATAGTCGTCAGTGGTGTCCGCAGCTCATGCGACACATTCGCTACGAATTCGCGGCGCTGCTGCTCCAGTCGCTGCTGCTCCGTCACATCGGCTACGACAGCAATGATCCCACCCATTTTTTTGCTATCGTGCTGCAAGGGCGTAAACGTCACACGCAGGATTACCTCTTCCTTATTCGGCAACGTCATCTCAATAATAAGCGGTTCTTCCTGCGCATAAAGCGACATCTCATCTTCTGGCGGCAGGCCCAACAAATCATACAAGGTGCGTCTCTTGAGAAGGACGTCAGCCATCGTCACCTGCAACATATCTTCCGCGGCCCGATTAAACAGGATGATCTGTCCATTCCGGTTAGCGGCAATAACACCGTCCGTCATGTTGCTCAAAATTCCCGCGAGCTTCTCACGCTCTTCCTCTTGCTGCAAGATCGCTTCCTGCAAACGCAAGGTCATATGATTAAAGGCCATACCGAGTTGGCCAATTTCATCATCGCTATAGACTCTTACACTACTATTAAAATCCCCATCTGCCACCAATCGTGCCTGACGGGTCATCTCCTTCACTGGCTTGGTGATGGTGCGGGCCAACACGACCCCGAGCACCGCCGTAATGGCCATCGCGATCATCGTACCCGTTCCCAGGATGCCGTTCATTTTCCCAATCGTCGCATAAGTGCCTTCCATCGAAGCAATCATGTAGACCGCCCCGTATACAATCTGATCGCCCTTAACAGGTAACGCCAATACTTTCACCCGCGCCCCCGTCTTCGGGTCGATCCGCATTGATTCACTACGCGTCCCGAGCAAGGCAACCGTCACTTCAGGCTGCGAGGTCCGCTGTCCAATTGTACTTTTGTCCTCTGTCGTCGCAACCACCGTTCTTGTCTGATCGATGACCTGCACATTCGCTCCATTGATTTTAACCAGATTGTTGATCAGGTTGTCGATGTCCTGGCGGTTTTGTTCGGCGTTGGATTCCTTCCCGTCATGCGGACGCAAATCGCTTTCCAGCAAACTCGCTAACAAACTAGCTTGTCCATTCAACGCCTCGGAAAAGTTGTTGATGTAGTAGCTCTCGACTTCCCGGGCAAAGTAGGCGCTAATAAATTGCATCGCAAGCAAAATCAACAGCATGTAAATGATGACCATTTTCCACTGAACGGTTTTGAACAGCCGCCTCATCCAGGCTGGCCTCCCATGCCGGGATTGCGTAATGTATAGCCCAAACCACGCCGCGTAATAATGTACCTCGGCTGGCTTGGATCATCCTCGATTTTTTCCCGCAAACGACGAATGGTCACATCTACCGTCCGCACATCTCCAAAATAGTCAAATCCCCAGACCGATTGCAAGAGATGCTCTCGCGTCAGTACTTGTCCCTGATGGCGAGCGAGGTACACCAGCAGCTCAAACTCACGGTGCGTCAGTTCTAATGCTTCTCCCACCTTTTCGACGGTATACGAGTTCAAATCAATTTCCAGCTCATGTACGCGCAGTACATGCTGGCTATCCTTCTCTTCCACTTTCGAGCGGTTACGGCGCAAATGGGCCTTTACACGAGCTACCAGCTCACGCGTACTAAATGGCTTCGTCACGTAATCGTCCGCGCCCAATTCCAGCCCGAGTACCTTATCCAATTCAGAGTCTTTGGCAGTCAGCATGATGATCGGCACATCATACGTTTGGCGAACGGTTCGGCATACGTCCATTCCGTCTCTGCCTGGAAGCATAACATCCAGTAAAATCAAATCCGGTCGTTCATCCTTGACCACGACAAGTGCCTCATCACCATCGTAGGCGCATACGACCTGATATCCTTCTTTTTCAAACGTGAATTTCAAAATATCTGCAATCGGTTTTTCATCATCAACTACGAGGAGTTTTGCCATCCTGCGCCCTCCTTTTTCTGTAAGTGCGTGTTCAACAGTCTTCTGTTTCCTCTTAAACTACTTCTTCAAGGATTCCACTTCGACCGCCACTATTCCTCTACAATACACCATGTACGCCATGTAAAGAAGGACTTGGCATTCAATCCCTGCCAGCAAAAAAAGGGCCCCTCCTAAGAGTTGCCCTTTCTTATCCAGAAATTACTAGTCTATTTTAAGTAACGAATCGGGTTTTGATTTCGTCCATTTTGTAGAACCTCAAAATGCAGGTGGACGCCGGTTGACTGCCCAGTAGAACCCTTTACGCCGATTTTCTTTCCTTGGCTAACAACATCGCCGGCTTTCACATTAATGATACTCATGTGACCGTACAATGTCTTCATTCCATTGCCGTGGTCGATGATAACCGATTTTCCGTAGTCACCATTCCAACCAGCGAATGTGACACGTCCATTGTCTGCCGCCATGACAGAACCAGCACCGGCAATATCAATTCCTTTGTGCATGCTGCCCCAGCGTTTGCCGAAGCCGCTGCTAATATACCCGCTAGCAGGCCAGCTCAAACGACCTGTACCGCGCGATGGGATAACTTTTGTACCGCGCTCCATAATTTGTGTTACAGGCTGCACAGTTACATCTTGCTTGATGACTTTGCGATTAACGACTTGTCCATTTTCTTTCACAACTTCGTACTTCACTGTTTTACTGCCGTTTTTACCTTCTTGTACGACCTTCGTTTCACCTTTAGGAACCTTGTCATTGTTTTTAATTTGGGTATTAAAAGCAATAACCTCTTGCTGATCTACTTCTTCTTTGACTTGAACAGTAACCAGTGGACGCACTGCGGTTACATTGATTTCTTGCCCCAATTGAAGGACGGTATTTTCCGTAACACCTGGGTTGTTGGCGTAAATATCTTTTGATGTAATGCCGTATTTCTTCGCGATGCAACCGATGCAATCGCCTTCTACGACCGTATGCTTCATATCTTTGAAGGTGCCTTTTACCAGCAACTCCTCGAGTTTATCGGCAGACAAAATTTGAGATGCATCGACTGTTTCGGTTTGCATCTCTACGTTTTCTTTAAATGCGACTTCTTTTACCGGATTTGGTTTGACTGGGACTGTGGATGCTGCTGCCACAACAGCCTTTTTCCCTGTCGTTGCAGGAACTCCGGAATATTTTTGCTTCACTTCAGCCAGTGCTTGATCAACCGATTGCTGGTCTGGCAGGTAACCTACTACTTTGCCGTCAATTGTGAGCTTTACGCCCTGAACCTTGATATCCGCTACGGATGCCAAAGCTTGTACAGCGGCATCGTTATTGAACGGTGCCTTGAATTCACGCTCTTCTTCGAATGTGATATAGTCAGCCAACTGCAAGTTGAGGCCTGTTTTTGCCTTTTCCTCTTCCAGCTTTGCTGCTGTCCAGTTATGTATCACATTTGGATCATTTACCACGCCAATCTCTTTGCCGTTTACACTGACATGGTAGACAGAATTGACATTGCTTATGTAATAGTATTGTGCAGATGCTCCAGCAGCAATCGTCAAAACTAGACCTGCCGCAATTGAAAGCGATTGTTTTTTATGCGACTGGATGTAAGAGCTTGTACGTTTCATTGTACGTTTCGCCAGATCACTGCAATCCCGAACGATTCGTGATGACCGTTCCTGCAGCTTGGCCTTCCATTCCGACCAATGCATAACTTGTCCCTCCTGAAAACAGATACAACTTGCTCGTTCCATTTCCTGAAAATTTTTAATTTATTGACTAGGTCGTAAATCCCATAATTTAGTTTCCATTTATCTGCCAAATTGCCTAAAGAAACCAACTATGTCGACTTTACCATAAGATTAACGACAACATCAAGTGTAAATTGCTGTCGAATAAAAAAATAGACACAGAGTCACTATATGTACAAACAATTGGTAGCATTTATCATATCTGGAGGCTGATAGACGTGAAGGAACGTAACATTCTTGCTGGATTTCACACCGAAGATGATGCCCAAAAGGCAGAAAAAGCGCTTCGACAAGCTGGTTTTTCCATCATTCAGATCGACAGAATCGGACAATTCCCTGGTGACGGGAATGAACAAATCCTGAATCCCATAACCGGAGATTTTCCCAGCTTGGGCAACCTTACACTGGCAGGTGACTTCCCAAGCGGCAGGGATGCAAGCGTCATGGCCGCAGTAGATCCAGACGCCAGTGGCATGGCCGACCGGGGTGATGACAATATGAATCGCAGTGTCTTGTTAACGGCAGTCGTACCAGAGGAACAAGGTGATCTTGCGACGGAGATCATCCGATCGTATGGGGGCATGATCTAAAATAAATATAGCCATCTTCCTAAATATCTAGGAAAGATGGCTTATTTCGTTATGAGCATCTGTGACTCACACCTCTTGCATCGAGGTAACGTCTTTTAACGCAAGTCTGCGTATTTTCGTTTTCTCGGCGTCATTTGGTTGTTTGTATGTGGTGATAAAGCATAAGTATCCATTGTTGAAATGTGTCATGGTTCCCTTGATGACGACGCCATTGATCATTTTTACCTGTACATTTTTGCCCAGCAGCTTCATGGCCTTTTGGTCAAATCCAAAACCCATCATCACGATCACCTCTCCATTTCTCCCTATGTCTAACCATATGCCCAGAGGGTGTCGTTTCGTGTCTGTCCCTTGCAAAAAAAGAAAAGCTGCCGAATACTCGACAGCTTTCTTCTATTATATAGTCGATAGCTTATCCGTAAATGCCACGGACAACGACAGTTTGTTCACGATCTGGTCCTACGGAGAAGATCGACATTGGAATACCAGTCAGTTGCGTGATGCGCTCAATGTAGTGACGAGCGTTTTCTGGCAAGTCGTTCAGATTGCGAACGCCTGTAATATCCTCTGTCCAACCTGGCAGTTCCTCATAAACTGGCTCGCATTTCGCCAGCAGGTTGAGGTTCGCCGGGAACGACTCGATGATTTCACCATTGTATTTGTACGCTGTGCAAATACGCAGTGTCTCAATGCCAGACAAGGTATCCAGCTTGGTGATCGCCAAACCAGTGATACCGCTGACGCGACGAGCATGACGAACAACTACACTATCAAACCAGCCTACACGGCGTGGACGACCTGTTGTTGTACCATATTCGAAGCCAACCTCACGAATATGATCGCCAGTAGCATCATTCAGCTCAGTCAGGAAAGGACCGTCACCTACACGCGTCGTGTAAGCTTTTGCCACCCCGATTACTTGGTGAATCTTGGTTGGTCCTACACCAGAACCAATAGTCACACCACCCGCGATTGGGTTGGAGGACGTTACGTAAGGATACGTACCTTGGTCAATATCGAGCAATACGCCTTGTGCGCCTTCAAACAATACGCGGTTGCCGTTATCAATGGAGTCATTGAGGACAACAGATGTATCAGCTACGTAAGGACGAATGATTTCTGCCAGAGCCAAGTATTCATCCAGAATTTCTTGAAGCTCAAAGCCAGTTGTGTTGTACAGCTTCTCCAGCAGCAAGTTCTTCTCTGCCAGGTTGCGCTCGAGCTTGCGAGCAAACTCATCGCGATCCAACAAATCAGCGATACGAATACCGATACGTGCTGCTTTATCCATGTATGCAGGTCCGATACCTTTACGGGTCGTACCGATTTTGTTAGCACCGCGGCTATCTTCCTCTACGCCATCCAGCTTGATGTGGTACGGCAGAATCACATGTGCGCGATCACTGATTTTCAAATTGCTTGTAGAAAAACCGAAGCTGTGAATGTACTCCAGTTCTTTTACCAATGCTTTCGGATCGATTACCATACCGTTTCCGATTACGCAGGTCTTGTCACTATAAAAAATTCCGGATGGAATCAAATGCAGCTTATACTTGTTACCATCAAAAATAATGGTATGGCCTGCGTTGTTACCGCCTTGATAACGAGCCACTACCTCTGCACTTTCAGCTAGATAGTCTGTAATTTTACCTTTACCTTCATCGCCCCACTGGGTTCCGACGACAACGACTGTTGACATCGAAAAACACCTCCTGATATTATCATGTCTTTTCGGGCCTGAAACAATCTAAGTTTACTAAACGAGACTCCCCATGTCAACGCTAAATACGAACATTCATATTGTTAGTTCTTAATATGTTCGGCAATTCAATATAGAAAAAAAAGCCGGAATATCTCCGGCTTTTCTTCCATTCCAACTATTAACCTGCTTGATTTCGAAAGCGATGATCCAAGTTAACGAATTTGTTGAATTCTTTCAGGAACGCCAACTCCACCGTTCCGGTTGGGCCGTTACGCTGTTTGGCGATAATGACTTCGATGACATTCTTGTTCTCTGTTTCCTTGTCATAGTAGTCATCACGGTACAAGAAGGCAACGATATCGGCGTCCTGCTCAATCGAACCCGATTCACGGATATCAGACATCATCGGTCGCTTGTCCTGCCGTTGCTCTACACCACGGCTCAACTGCGACAGGGCGATAACCGGCACGTTCAGCTCACGCGCGATCCCTTTTAGCGTACGAGAGATCTCAGATACTTCCTGCTGACGGTTATCTCCTTTGCCTCGTCCATGAATCAGCTGAAGGTAATCGATCAGGATCAAGCCCAAGCCCTTCTCTGTCTGAAGGCGACGGCATTTCGCCCGGATGTCCTGTACAGTAACCCCCGGTGAATCATCGATGTAAATCGGCGCTTTCGCCAGCGTACCAATTGCCATCGTCAACTTTTGCCAATCGTCTTCCTCCAATGTACCGGAACGCATCCGGGACGCATCCAGATTGCCCTCCGCACAAATCATACGCTGAACCAGCTGAGAAGCACCCATCTCCAAGGAGAAGATGGCTACGGTCTCTCCTGCACGGGCTGCTACGTTTTGCGCGAGATTCAAGGCAAAAGCCGTCTTCCCTACAGAAGGACGGGCTGCCAAGATAATCAGGTCACTGCGCTGCAATCCTGCTGTCATCTTGTCCAAATCTGTATATCCCGTAGAAATCCCCGTAATATCACCGCGTCGCTGACTCAAAAACTCAATCCGCTCATACGTTTCCAGAAGGGCATCACGAATCGGTGTAAAACCGCCACTGTTGCGATTTTGACCGATCTCCATGATGTACTTCTCCGCATCCGCGATGATCTGCGTGACATCATCCTCACGGGAGTATCCGTCATTGGCAATCTTCGTAGCTGTATGAATCAATCGCCGAAGCAGCGATTTTTCTTCTACGATTTTTGCGTAGTATTCGATGTTGGCTGCCGTTGGAACAGAGCTGGCGATTTCCGTGAGATACGTAACCCCACCGACTTCATCCAGCAGCTTGTGATCCTGTAAATCCGCTGTAACAGTAACCAAATCGACAGGTTCGCCTTTTTCATACAGGTCCACCATCGTTTGAAAGATGCGCTGATGCGCTGTCTTGTAAAAATCCTCCGGACGGAGAATTTCAATGGCCGTGATTAAAGCTTCCTTAGACAAGAACACGGCACCCAGTACCGATTGTTCCGCTTCCTTGTTCTGTGGCGGCACACGATCCAAAAACAGGTCGCTCACGTCACACCCCCCACAATTGAGACATTATTCTTCCACAACGTGTACTTTCAGAGTAACCGTTACTTCGTTGTGCAGTTTTACTTTGATTTGCGTCACGCCCAAAGCACGGATTGCATCCATTTCGAGCTTACGCTTGTCTACTTTGATTTTAAACTGATCTTCCAGCGCTTGCGCTACTTGTTTGCTGGAAATTGCACCGAACAAGCGTCCGCCTTCGCCTGCTTTTCCTGTTACTTTCACTGTCAGCTCTTCCAGCTTTTTGCCGAGTTCCTGAGCATCCAGCTTTTCTTGCTCTTTGCGCTTATCTTCGCTGCGCTTTTGAGCGTCGAGCGTTTTCACGTTGCTATCTGTCGCTTCTTTTACCAGCTTCTTTGGCAACAAGAAGTTGCGTACATAGCCCTCTGACAAATCCTTAACTTCGCCTTTTTTCCCTTGGCCTTTTACATCTTGAAGAAAAATGACTTTCATCATCGTTTCCCCCTTTATATTTTGGCCTATACGACCGAGTCAATCGCTTCTTTCAAACGACGTGTAGCTTCTTTAATTGATATGCCTTGAATTTGTGTTGCAGCACCAGTGAGGTGACCGCCTCCACCCAGCAGTTCCATGATCGACTGAACATTGATGTCGCCCAGTGAACGTCCGCTGATCAAGATCGTATCGTCGGATCGCTCTGCAACAACAAACGAAGCCTGGATACCTGACAAAGTGAGTAGCTGCTCAGCAGCTTGCGCCACCTGTACCTGCGTGTAATCCTCGGACTGGTCGCCTATGGCAATCGCCATGTTGTCGCGGTACGTTTCCGTGTTCATGATAATTTTTGCTCGCTTCACATACTGTCCCAGATCTTCCTTCAACAGACGCTGGACGGCCGCGGTATCGGCCCCGTTACGACGAAGGAAAGACGCCGCTTCAAAGGTCCGTGAACCTGTGCGGAAGGCAAAGCTTTTGGTATCCACCACAATTCCGGCTAACAGTGCCGTTGCAATCAGATTGTCGATATTCAATCGCTCACTCTGATATTGCAAGAGCTCCGTAACAAGCTCGGCAGTCGAAGAAGCATACGGTTCCAGATACAAGAGTACTGGCTCAATAAACTCCTCCGAACGTCGATGGTGGTCGATCACCACAATTCGGCTCGTTTCCGTCAACAGCTTCGGCTCAATCACCAGCGATGGTCGATGCGTATCGACGACTACCAGCAATGTGCGACCGGAAATGAGTCGGATCGCCTGTTCTGGCGTGATAAAGGTCTCAGCCAACTCTTCATTGGCATAAATCTCCTTCATCAGACGCTCGACAGAATGATTGCCTTCGTCCATGACAATATAAGCCGTTTTGTTGTGCAGCTGCACAGCCTTCAATACACCAAGTGATGCCCCGATCGAATCCATGTCAGGCTGTTTATGCCCCATGACGATGACGTGCTCCGCCTCATGAATGAGATCACGCAAAGCATGTGCAATAACACGAGCCCGGACACGTGTCCGCTTTTCTACCGCATTCGATTTCCCACCGTAGAAAGTAAGCTTGTTGCCAATCTTGACAGCGCACTGGTCGCCACCGCGTCCCAATGCGATATCCAAGCTTGATTGCGCCATTTGTCCCAGCTCAATGTAAGTGGTAGCGGCCGCTCCAACTCCGATACTGAGCGTAATCGGAATTTTATTGTCCGCTGTCATCTCCCGTACCACATCGAGAATGTCAAATCGCGTCTCTTCCAATTTATCAAGTGCTTCCCGTTCCATCAGAGCCAAAAACTTGTCGGCCGTGATTCGGCGAAGATATATGCCATGTTTGTTGGCCCACTCTGTAATCACACCAGCCACGCTTGTAGAGAGCAGCGTACGGCTCTGATCATCCATGACTTGTCCGACCTCGTCCAAATTGTCGAGGTGAATGATGGCAAGTGCAGCCTTTTCTCGATGGTAACGAGTCGTCAATTCTTTGAAGTCCGTAATGTCCTTGAAATACAAAAGGCGCTCATCGGATCGCACAATGACCTCGTATACCCGCTCGTTATAAGTAAACTCCAGCCGTTTTTGCTCCGGCTTCCAAACCAGTTGGGGGAATACCTCTTGGAGGCTTTTCCCGATCATGGATTCATCCCCGGACATATGCGTCATATACGGGTTTACCCACTCAATTGCCTTTTCCTCGTTGTATAAAAGAATTCCGATCGGCAGTTCCTGGATAACGCCTTCTCCCGCCTTCTTCACGCGATGGGTTACCGTCGCCAAATACAGGCGCAAGTCTCGTTGGAACCCCTTTTCTGCTTGAAGAGCGTAAAGAACCAAGCCAATCAAGCAAATTATGCCGATCGCCCCGTACATCCAATGAAACAAGGTCAAAATCCCCAACAACAGCAAGCTAAAGCTGAGTGCCAGGACCATGTGCATCCCGTACCAACGCTTTAACAGGAACTTGGGCATTTCCTCAGCCCCTCTTCACTCTTGTTTCCAGTTTTTCACGCAAACGAATTCCTAGGTCAAATATCCCTACTAGACTAAGTATAGTACTTAGGGGTGGAAAAATAAATAGACAGACAATAAGCACAGGAGTCAGTCTCTTCCAGCCGTACAAATAGGCTGCAAATAGACAAAAACTCAAGCCTTGCAAAACAAAGATAATATCCAGCATGACTTTCAGGTTCATCAAGGCAATTTCCCAGAATGTGCCCTGCATGCTTTCAGCAAACAACAAAAGACTGATCATCGCAATGAAGTAGTAATAAAGCAATGATCGTGGGAAACTCCATTCCCGAATTGGCTTCAATCCTGGAATCGGTCTGTGCAGACGTCTTCCAAAAAAACGCGCCAATCCATGATTAATAGCGCTAGATAAAAAGCTGAACAGCAAGAGACTTGTAGGCATTATCATTTTGCCCAGTGCTATGATCTGATCAAACTGTTCTTTTGACATCATCGCAGGACGCATTTTAGAAGTCTCTTGCAAGACCGCATTCAAATCCACGTTCATTCCGAATGTCAAGAATCCAAGATAGGTAACCACACCCAGAAAAGAGACACCGGCACCCGCCAAAATGGCTGGTAAAGCAGACTTCTTTTTCGCGTAAACAATCCCCATTACTGAACCCCAAGCGGCACTGTAAAAAGCAAGTGTAGCTTCAAGTGGACCGGTAATGATCCAGCCTAGAAACGTAAAGACCAGCGTGACCCACACCATATTAGGTACAGTTCGATTTACAGCCAAAAGAATAAACGGCAGAGGTAATAAGAAGCTGACGAACATTCCCAGTAAGGTATATGTACTGAGAAACAGCAGCCCCAGTGCGATACCCAGCATAAGGGCATTTTCAGCCAAGTGTTTCGTTTTGGACGGCAT
The DNA here is from genome assembly GCF_023714195.1 of Brevibacillus sp. MER 51. Classification (NCBI taxonomy): domain Bacteria; kingdom Bacillati; phylum Bacillota; class Bacilli; order Caryophanales; family Paenibacillaceae; genus Brevibacillus; species Brevibacillus sp. MER 51. The sequence goes on along the minus strand of NZ_JAMAUS010000007.1, from coordinate 95,827 downwards.
GTCAGCACCTCATTATTCATGTCTCATGTACACTATCCATAGAAAACTATGGAAAAAAGAGGGCCACGCAATTGTGCCCCCCTTTTTATAGCTTTTGCAACTTATTCAGCAGTGTAAGGCAACAGTGCTACTTGACGAGCGCGTTTGATCGCGATAGTCAGTGCACGTTGATACTTCGCAGAAGTACCAGTTACACGACGTGGCAAGATTTTGCCGCGTTCGCTGATGAACTTTTTCAGCAAATCAACATCTTTATAATCGATGTGCTTGATTTTGTTCACTTTAAAGAAGCATACTTTACGACGCTTATTAGGACGTCCTTTGCGTGCCATGATAGTCCCTCCTTCGTAGGAATGTGAAAGTTATACGATCTTAGAACGGCAAGTCATCATCTGAAATGTTGATCGGCTTGCCTGCACTCGCGAAGGGATCACCAAACGGATCGTAGTCATTGTTTCTTTGACCGGATGGTTTGTTACCGCCACCCATGCCAGGGCCTGGATCGTATCCTGAATTATCTCCGCCAGCTTCATTGCCTCGACCGCCCAAAAATTGAACGTTCTCTGCAACAACTTCCGTCACATATACTCTTTTACCTTCTTTATTATCGTAGGAGCGTGTTTGCATACGTCCTTCAATAGCTGCTTGTCTACCTTTACGCAAGTAGCTTGCGCACAGATCGGCAAGTTTTTGCCAAGCGACAATATTAATGAAATCCGTTTCTCTCTCACCCGCTTGATTGGTGCGGGGACGATTCACGGCCACAGTAAAAGTAGCAACGGCAACGCCATTTGGCGTGTAGCGAAGTTCTGGATCTTTCGTCAGGTTGCCGATGAGAATGACTTTATTCATCTTGGTTCCCCCTCTGAACGCGACAATGATTACTTCTCATCACGAACAAACATAAAGCGGATTACGTCGTCATTGATTTTCATCAGACGCTCAGCTTCCGCAACAGCATCGGAGTTCGCTTTGAAGTTCATCAAAACGTAGTAACCTTCACGGAACTTGTTGATTTCGTACGCAAGACGACGTTTACCCATTTCTTGAAGCTTGGAGATTTCTCCACCATAGTTAGTTACAACTTCGCTGTAACGAGCTACATTGGATTTTACTTTCTCTTCTTCAAGGTCTGGACGCAATACATACATTACTTCGTATTGACGCATACCTTTTCACCTCCTTATGGACTTTGCGGCCCTAAACGGGCAAGGAGCGAGTGCTAAAAACGAAACGCACAATACATGCACTCCATAAATACTCGCATTATCGTATTATAGCAAAACGCCTATGCCGAATCAAGAATTTCGTACTAAACGTTGAAGCGGAAATGCATAACATCTCCATCTGCCACTACGTACTCTTTCCCTTCAAGACGGTACTTCCCGCGATCTCTGGCTGCTGCCACAGAACCAGCATCTACCAGGTCATCATACGCAATCACTTCCGCACGAATGAAGCCGCGCTCAAAATCCGTATGAATCACGCCTGCCGCTCCTGGAGCCTTTGTACCCTGACGGATGGTCCAAGCGCGTACTTCTTGTACACCGGCTGTGAAGTATGTTACCAATCCCAGCAGCTTGTAAGCAGCACGAATCAAACGGTCGAGACCAGACTCAGAAAGTCCCAATTCTTCCAAAAACATTTCTTTGTCTTCGCCCTCGAGCTCAGCAATTTCTGCTTCTACTTTCGCACTGATAACAACCACTTCTGCGCCTTCACTCGCTGCATGCTGGCGAACTGTTTGCACATGCGGGTTGCTGTCTGCATCGTTAATGCCATCTTCCGCTACGTTGCACACGTACAGCATTGGCTTGATTGTCAGCAGATGCAAATCGCGAATCCATTTGCGCTCTTCGTCATCAAGTTCTACACTGCGAGCAGATTGCCCCTCTTCAAATGCTGCTTTCAATTTCTCCAGCACGTCCAGCTCTTGTTTGGATTCCTTGTCGCCGGACTTCACTTTGCGTGCAATGCGGTCAATACGACGATCAACAGAGTCCAGGTCAGCAAAAATCAGCTCCAGGTTGATTGTCTCGATATCGCTCAAAGGATCGACACGACCTGCTACGTGAGTAATGTTCTCATCTTCAAAGCAACGGACAACATGGGCAATCGCGTCCACTTCACGGATGTGTCCAAGGAATTGGTTGCCAAGTCCTTCGCCTCTGCTCGCGCCTTTTACCAAGCCTGCAATGTCTACGAATTCAAACGCAGTTGGAACTACCTTGTTTGGTACAACGATCTGCGTCAGCTTTTCCAGACGCGGATCTGGTACCTCTACGATCCCTACGTTCGGGTCAATCGTACAGAACGGGTAGTTAGCCGATTCAGCGCCCGCTTGTGTAATAGCATTAAACAATGTCGATTTTCCTACATTAGGAAGACCTACAATCCCTGTAGCAAAGCCCATTTATATACACCTCGTTCATTTTTGTTATCTAACTTGAAATAGTCTATCACATTCTTTCAATACGTCCAATCAGCCACTAACTTGAAAACAATGAAAGTAAATAACCGTTTCTTAAGTTAGGAACGGGTTGGCTACTAGGCGGTGCAAATCAGCATATTTCTGCTATTGGAAAATTTCGCCATCCTATAATGTGGTACCGCCAGCCAAATGCGAAACTTGTACGGTTGGAACTTTTTATACGAAAAAAGCCGGTTTTCCCCATTTATAGGAATCACCGACTCTATCCTTGTTAATGTATTAGGGGGAAACAAAGCACTTAATAACTTTATGGAGCTCTTTTTAAATCTGTCTACTTGACAAGAGTATGTTCAGATACCGCTGACCACTGTTCTCCGCGGTACCTGTTTTTATATTTTGAGTGATGAGCTTTTTTTCTAATTGCCCAATGATAAAAACCGATTATTTACTGATTCCCATACCTGCAATAATTACTTTTACGCTTACTTTCACATCTGCTTTCGCTAATGTTTCTCCCCACCGTTCCTTCACTGGTTTCCAATGTTCATACTCATAAGCACGAGCGTATATTCCGAGCCCGATAGGGTCAATTTTAGCTGTTTGAATCTTGTGAATAAGCTTCTTCATTCGTTTCGTCATTTCCTGTTCGATCTCTTGCTCCAATTTTTTCGCTTCTTTTCTGATATCCAATTTGAAAAGCCGTTCGGTTAGAGCCACTCTCATTTGTACGTTAATGTCAAACTTGAACTTGTCCGACACATAATCGGTTTTTGTTTTGACGGAAATGCCACTGGTCGAAAAACTGTAGGCAGTCGCCGGAAAAATCTCCCCGACGGGTTGGTTAGGGTTTTTAAATGTAAAAGAAAACTCCCCTTTGGTGTCATGCTGCAAAATGCGGAGTAGCTTGTTCTCCGTGGGAGCGAGGGAGAACTTGTACTCGCCTTCCTCACCAAGCAGCGCGGTTCCGGTTACAAATAGCCTCTTCTCCTTTTTTATCTCGGTTACATTTGCGGTGATTCCGCTCTCGTATGTAGCCCGACGCAAATCTTGCAGGGTTGTTTTCGCACATATATTGCGAAGGTGAGCGGTATCAATCAGTTTTGTCAAGTAAAGGGGGAGGCGTGGTTTATCTTTTGGCAAATAACGAATCACATCGTATGCGTTCCCGTCCACCATCACGATTCTTCCTGTGATCGAGTTTTTTGGGTCGCGGAGTAAAGGCTCCAACAACTTTAACCAGCCCTTGTGTAGCATCACACGTTTCCCGACCAAAATTGCCTGAACTTTACCGCCGACTGTCAGCGCCATAAAGGTTTTGTCGTCTTCTTCCCGCGATTCCCGCATCGTTATCGCTGGCGATATGTAAACTTCCTCCTTGATTTTTGCTTCCGGGCTAAATACAGGGCTTGATGTCGAAAAGATGAGGTTGTTATTTTCATCGAGGTCAATACCAATCAAGAGCGACAGGGATACATCTTCGATATTCATCTTGTCCATGCATCCTGTCGTAAAAAGAGTCAGAGATAAGAGTGCAAACAACAGCTTTTTCATCCAGTTTTTCCCCTCCGCACCATTTGAAGACCTCGGACATAGAGATAAAGAACAACAGGAAGCATGTACATGACACCAAATGCCGCCTTGCTTAGCAGCTTTGTCCATTCCTCACTTTGATTCCATGTAGGGTTCATGATATAAACAGACGCGACAGCAAACAAAAAATAGATGCCACTGAAAATGCTGTGATCTTGTTTCTTAAATATTTGAGCGGTAGAGAAAACCGCACAGGAAATGAAGGTGATCCAGGATTTTGACACCACCAGTAAATAAATCGCCAGAAAAATCATATCGAATCGCTCTAGAAAGCGAAACTCGATATTCTTTAGCAAGCTCAGCACCGGTTGATTTAAGGTTGTGATTCCGTCAGGTGTATAAAAAATAAAACAAACGATGGTAACAAACAAATAATAAAGCATCGTTAGTGTATTCCCGATTAAAAATCCGTGTATGGCGTATTTCTTTTTTTGCAGAAATGGATAAATAATATAGAGGATCTCGAAACCGGCGTAAGCGAAAATCGTTTTCGGCAATCCTTGCAACACTGGTAACCATCCTTCCTTGAGAAAGGGAAGCAGAAAAAGCGTATTCCCTCCCCCTATTGGAATCAACATAAAAAGCGGCATCCACATCGTCATGTAAAAGACCAACTCAATATATCGAGCTTGTACACGTAAACCATTGCGAACAACAAGATAACTAGGAATAGCGAACAGAAGCACCACCAAATAAGCTGGCGTGTTCGGCATAAACCATGACTTGATGTAGAGCATCGAATTGACCATGATGACCAAGCCAACACAAGCGAAGTAGATAATCAAAGCGAGGGATAACAGTTTCCCCAACCATTTCCCGAATAAGTGGGACAACAAGTCTAAAAGCGTGAAGTCCGGATACTTTCTAAGTGTCAGCAGCATGATCCATCCCGCCAAACAATTGATAATCCAAGCTAACAAAACTGTCATCCATCCATCCGTTCCACTTGTTTCAGCTAACTGCCTCGGAAGCGAGAATATTCCGGTCCCCACTTGAGAAGCATGGATTAGAAGAATGTATTGCATCAAGGTGATTCCGTTTATAGCATATTTACTCACGAATGCTTCTCCTTTGACCGTTTTCGGCCCATCCTGATCTCTTGGATCGCTCTGGTACTTTCCGGGCGTCGAAACATTGACCATAATGGGAACCGAACGAACGTATCTCTCATGTCTTGCCAACGGAATGGAGCTAGAGGACTACCGTATGAAGTCCCAAGAGATTCCAAGGCGACTAAATGGGCAAGTAAAGTCATAAAGCCGATGACGATCCCAATAATTCCAAACAGTGAAGCCATCAGCATCATTGGAAAGCGCAGCAGTCTGACAGCTGTTCCCATATCGTAGCTGGGTAGAATGAACGAAGCGATAGCAGTAGAGGCCACTACAATAACCATGATGTTGCTGACTATACCTGCTTGTACGGCTGCTTGGCCGACAACGATGCCACCCACGATACCGATTGTTTGTCCAACGGGAGCAGGAAGCCGGATTCCAGCTTCTCGCATCATTTCCAGCATGATTTCCATCATCATGGCTTCCAACAGCGGAGGAAACGGTACTCGTGCCCTTGACTCGGCTATCGATAGGAACAATTGAAGCGGTACAACCTCGTAATTAAAGGAGAGGAAGGCGATGTAGACGGCCGGCAAAAGCAAGGCGATCATGAAAGCCACAAAACGAAGTAGACGAATAAACGAGGCGATTAGCCAACGCATGCTGTAATCGTCCACACTTTGGAAGAAAGAGGTAAACGTGGCTGGTGCAATGATTACGCTGGGGGAACGATCAACGACAACGACAAAGCGGCCTTGTAATAACTGGGAAACTGCTGAATCCGGACGCTCTGTCAAGATGAATTGCGGGAAAGGTGAATACCGATTATCCTCGATGTATTCGGCGAGTTCCCCCGTATTGATCACAGCATCAATATCAATTTGTTCTATTCGTTTTTCTAGTTCTTTAAGAACTTCTGGATGCGCAATGTCTTCTAAATACATGATCCAGACTTTCGTTTTTCCCCGACGACCTACTATATGTTCCTTGATACGTAGTTCGAGATTTGGAATATATCTTCGAAGCAGGGCTATATTTTGCACGCCTGTCTCAACAAATCCTTGATGCGCCCCTTTTAACGAGCTTTCCAACTGTGGGTCTTCAATGGAACGTTGCGGCCAACCTGTTGTATCGAAAACCCGAGCTTCAACCTGCCCTTCAAAAAAAAGCACACTTTCTCCCTGCAAGATAGCGTTTTCCACATCACGCCAAGTTGAAACCGTACGACAACTGCTGATCGTTGGTAACGGAGTTTCATTTACTTCTCTGGAGTCGTACATCATCGGACGCAAAATGTTATTATTCAGTGAATTTTTATCTGTTAACCCGTCAAGATAGACCAGGGCAACCTGTGTCTGCTTTAAACCAGTTGTAAATTGGTGAATGACTAAATCGGGAGATGCTGGGAATTTTTGCTTTATTTCTTTGATATTCTGAAATAATTCGATGCTAATGAGACGATCTTCAGCCGTTTCCTCGTGAATTTGACTCATTTTTCCCATTTTTATTCTTTTTTGCGGGAGGTATTTTTTGTAAAAACGAGAAAAAAAGTACATAGGTTCTTGTTCCTCTCGAAGATGATTTTTATCATTATGGCAACAAAGACAACGCCCTATACAACCTCCACAAGAAGAACTATTTATATAAGGGGGAGCGCCAACATTTTAACGAAAATATACGCTAAGGAACTTTTTGGTAAGAGGACCGCCAACCAAATGCGAAATTTGTTCGGTAAGACCTTAGCGATCATGTAATTAACTATGGTGCCGTCAGCAAAACGCGAAATTCCCACGTTAACAAAACCAGCGGAGCTGTCACAGCTGACGAAACAACTAAAAAACTAGATAAGTACCTCAGAAACGTTGATGTATTACGGGTTTCGATATTAAAAAGGGGGGTGTCTCTCAATCGTGAGACAGCCCCTTCTTTATTTCCACTTACCAAGTCCAAAACTCTGTTCCTTGAGCAATGATTAATCTTTCCAACCAAGTTTCAAAATTCATCTTCATAGTTGAACCATTTTCTGGAACAACATCATCATCGTGATCAAAGCGAACTAAATAATGCGCGTTTCCTTCTTTTACACGATTTGAATCAATAAAGATATAGTCACCATTGCTCACAGAGATTGGATACCAATGTTTAGGCATATAATCAAGATGATTGTGTATAATTTTCTCTAGGCTTAATAGCTCATATCCACCTCCATATTTTATGTCCCGGAAGAGCCTAGCTCCATTGTGTATTTGTATGAATTTTTGGAAATCTACTGGTATGCTCCATCCTGTAACTCTTGAGAATTTTTCTATCTCAGAATCAGTTGCGGGAGTATTAAATGAAAAAACAGCTTGAAACACATCCCCTCCTGGATTTTGCACCAACAGTGTGTTGTCTTTATCAAGCCGACTTTTCAATCCCTCTAGTGCCATTAAGCAAATATTTCCTTCCAAAAGCAGATCTCCTTTCCTGCTTTAGTAGTCATCTCCATCTGGTACGTACTTACCATAAGATGCCCACCAAGGGGTAACTTCCTGCCTATGAAAATCCTCTGGTAATGGAATCAAGTTGTCGAAGTCATTGTACCCACCATAGGCCAATGGAATAATATGGTGAATATCTACATCGCTCCAATTAAAATTTGGTACACCATACTTATTCTCATACCATTTAATATATTCCTTCCTAACTCCTGGATCTCTTTGTTCTCGCTGGGATTTAGGAAGCCAAGCGAGGTCTGCTTCATCAGGCTCAAACATTTTTATTCTACTATGAGCGTCTCTATACTTAGGATATTCGATCCCCTTTTTGTTAAGCAAAAATTCTTTTCCTACCTTATGGTCTGCATCGGTTTTCCCATTGGGCCATGTTGCTAATAACGTGCTTACAGTCCGCCAAAAATTTGTATCTACAATGCTGACTGGATCGCTTACTTTCATCGCTCTTTCTTTTATTTCGGGAGCTGTAAAGGTGTAGTGAAAAACATCTTCATCACGGTACGATCGTTTCCGATTAGTTGAAGACTCCAATGTTACTTTCCCGGTAATCATTGCCACCCTGGCAACATTGATATCCTCAATTTCTATATATGAAACGATTTCTTTGTTTCTTTCATTGTTGGTATCGATCCGTTAAGGTTTCCGCATATTAATAGGAAGATTTACAACTTAGACTCCGTTTATTTAAGATACTTTCTGATAGAAATATGGTCAAAATATGGTCACGAAGAGAGTCCTAGAAATTATGTTCTAGGGCTTTCTTTTTTTACTCCGCCTTCACAAATTTTTCAATGTATTTTGCGCGTTCTTCCTTGGTGAAAAACTTGTTCACTACTTCATTGCGCCACTTATCTATTCATTTTTCAATTTTTTCCAAGGGAACTATTACCAAATGCGTGTGTGTGTGATATCATTAAAAAAATAAAAAACGATAAATTTTTTTAGGGGGCATCCAATGTCTACAGAAATCGGAGAATTACTCCATGCCTACCGACAACGGAAAAATATATCGTGGAGTGAGCTTGCAGAGCGTACAGACATTAGCAAGGCAGCACTTTCCAAGATCGAGTCAGGGGAAACAAAGCGACCAGGGTTTTCCCAATGGAAAAAGATTGCAAGTACTCTCGAAATTCCGTATGTCGATGTAATCACCTCGTATCTAGGCACCACGGAAAGACCTGCGACACTTCAAATACTCCTGAAAGAGGCGATTGAGCTTAATTACCCGCCAGTGGTTCAACAGGTGGCTTTAAAGCTACTGGAAACGCCGAAAATGGACACTTTTCTAGCGCTGGATCACCTTTTACAGGCGACAAACGACGCGAATGATCGAGCCGTTATACTGGCCTTGCACGAGGTGATTATTGATTACGCGAGGAAGCACGGCGTCCCTTTATATCTCGGAAAGAGCCTCTATGATCGCTACATGCTCGAAAGGGACGACTTTTCGCGGTTTGAGGAAACCTACCGCAGAGGAAAGGAATTGCTGCACTACACCGATCTGCTACTGCCGATTGACCGCATTACCTTTTACTATCGTATAGGGACACACGCGTATATCTTAGGCTACTACGGGGAGAGTATCGAATTTTGCGGGAAAGGGATTCGCGAAGACGGTACGGACAATAAGCCCAAAGCCTCGGCCTTCATTTCAATTGTCAATTCATACTTGAGTCTGGGCGATCTGATCCTAGCCGAGCTGTATCTAAAAGAGTATGAAAAGAGCGAATACGCAGACTATCGAAAGAATCATCTGCGAGCGCTTCTGCACGCGAAACAGGGACAGCACGAGGATGCAATGAGACTCTACGAACAGTGTCTCGCAGAAGCAGGGAAGGACAGCCGCGTGACCATTGTCAGCGATCTTTTAGAAGTCTACTTAGAGAGTGGAAATGATGCCCTAATAAAAGAGCTGATCGACTCTGAAAATCAGTTTTTACCTTCGGACATCCTCGCTCACCCGTACCGGATCAAACAGGCTGCGCGATACTACAAGCGCAAAGGGGTATGTCAGCTCGCAATTGGACACGTTGAGGACGGGTTCGAGAGCCTTCTGCAAAGTATCAGCTACTACCGACAGCTAGGGGCGTCCGACAAAGTTATAGAGGGCGTGGGACTCTTCCTAAAACATCATCGGCTGCAACAAAGGGCTTTTTCTTTCGAAAACATGGAAATAATTGAGAGGTTCTGCCATAATGAGGGCATAAAGGAATAGGAGGTGCTGCTCGTGAAAAAGAAGCTACTCATACTCGCGTTTGCTTTCCTCGTCACAGCAATTCCGTCAATGTCACTAAGTCAACCGGAACACCTAGTCATATGGTATGGGGCCGAACCGGACTGGTAGTTGTCGCAAAACACTGCTTGAATCCATTTAATAGGGGAGGTACAGACTGTGAAAAAATGGTTGTCTGGTCTTGCAGCTTTTGTCCTTCTGTTCACCTTTGTTAGCGTCCCGCAAAACGCTGAACCAGATTGGAAAAGAGCCATCATTACCACCGCAGACCCCGATTGGTAGGTTACTAAAATTTAATGGGAGGGTGTAAAATAATGTACAAAAAGGCTACGTTTGTCCTCATGAGTATCGGTGCGCTGCTGCTTGTCGGAAACAGCGCGTCGGCAAAAATCACTAAGGCTGAATCTTACGTCACTATCAAAAGTTCTACAGAAGACGATTACACGCTGCGATTTAACGCTACCACGTTGAACAACGTCTCAAACGCTTCTCTTTACACGGAGACTTCCTTGTATGCGGGCGGTAAAGTGGTGGATGGTGCAGAGGGTGGCGCTAAAGCGTCGGGTACTTACACTGAGATTCACGGGCCGCAGATCACGTATAAACTCTTAACCGATCATACGGAATCCGTAAAAGGTAACAGAACCGATTATAAGCAAACAGACGATTTTGTCACGTATAAGCCGAGCGACTGGTCGTTTGCGTCGCAAGAAGAAGACGAAGTGGTCAAGGTAGAGAGCGCGGAACAAGCACAAGCCGCCAAAGCATTCGAAAACATTTTAATCCAACAAGCTAATGAAATCTCTCAAGATACGGGTATCGATCTGTCTGAATACTCCCTAATCGATAAACAAAAGGTTTTCGAAATGGACAGCGGTCTATTCGACGAGGTACACGAGCTGACCCGAGCCAGTAGCCTTCAAGTAGGGGACTCAATGCCCCAAATCCATCTACACGAGTCGGGCAAGAGTCTGTATGTACTGAGACAGTACGCGGACGGGACAAGCAAAGCGATAGAGTTCGTATTGGAAAATGGCAAGTGGGAAAAGCAGTAGTATAGGTATTAGTAAAGAAACCCGTCCCCTCAAAACAGGGACGGGTTGTCATTTGACATTGGGTTATCTAATTTCTGCGGCTATTCCCTAGCTTGTTGCTTTAATTTCTTTTCTTTTTCATCGGAGATATTAAATGCCTTTTTAAAATTTGGTACTGTTTGATCTTCCAACGGTTGTGAATTAATCCACTTCATAAATTCTTCTTCCCCTACATAATTTATAAGGGTGTCTTCAAAAAAGTATTCTTCACTATCAAATTTACGTAATAATTCATCTTCCGTTTGATGCGCTTCGGTTTGATGCTCTTCATGTGGCGCAAAAGTAGGGGCATCAAAATAGTGAGGCCAGAAGTATTTAGGATCAATTGAATTTGAATAATCAATGTACTTCCCATCATACTCCCCTTCATTATTTATATCGATATGCAAATGAGGACCAGTACTATCTGTACCAGTATTTCCTGATACCGCAATTTCTTCTCCTTTGCTTACAGAATCACCTGTAGATACAGATTTGGATTTTAAATGGAGGAACCTAATTACTAGCTTAGTATTCGTGTCAGGGTCCTTGTCTCTTGTTTCAATTGCCACATAATTGCCTGCACTTGTCCAATAACCTGCACTTAATACGGTTCCTCTTTGTGGACTGTATACTGGCTCTTTATTTACTGCAATATCCATTCCTTTATGACTCTTAGAATATCCCCTACTTAATTCACTATCAGTAGTAACCCAGCGCCAGTTAAAATCGTCGTATGGATTTATCCCTTCTGCGTAAGCTGTTCCATTGCCAGCACTAACTACAGCTGATACTGCGAGAGCTAAACCAAGAATACCTACCTTTACTTTTCTCATATTTCCATTCCTTCCATTTTGTGGTATATTATTGCCAATATGATTATAATGTTTATTTGTCAAATTTTCAATTAATTTAGATAATAAATATGTAAAAAGGTGGTAATTTGAGTGTACAAAAAGTTAAATTTATTCCTTTTGCTTTCTGCCGTTTCGATAGTTGGCTGTTCGACTACTAGCAATGCAGTATCAAAACAGGAAAGTCCTCACACTTCGCCAGCAGACTATACTAAAAAGCTGGAAATTCTTGATCGATTAGAAAACCACGACTCTACCTTAAGTCGAATGACAGAAATACTAGCAATCGAATGGCATCATTTATTTACACAAAAGAATGAAGAGGATCTATGGAATACATATTTTTATCTCACTTGGAATTTACGTCCAGACGAAAAAGAGCGAGTAAGGAGCGAATTATCTACAACCCATAAAGAGCTTGCAACATACTTAGATATGCAGAAACAAGGCACACTTCCCGCAAAAGAAGTTAGTATTAAAAATATTATGGCTGAGAGAAACCCCAATAATGACGGTTATCTCGTGAAAGCAAGTTACCTTCTAACACTAAAAGACGGTACAACCAAAGAAGTATGGGTTGAACTTAACGCAGACGACTACATGGAAACTTTTAATCCTCGTTTTAACACTATAGCTACAGGAGAAAATCTTCCTGAACCCAAAAATGAACAAGAACGATTACGTCGTGACTTTATACTTAGAGCACTTGACTATAATGTAATCAAAAAAATGACTTACGATGAAATTTTGGAGATGATCGACATGAAATCGGTCGATACAAAGTAAACCTATGTACGTTATACTGCTTAAAAGAAGGACATAAAATTTCCTCCTTCAATCATCGTAAAAAACTATTTGGCTTTCATAAACACCAAATGCCCTCCCCGAATTCCGAAGGAGGGCTTCGTAAAAACACTATGTTCACATAAGACACATAGATAACTTCATTAATCAAAATCAAGATTGGAGGAATGAACATGATAAGGTATTTCCTTGTTTTTCTGCTCAGTTGCATCGTCTTCATCTCAGGTTGTACACAAGAAAGTCAAACTGCAACGAATCAGGCTATCCCTGAAGGATTTGAGGCACTTACATTAACAGATCAGCAGAAAATAGAGATTTTTGAAGCTGCGGAAAAAGTAGGGGTGGAAAAAGTCTTTGTACCCTCTTTCGTAAGAAAAGGGCAAAAGCTAGAGAAAATCGTAACAGGTGATCAGGTAATGTATTTCAGTTTACTTTTTTCCAATGAAAACGAAGAAACCTACCTGAAGGTTCAAGAGTCACCAGGAGAAGTTTTATTGGATGGTGCTATTATCGAAGAGAAAGACACAAAAATAAACAACGACATTACGGCCAAATGGATATCCTTCTCTAACCATAAAGATAATATCGAAGGAGCTTCATCAGGACTATACTTCCAGCAGGACACTACCTTTATTATGATTAGTGAAAAAGTGAATGGGAAGAAAAATGAATTTACAAAATCTGCTGAGGAAGTTGCTACATTTCTAAAACCTCTCATAAAATAAAGGAAATCCCAACGGATTCGAGAAGAAATCCGTTGGGATAATTTTTAATCTACTTGGAATCCACCCGCACTTCCAGTTGATTCGCAGAAATCTACGTAGATGGTGTTTCCGTTATTTAGTTTTAAAGGCTTATCAATACTATATTGGTACAAGTCACGATTCTTGTAATCTTCACCACCACTCCATGCTTTACACTGCCATAAATAGGTGACTCCGCTTACCTTTTCGTCAATGTACTTCACAACATAGTAACTTCCATATACCCCAATTTTAAAACCATCACCATTATTATCTTGCTTGTAATTCTTCATTTCCTTTACTATGCCTCTAAAGTAATCATCAATCGCTTCGAATTCACTGTTACTATCAATCTGCATGTCTACTGCAAAATAAATCGGAGTATCATATGGCTGACCAGCTTCCTCTGCTTGACGAATGGCGCTCCTGCAAGCCTTTTTCCCGTTAGTATACGTAAACTCATCGATATCTCGTCCGCCATTCTGATAAACAGCTACAATATTTAATCCAGCATCAGAAATGAGCCTTGCCTCTTCTTTGGTCAGGCGCTTCCAATCCGACTCACCATAATAACGTCCGATAAATTTGTACCCCTCATCCTTAATTGCTCTCAAATTGCTTTTTGTTGAGTTATTCTTACCTGCGTAATCAATGCCTTTCGCCATGCTTCATTTCTCCTTTTATGGGTAATGGATAAGCAACAGTGTTTGACCGGTCATTGTCGCTTTCACCTATCTAGGAAAAAAACAGGCACAAAACGGAACAACTTTCACGAAAAGAATGCGAATAATTTTTCATCCCCTGATTTGCTCAATAAACCGTGTCGTAATCTCATGAATTCCCTCTTCTTTCGGGAGCTTAAGAAAACCAGCTAGGGAGTCAATTTCAGGTTGCATTTCCTCCAAAACTTTGAGTAACGCCTCGTTATTTCCATTTTTTGCTTGCTCGACCATTAGACTGAATGCTTGATCAAGTACTGTTGTAGTTTCTTCAAGCTCCGGTTTTTGCATTGATTCACTCCCCTTTCCCCCATTTGTAAGCTTTCTCCGACCTCTTTTGCTGTGAAGCCTTCTAAGACGATCTTACGTATAACGTGCCTCTCTTTTTCATTGGATAGTTGCCGTAACAACTCTTCAACATAAAGGCTTCCGCCGTGATTAACCGTGCCCAGCTGCCTGCCAAAATCGTCCAGAATCGGGCATTCATTACGAAGCCTCTTTCTTTCTCGATAGTTCAGGTTCCAGGCAATGCGTCGCAAAATTGTTCTGCATTCCTCTTTCGTCAAACGCTCACCTACTTTCTAAGAGTTTCGCAACCACAAAACCAAAAACAAGATCATACGTTCGTTTTTCGAACAAAAAATAAACGTGCCAGATTCACACTGGCACGTCCCGATCTACTGTATCCATTTTACTAAATAATCCAGCTTACTTGCTTGATATCCCGGTAATGTAAATTTATGTAAGTGAATGTAAAGTTACGCACTCTCACCTTCCCCTTAATTTTAAAGCCCTTTTCATTAGTGAAATGCACCCCCTAAAGTTAATCAGTAAAACCTCGGGGGTTTTTCCAATGTCTACTTTAAGGGGTGCATTTCAAGGGAGAAGGGTTTCGTGTTTAACCTATTACTTCCTGTTGTTGGACCACAGAAAAAAACCAACTATAGCAGTCGCTATTACAATTCCTAGTAAGCTAGTAAATATGAAGCTAATGAAATACGCCGCATATCCCAAGCAAAGGATTCCTAGAACTGCACAAACTATACGTGCTGATACTTCTGATGTATCGTAATAGAAATTACCAACTACAGTCTCTTTTGCCCACAAAAAACCCGCTGAGCCAAGAAGAACACCTGATAACAAATTAAGTCCCCATGTAAGCAGCAATTCATCGTTGTTTTTGCTTTTAATGATCACGTTTATGAACGATGTCAATGTAGGTGCTGTGACGACTTGATAGTAATACTGAGTAAATGCACCTACAAAGAGTGAAACCAATGTAAATACAGTTAATCCCAAACGATGCTGGAATGTTTCTAAAAAACTCATGTTATCACCATCCAAGATTATTAATTGGAAACCCGAGCCGCACGGGTCTCCATATTTATTATGCGGACTCTTCTTCTTTTTCTAGTTCTTCAATTGGAATAAACCATGCTTTTTTCCCATAAGCTCTAGCCCATAAAATTTGTTGGGACTTTGGGTGCTTGCGCCATGCTCGGAAAATTCCGTATGATTGGTGATACTCAGACCACTTTAGTTTTTGTCCATTGTATGTCATATTGAAATCTCTCCTCTCAGTTTAACCTTGAAGAGAGCACCAGCATATGCTACAATTACGTTGCGATTATTTTTGTACGTTAATTGTAGAGCGGCTTCACTGGTCACAGTGAGGTAATTCTACACTGCCGTTGGCTCTCTACAAGTGCCACGGCTATTTTTTTTATCCACGGTTAAGAACTCCTTCCATCAAATACTTTGCAGTTGTATTTCAGCTACTGTTTTAGAAACACCACACATAAGTGTTATTTCAGGTACAGTAAGCCCTTTTATAATATGTGGTGGAGCAAGTAATTCACCAGCAAATGTATTTGCCTGCCACTCTGGATTTATGTATGAAGGGATGGCTTTTTCATTTCTTGCGAGTGATATATTTGCTGGTTGATGTAACATAAAATGTCCGACCTCATGGGCCAAAGTAAAACGATCTCTAGCAACTCCTGAAATAGCCCCTTCATAAACCTCTTCCCTTACTACTATAAGGTTCTCGCCCGGGTAAGCAACAGCATACTGAGTAGGTAGTTCTTTGTTGTCTACTATCTCCAAGTTGAATCTATCAAAAACTTGGGGAAGCCCTATTTCAATTAATTGAACAATTGGGAAATGCTTTACGTTCATTAGTCCGAAAGCAGACCTTATGACATTCGTTATTTCCCTTATTTTGTTCCTTGAATGAGGTGTAGCAGTGAAAGTACCACTCATTCGCTCACCTCATCCTTCCCTTGGAGAATTTTAAGAATTTTATTCAGGTCTGAGGTGTCTAATCTCTTATGTTCTCTTGCGAATGCCATTAACAAGTCCTTTTTTTCAATTGAAAGCTCCTTCAATTCAAATTTAAGAACTGTCTGTGATTCATCAATTGCTCTTTGCAGATCAGAACTTTGTGTGTCATTAAGTCGGTATGTTTTAGAGATGTCTTGTAGCCAATTTTGAGGAACACTTCTCTTGCCGTTTTCCACAGCCGATAAATACGAAGATGTTACACCTAACTTATCAGCCATGTCTTTTAATAGCTCCTCATTGTCAATTCTGAGTTTTCTACAAAACTTACCAAATGGAGTAACCATGAATCGTTCCTCCTTCCTATTTCAAAATTCTTGTCTACCATCATCTTACATAAGCTTGTTAATTTAGTCAACATTTTTTGTTGATTTTATTATCAAGTTTAGAAAAGTAATTTAAGTACTGATACTACAGAAAATAGTTACAAAAAAAGAATTAACCCTCCCCGGACTCTAAGGGCTCCCTTCTTACTTATGGATTAATGGACATTCGTAGCCTGTGAACATGGGCGAACATGCAAATAAAAAAATCCTCCTGCAAATTTCTCTACGGGAGGATTTAATTTTTGTATTTATTTTCTCTTTCATCAGCTAAATTCACACTGGGGCTATGTTGGCAGCAATCCTATCCAATGCTTCTTGAACTGTTGTCGGAACAGGTCCCAATGACCAATCAGCGGGATTGGCAGGGGTGTAACCTAAGCCAGCAGCATCATCCAATTTTTCTATCGCTGAATTTCCTATTAAAGTCACTCTGCTTCTAATCGGAATCGAGTCGACTGTAGCCCTAATTCTAGTAGAAACACCTGCTACACCGTTCACAATCAAACTGCCTTTAATAGCGAAACTTAAGAGGTCGAATGGATCGATTGGAACGGTTCCATTTGCTACATTCACTACTACATCGCCATCTGTCCCTCCACCAATTAGATGTACTTGAGTATCGTATGGAACGATAGAATTTATGGTGATGACGGGTTGGGGTAACGGTAGAGGAACACCTCCAACATATGAAGCGAACATTGTGACATTTGCACCATTCTGCGTATAGCCACCAAATAACTGGGAGTCACGGATATTAATCTGACTAAGAAAAGTGCTATTCCCAGTAAATACTGGTGTTGGAGTAAAATTGATACTTACAAAGAACAATCGACCCGTAGAAGGGGTAATTGCATTGGTTGTAAAGTTAAAATCAAGTGGCGCTGTCAATAACGATAAATCCACAAAGCCAGAACGATTATCAACATTTAGGTTTCCATTCCAGGATGGGTCATTAATATCGAATGGGATAGCAAGTCTGGTTAATAAGGTACTTGTTCCAATTAATTGGACGTTTGCCTTTAAGTGAATAAGTGGTTCTGTGAAGGTTCCTGGTCCTATAGAAATGGCATATCGTTTTGTCGGTGAAGCGTCTACAATGAAAGCCATCGCCCTTGTCACAGTTAAAAAGGGATTGCATTCCGTGCCATCACCAGTTACATCATTCCCGCCCTTATTTACGTAAACAATTTGAGTTGCTACGGGTGGAGGATCTATACACCCTGGACCAGGGGGGCCAGTAACACCTTGTGGTCCGGTGGGACCAGGAGGACCAGGGGGACAAGTGCATCTTGGGGGAAAAATAGATTGACAACCGCGTGGTGGGGGTCTCCAGCAGTTATTGTTCATCGGAGTATCAAACCTCCTAATCATTTTGGGTTTCACATCGACACTATACTATGCAAGCCACCATCTGAGGTGTAAAGATCAGGGAATTTCCCCAACCTGTTTTATGGATAAAAGTCCCTCCCCCATTAACCAGAAGGAGGGGTTTCGCTTCTAAAATGCAGATAGAACCAATTCAAAAGCCTTTTGGAGTTTCTGGACTTGCTCTTCTGAGAGTAGCCCGTACCCTGCTCCTACAATTGCAAGAGTTCCCCCTATGATCATCAAAATTCCCTGTTTCTTCTTGTTTGTTTTATCCATGAATCTCATCCTCTCAATATTACTGTATTTGTACTTCCATCCCACTCAACCTGTAGACAAAGTGCGGCAGCTAACTCACGAGCTGGAGCATATGCCGATCCCGCAATGAGCTTTTCGTTTAGGTCTTTACCGTTAACACGAACATCCTTCGTCTGTTCAATCCACTCCACTTTTCCACCGGCAGCATTGGCAACTGCACGGACTGGCAGCATAGAAACGCCTTCCTGCAAAAAGCCCGTTACCGCAAGCAGTTGCCCGTTCAGCATAATTGCAACCGGGACTTGCTTTGGCTTATCCACTTTACCCACAGCTTTTTGCAAAAATTGTGAGTAATTTGTTCGGAATGTGCCCATCGGGAATGCAGGACAGTTTTTCCAAGCGTAGCCGGGGTACTCCTGGTGACCAAACACCTGCTTCATGGATGGGATTTGTTCCTGTAAGTGCTGGATCAGGCGATTGGCGGCATCAAGTTGCTCAGGCGTCGGTTTCTGTGTCCGGAAGTCCCCGACAAGGCATATGCCTAACGCATGACGGTTGCTGTTACCGACATGGTAGGAGATTGCCTCTGGATCGTTACACCAGTAAATCGTTCCGTCTTTTTGGATCACAAAATGATAGGCAATGCCCGGCCAGCCGTTCGTGACCACATG
This sequence comes from Brevibacillus sp. MER 51, assembly GCF_023714195.1. Taxonomy (NCBI): domain Bacteria; kingdom Bacillati; phylum Bacillota; class Bacilli; order Caryophanales; family Paenibacillaceae; genus Brevibacillus; species Brevibacillus sp. MER 51. Next base: position 76,870 of record NZ_JAMAUS010000007.1, on the reverse strand, counting down.
GTATCGTGCGAACGCCTCTGGCGATCCGCTCAATGTAGCAGAATGGTGAATGGCTGCCGATCGGATGTCAGTCAGCTTACGCCGTCCATACTTTAGTGTTTTGTGGCGTGGCAAAGAGGTGCGAACATCGATCACGCGCGCACCCGAGATAGTAATATTCATGTTTACTTGTTCTCCTTTCTAGCAGCTCGCTCTGCTTTCGCTTTGATTTCCGATCCTACCAATTTTTCAACTGACCTTGGCATAGGCCAGCCAGCTCGATGTGCATTTGCGGTCAGGCTCGTCCACGTATGGTAAATGAGACCGAACGTTACTCCATAAAACAAAAAGCCTGGCGTGCCCATGACGCGATCTAAGAGATTGGCTAAGGCTGGTAGAGCAAAGAGGAACATTGTGCGTGGGATTCTGGACAACCCATAATCAGATGAGTAGGATTGATCTTTTTTTGCTGCGGAAATGCCTGTGATCCAATCCAAAACAATCATGAAAAAGAGCACAATCAGGATGTCTTGGCGGTTCGTTCCATATAGATAATGAAAAACGGGCGACACGATTGCACCCGCTGTTGTCGCCCAAGCGTTTGCTGGGGTTGCTACGTTTTCTAGGCTTTGAAGAAATTTCATCAGCTCATCTTCTCCTCACCCCCACGGGGCAAAAATTAAAGGAGCCGCGTTAGCAGCTCCCCTATGAAATCCTTATTTTGTTGAACCTTCTTGTTCAAGTTTCTCGATTCGTTTCTCTAGTTCGCTCATTTTTTTCTTGAACCATGTTCGTATGAGAAGATAAGTGACTACACTCACTGGCAGCCATACGAAAATGATTAACCAAAGAAAACTTCCCCAGTCCCATGTGAATCCAATATCACCATTCATGTAATGTCCTCCCCTGATTCATTCTTAAAAGATAAGACGCTCTGGGTTCCGGGAAAGTCTCAAAGGAGAAGGAGCAGCTCCCCATAAAAAAACACCTTCGCTCTTTGAGAGAAGGCGTTAAGTTGTTTGTGTTGTAACTAAGTGTTCAGCAACAGGTAAGCGGTAGGGTTCCGGAATTACTTTTTCTGCTTCCATCCCAGTCGGTTCTAGTGACCAGCCGCATTTTACTAAGTAGGCATAAACCGGAATCATATATTTTACCACCATCATTTTTCACCCCCTTTTAATGTTTGAACTTCTTTTTGTAATACCTCAACAGTCTCATGTAATGCAGCTATCGCTTCATAAGCTGATTGGAGCTCTGTATTTACCTTTGCTTGCTCACTTGCACGCAGTTGAGCCAAATCGGTTTGTTTTAAGTGTCTGCCCATGGCTTCGCACCTTCCTATTCGTAACTGATCCCGAAACCGTCAATTTCTATCGGACCTAGCCGCTCTTTTGCGTCTACCGTAATCTTTAGCGCCAAGCCCCAGTCAGGTGCGGTTTTAATCTTGTTTGTAAAAAAATATGGCTCACCAGAAATGAAAGCTGCTGTTACATCTTCCCAATTCGGGGTAACATCATTCGCATTATTTGAGGCTTGGACGGTTAAGACAGCAGGAGCCCTCGTGTCCAGGATTTCGAAGAAGTCCAGGTAAACTGCCGAGCCAGCTGATTCCGTGTTACGTCTACCTGTTACAACTACTTTGATTTTGTGCGGGCCATAGGGTAGGTTCGCATTTTCGTACATAAGCTGCTGGAAAGCGTCTGGCGCGGCCTTGTAGTAGTCCACTTCGCCAACGAATACGCCGTCCAGAAATATCTGGGCAATCCCCGCATACGGCGCCTGTGAACCAAAGCAACGAATACCTGTTCCGTAAAACGAAAGCTCAACGGACTCGCCAGCTACTCCGCTGCTCTTTCCGTACAAACCGCTATACCCGCTATGTGGTCCTACGTTCAGCCATGTGCCACTGTATACTAGGCTTGGGTAGTTTTCTTCTACACGTTTCGCAGCTGGCACGTTAAAAGGCAGCGTCACAATCTTTGAAAACATGCTACGGCCTACTGGGGCAGTCGTCTTGATCGGCTTTGTTTGTAATGCCAGTGTTGTTCCGCAGCGTATCCGTGTTTTTCGTGGGATGGTTTGCGTATTATCGACATACGGGTACATGACCGCCAGCATATCCCCGCTGTAGCGTGGGTCAGTTCCACTCTGGATAAGGTCGTATTCGGCCTTCGTGATTTCGTAAATACGTACCCCGTCAATGTAGGCGTATCGGCCATTCAGTCCACCACTAGTATACGCGTACAGTTTTACAGTTGTTGCGGCTGCTAGGTCGTCGGGCTTAACCAGTACGTAGCTGCGTTTATACACTTTATCAGTTATGGTTCCTCCGCTTACGCTTGATACGCCGCCTATCGTTTGAAGGTTAATAAATATGCTTCCCAGATCGAAGTTCTTCGCTTCCAGCATCATAAGGTAGTAGGTGTTCTTCTTTACCAGACTGGTAATGTCTTTGTACATTAGCGCGCCTGCTGCCGTAGCAGTAAGTTTAATGCAACCCGTTCCGTACAGTTTGTTTGCCGTATCTACTTCCAGCGTCGCATTGTACGCTACCCATCTACTGGTATCTTGGCAGTTCCCGTCCGTACCCAGCAGATTTTGCAGGGTCTGTACGTCTGTCCATTCGGAGTACGCACCCGTAGTTCCGTCAATGGCTGCCATACGCCAGTAGTACGTCATTCCTTCTACCAGGTCAACTTGTGGCGTGTAGCGTACCTTCGTATAATCTTTCAAGCCTTGTATTTTTACTGATATGTCGTCTACATACCCCGTAAGGTCTGCCGTTTCGTCAGTAAACGCCCGAATTTGTACTAAAGTAGTATTGGCTGGAATTGTTATAGTTTCAGTAAATTTAAGCCAACCACTTATTGTAGCGTCGTACCACATAGTACTCGTATCTAATCCCGTATCAGTAATAATATCTATCTGCAATTTTCCCTTGTTGTGTTGCGTTATTTTCATATAGCCTTCTACAACAATAACGTCGCCGGGTTTCCATCCTTTTAGCTCTTGGTAAAAACCTATTGATTTGGACGTTTTACTTACCAATTTTAGTGCGCTGTTCCCTCTGCGTTTTATCGCTGTGTCTGTTCCCGCGAACTCCCCATCAGCGAGGCTACTGTGCATTGGCTTCCAATAGGTACCTGCAGGACTTTCAAATCCCCCATCTTTAACCAATTGTGCTGGCCGTACCTTGCCTGTCGTAATACCTTGCCACTCCCAAGCTTTACCGTCGAATACCTCCCAGCCCGTAGCGTCAACATTGCTGGTGTGTGCCTGTAAGTCCTGGGTGAACGCACTGTTAGTCGCCAACTGCAAAGTGAAAGCCTGAGTATCGTACTCTATGTCCTCATTTATCGTTGCCTCAAAAACAGGCCTCTTCGTTACCCGCAGCATATCTGGAATATGATCGGGTATCGGCTTACCTGGGGGTACGTTGATAACGAAATACTGACCTTTCGAAAAACCACTAACCATACCGGTCGAATCTCTTACTTGTACCTCCCAGTAGTACGTTACTCCTGCTGCAAGTACACCAACTGGTACGTCGTAATTCGTATTCGTAGAAATAATTGGTCCGCTTTCGTGGGCAATACCGTTGTCAGACGCTCTTTTTATCCTTACCTGAAAGGAGTTTTGCACATGATTTTCAGTGTCGGCATATGTCCATTGTACGCGTGGCGTTTGGCTTATCATTAAGGGTAAGGCACTTGTCCCTAACGGGCTCTTAGGCGTTACCGTTGGTGCTTTTGTTGTTTTAAAGTATTGACGAGTAGCATAAGGGCTTGCGGCGTCGTGGTTGTCCCATACTGTGACTTCCCAACCGTATACTTTGTCAGGCTGCAAAGCTGTTACCCCGCTGGATGGATACGTGAAAGTCGTGCTGCCGGTGGCTACTTTACCACTGTCATAAACAAGTGTTGCCCCGTCGTATATTTTCAGTTGTCGCGCCCTCTGGCTGTTCCCAACGTCCGGGTCAGAAAATGACCAGTTCAGTGTAGGTGTCAACGTGGCTAATACTGCTGGAGCAGCAAGAGTCCCTGTGGGGTTCATTGAGGGCACGTGTGGGGCTGCATTCATTGGTGCAAGCATAAGGGCCATAATCGAAGAATAAGTCCCTCCGTTTTGTGATAATGCTGGAGGCTGTGCCAACTGGGTCGAAATATTGTCCAAGTAACCAACGGAAGCTGACCCATTCGTTAGCCAAGTATAGTCGGGCGGGTTTGAAGGTGGACTGTACCGATTTACCAGTAGAACGCCCATACCAGGTGTAGGATACCCTGTTGGAATAGACTGGGCGGGTGAACCAGTCGCATAGCCTGTACTATCCCAGTCCACAATTTGGGCGTGTCGGAAGATTACTGTAACCTGACCTGACTGGTTGTTTCCGCCAACCATAACGTTTGCTGTTACGTCATTATCTACGGTATATACTCTTGCACAAACTGAATCGGGTGAACCCCCAGCGGTGTTGTACGCGTGGGTATACTTCTGAGTCATATTTCCCGCGCTTAGTGTAGCAGTTGCGTCTACCCCGGTGCTCCCAGAAGTAGCATAAGTTACTACTACGTCACCCTTTTTCAAAACAGCGTTTGATATTACCATCCCAACTCCCAAGGCTTCATAGGCTTTTGTAATAATTGACAAGGTTATTCCCCCCTTCTATGCCAAGTACACTTTCTTATTCGTGCTGTCATGCTTCGTACCCCCGTTCAATAGGTTGACATCTTCTACATCTATAAATGATTCAATATAAATATTGCTTGTCAACCCGTTTAAAACTGCACCTTTTACGGTCTCCAACTCAAGAGCCATTTCCAAAATGTTTTTTTCATTAATACCTGCCCTCCAATGCAAATGAGCTATCTCTGACTTTGCTACAGTTTCAAATTGCTCTATTTTTGAATCTATCTGATCAAAGTTTTCGTTGATTTTTTTAGCCCCTGTCAAAAGACTGTCAGGGGCGCTTGGATCGATAGATATACGATTCTTCATCTACGTCACATCCTTATGAGGTATGCACCATCAATGCCCGCGCTTTCGGAGTTATTGTCATCACAGTCGTGTTCTGCTTTATTCGAATCCTCAGCTTTGTTGAGGATGAAACAGTGCGTTCAAACTTCAATCGCGTAAACTCGTCATCAATAGGCGTTTGTTCGGTTGCCGATCCCATAGCAGTCCACGTCTTCCCACCATCAATGGAATATTCAACATTCTGTGACGTACCACTTGGTGTACTCAACTCCACGTATACAGTAACTTTCGTAAACGGGGCCGTTGCTGTAATTTCTCGACTCAAATATACGCCATTCTTTTTATAAGCCATCGGGATTAGACTTACACTTGACTGGACGACTGGTGACGAACCAGATGTCTTAAATAAAGCCCGCACATGCACCTTGTTCGTTGGCTGTGTTAACCATGTCACATCCAGATCATCAAGTGCATACCAATTTCGCTCATCTATGGAGTATTGCCACAACAGCGCCGAATTTCGAGGTACAAGTTGACTTGCGGAAAGGACAAGTTGAGTCACTTGGTTGGCAGTCACAGGATTGAATTGAAGCTTTGCGTCGTTCATAAATTTGGCTCCATAAAGCTTAAACTTCAAATCCGAGTCTTGATGTGCTGTCCATGCCGACCCGTTGGAGCTTGAAAATAGTACACCTACGTCATATGGCTGACGTGAAACAGTTTTCTTAGACAGGAGGTCTTGTGCGCTCATTCGCGCTACAAATGCTCTATATTGACTAGAAGGCGTCAGAAGCACGATCGCATACTCCGTATTTGCCTGTAGTAAAATGGGCTCTGGAAACCTTACTTTTGTTGCCCTACTACTATCATTGGATACGTTCACCTGAGAAGAATTGATTGCGACTGAAGATAAGATCGTCATAGAAGGATAACCATTCACTACTGTGCGAAGTTGTACGGTTAAATCTGCAACCGGGTCCTTCGTTCCCAAATACAAATCAACAGCGGTAATAAACCGCTCTTCTGTAAGCATAAAAGTTTGAGCAAGTGGATCAGTCAGTCGCCAAGATGGAATCTGCCAAAATGTCTGCTCGACCACCTGCTTCCTACCAGTCCCTACATAAGACGCTTTCGCTTCATTTTGTTTGGTAGCCATCCTTACACCTCGTTCCAGAAATAGACTTCGCGGGTTCCTGTACGTACATTAGCTGGGATCATAAATGTGCAACTGAATCGTCCTTGAGCATTCGCTTTCACTGTGTTGGGCAGAGTGCCGGCTGCCGATCCGTTTATCGGAGTAAGGTTTACCGGGATGCCATCAAATGTAGCCTTGATATTGTCACTGTTCGGTTCAAAACCTTCCCCGACCACTGTTACCTCACGTTGTCGTATGAATGGAACTTGTTCATCTAAAATGACCTTTGTTTCAGTCCGAGTCGTTCCCGTCGATCTCCAGTCAGCCCACCACCCCCAAACGGATTGTGTAACTGTTGACGTCTCCACCCAGGTATCATGAGAAGGGGTCAAACGAATTGTGGCCAGATTCCCGAATACTTGATATGGATTCACATTCATGGTTTCAGTTGCAAATGGTTGATCAATGAGCACCTCTTCGGTATATGGCAAGGTAATTAACCGCTCATGGAATCGCACTGTAGATGCAGCCTGATTTACTTGCATTTCTATAAAACTATTCTCAACGGCTAACTGTACCGTTTTTTCACGCGGATTAATCATTGCATCAAAGTCAGGATGAGTAACATCGGAGCGTTCAAAATTGGTAAAGTTGTCTGTAAAAACGCCCTTTTTCGCTAGTGACGGATCAGAGTTTTGCGCCGCCCGATCAAGGTCTGCCAAAGCTTGGTTGTACTCTGCACGTTCTAAACGATCAAGGAGAGAACGCAGCTCGAGCATAGTCAATCGTTTGGGTTTCCGATTCGAAACCACAACAGCGCTTGAATTTGGGGGTAGATAAAGCTCTCCCAGTTCTAAGACATCGGGTGGTGAAGAAGGAGGATAAGGATTCATGTCTGACTGACCATGTATGACATGAACTTCGCCTTGGTAAGTAAGGTAGTAAACATCTTTCCGCCCGAGAAAAAACTCATAGGTCGTCTGGAAAGTCGAGTTCGGTACAGGCCGATCACTACCCAGCCACTTTACCCCGTTGTTATCCAACGTTACATCTGTCCCAATAACCATAAGTTTTGTATAGCGATACGTGACTGTATACGACGTCCCACCTGAAGGTTCAGCACCTGCCAATGACCAGTCTACGGCATCGCCTGAGAGTTGAAAGTCTGTCCCTTTGACATAACTCGTGCTGCCCGCCTGTATCGAGACAATATCTACAACAGGTGTCATTGGTAAAAGGTCTGAGGTTCCTGCCACATTTCCCCGAGTAATTGTCTGTGTTTTCTCTACTGTTGCTGTAACCGTCTGTAAAGCTTTCACAGGCTTTGAATTTAGCGGGTAAAAGGATGTGTTAGACAGATACGTCTTCGTTTCATTAACAACCACACGGGTGTCCAGTGCTTTGGGTATGGCAAGTCGCAGGGGAACCAGCTTATCAATTTGATATCCAAGAACATAGGCTCTGCCCGCGTCGATTACGAGCGTTACGTTCTCTGCATCCCTTGGCTCTATATATCCATCCATTCCTGAGACCAAGAATGAACCATTGGTGTCGTAGCTTCTACGAGCTAGAATCGGGGTAAATCCTTCGAGCTCAGGTGGTAATTTGGATGTGATGAGATCCCCGTTCACCAGACGATACATATGAGTTGCTTCTGGATCATCTACTACCCAAGTCGGATTCAAAATGGTTCGCTGAGCACCAGGCATACCAAAATTAGAAAACCCAACCGCTGGATCATACAGGGTTGGGTCGTCTTCGTATGTGATTGTTTGTGGATTGACCCGCAACCCAATGCTTTCCTCTCCAGTTCCCTTTATCGTCAGTGTTGTTTCCGGTACATCGTGGATGATTCCCCCAAGATATACCCGTGCTGCTGATACGATGACGAGCGTTTTCTCCTTATTAATCAATAACTGCCCGCCCTCTAAGATGTGACCTGATCCGAAAATTACGTCTCCTATTTGCTTATCCCGATAGAGTGACATCGCCTGTATTTCGTTTAGCTCAGCAGTTTGAACCCGGCGACCGCCGACAAAATCAACAGACTTCCATCTATTCGTAGGATCAAATCGGTTGTATACTTCCTTTGCCATCGTTACCCTCCTTACAGCTCCAAGATATACTCAATGCTTTCGCGATGGGTGACTTCCCGTTGCAGTGGCGACTGATTCGTCACTGCTAACAGGAAACCCATATCCTTCACTTCATCCGGTTTGACTACCTGTTTATTTACTGGTGACCCATCTACCAAGATCGTGCCCGCATATACTCCTGTTTGACGATAATTACATATTGGAAACTCGTCATACCTCAACCATGCCTGTACATATAGCCAACGGCAATCAATTGCCCGCGCTTCAACTTCCTCAATGAGACGCCACTTCTGACCACGTTGTATGATCGTTCCATTTGTATCATCTGGCGTTACAAACCTCACTTGGTCAGCTCGTTTCAACGCAACAATCTCTGTAATCGTTTGGCCATAATAGACATCTGGAACCTTCTCAGGGTTTTCGGTATTCCACGGAGACGTTTTTCCCACAGCGATAAACACATTCTTGTCTTTGAACAGATTAAAGGTCTGATACGTTTTCATGCCTTTTACATCACTTGTTTTTGAAGGCAACTGTTACACCCCCTATATTGTTTTCGTAACCTTTGATTGTTGAATATAGAACACTTCGTCAACAAACGTTACGTCATCCGTAAAAAATACATTCGGTGACCACCAACTCATGCGATCATGCTTTATGCTTTGAAACGAATACTGAGTTCGCGAGTGTTTTGTCATTTTTTCCTTACCGCTCAGCTCATCATCCCCATGGTCAGTGGTAAGGATTGCCCCATATCTATCCATGCTTTGACTTGCTGATCCTCGTTCATACTCGATCTTGTGAGATAACGCAATAGAAAATAAATATCGAAAGCCTGCTGGTCCCATTAATTTGACAATTCCTTGTGCTACACCAAGTGTCTCAGGCGTTGTAAAGATGACTGCTGTTAATGGGGCAAATTCCCAACCATCTGCCATTACTCCAAACTCAGAGAGTTCAACACCATCTTCAGGCATGAGGCGATAAGATTCTTGTAAGCCATATCCTTGTGAAAGAATGGATTCTACTGTCATCCTGCCATTGGTTGCTCTCAGCTTTGCAAGCAGGTCTTCATCATCGTCGGCATCTAATTCACGCCTCCAGAGCTCTAGGGAGTCCTCATACATGAGGTGAAGAAAAAAGGCTCTCCATATATCACTATCCACTGGCAAATAGTCGGAGACAGCGCTCATAATCGCACGCATATGTCTACTTTTTTTATAGTAACTAGGTAATTCACTCATCAGAGCATTAACCTGATTTTCGCTCATAAGACCGTCACCACCGCGTCAATTTGAGCATCTGGCTTTAGTGTAATGCTCGTTGTTGGTAATAAAATCTTGGCATCCGTTGCACCAGCACCAACTAATACAGCAAATATCTGCGCTAAAAATAGCGTTCCTCCGACTCCAATCGAATTGGTATATGCCAATATTGTTTGTCTGGCTTTTTCTTTGTCTATTCCTGTTACCACAACTTCAATAGGTACAGTTTGTCTACTGACGTGCCTAACGACAAGATCAAGCCCTGGTGTTTTACGACGATCAATTAATTCTCTAACTGTCTCCAATAAGTTAGGGATGGTGCCACCAACAACCAAGTCAACAGTGCCGATCCCTCTTATCAAGTTCAGTCCCCTTGCGTAGTTTACACCAGGTATTGACAGCGCCCAGCGCTCATAGTCAGATAACGCTCCACCACGCTCGGGATTACGTTTATGGCGCAATATTCGGTTGCGTAAATCCTCCGTAGGCTCGTTTTTATCCAGAGCTAACCCATAATCTATTGCCATCAGTTCAAGATATTTTCTCGTTGCAGTTACAGCAAAAGCTTGTTCGATAATCTTACCGCGTTCCGTTTGATGCTTAAAAAGCGCTTGTGCAATCGGAGCAAGAGCATCATATATAATCGAGCCTTCACTTCGGTCTAAATCTTCGGGAACAGTGAGAAGCATTTCATATAAAATTTGCTGGAAGGTTGAGCTTTCCAGAAAGCTAAGATCAGTTTCAGACATTGATACTCATCTCCAAGACCCCTTCCTCAGTAACCATCAAAAAGGATATTTTCATGGTGTTACCTACCCACTCAAAAGAGAAATTCTCGCAACGTTCTATCCCATACAAATATTCCAAAGCCTCCTTAACCAACCGCTTAGCCTCTGCCTGCTTCCACGCTCTCGATCCATCACTCCTAATCAGCTCTTTCAGTTCATTCCCATAATCTGAGGAATAAATAGAAAACATATATCGATCAGTTCGTAATGCTTTTGTGGCTTTTTGGAGTAATGCCTCCTCTCCATCAATCATTACCGACTTGCCGTCAGGTCGCACGGCAAACTGCCCTGTTTCGAAATCAAACTTATACGTCCTGAGAACATTTTTAATGGGACGTAGTTCCTGTGCTGGGCTATCATCTGTCACTGGGAAAACCGGAAAAATACTCATGGGCGTTTCACCCTATCTAGGATGTAATAGGCAGAATCCACAGATAACACGTGTACTTTATCGTTTAACTTCAAAACGTCCTCAAATTGCAGTAACAAATAGTTATGTTTGAACGAGGTAAACGGCGCAGCCAAGTCATCCGTGTCTAAAAAATCTTCCTTTTTCATGTCACCCAGATCCCGTTCAGCCAGCTCTTGGTGAGTAATCGTGACAATCCGTTTATGTCTGGTCAAATGCTCAGCTACAGTCAGAAACTCCTTACCAATCGGTTCAGACATCCCATCAATCAAGATTTTCAAATCTGGTGGAGGCTTAATGACAGTTGCCAACTCTATTCGTACATCCTTTGGGGGTGGATTTGCCCCGCCAGCTCCTTGTGCTTGATTGGCACCTGAAAGAACTTGAGCAAGCTTTTGAAAGCCATTCACCTTCCGTTCACCTCCATCTGCAAATCGAGTTTCATTTCATGGTAGCCAGGTCTTATCGTATGGCTGTCACCGAAAACAGTAAACACCCCTTGCAGCTTCGTGATCTCCTCGTAGACTTCAATTTTCGTCCCAGAAATGACGTCATCGATTCCCAAGGAAGTAACAGAAGCCTGCTCCTTGACCCGGCTTAGATTCTGCAATTCTTGCTTAGCCACTTCAATTTTGTTTCCCCGGTCTTCATCTTGTATTTCTATAACCTTAACAAGATGTCCGTACCGTTTAGAGTTGGTAGAATCAACTTCATCATGTAAAACAGAAATGTATTCACTGTCGCTCCCGACCACTCTTACAACTGTTCTCATTTCTGCAATTGATCGTTTACGTTCAGCGTTTAATAGATTGCTTCCCTGCTGAACTTTCCACTGAATCGTTTGCCCTCGCTGTGTTCCGACATAAATCTTTCCTTGGTCAATCCAGCACCAATACCGAACACCAGTAGAGCGAAACACTTGATTGAGGACGTCTACAACTGCATCCCATACACTCTTTCCGCGAATGACTTGTTTTTCCACGGCAGGCATTGCTCCTATGCCTCCAATGGGAATGCCATGCTGCGCGAAAATGCGCTTTAGAAGCTGATCGGCAGCTTCACCTGTTGAAACCACAGCTACATCGTTATTGAGTAAATAAAAGCCGAAATCATACGCTACTCCGTTGATATCTCCTTTTGCTGTCCTTCCTAAGTCAACAATCATTCCTGTGAAAAGTGAGCGAGGAGTGCCAGACATAAAAGATATCAACTCTATTAGGTCGCCTTCCTCTACATTCACATCAGGCCAAAAGCGATCCCGTCCATTGTTGGTTTTAACAGCCAGAGTACGCTTTGCTTCCTGACGACTGCCGGACCATGTTGCTTCTGAGAAGGGAAGGCGAAGCGCTTGCTTACCCGGCTTTTGGAATCGAACCTCGTAATGATATTTTGGCAGCATCAGTCTCCCACCTTTCCGCCCAAGATTTCATCGTGAATGATACTTGTCAACCAATGATTTTTTTTCTTCTTTTTTCTTAGTGGCTGACACCTTCGCTTTTCGTGTATCTGGTCGCTTCCCTTTACCTGTTGTTTGGAAAGGAATACTCACCTCAGTACTCTCCATGGTCACGAACCGATACTCTTTCAATGCCAACTTGAATTCAATGTCAAACCCGTCCCATTCGTAGCTAAAATCCCGTATGGTCACTGGAACATTGATAATATCTTGTTCACTTCCTGTTACTGTAAAGCGAATCAGGTAACCCGAATTTTTCCACCGTTTCAAAGTCTCCATAAATTCTTCGGGAGACGGAAAACCATCGTATTCACAAACCCCCGGATCATATGTCTCAGGCCAAAACGTAGAAAAAGAATACTCTTCCAAGGTTGACTCCCCGATGATAGTCGATTCCCCAATGGCAACCAGTTCAATATCGATGTAGCTATGCCCGATCTTTACAGCTATTTTTGGCGGAATGACAGGAAGACGAAGCTTTTCAACGTTATTGTTCCAGGCTAACCAGAACTCCAAATGCTTGAATTTCATCTCCCTTACCTCCAATAAAAAAGACGCCCTACATTTTTGTAGAGCGCCTTCCTATTTACTTGAATTTAATTGCGGTACCGTAGGCAGTATGTAAGGCACCGTTTAAATTATATCTGAAGCAGATAACTGCATCTGCTCCTTGTTCCTGAGCTTTATCACCAAGCATTTTTACAATGAAATCAACATCATGTGTTACTTTAGGTGATGTAACTGTTACTGTCCCTAATGGTTCGTAATCCCTGTTAATTTTGTCGGAAGAGATTACCAAAATACTTGGTTCGTTATTCGTTTCTTTTTTTCCACCAAAAAAACCCATGTGAGAATCCTCCCCATCAAAAAGCTATACGGGAATATTTTACCTTTTACTCAAGGACTATGGAACCTGTTCCAGATAAAACGTGTTCTAGTTTCTCAGCAAGTATATTTGCGATTCTCTCACATAGGCTCTCTAACTCATCCTCAGTATTCTCTTTTGTTGATTGCACAGTTAGTTGAATAGTGGGACGGAAGTCAATATAAAGAGAAGTTGGCTGCTCATTTGGGCTTGTATACTGTGCCTGTGTTCCACTTGTTATAGAAGGTGTATAACTTGGAACCTGACTAAAAGTGCCATCCAAAGCCGAAACTAATGAGTCACTTGACGCTTCAACACCCATTGCCATAGTCTCAGGAATAGCCATTCCACTATCTGTAAGGCGAGAAAAAGGGCCGAGCTCAGCATCAGAATGTGGTAAGTATTGATCAGCCCATTCTAATGCACTGGCAATAGCATTTGCTACCTCGTCCTTAACAGATAAGATCCCGTCAACGATTGTCAGTATGATTTTTTTGCCGCTATCAAACAAGCCACTTATCCACCCATCAAACCAGCCGTCTATCGTAGTAAAGGCGTTGAAAAAAGTTTCCTTAATTGTCTCCCAAGCCCCCGACCAGTCACCTGTGAGGAACTGGATAAATGCTGTGAACAGCCCTTTCCAGAATTCGAATTGCATTTTGAAATAGGCTGTAATTCCATCCCACACTGCTATCCCCGCATTTTTAACCCATTCCCAGCCTGCTACTAGATAAGCACTGACCATGTCCCAGTTTTCATAGAGCCACCAGCCAATTGCTATTAAAGCTATTATCGCTGCTATTACAAGAAGAATGGGCCACAAAGCACTTATCGACGCTATACCAAATCCGGCCATCGCACCTGACATGGCTGCAAAGCCTGCTGAGACAGGCATCCATATTCCAGCCAAAAAGATTAATGGTCCCACCAATAAAGCTAGGGCAGCCATTACCATCAAAAACGAAACAGCTACCTTCGTGATAAATGGATTCTCTTCTGTAAAGGTCCCAATCCCTTTAGCAATTTTCGCAAGAAGACCAACAATTGGTTTTGCCACTTCTAATACGGAGTCGCCTATCGGATCAATTGCCAACTTCATTTCGTTTGCCATCGCTTGCCATTCATTCGAAACTTGACCAACTATTTCTGTTGTTTTTCCTGCAAAATCTTCAAGTGGACCAGCATTAAGCATGGACATTAAAGCATCCCGTCCAACATCTTCATACTGAGTTCCAAAGACGTTTGCAAGGACGTCATCTTGTAGCTTTTGATCCTTGATAGAAGCAATCCCTGCGGTGATCGTCATGATCGCATTTTCTGCTTCTTTTCCACCGGCTTTGATCTGATCGAGCATTTTGAACAGTTTATCCTCACCGAAAATACCCTCAAGAGCGCCCAGGGCTTTCTCATCCAGCGCTTTGTTCAATCGAATACCGAACGACTCTTTGAACGCATCTCCCAGCTTGTCAAAATTAAATGCCTTTTCAGCTCCAGCAACGAACATCCCCATCATTTTTTCGGCACTGATGCCTGCCTCTGCGAATTGAGGTGAGTATTCCCAAATGGTATCGAGCAGGTCATCTGCCTTGTCACCCACTCGTTGGTAAGCTGCTGTAATCATGTCCAACCCTTTAATTGGGTCAGTAGCCCATTGCCCTTGCATCACATCCAAAGCTTTTGCAATGCTTGCTTGATCGAGATTACCGAAAGAAGCCTTTTCAAGGGCCAGAGCTCCTTCGGCCACTTCTCCAATCTGTTCGTCTGTCCCCTCAAGTAATTGCCGGAGCCGTCCATAGGCCTCTGCTGCTTCCATTGGTGTTTCTACCAAACCTGATGCGAATACCCCTTTGGCGCTTTCTGACAGGCTTGACATCTCAGCGTCAGTAGCACCTACATTCGCCTGAAGAATACCAAGAGCTTGATCCATGTCATGTGCGGCAATAGCAGCCGTAGACAATCCTGCTGTAACGATCGCACCCCCCGCTGTTGCCAGCCCGCCAATTTCCTCAAGGTGTCCTGCTACGGCATCTACATATTCAAGTGATGCTGCTGCTTCATCACCAGCTTTTGCAGCTTCACGAAGAGCCCTTTCCAGCCTCGAAGTCCCTTTACCATCAACGGCATTGGCTTCTTGATCTACACCAGCAAGTTCCCGAGATAGTCTTGTCGCTTGCTGGTAAGCATCATCCAAGGCACTTTCCATTTCCCTAATCGCGCCGTCATCCATGTTTTCAATCGTATCTTCCACATCGCTTGCAGCATCTTCCACATCATCGAAAGCATCTAGGGTTTTGCCGAGCATACGTAGGAGAGGAGTGAGTTGCCGACTTATCTTGTCTTCAAAGGCAAGAGTTGTTGTCGCTGCCATTGGTTATCTCCTCCTCCCCTTTACTCGCCGACCCTTTTGCCGTTCAAGTTTCTTTGCCTGCTCTGCTTTACGCTCCATTTCCATCGCTGTGGAAACCAAGACGAACTGTTTTTCGCGTTCTGGTAGGCAAAGAATTTCTGTTGGCAGCTTGTTTTTTTCTTGCCAGATATAAGAAAAGAGAGCCAACTCAGGACTCTCTTTTATGAGTTTTTTACCTCTTCCTCAGCCTCCTCATCATCAGTGAAATCGCTGATCTTTGATATAGCCTCATGTAGTGCATCAATTTCATTCGGGCTGAAAATGCAAGGGACTACATCCACAGCAGCAATCTTACCGAACTTCGCAAGTACTTGTTGAGAATCGATGCGAAAATCTGTACGATCCGTGTCGATACCTGCAATGATGATCTCTGCTTTCAAACGCAAATCATCAAACTCTACTTTCCGCTCTGCTTTGCTCTTCTTACCGGATATAGAAACTTTCAATGCTGCCTTTTTTGCTTTGAAATAAACCTCACCGGAAACCGATCGGATCGGCAGCTTGACGCCTTTCTTTTTCCAATCCCATACGTCCCTTACGACTTCTTCCGTATTCATGCCTAAAAAATCTTCCATCGTCAAAAACTGACTCATTCAAAATTCCTCCTTGGGATAGCCCTGGTATTTTTAAATAAACTCGTAGTCATCAACTGTACCTTCGAGCGTTGTATCTTCATCCAGTTCACCGTGGCTCCATTTTGCTAATGATAGAGAGTCAGGGCAAAAACCAGTTACTGCGACTCGGTACTTCCCTGCTACTTTGTCATCGAGCTCCCCAATAAAATTCACTTTCTTTTCGGGGTTTGCCGCGATTTCCATGATGAGTTGCTGGATATCTGATGTACGTTCAAACGTAGCTGTCATGCTAACAGATGATGCCAGTACACGATGTCTTTTTCGAAGCTTCCCAGCCCTCTTGCTTTCGCCCTTCTCAAATTCCTCGGAAAGCTCGAAGCCAATGCACTCGGGAAGTTCCCTTCCATTCTGGTCGTAAAAATGCCCATGGGTACCGGAATACGTTTCTTTCATGCTGTATCACCTCACTTCGATTTGTTATAGATATAAATTTTTTCGAGAGCATCTTGATGGCGGAAGCCAGCAATGAAATGGCCCGCATTACGAGCTGGCGTGTAAATCGGGTCCTCCCCATGATATTCCGGGTCCTCGATAAACTCATAATCATCAGCGATCACTTCCAGCGTGGCAAGGGGTCTGAAAACTTCTTGCTTCATCATCTGGCAAAAGGCAGCGCGGCGGGCCGGGCTGTTGCTGTTTGGCTGCTGACGAATCCACTCCTTTCCTGCTTCCTCTTCTGCATGGAGAATGGTGTGGAAGGTGTCAGCCACCCGAATCTTGCCGTAGTCTTTTGACTGATCAGGCCCCGGAATAGTCAGGGTATTTACAGGCTCCTGGATGATAACCTGCCGATTGTCCATGTTCAGCATGAGTACACCAGCTTGCACCATTTCAATTAAATCCGTATCCGGGTCCCACTCATTTGTTAGGGATTCGAATGGAGTAATATATAGTGCCATCGTGTAATTAAGCGGCAGGGAAGCCATCAGGGATGCAATGTAAATTGCCACTTTTGAACTCGCATAGGTGTTGCCTTTCCAACGTGCTCCACTTCCTACATTGACAATAGCCATGTGGTTCACATCGGTAGATGCTTTCATGATGGTTTGCTTGTTTTTATCCCTTGTTTCATCGCCGCCGAAAACAAACTTGATGTAATTACCTAGCGCATTTTGCTGCTTTGTCCAGTCTTCTGCCGCAGCGTTTAATGCAGGATCAGCAATGCCAAGAGTAAATACACCGTACTTGCCTTTCTGAGTAGCCAGCCCGCTTTGGTAAGCGGTGTATTTTGTTGCCTCGACGCTTGTTCCGCTGTTACCTCCAGTCAGGCTTACACCCACCGTAGCATCAGGAAGTGTATCGGCTATCTTTCGCAAGACAACAAACTCGCTATCACTGAAAGCCTGAACCAGATCATCCACCGTTTTCGCTGCCCGACTGTCCACCAGCTCCGCTCCCCGATAGATCAGCAACTCTGTTTTGGTAGCATCCAACAAACTGGGCTGCACCACGACTTTCAAGTTATTACCTGCCTCGCCTTTGTACTTGGCTTCCACAAGTAGTACATCAGTTGCATTACTCTTCAAAGTAACACTTGCGACGGCCGCATTATCCCCTGCCACGCGGTACAGCAATACCTCCGTTGGATGAGGGTTAGCTGCCCAAATCAAATGAAACGCTTCTGTGACTCCGAAGATTTTCTCAGCGGAAGCCTTGGTTCGGACTGTTACAAATTCCCCGATTGGGCCCCAATCCGCGACGATTGGTAATGCAAGCTTTCCACGATTGCCGATTGTTGTTTGCTCTTTGATGAATGACTTCAAAAAGGAGTAAACACCGGATAAGACCTTGTTTTCTCCCAACTGATATTGTCCGGCCATTTACTTCACCTTCCTTTCCTTGAATTTCTTCACGAATTCCTCTGCCTGATCAACTGTCATCTCGTCTGGGGCATCAAAAAAAGTAGCAATGGCTTCGGTTCGGTTTAACCCGAACTTCTGCTCTGCTACCTGCAATATTTGTTCTTTTTTATAAGCTGGTTTATCTTGCTCCTGTTTGCGAGCCATAACGTTTGTCTCCTTTCCTCAGCGATTCATCATAGCGTCTATGAATAACTTCTAACGGGTCGTAAACCACCGGAGTATAAGGGATATAAACGGTGTACTTCAATTCAAACGATCGGTCTAAGTTATCTGGCTTGCTCATGGTCAAACGACACTCTCGCAGATATCCCACTTGCTTCTTGTCCGGGCCGTAGAGTGGAAGAATCCAGCTCCGATCCGCAAGGTCTTGCCTGACAGCCAAAGATAACCTCGTAAGTTGCTCTATATCCTTCGCCATCAGAACAAAGTTCATCGTCCCTTTCTCTCGGTAGGCATCAGCACGCCGTGGCTCCGGAATACGAAATGGCTCTTCTACGAACCACATAGGCCGTTTAAAATCCTTGGGTACAGACAGGTTCTCTGTTCGGATACCCGTCTGAGAAAATAGCCAGTGTCGTACAGACAGCACATCGTCACCCATCTGGAAACAGCCTCCTTGCTAAATCATCTAGCTCTTCTTTTACCAACTCGTCCATGATTGACTCAACCTCTGCTGTCGATCTCGCAAGATAGTGAACACCTGGAACACGCTTCCCTTTCAAAATCATGCCGTCTGGATGATCAGGGACATAAATGAATTTTTCTCGATCCCAGTATCCCGGCACAAATTGCCCTTTCCTCTGAGTGAACCCTTCTTCTACGTAACGCGCATATGACAGGTTGGTGCCTACCGTGATTTCAGCTCGAAGCCCACTTTGGACCAAATCAAATACATTTTCCTTGTGACCAATAACAAGAGAGGCACGAAGAATCCCATCCCGTACTGGAACCCTATCTTGAGCTCCCCGCAACACTTGCATACCAGCCATACGGGCAACCCGATCCATAGAAATCTGTACCTCACGTTTGTTATGTTTTTTCAAACGTTTGTACATACGCTCCAGGTCTCTCTTATCTACCTTTGCCATCAGATTTCCGGTTCCTCTCCCGTGACAGGATCGATCATTGTAATCACTACTTCGTAATGATGCAAGCTTTCAGCTCCATACACAGGATAAGGGAGACTGACTTCATACAGATTACCTGCGAATTCAGGTTGCTCAATCTTGAGCCGCATGCCTGCCCTCAAATCTGCGTACAGGGTGTGCATGAGGAAGTCCTGAGGCGTCGCCTGTCGCCCTGTAAGCTGCTGAATGCGACCGGGGGAACCTGACACCCTGCAAGGCACTCCCTGAGCAATGGGGAGCCACTCTGAGCGTTCTTTTCCGCCCGTGAAGGGGTCAGCATCCCCTTGAAGGTCTAATAGGGCAAATGAGTGGCACAGAAGCCGCTTATATTCGGTTAGATCATCCACAGCTTCTGCCCCCTGTTCTTCCGATATTTGTGGAGGATACCTTCGACTTTTGGGTCATTGCTCACGTAGGAAAACGTCTCCTGATAATCCCCTTGCTTGGTACTGCTCAATCGTCGATCTTGGGCCATGTCTTTGACCACCATTGCAACGGCCAGTTTCAATTCAAGAGGGACAGGATCAGGTACCGTCACCTGTCCCTCCACATAAACATTCGCCCGTAGAATGACTGGATCAAGTCGACTTGGCTCCCATGAAGAGAATTCAGCATAAAAACCGATCAGCTCACTACTTGTCAGAATTGCCATCGGTATTCACCGGCGTCTCTTCATCTGCAACAGGGTCATCTTCCAACTTGTATCCCAATGGTTCGTACACGACTTCAAATGCTTTCCGCGTCACTTTAATTTTTTTCTTCTCCTTGCCACCAGTGATTGTCAGCATATCATTTGGTTTTTTCATGAACGATTGCTCCTTTCAATAATTAAGGTGTTGGTACAAATCCGGTAGGTCGGAGGACAGCAAATGCCCCTTCTTTGATTACAAGGAACGCAACTTGGAACGTAGCTTTCAATGCAACCATGTCTTGCTCAGCAAGAGAAAGAGGCTTCCCATCTGCTCCAGTAATGGAGTGAAGAGTCGCCTCACGTAAGATTTCATACTCAATATTTTTAAGAATGCCTGTCTTGGCCTTTTTGAAGTCACCAGCAATCAGGTCAGCTTTTGTTTTGTCCCAAGCGCCATTTCTACTGTACTCAATCGGCAGCGAATACAGTGAATCTTCAGCTACTCCTTCACGTACAGATGAAAGGTAAAGAGGATCACCTTGGCTATTTTTCAATCCGCGCAAGGATGTCTTTAATCCGGTATGCCCAACAAACGCTCGTGGCTCTTGGTCATCGGCTTCAATCAGTGCCATGATATTGTTTACATCATCGGCCAGATTCTGACCCGCGACAGAACCGCGAGTAAAGCTGTTCCCCACATTGATAGCTGCCCCCAAGATGTTAGAAGTAAACGGAGACTCCGTCCCCATGATCGTAGCTGCATCCAATTTAGTATGGAATGCTTCAACAATGTATGGCTTCAGTTCTTCAAACACATCGATTCGTGAGCGATCCAATGCTTCCTTTGTCATTGGAATGATGACAGCCAGCTTCTTAGCGGTCAATGTAACCTGTGTCCAGGAAGCTGTCGAGGTTTTGATACGTTCTCCCTCCCCTACCCAGTAAGCTCCAGGCTTATCTAGAAATACTGGAATCTTTTTTGTTGCTGTCGTCATTGGTTCCAGTTCGGAAAGTTTCAAAATAGCCGAACCGCGGACTACATCCTTGATGATCTCTTGGGATGTCTCTTCCGGAATCAATCCGCTAAGGCTGCTGCTGAACGTTACTCCCTCATTGAATCTTTGCAAATCGAAATAAAGTGGTGCTTGTTTTACCAGTGCCATGCTATTCATGAATCATTGCCCCCTTTTAGATGCGCTGCAATTTTCGCAGGTCTGAGATATTTGGAATAGTAGACTTTTGATTGGCTGGTGGCTTTGCTTCAGGAGTAGTTCCCCGCGGTGTTTCATCTGCCTTCAACCACGGTTTAGAAGTGATCAACTCAGTAACATGCTTATCGATGTTTTTAACCTTGCCTGCATCCGTCACTTCCACCTTAGACAGGTCAGCCAGACGAATCGCATCCGACAATTTATCTGGGTCAATCCCCTGCTTTATTGCCTCCAAAGTAAAAGCATTTTCAATCCGGAGGGATTGGATTGTACCATTGGCGTTCTTCAAGTCAGATTCCCGCTCTAACAGCTTTTGTTCAGCAGTTTTTTCAGCCTCTTGCTTTTGCTTATGGGAATCAACGATCCCCTTTAAGTCATCTGCCTTTTCGATGCCCAGCTCTTTCAAGAAGTCACTGACCGCTCCTTGTAATGCGGAATCGTATTCCTCTTTTGAAGAAAAAGCTACCGCAGGTTTACCTTCCCCTCCGTTATCGCCACCTGCAGCTGCTTGACCACCTCCCCCATTGGCGCCAGCAACTGCACTGGTACCACCACCGTTATTTCCTGCCTGTCCACCTTGGCCACCGCCATTCCCTCCGTCATCAGCACCACCACCATCGTTAAATCGTTGCATCCTAAAGGTCCAGTTTGATTGGAGCTTTTTCATTTGGTTCCTTCCCCTTCCTCGTTTTGAATATCAAGTGAAACATGTTCAGGATATTGCTGTGCTATTGCCTGAATCCCCAGCAATGCGGTTTGCATGATGGTAGAAACCCCTGCACATACAATGTCCTTTCCATGCTCGGCATAATTCGCATGACCAATGGCATGGATTTTCATTTCACCGTTGTCCAGAAATGCTTGAATCTTGATCACATCGATCTCGCCTCCTTTCAATACCAAAATAAAAAAACCGCCAACATAGCTCGGTTTTCTACAGTAAAAAACATGGTATAATCTACCAGAATAAACCTCCTGGAGGATTGAGGAATAAATGGTACATCATCTTAAAAGAGCCTTTATCTTTTCAATCATTATTAATCTTCTTTATTACGTTGTTGTACCTATCATTTCAGGCATGTTCTTAACACATTTCTACGTACCTGATGTTGTTAATGCTTATGATAATGTGAAATATTTACAAAACGAAGTTGAGTTTGGCGTAATTAACAGAACAAACTTTTCCAACATTCTCTTAAGTCTTCTTGCTGGCATAGGCATTTACGGTTTACTCATCACAACTATTCACTTTTTCAAAAAAGGCCGTCCTTAAAGTAGGCTAAACCGAAATCCCTTTCTCCCGTCTCCATTCCTCGTATGTTCGAGCTGAGGTGTATCCTCTCTCCTGATCAATCCGGTAAGAGCGCTCGCGTTCCAACTTCTCCAAGACCTTCGATTTCAATACTGGCCGCCAGTACGATCGGCAATTTGGATGATTAGGTATGCGTTCGCCCTCACGTCCTGGATTGTCGGCTGTATCATAATCAAGCGGATATCTTTTGCCGTCCAGCTTGCGGCACTCAGAAGAAGTACGCTTGTCCAATGTGGCACAAAACTCCTTTTCGCTCACAATATCTGAATTGGCTTGGTAAGCCATCGTTTGCCCTTGGGCAGCAGCCCGGTTTAATTCTGTACGAGCAAGGCGCTGAGCGCTTGACCAACTCTCTGATGTCCTTTTCGTTATTTCCTTAGCTGTTCGAGATACTCCCCACCCCTGAACTGCGCCTTGAGTGATTACATCCTCCATAGCTGCCGCCAACAGATCAGTACGCATTCGAATCCGCTTGGAAAAATGCCTGCCTTTCCATGGTCGCTCCAATGCAGCAAGTACCATCCCTGTATTGATCTGTGGAAGTCGAACCTCTACTTGTGCATCCTGTTCAAGAAAATAGAGATGATGGAACAGGCTGAGATTGTACTCTTCCGCCCATGTAATTCGTAGCTGCTGCTCTTCTTCCATGCGGAGGGTGTGCAAGATGGTCTTTATGCTTGTCATGATGTGGTCGAGGCGTGCTGCATTATAAATCAAGGACACTAGCTCTTGTCCGCTTTCAGCAAATCGGGCGTAGAGGTCAGTGATTTCTTGCACAATGCTTTTATTGGCTTTGGAGAACAGCTTTTTTAATTTGACCCCATGCTTTTCAATTCTCGCTTCCAGTTCCTCTTGATAGCGTTCCTCTCTGCTCATGCAGCGTCACCGTCTGGACTATTTTCATCGTCAGGGGGCGCGTCATCATCTGTCGGCTCCTTGTCATCCAATGCGTCGGGGTCAAGAATCTTCATTCTGCGTTCGGCCTCTTCGTCTTGTTCTTCCAGTAGTTTTTCACGAGAGGCGCGCGGATCATCCACAAACGGCAGTAGTGCCAGTCTTTCCTCATGGGACAACTGACCAACCAGTTTCGTCACGATTTCCACCATTTCCACCAGATTCACTGGCATATTCTTGCTGAATTTCACATCGATAGCTTGATAATCCCACTGTTTTTTGTGTTTCCGATTCAGCATCCCAGTAAGAATACGAATTCGATTACGAAACCCTTTTCCATATTGGCGCATCTTTATGCCCGCCTTAATGTCGGCATGGTAAAAGATGATCTTCAATGCAATTCCCGATGGAGCTGTCCCCACTTGGTCAGGTCGCAGGTGAGGTGTTCCAGTTTGGTCAAGAATCGTTTCGATCAATCGGTTGATAGTGTTTTCTTCATGAGTGTCCTGTAGGTCCCACGTGACCGGAACGGCTTTTTTGCCTACAAGGATTTGAGAGGTTGACCACATCTTAGCGAGATACTGTTTTTTCTTCTCTACATCCGTGATAAGTTCTCCCTCTGTGTCATACAGGAGCAAATCATCCAGGTCCAAATCTTCAAAAATGACTTTCGGATTCTTGAAATATTCCTGCACATCTACCTTACCAGTGACAGCCTTGTTAATCGCGTCCATAAGCTGCTTCAGGTCTGAAAGATCGCCCATCCCCTCAACCATCCCATCATCGCGGTTTTGCTGATGTTTTCGACGCCGATTGACGTAGTGCGTCCAAGGGACAACGGGCTTCTGCTGAAACTTACCATCTTGGTCCTTTACGCGGACAGTGATGTTATGCGAAACGGGATTCTGTTCCTTGCTCATATCCAGAACAAAGGCAGTCCCTTCACGTCGGAGGTAAGTAATCTCGTTTTCATCGTAAACTTCAACCAACATAGTCTTGGTGTTTCTGCTAACATCCGTTATCGTATAGTACCGAATAACCGCAATCAGCTTAGCTTTAACCGTCGTGTCATACACAGCAATACACTCGTCTGCTTTGAACTCAGTAATGCAAATCTGTCCATCCTCGTCAAAGTAGTAGTATTCGAATACCTCACCATCGATTGAACCGTCCTCGATAATATCGTAAGACAAGCTCTCTTCATCGTTATCCATCAGGACAGCCTGCAACTTTTGAACGTACTCTTCTACGTCTGCTCCTGCCTCATTGGAAGAATAGCGAATAGGATTACTGGCAATGTATGAAGTACCGAAGTCGATAATTTTCCGAGCAAAATTTAAGACGATTTTGTTATTCGGCTTGCCCTTTTCCTCTTGTTTGTGAAGAATGTCCTGGTCTCCATCGACATACTTCCGCATGATCGAGTAGTCCTTCGTCTGATGCTTTTTTATCAGGTCTGATACCCAACGCCATGAATTGTTGGCTTTGTTCTCTTCGTAAAACTGCTCTAGGAGCATCGTTTGCATCGCTTTCTCACCTATAATGAAATCAATTTTTCATTTCTTGGAACTTTGTTACAATGTATCCGTAATAAGACTTAACTACTCTTAAGGAGATGTAGATATGGTATATAACAATAACCCAATCAGCCGATTACAAAATATTATTGAAGACATCTTAAACTCTGAAGGACATTATGGTAGAGAAATTTTAGGAAATATCTTTAATATTGAACGGAATGATACAGCATCTCTGTACTCGATTTTGATTGATTTGATTCATCTTGTCCGAGAATCTAGAAACCAAATTGAAAGACTATCTGATAACGATATCTATTTAGAACCCATTGTGAATGTCGAAAGAGCAATACTCAGACTTGAACTTGATTCGAGTTTAAGTAATTTTAAAAGTTCTCTTGGGGAACATACTCTATATGGATTGAAGTTTTCAGCAGACTTAATCACAAGAAAATATGGTGAAGTCACAATTGATGAACAGACTATTGCCTCCATTCAGCAGGATGTCGATGCGCTTATCGAAAAGCTTTTTAATTCTAATCTTCCTGACAGTCTCAGAGATATATTAATTGAGAAGCTTCATAACATTCGCACCGCAATTATTAAAGTAAGAATCACGGGTATAGACGGGCTAAAACAGGCACTTGAATCGAGTGCAGGGGCGCTATTTTTACACCGTGATGAGGTTATTAAAAATAACGAAAATGAAGATGTTCAAGGGACAATTAGTCTTTTAGACAAGCTCAATAAAATTGTTTCAATCGGAAATAGTGTTAAAGAATTGGTCAGTTTTTCAAAATCACTTTTTCTGAGCCCACCCGAGTAATTTAATTACAATTTTCTTTGGCATTTCAAACGCCCGGCAGTTGGGCGTTTATTTCATTTTCCAACTAATTATCACCGAATATTTATCACTTACTTTCAGCAATCTTCCACGGTATCACTTTAAAACGACTGATAAGCAACTGATGGAACACCTTGCTGTTCCAAACCAGATACCGAAGACCATCCATAGAGTGATCATTTTCCTTCACTGGCACCTCAGCGCGGTCGCCTGTAACATCTTCCGGATATCTGTAGTTCGTCAATTCTTGGATGACCTCTTTCAAATGATCAGAAATGAATATGTTCGGCCTACCGTTGTCACTCTTCACTTTAAACAGAGTGGAGACAGCCCGTATGCCTTCTTTCAAGTGCTTCTGAGCTGCTTTCGCTGGCAAACCATTAGTCAGATACGTTTTAATGTTGCTGGCGTCCTCTGAGTCACACCAAAACATTTTGATCTTCCACTTCTTCATGAGCTCTTTGTCTTGAGCCACCCAGCAGTTGGAATCACCAGGAACAAGAATCTCCATCTGAGCCTTATAGATCGCATCCACGATCCACAACTCGCCATTGGCAGTCATTGCCCCGACGAGAGTAACACCGGGGTTTGTAAAGCCCCAGTCCTTGCCTGCCTCAATGTGAACAAAATGTCCGTCTTTGAACTTCTGCTCGCAAAGCGCGCGCGGTACGACATGAATCGAACGATTAAACTCTTCATAAACCTGCCCAAAAAATACATCGAACCGGGCGAAAATCTCCCGGTCCACATATCGTTTCGGCATGGTTTCAATCATGCGCTGAATATTCTTTTGCAACTCAGGCAATGGATTGTCCTTACTCGTCCAGTAAAAATTGCACCATTCAGGGTCATTACGATATTCGTCCAGTTGACCGCCTGCCTGCGTGTGCTGTCCGTTCAATACGATGTCATGATAAAACCAGTTCATTCCCTCAGGCGTAGTCGTCCAAACGCTCCAGCCGCCTTTATCAGCAAGAGCATAGGAGAGATATCCGCTCCAGGTCTGCTCCTTCATCTTGGAAGCCTCATCAAGCCACACGCCGTCCAGCCCTTTACCGACTAGCGTCTTCGGGTTGTCGGCAGATTTAAACTGAATGAGGATGTACCCTTTCAGCCACACCCGATTCTTGGATAAATCCCAACTCTCGATCATTTCCTCTGGAATGACCGCTCCCAGCTCTTCCTGCTGAATCTCTGACATGGAATAGGTCGGAGACACACACCAGTATTCAAGCCTTGGCTTAGGCTTCTTCATCACTTTTAGGTTTCGAGGGGGCTTGTATGGCAAACCTTTGTCTGCCTCAATATCTGATAGGACTTTATCGAAAAACTTCCGCGCTCCCACGTTCGTTTTCCCACCGCGACGACCGCAGTTCATGACTACGTTTCGGGCATCGCATTCCATGACTTCAATTTGTTTTTCATGAGGTGTCCAATCCGCGAATGGATCGAGGTCAAGTTCCAGACTTGTCACGCGACCACCTCCGGACGGTGATCTGCTTTTCAGGACCGCCGCCGTTGCTCAACAACTGTGCTTTGAGCTGTATTGCTTTTAGCTTTTTGTCTTGGACTCTGGTCAGTGCTTCTTCAAGCGACAGGATATCTTCAATCGCTCGATACTCTGTCTCTTCAATTTCCGTAGTGACCAATTCGTCCCGAGTAATCACCATCATCTTTTGTTTCCCAGATTTATCGTCATGAACCTGCACTGGTTCCTTTGTGGTGACTCTTTGTTGAAGGACACGCCGCTGCTTTTCTGTTAGCCCATCCTTCAAGTCACGAATGCGGAGCATCATTTCGCGCTCACGCCATGTAAACAAACGGATTTCTTCATCCGCCTGTTGTACTGGATCGAGGTTGATCCTATCAAGCACCTCTGCTTGTTCTGGAGTCAAGGCGTCCATCCAAATCGACTGGAATTCGCCCGTCTTGACTGCATTGGTATTACGCTCTGGTGCGCCGCCTCCAGCACCGTGAAAGCGGCAGACGTCCCAGCCGGGCTTAGCCCAGTTTTTGCATTGCTCGTCGCGCTGCTTACTCCTTGCCTTGCATCTTTTCTTTTCAGGATTCCTCGCCATCTACATGACCACCACCTCACCACTTCATGGGGTTGTTTTCAAAAAAAGAAGACGCAATTATGCGTCCTCTCTTTTTATTTCGTTTGCTGTAGCTTGTACTGTTGCACTACCATGTAGAGAAGCTGTTCCTTCTATCGTTTTTCTCAGCTTATCTTGGATTTCACCTAATTTATCTGGTAAAACATATACGTAATCTAGGATTACATGGGTGAACTGAACCATGGAGTCCACTAACTCTGAAGAAAACTCTCTTTCATCACCATGTGCGGCTTCATTTCCTAATTTTCGTAGGACCGTGGTCATCTCATTTAGTATTGGAGGCAGCACACCATTATCAGATAAATCCTTAAGTTTCTCATAGAGGCTATCCCCATTTGCCTGTTTATCCTTACACATAATTTCCAATGTCCTACGTATTCCTATGGCGCACAGTGTTCCTTCTGTATTTTTTATTCGTAGAGCGGCTTCAAATGACTTTTTTACACTTTCAGGGATACCACTTTTGTCAAAAGTAACGGGAGGATATACTATTTGTTCATCACGTATCATATTCCCGCTTTGAGAATCACGATGATCTGTATTTTTCTGTGTTTTTAATAATGTCTCACTCTCGCATACAGGGCAAAGAAATAAATCCCATTCCGTAAAAAATTTAACCTGGTATGGTTTCACACTAAACCCCAGAAAGTTCTCAATCCATTCCTTTTGGTGATGTGCGATCCGATTCATTTGTGTTTTATTTCCGCAATGATAGCAGACCAAGACATGAGTTTTTGGTTCTTGTTGGTCCATATATACTCACACCCTCTCTGCAATACACTTCGGTAAAAGTCCGTTAAACCCTACTTCTTAAAGGTCATTTTTCTGCAACTCAATGTCCAGTTCAACCAACTTCTTAAGATCATCCACCGTCTTGATCTCGATGTGGCCAGATTGGAAGTCCTTAACCCACTTTGCAATGGCTGCTTTCACGACTCTCCTGTATTGATCCTTCGATTCCATGATGCCTTCCATCACTTCAATTTGATATTGCAATAGAAGGTCAATAGATTCGGGAGAAGACTGTTCTGTTGTTGTTTTCATTGTGGCACCCTCGGCTTTCCTGTAAAATGGAAAACGAGATAGTGGCTATGAGGTTCCGTGGCCACGGGTTTCCACTATCTCAGCCGGGGTGACCTGGTTGCATGGGGGGATGTTCGCGCGTCTCCCTTTTGCTATTTAAGCAGCTTCTTGTAGCCTGCTTATGAGTACAGGTTCAATGCCTGTTGCCTCATAGAATCGCCTCTTAATGACGTCGCAGAATTTTGGATCGAGCTCCATTGTTCTACAGATACGCCCCATCTGCTCACATGTCATCAGTGTAGAACCACTACCGCCGAAAAAGTCGACAGCGGTATCGCCTTTCTGACTGCTGTTCCCAATTGGAATAGCAAGCAGCGCCAATGGCTTTTGTGTAGGATGGACATACTTGCTTACATCCCCTCGCGATACCTCCCAGACGGTCTCCGGTTCCTCGGAGATTCCTGTTAGATCAGTTCTCCAAACCGTAGTCTGCTTACGATCTCCGTACCATGCTGGAGCCTGCCCTTTTAGATGAGCATAGAACACCGGCTCATGCTTGAACTTATATTGAGCAAACGACAACGAAAAAGCGTTCTTAACCCAAATACACTGGGTGCGCGATACTATTCCGGCCTCGTTCATCTTGTTCTCAAATTCTCGCTGATAGCTAGAAGGATGGAAAACATAGATTGCTGCTTTCGGGTCCATGATTGATGCATAATTTGCAAACACAGCTTGAAGGAAGTCCTCAAATTGCTCCATGGGCATGTCATCATTCATGATGCTTTCTCTGCCGTCTGAAGCAAGTTCTGATGAATCACTCTTGAACGCAACGTTATAAGGAGGGTCCGTTACTACCAGTGCTGCCCGCTGACCATCCATTAGCCGTTTCACATCCTGCTCACTTGTAGCGTCTCCACACATCAGAATGTGCCTCCCCAGCCTCCAAATGTCCCCTGGCTTCGTCTCCGGTTCAATGATATCGTTTAATGCTTTCTCAACATCGAAATCATCTTCCTTGATTGGTTCATCTATTTCCATGTTGACGTGCTCATTGATCAAATCTACAGCTTCTTCAAGATCAAATCCTGTTAGCTCTACGTCCAAATCGCTCTCCTGTAGCTCAGACAACACCTGTGCAAGCTTATCCTCATCCCAAGCACCACTGATTTTGTTCAGTGCGATGTTGAGCGCCTTCTCATTGATGTCATCCAAGTCTACGACTGATACGTCTACCTCAGTCCGTCCTTGCTCGTTAACAAGTATCTTGAATCCTTGATGTCCACCAACGAGGTTCCCTGATCGTTCGTTCCAGACGAGCAGTTGCACGTATCCAAACTCCTCGATGGATCGTTTCAGTTTCTCGTATTCGGGGTCGCCCGGTTGCAAATCAACGCGGGGATTATAAGGTGCCGGGTTAATTTTAGAGACTGATATTTTCCGTATGTCCATGCTGTTCAGCTCCTTCGTGGCAATAAAGTAAGAATAAAGAATATTGCCAGCCCTAAAATTGCTGTATGCCTTGATGCTGTAGGGCTGGTTACGTGTTTTGGGGGTGTAATCAAACGACTACTATTCAAGCGGAAAAGTATATGTATTGTTTCACCGCAAAAAATGAGGTTGCAGCTTAGAGCCATATGCTTTGGCTGCCTGTTGGCTTCTGGCGACCCCCTAGTCCAAATTTGGGTCTTCGCCTGCCTCTGTGATCTCCTGGCTGAATAAGTGCAGGAGCCACGTTTCTGCTGTCTTCCCGTTGAGAGAATACAGGGGGTTGATTGCTAATGCTGACTGTCCTTCCAAGTCGGTTCGACGCATGATGTGCAGCTCAATGAATGTCTTAACGATCTTGCGTGCTGTTGGATAGGAACAGTCTGCGATGCGGGCAAGGTCTTTGACAGTAAGCGGCGTACCCTTTTGTCCGCGCTCATTGTCGCCTTGCAGAAGGTTAGTTCCCTCACTGGCATAAGGTGCAATCTTCAACAAAAAGCCAGCCTCAGCGAGTGACAGCTTTCTGAGCCGTCGCTTTGCCTTTTGGCTGGCTTTGATCTTCACGAATTTTGAGCTGCGACCAACTGGACGAAAAACTTTTACGATCTCGTCCGACCGGCGCAGTACTTCCTCGGTGTAGTATATTTCTCCTGTCGCTGAGTCGACATACTGACGCACTACATTTCACCCACCCCCAAAAGAAAAAGACGAGCCTATAACGACTCGCCTACTCTTTATCTAGTTCCTCTATCATTCTCTTATGGGAAGCAACAAAATCTTCTACGCTATCATAGTAAGTGAGCCTGCCGCCTGATGGATCGGTTAGCCATTTGATTGCTTCCGGAGTAACCTGTGGTCCATAAAAACAGGAATTCAACATTTCGATCTGTTTTTCATCACGAATGCGGATTAGGTGGTTTTCCTGCTCATTTACGATGTAGAATTCCGGTGCTTCGGATTTGTTTACATATATCATTGCGGTGCTACGATTACTGAACCAAGTCCCCCTTAGATCCTCTCTATACATACAACCAATGCACCTCCACGCTTTCAGTAAAGTCAGTATACCATTTTCTAGGAAAATCCTCTGCACTCTTTGACAGGGTTGGCGAAGACGAATATGAGAGATACTGGACAAGGGGCGAGTGGCCGGAGCCGTAGGTCTCGCATGTAGTCCCCTGTCCAGTACATCCCAGCAGAGTAATTTGCGATTTTCCAAAGTTCCGAGAGGGGTTCCCAAAACTTGAAAACCGCTGTAACACAATGCAAAAAAATAATTGCATGGTTCCCTGCTACGATCATCGCAAGACTAGCGCGTTCAGGCTCAGAATGCCCCCCTCTCGTCAGGTCACATTCGTCATCACCCATAGATTCGCTCAGGTACGCCATTGATAAGGGATAGGCGGTATCTCCCAAGAGCCGATGTCGCTTGCTCTTGACTCAAGATTACCGTCCATACCATTTCAAATCGTCCTGCCTTTTATCCGTGATTTTGTCCGGGTTTTGTCCCGTATTTTGTCGGGATTTTGTCGGAGCTTTTTGCATAAAAAAAGACACTCAGATCATCCCGAGTGCCGTAGCAATTTGACGTATAGCATCTTTTTTTCTCTCATAGTATTGGTCCTTTGTCAGGCCCATATCAAGATAAACATTTATGTCTTTTACCCGTGATGTGCTGAGATACTTCTCTTCGATAATCTGACGCTCTACTTCATCCAACGAATACTGCAATGCCCTTTCAATCTGTCTTGCTTTCAACTCATTCGTGGACTCAGACTTTTGAAGCCGTGGAAACAGTTGATCGATACCCTTCTCCTGTCGCTCCTGTTTATTTTGGACAGCAACACGGAGGGCTTTATATTCTTTTAATGCTTTGACAACAGCCTTTCTGACTTCTTTTTCATCTACTGGTTCCAGAAATGACAGTTGCTCTTGTGCGCTCATCTTTCCAATTCCCCCTCGTGGCAGCCCATGCTATAATGTTTTTGCCGAACATATATACGGGCTCCCAGTGGGGGCTATTTTTTTGTCTGATCCTCCTCTACTTCACATTTCCACATATCCGGTTTCAAGCTGCAATAGTAATTTTCCGGGCAACTCTTACATACATCTGGCATTTTGTCTAATTCAGGCATCCCGTTCCCCTCCCCAATTCCAGAGTCCTTGCTGCCCTGTTGCTGGCACTTGATCAATAGGCTTTACATCCGTCATTTCCCAAGCATACCGTCCAGTTTCAAACCACCCGAAGGAATCCTCTTGTAAGCAAACACGTTTCGTTTTCCCACCTTCCCCGTTAAAGAGAACTGGCATGCCGCTCTGATAATCTTGTCCTACAGCCCGCACTCAGTCAGATCGGCAAGAACTTGTGTGCCCGTCTATTTTTGTCCCAACTCCCCGTGGCATAATGATGACGAAGGAGTTGGTCTCATGGAAAAGTCATTTTATTACTCTGTCGCGTGGTCTGAAGTCGGCTATCTGAAAGAGGCGCTTAATGCAATGGAGATACCTTATGTGATTGAGCAAGATTCTGACCGTTTACAGCTTGATGCTGGTCATGTTGCCATCGTGTTTCCTGACCTTCCAGTTCGTGTATATGGCGGCGTCCACGAAATATTTGGTAGTCATGGACGCCGTTATCCTGAGTAGCCCTACTTAATCCGGTTCCAATGGCGTTCATTTACTTCTTGGGGAGAGGAGCAGCTTTACGCTGCCCCCGGTTCCTCACCGTTTTTTGCCATATGTTCAGCAACGAGTTTCTTGTATTTGGACCAAGCCGTTTGGAGTTTGGAGGAAGAGGTGCCGATGGACGATGCAATCTTAATCCACGTTTCGCCATTTTGTTTACGTGCAAGCAATGCAGGGAAGTCATACTCCGTTTCTTCAAACGCTGGGGCTTGTCCGCTCAAGATGAATGCCACCAGCTTATCCTTTTCGATTGCGGTGACAGCATTATCTTGTTTGTTTGCCTCCTGATCGCCTTCATTCGTTTTGCCATCGGTTTCTTCTTGGCTTTGCTGCTCTGGATCAGGTGTGTTTTTCTCCGAGTCTTCCGTTTGAATCGAGATGTTTTCAGATCCTTCCTCGTTTTCAGAGGATTCGTCGCCTTCCTTCTCCAGGTCACCAGTATCTTTGTTGTCTTCCTCACTGTTTCCGCTAACTTGAGTTACCACTCCAGACTGATCGGTTGTGACGGATAAACCGCGACGTTCTTCTCTTTCATTCTCGTCAAATTCCATAGCCATTTGTGGGTTGCCAAGGTTTACAGTCACTTTGTCCCCGATCATATCTACTAATTTCACTAGTGAAGTTGGCTCAATGTTACCGACTAGTTCCAAGCTCAAAATCATTTTTTTATCATCCGTTGCCATTTTCTTTACCAGTGCCGTAAATTGTGCTTGATTGCTCATTTTCCACACTCTCCCTTGGATTAAAATTCAATTGCCATCTGATTTTTTGATGGTTTATTTTTTCGTGCTGGCGTGTCTCTTATGATCAGACTGCCAACAATCGGCTCTATTTCGATACGCGGGTTTTCCCGATCAATTTGAAAGTCCTGATATTGAATCAATGCTTGACTGTCGTTTCTGTATAGAATGCCTTCCAGAGCATCCGCCCAGGCTTTATCGGTGTTATGGCAGTCTTTCTCTCTGGCATCGTTCCAGTAAATCCATGTGCGTAGAATAACCTTCCTGGTCTCAATCATCACCCAATCGTTATCCATTGCCCACTCAAGAGCAGCCTCTGCTACACGCTGTTTATAAAGCTCTCCCCACTTTCCTAGAGTTGGCGCATTTCTGACGATGGTGTACAAATGATTCCATGAAGGAACGACCCAGATGTTCTCCATCTTCCTTGTTGTTGGGTTTCGCCGTCTCTTCTCCATCAACAAGGGGATAATCAGCCGTTGCACCGGTTATGCCCCTTTCTTGATCGTCTTTTTCGTACCAGTGAAGCGATGAATCAAAACGAATTCTGTTGTGCTGTCCCGTTCAACAAGCCAATTCGCAGGGTTTAACCTGTAAGCTTGCATTTCTTCTTTTTGCCGCCTGTTTGGGCGTTTGCCTTGCTTCATGTCTGCTCTCCTCCCCGTTTCACCATGTAAACGAAATCCTTGTCCGACCGAATTGCTTTAAATTCAGGATACCTGTCTACGTAAGCTTTCCACCATTGTCGCATTGCTGCTGACCGCTCTTTATCGTTTTGAATCAACTGTAGTCTTTGAGGAATTGGCACCTTTACCGGAATTTCACCCGACAGCCCTTCCGCTAGCTCCTCCACGGCTTGTCCTCTTCATCGTCTTCAACTTCCTGGGGGACATCAGCAATGGACAACTGGCGCGGGGTCAGATCAACGAACTTGTTGAACTCTTTCAGGAATGCAAGCTCTACCGTTCCCGTTTGACCGTTTCGCTGCTTAGCAATGATGACCTCAGTGACATTCTTGTTTTCTGTTTCCTTGTCGTAATAGTCATCGCGGTACAAAAAGGCAACGATATCAGCGTCTTGCTCGATTGATCCTGATTCACGGATGTCAGACATCATCGGGCGTTTGTCTTGCCGCTGTTCTACTCCACGGCTCAACTGAGACAGTGCAACAACTGGCACGTTCAGCTCACGCGCAATCGCCTTTAGGGTCCGTGAGATTTCAGATACCTCTTCCTGCCTGCTACCTGCCTTTACTCGTGAGCGAACCAATTGCAAGTAGTCGATCATTATGGCGCCCAACTGCCCACCGTGTTCATTCATGAGGCGCATGCATTTGGCTTTAATCTCGCTTACCGTAATGCCTGGGGTATCGTCGATATATATTGGCTTTTTAGAAAGGTTTGAAATGGCCTCTGTGAGCTTTAGCCAATCCTCCTCCTCTAACTGTCCTGTTCGTAAGCGGTCTGCCTCGATATTAGCCTCTGAGCTGATCATGCGCTGCACCAACTGCTCCGCGCTCATTTCGAGCGAGAAAATCGCTACCGGGGCGGAACCTTTTTCCGCAGTACGTTGTGCTATGTTTTGAACGAAGGCAGTTTTACCAACGGATGGACGAGCAGCTACAATGATTAAGTCCGATCTTTGCAGCCCTCTCGTGACCCGATCCAAGTCTTTGAATCCAGTTGAGATTCCTGTAACCTCGCCATCCCCATTATTCGCTTTCTGCTCGATAGCATCGTAGACATTCAGGAGAACATCTTTAGTTTGGCGGAAACCTTTTCCATTGGAGCTGACAACGACCTCTTGCAAAGTCTTTTCCAGATACTCTACAGCCATATCAAGGTTGACCTCTTGTTCGATCAGGCTAGGTATCCGAAGTGCAGCGAAGTATATCTTTCGAAGGTTGGACTTCTCACGAACAATTCCAGCGTAGTATTCGATGTTTGCAGCAGTTGGAACTGAACTGGCGATTTCCGTAAGATACGTAACACCGCCGACTTCATCCAGCAGCTTGCGGTCTTGTAGGTGCGCTGTCACCGTTAAAAGGTCAATTGGATTGCCTTCTTGTTTAAGCTCAACCATAGCTTGGTAAATTTGCCTGTGGTGCGGCGAATACATGTCCTCTGGCTTACAAATCGAGTAGACATATGGATAATAGGTTTCGTTCAGGAACATGGTTCCAATGACACTCTGCTCAGCCTGATTGTTCACTAGCACATGCCCCATGCTTTCAGTTTGTTCGACAGTGTTATTCAAGCCCTTTCACCCTTCCAGCAAGCCAGTCATGGTGCTCGTCGTTAATCAGGCCCCGGTTGCTTTCGCCATCCAACGTGATCGTGATGGCATTTTCCAAGATGCGATCAGCGATTCTCTTCCCTTGGTTTCCCATCCACTGTTCAAGCCCTCCTGTCGTGAAATTGCTTGAGTAGATAATGGGCCTCTTTTGGCTTCGAACGTTGATTACATCGAGCAGTTTCTCAGCCCGGGAGTCATAAGGAACCTCACCGCCTACATCATCCAGAAGCAGCACCTCGCAACCATACAGCACTTTCAAAAGGCGTTTTTCATACTCGTAATCATTGACCTTGCCTACCTCTTTGAATCGTTGGAACATGTGGTAGGTGGTCATAAATACTGCCGAAACGTTCCGTTTCATCAACGCTTTATACATCCCTGTTAGAAGGTGCGTTTTCCCTAAACCATTTGGTCCGTTGAGGTAAAGCCCCAATCCTGGGCGCTCACGTAGCCATTCGGTGTATGTATCAACAAAGTTGTTCGCAATCTTAATGGCATTGGCGCATCCCATACGATTTTCGTAGTTTGCTAGAGTTGCTTTTGGAAGCAGTTTGTCTCTGCTTGTGAATTCGTGGCAGAGGGTCAACCATTCGCGCCTCCGCTTTTCTTTTTCAAGGGCTTCTCTTGCCTTTGTCTCACAAGGGCAAGTAACGGTTCCCCATCGGGTTTGGCCCAGTATTACAATCTGGATAGGCTCAAGCATTTTATTGCAATGTGGGCATGCCCTAGCAGGTGGCTTAGAAGCTTCGGCGCTTTTGGTGATACTCTGCTCGCCCTGAGTCAGTACCTGTTGCAGCGATTTCACGGGCCGCACCTCCCTGATTCCTGAGTTTCAGCATCTTCTGTCGAGCCTCATGCTCGGATGTGTTGCGGATAATTCCGTAAGTGTATTCCTCCTGTTTGTCATCAAACTTCATGACATGAAGGCTGAGAGCGTATAGGATGATAGCAGCCCGCCCGTCAGGAGTGTCAGCCAATTTCTTGTTTTGCCAATAGGACAACAGCTTTTCCCATATCTTCACAGCTTTGCTTGTTGCAATCCGACCTGTTGCCCTCTTCAAGCGAATGGTGTTGATGTATTCCACAAAAAGTTTTCTTGGCAAAGTGGATATGGGGTTGGCGAGCATTTGCGAGTCAACAAAGGATCCCACATGCTCCAATCTCGACAATTGCTCGGGTAAGTCTTGTAAATGGTTCTTATGTTTATACTGCTGTTCTTGTTGTTTAATAAATAAAGATTGTCCCTCCTTTGTCCCTTCACGAGCATTTGATTGTCCCTTGATTGTCCCTTCTGCCATTTGCGAACCCCCTTCATCCTTAGAGCCACAAGGGTTTGCAATTTCGCTTGATTGCTCCTTGATTGCCCCTTCGTTGTCAGTTGATTGTCCCTCCTTTGTCCCTTTTTCGGAGGAATTTTGCACTTTGTAAGAGCTCAAATCTTGCATCTGGTTGTAGTGCAAAATCGTGATGAAAACCCCGTCACACCTGCGTTTTGCTGCTGAAATTTTGATCAAGCCATCCTTCACCAGATGATTTAGTGAGGTAGTGATTGCTTTTCGTGTCCAGCCCACTTCCCTTGCAAACTCTGCTGCATTAAACAACAACTCGCCTCGTTTCTGCCCAGCACTGTCCTTGTAGCTAGCCCGTTCCATCAAATCGGCGAATAACAGCTTGTCCCTTCTGTTCCGGAAAGACATACGGGGAAGGACAAAGAACCCCGTTGTCCCATATTCTGCTATGCCCATCCCCTGCACCCTTTCATGTCACTACTCCACGGCTGTGCATGATCTATCCTTTTGAAAACAAATCTCCTTCTGATTCAGGATTCTCATGCTGCTTGGTTTGTTCACCGCTCGTTTCTGGCACTTCCTCAACCGCGTATGCTTCCGCATCGATCCAAGCGACAGTTGACATATCTTCTGCTATCTCATGCTTCACAGTGCCTTCTTGTTCGACTACACGCGCATCATCAACGCTGATAGGCAAGTACTTCCAAGCTCTACGGATAACTGTTTTCTTTGCCATTTCTTCATAGTGGTCTTTCCATGGGCCTGTTGCCTGTTTTTTATTGTTGTCATACGATTTTGAAGACATCATGACCGTATCGATTTCCGCCTTGCTCATAACTTCGATGTAGTGACCCCCACCAGTGAAATGAGCGATCATGTAAACCAATTTCATCTGGCCTCTTTCCCCATTTACGCAAGGTTTATGAGTCAGTTTTTCTTCCAAGCCGTATTCAAATTGGAAATCATCATTTTCATAAACAATTCGAGCAGCGATTGATTGGATGTTACCGCTCCGTCTAGCCAGCTCAATCATGCCCTTGTACGAAATAATGAATGTAGCCTCGAAAGACTTTAATTTGCTTGACCAAAAAGGAACTAAGTAGCAATGTCCTAATACTCCTGGCTCAAGACCAAGCTGAGCCGACTGCATCAATGCAGACATCAGCGATGGAACACTACATTTCATGAGCGTAGGGTTTGTTCTAATGCAGAATGTTGCGATCCGTAGGAACTTGTTTACATCCATGTTGTTCCCAGCGGCTTGAGCAAATTGGTTCTTTCTGGATTCAATCAGATCAAAAATCGTTGTCTCCTTTTTCTCAAGAGAGTTGTTACCTGTTCGTTCTGCAAGCTTTCCAGCCATATCTTGCGGGTTCCCCATCCATTCGACCTCCTATGATGATTTTGGTAGGTAAAGCCGTGTATGTGCCTTTTTTACAAAGTTCATTTGTTTCTCAGCAATTACTGAACGTGTAACTTTCTTTTCACCAATCCAACCAATGGCGTAATCTTTCATGGCGTACATGATTTTGTTCTGAGCTTCGGTTTTCAGGAATTCATATTCCTTGATCCTTGCGGCTGCTTCGTGATACTGCTTAAGCCACTCCATAGCCTCATTGGGGAGAATGATTTCTTGTCCGTTAGACTCTGGATAAAGTTGCTTGATCATCTCTGCTGTTGTTTCAGCACCGTCCATCGCTGGGGGAATATCCTCTTCAACCAGTCGCCAAAAATCAGACTCGATTTTGATTAGATGGGAAATTACCTCGTCATTCCGATCAACACGCTTGTGACGGAAATCATTGCCGCCTATCAGAACAGCGATGTAGGCGAACTGTAGGCCAGTCACAGCGAGGTAATGTTGAACCTGCAAGTAATAATGGTCGGGAATCTTTTCGTCGTCCCATTCAGAAGCAAAGTATTTGTCAGCAGTCTTGCACTCTAAGACTCCTTGCTTCCCGTCCTCGTAGATCAACCTATCGAGGTTAGCCAGCATGAATGGATATTCTCGATGTTGGAGCATTTCATGAATTGGCTCGATTTTTAAGCCAGTCCGTTCGGCAAATTCGTCGGCGACAACTGGTTCTAACTTTCGTCCGAATCGAGCTGCTTGTGATTCCTCTTGTGAAGGCTCAACCTTGCCAGTCTTTTCGAGCCAGACGGTTATTGGAGAACGATACTTGCTAAAGCCAGCGACAGAACCAGCGTCCGAACCGCCAATTCCTTTCTTTCTCAACTGGAGCCATTCTTGATATGGCATGTTTTCCGTGGAGACCAGTTTCAAAGCTCCCACAGAACCACTCCCTCTTGTGTTAAATCACTTGATAAGCAAATATTAACTTGATTCCCAATCGTGCTTTAAGACCGAAGACTCAGCGTTGTAGCGCTGGGTCTTTTTTATTTTTATCGAGCAGATACTAACGACAAATTTTTGGAGGTTTTTCCATATTATTGTCGAATGCTGTTAAGTGTCTAAAATTACCAGTCCAGAGAAAGGATGCGACAAATTTGGCGAATTTTTATTACTACAACAAGAATCTGGATTCTAAAGGCAATCATGAAGTTCATACAAGTGAATGCTCCTATCTTCCAGCCGCACTAAACCGTGTAATGATTGGGTACGAAAACGATTGTAATGCTGCGATTCAACGAGTAAAAAAAGAAACAGGGAAAACAAATTATGACGGATGCTATCACTGCTCTTATCCATGTCATAAGGGATAATCCATTGAGAGGGGAAAACCCCTCTCTTTTTATGGCATTGCATTCTCGAAGTAAAATTGATTAACCGCATCAATATTTTCCTTCAAATCCTTTTGAGTAAAGCCTAGTTTCTGACACTCCTTGCATATCATCGTTATCAATTCCGCTTTTCTGTCGGTCATCCCGAGTTCCCCCCTTCTCTTAAATCACGAGGCCGCCACCCTCCTAAAACCTCTACGGCAGCCGTTGTAGTTCCTTGCCTACGCCACGTCTTGACCTCGCTATGTATTACTTGGAGGTTCGAACCTCCGTGGAAAACTCAGTTCACGTGCGACTCTCAGATTTTGAAAGGTCGGCCGAATTTTCCACGCAGGGCCGAAGCCCACGTTACTTTATCAAGCGTCTTGCCTGTTCCCTTATCCCCTCTACGAAATCCTCTTGATTCATCGTTGCTTTCCCCTCAACAAGAAGCTCCAATTCTTCGATAACATCCCGTACCGTCCATTCAAGTCCGCTGCCATCAACATCAAAAGCTAAGGGTTCCAATTGCCGCTGTCTGTTCGGCTCTGTCCGTTCGACGTGCTCCGGAAAATCAAGCAGTTGCTGCATGGATCACAACCTCCTCTGGCTGTTTTACTGGTTTCAAGCTATTTAGAAAGTTGCGTAGACGCTCAATCTCGTCCCAGTTTTGCAAGATAACCTCTTGCCCCTCAGTCACTTTGGAGAATTCGCTGATTTTCAAACTTCCGTTTGCCGTAAATGCGGCCCAGCGATCCCCTTTCGAATCAATGTTTTCTACTGCGATAATGCCTCTATCTAAAAGCGATTTACTCATGGGCTTGTCCTCCTCTACACTGTTGTGGTATTCTTCTAATACAGTGTTTTTCTAAGCCGTCCGTTCGTCGCGGGCGGTTTTTTCATATTTCAGGAATGCTGCAACTTCTCTTGCTTTCAAGAGAACCGCTTTCCGCTTGCCCTTCACCATTACATAAGGCGCTTTAAAAAATCGACTCTCCCGCTTTGCCTTTATCTGACGTAGTCGAGAAGCAAGCCACAAAGCTTCTGACGCCTTGCTGTTTGACAATCCCCTACCTTCTTCGACTGCTCTTTCCAATGCTTTTGCTGTTTGTTCAAGCTGTTCTTCGTCCAAATAACCAGGTTTACCGCAGTACATTTCAAACAGTGTATTTGCTGTTGAAATTATCCGTTTGCCTTGCCATTCATCACCCTCACGATCAAGCCTGACCTTTTCTTTTACCAAAGCTCCAATTACTATGAACAACTGCTCTTTATCAAAAACCATGTACTGATCACTCATGACGTCCTGCCCCTTTCATCACTTTTATAAAACCTTTGCTCAAAAGCTTTGTTTTGTGTTTCGTCCATTGAGCAATCCAGCCCAGCTTTCCTTCCTTTGTGATCACCGCCGCCATGTGTGTTGTCGATGTAACCACGTCCAACGTCTCTTGGATCAAGTGTTCAATCTGATGCTTTTCTGATGTACTCCATGTGGACGGCGGTTTTAAAAGGATGGGCTGGACCCGCCTTATGGCTAGAAGCAACTCCTCGACTTCCTCTACCGTTTTAGCAACAACGGTGTGCCTGTTTAGCTCCACATTGTCGCCATCCAAAATGACTGGGCTTGTACCTGCTGACGACTCATAAGCTGCTGCAATTGAAAGAAATGGATTGTTTGTCACTTGTATAGCTTTCGACTTAACATCGGGCGGCGTCATAATTCTCCCCGTGGTGTATGAAGAAACTGCCTCCCGGCTTACATTAGCTTCGAAGCCGAAAGCTAACTGTGTCATGCCCGCCTCTTGAAGTGACTGACCTAACTGTCTACCAAAGTCGCTCATTTGTTCGCACCATCCTTACCAGCGTTATTCGATTTTCGATGTACAATGAATCCAAGCTCACTTTCCAGACTCTCCCTCGGCAGCCATATGAGCCGAGGGCTTTCTTTTTCTGATCAGTTCATGAAGCCTTTCTTTGTAAGCCAGAAGCTTTGGAAGCCGACGTTCCCGTTTCTCTCGTGGCCATTTTGCTGATTGTTTGACTTTCTTGGTGTACCAACCGATGCGTTTAACCAAATGATCGAGTTCATCTAACAAATTGATCACCTCACTTTCCTTTCACACAACTGCATGCAGCGTCGAGTCTTGGCAGTGACCCCACCTTGACCTTGTTTCACCCTTACCCGGTGATTTGGTGGAATGTATTATGGCGCGGCTCCCTGCTTTCACAGATCAAATCGCTCGCTCCCGCTCTTCGGCGCTCTATGCAGTTGTGTGGTTTTTTCTCGGAGCAGTTTTACAGCTTCACCAGAAGGAACGTATACCGTCCGTTTCTCTTCTCGATGTCGTATAACGTCCAGCCTTCTTGAAGCAGATCGTTTGCTTCTTTGGCACTGGCGGTTTCATGCAGGCCGTTTATTTCGGAGTAGTTCACTGATTTGCCACCCTCTTCACTACGTGAACCTCATTGGTCGTCATCGTTGCGATGGCAGCTTTACACGCAGCGACCAGATACGGGAAGTTCTCTGGTCTATCGCCCAGAACTTTCGTGGGGTCTTTACGACTTACAACCCTGTGGCCTACAACGCGGATTTGTGGACGTTGTTTTTTCATGAGTTAACTCCTTTCAAGCTGGAACACCACTGTCACACGAATGTGACAGA
This sequence comes from Brevibacillus sp. MER 51, assembly GCF_023714195.1. Lineage (NCBI taxonomy): Bacteria > Bacillati > Bacillota > Bacilli > Caryophanales > Paenibacillaceae > Brevibacillus > Brevibacillus sp. MER 51. The sequence goes on along the minus strand of NZ_JAMAUS010000007.1, from coordinate 34,443 downwards.
TCATCCAAAAAAAATATGTCTTCAAATGTATGATCTGGAAAAGCCGACAGTACTTTAGCGATAAAATCCTCTCCAAGGGAAAAGCGTTTATCACTTGGAGGAAGTTTTGCACGCCATAACTGACTTCTAGAGACACCTATGAATTCAGCAAATCTCTTGTCAGTAAACTTCAACTTATGCCTAAGATCATCAAGTACACCGGGTTTTAAAAGAACCTTCACTGTTGCACCCCCTTGTCTCACGCTTGTTACACAATTAATTTAACACGGTTGTAACATACTTGCAACAATAAATTTCATGTATGTTACAAAAAACGTTTCATGAATGCAACGTTTTTTGTTATGATGAGGATGGTGATGTGACTATGAACCTAAAAGAGTTTGGTATTTTCTTTGCTGAACTGAGAGAAAAAAGTGGATATAGGAGTCAGCGAGAGCTTGCCGAAAAATCAGGGGTGAGTCACTCTACGATCAATCGGCTTGAGGCTGGAACAAACAAAACCAGTATTGAGACTCTAAAATCACTCGCTCCATATCTCAGAGGAATAGAGTACAACGAGCTAATTAAAAAAGCTGGTTATTTAGAAGAAACTAGCGCCCTTTCATCCACAGCAAAAAGGATTCCTCAAAATGAGAACGCCCCAGTCCAAGGCTTGGCTTTTATCGATGGCGGAGTGGAAGAACTAGATGAGGAAGAAATGGACTACCTCAAAGAAAGCCTAGAGCTATTTAGGAGAATGAAAGAACGGAAAGCAAAGGAACGCAAAGGAAAATAGCAACTAATCTATAAAATGCCCTAAAATGGGCATTAATTTTAACTGATAAACCGAACAAACGTTTGTTGATTGAGGAGGTTTTAATTTTGGACTATACACACTACAAAACTTCCCCTCTCGAAGAGTGGATCAACGAGATGTACTTTACACACTCGATCTATACACCTAACGACCTTGACATACACCGTATCGCTGAGGTGTTTGGTGGGGAAATCTTGTATCTACCAACAAGATCGCATGCTTATTGGGATGACGATGGCACTGGAGAATTTTTGATTAGCCTTGATAGCCGTTTAGACAATCCTGTTCAACGATCCCAGTTTTTTCATGAGCTCTGTCACCCACTCCGTCATGTTGGAAATCAGAAAGTGTTACCTAAAGCATTTCGTGATCTTCAGGAAACACAAGCATCTCTATTTCAGCAGTATGCTGCGATCCCTTTCTTTATGGTGCAGAAGCTTGAGGTGCCGTTGTATGAAAAGAATGTCGTTAATTATTGGGCACATGTGTTCAATGTTACAGTGTCACTTGCCTTACGGCGTTATAATCAAATAAAAAGTCGAATCATTCAAGCAAAAAATGATCTTAAACTCCTTTCCTACCATCGAAGTTTGTATCGGAAAGCCAATCTGGCTAATGGGTGTAACGAAGCAAAAGAAATGTTCAGGGTAGCCATACAACGAAAAAAGGAAAAAGAGGTTGTTTATAAGTGAGTATGCGTATAGCTGGTTACATACGTGTAAGTACCGAAGAACAAGCTGAAAAAGGATTTTCTCTTGACGAGCAGCGCGATCGTCTGAGTTCTTATTGTAAAGCAATGGGATGGCCTGCTCCTACTATCTACGAAGATGACGGATACTCCGCCAAAGATTTGCGTCGTCCCGAACTTGCTCGCCTGCTAAGTGATGTAAAGACGGAAAAATACACATTGATCATTACAACTAAATTAGACAGGCTCTCGCGCCGTCTGTTCGATATACTTTCGGTGATCGATTATTTAGAAAAACACAATTGTAGTTATGTATCTGCGTCTGAAGCATTTGATACGACAACCCCTGCCGGTCGGATGACGCTTCAAATGCTCGGTATGGTGGCAGAATTTGAGCGTGAGCGTATTTCTGAACGTGTCCGAGATAACATGCGATCAATCGCGAGGAAAGGCGAAAAGATCATTTCAAGGCCCTGCTTTGGTTACGAAGTGAAGAACGGCTCTTTAGAAATAAATCTGGAAGAATCACTAGCTGTTCACCAAATGGCAAGATGGGCATTGGAAGGACGTGGGGCATGGGAAATTGCGAAACGTCTTAACGAAAGAGGCATAACAACTAAGGATGGTAACCAGTGGCAAGATAGAGTTGTTCGTGAACTGTTAAAGCGAGAAACACTTGTTGGGGATTTTGTTTACAATCGTACATACCGGAAAGGCACACGGATTTTAACCCGTCCCGAGGAAGAATGGATTCGCATAGAAAACCACCACGAACCGATCTTGGATCGTGATACCTTTGATGCTATCCAAAAAATTTTCCAGTCCCGCAAACAATCTGCAAGTAGATATGTCGACGAAACAAATTACCTCTTAACAGGGCTGCTTGTTTGCACTCATTGCGGCGGAAAGATGGTTGGACGCAAAGATTCGAAGCATGGGAAAAATATATACTTCCGCTATGTATGCAATACTTACATGAAAAAAGGTGGCTGCTACTTCCATCACCTTCTGCGTGATGACTTGGAATTTACTGTTATAGGTGAAATCAAAAAAATTGCAATTGCCGATCCAAATGATCTGGAAATAACCGTCGCTAAAATAAATTCGGAGAAGCGAGCTGACAAAGCTTCCATTCAAGATCGCCTTCGTAAATTGGATTTGAAAGCTCAAAGACAGATTGAAGCTTATGAGGATGATTTGATTACAACTCATGATTTGAAAAAAGCCAAGGAAAGAATTGAAAAGGATCGACAACATTTGCTTGAGCAGCTAAAGGAGATGGAAAAATCGGAGCAGGAAAACGCCGGGGTTATCGTCCAACAGAAAGTGAAACGATTAATTGATGATGTATTGTCTCTCGACCGTATGAAATCAAAAAATGCAATTCGGCAACTCATTCATCATGTAAATATTTCGAATGCATCTGAAGTGGTAATTACCTGGTATGCTGATTAACTACTCGGATTGTAGGGAGACCTACAATCCCGCATGATGCACCCATCTATATACACTCCCTCATCATCATCCTGACATCCTTTTAAGTATATAGATTTGGTTTTCAGATTACAATTGTCTCCTTGTGGAAGCTTTTTTACTTGTCTCTTCCTGTGCTCATCATAGCTCCAGGTGGTGGGACAAAAAAAGAAATGCTAGACTAGACAAACAGAATCTGTTTGCTACGGTAAAATAAATGGTACGAGGTGACTACAAAAATGAAACTCTTACTTCTCGGTGCCACTGGTCGCGTAGGAAGCCATATCCTCGACTATGCACGAAAAGATGGTCATGAAATAACCGTTCTAGTTCGCTCAGCAGACAAGCTCCTTCATCTGGCTGATGAAAATCTGCACGTTCTGACCGGAAACGTCCTCGCTCAAAAGGATGTTGCATCAGCCATGCGTGGAGTTGACGCAGTCATTAGCGCGCTCGGGACAGATAAAGCAACGACGTTATCCGAAGGAACTCCCTATATTATTGAAGCAATGAAACGTGAAGGCGTGTCACGCATTATTACGGTGGGCACCGCCGGCATCTTGCAAAGCAGAGTTTCTCCTGACCTGCTTCGCTATCAATCCAGTGAGTCCAGACAAAAATTGACGCGTGCTGCCGAGGAACATCACAAGGCATTCTCGCTCTTGGAACAGTCTGAGCTCGATTGGACCATTGTTTGCCCGACTTATTTGCCAGATGGCGAGTATACAGGCACTTACCGGGTCGAGGCTCATCAGCTGCCTGTAGATGGGATGCAAATTTCCGTGCCGGATACGGCGGAGTTTACGTATCAGCAGCTTTCTACTTCCGAGTACGTGCGAACGAGAGTCGGCATTGCCTACTGATACATACAAAAAACAGGCTCCTATCCGTAATGGAAGGGAGCCTGTTTTGCTTCTATTGCTTCTTTACTTCTCGTTTACCAGCTTTTCCAGCTCATTTAATGTCTCTTCAAAGATTTCCATCGCTTGCTCGATTGGCTGGGACGTGGACATGTCCACCCCTGCTGCTTTCAGCACCTCGATAGGCGGAGCAGAGTTACCCGCTTCGAGGAAGTTTTTGCGAACGCGATCCACTGCTGGCTGACCTTCATCCATAATTTGCTTCGCTAATGCTTGTGCAGCGGCAAAGCTCGTCGAGTATTGATAGACGTAGTATTTATAGTTGTAGAAATGGCTCACACGTGCCCATTCCATACCGATTTCCTCATCGGAAACCATGTCTTTTCCGTAGTACTTTTTGTTGATGTCGAGGTAGATCTTCTTGATCGCTTCCGCATTCAAAGATTCCCCGGCTTGTTCCTTCTCGTGAATCGCTCTCTCAAACTCCGCAAACTGCGTCTGACGGAACAGCGTAGAACGGAAGTTTTCCAGATAGTGATTCAAGAGATACATCTTCTCTTCCTTCGTCTTCGCCTTCGCGTACATGCTCTTGAACAGCAGAGTTTCATTCATGGTCGAAGCCACTTCTGCCGTAAAGATTGGGTAGTTGGACGAAATGTACGGCTGGTTTTTGTTCGTGTAATAGGACTGCATCGCATGTCCCATCTCATGGGCGATCGTATACACATCGTCGAGCGTACCTTGGTGGTTCAACAGTACGTATGGATGTGTGTCATAAGCACCCCATTGGTAAGCACCCGTGCGCTTGTCATCGGTGGAATAGACATCTACCCAGCCGCCATCAAGGCCTTCAGACATTGCCTTGACATAGTCGTCACCCATTACCTGCAAACCATCAACGACAATTTTCTTTCCTTCGTCGAAGGAAATATATTTGTCATCAGATGGAACGATCGGCACGTAAATGTCGTACATGTGCAATTCCTTCACGCCAAGCATTTTCTTTTTCAAGGAAATGTAGCGATGCAGCAATGGCAGATTGTCATTTACCGTGTCAATCAGCTCATCATACACCTTCGTGGGTACGTTGTTCGGTGTCAGGCTTGCCTCCAGCGCAGAATCGTAATTGCGTACCGCTGCGTAAAAATTATCTCCTTTTACTTTGGCAGCCAATGTTGATGCAAACGAGTCTTGGAAATCGATCAGAGCCCCATAATACGCTTTGAACGCTTCTCTGCGCACATTTTGATCTTTGCTTTCCATATAGGAAATGAAATTGGCACGAGTCAACTGAACTTCCTTGCCTGTCTCATCTTTGATTTTAGGGAACCTCACGTCTTTGGACAGCATGCTGTAAATATTAGTAGGCGCACCGCCCAATGGCGACGATTTCGCCAAGAGCTGCTCCATATCCGCAGAGAGTGAGTACGGCTTCGTTCTCAGCATGTCTTCGATAAACAGCTTGTAAGGCTCAAGCTCCTTTTCTGACAGTAAGCTCTTTATTTTGTCATCGGGAATCGCAACGATTTCAGGCTGTACCCATGAAGTTTTTTCTGTGACAAGCGTGTACATTTTCTCAGCGCGGTCTCCCAGCTTTTGCAGATCAGGATTCGCGGAGTTTACATCGAGAGACATGTTTGCATACACGTATGCTTTGTCATTTAAGCGCATCAATTCAACATAGTCATCGAATGCCGCTTGCATGGCAGCAGAAGATGTACCCAGCTTGCCTTGGTGCTTTGTGAAAGCGTTTGCTAAAGATTCAACCTTAGCAACATCCTTTTCCCATTCCTTAACAGTCGGATAAATATGATCCAGCTTCCACTTGTACGCATCTGGGATCTCAGTGCGAGTTTGATAAGAAGGCTTCTCAGCAGCAAGAGCTACCGCCTGCGTGCTGTAAGGAATGAATGGTACGGATACTGTCGACAATGCAATGGCCAAAGCCGTAACTGATGCAAATACTTGCTTCTTCAAATCTCAATCGCCCCTTTTCTTCTATCTATTTTTGCCAAAATTATAAGTGTGTAATTATATTTTCACCTGCCAAATTCCTTCTTACTAATAAAAATTTTTCAAATATTCAATAACAACCGTCAATTTATCCAGAGAAAATTCACTTTTGTGGATAAGTCTGTGGATAAATATTTACTAACAACTTTTTATCCCCCTCAGCATTTGCAGACACTCCTTTTTTCTGCAAAAAGTTGTCCACATTTTCTGTGGATATGCTGTGAATAACTTATTTTCCTTGGAACTGGGGCATCCGCCTATACCTCGTTGTGGGTTCCTACATAGCATGAGTATTGAAACTACGGTAGGAGGTGTTAGCAAGTGGGTATCTTTAACGGCTTCGACGATTTCGCGCTGATCTTGGTTCTGTTCATCCTTCTCGTTATCGTAGGTTGCGACTGCGACTAACCTACTCCGCTGCCATCCAGCCTATCTGAAGGTAAGCTTGCATCCTCAGCAGCCTTACCTTCTCCAATTCCACATAGATCATAGCCAAGGCAATGCAGCCTAGGGATAATGATCAGTCATAACCTACGTACTATCACCGGGAGATACATTTGATCGTACAAAAGGAAAAAGGATGCGCCTCTATTGGCTGCATCCTTTTTTTTATCCACATGCTTGAACCAGAACTATTTCGACCCGGTCTGAAAAGTTATCCACTGCGCTTGATTTACATTACCTGCTGTGTCCTTTACCAAACCGGCGATAAGACTTACCTGATATCTCGTATGTGGCTGCCATTTTCCTTTTGGCTTCACAGACAACATCCGCTTGCTTTTGTTCCACGTAATGGTATGCGGAACAATAATCCCTTTTTCATCTGTCACACGAACTAATGGCCCGGCCGTTTTGCTGGATAGGACTCCACCACTAACCAAAGCAATCTCTTCTACAAACTGGAGTGTCACTTTATCCTGAAGCGATACATGTTTAGCCCCGTGTCCGGGCAACATGACTGCTTGCGGAGCGATATTATCCACAGGTTTTCTCGTTTGAAACGTGCTGGCCAGCTCTGGATTCAAATTGCCTCGCTGATCCTTCAACTTTTTGGCCAGCAGGCTCACTCGATAAGACGCCCCTGCTTCCAGATTGCCTACCGGATCAATCATCATGCTTCGATCTGTTTTGTTCCATTTCGCCGTAAAACGAACCTTCTTTTTTTTCGTATCCGTGAGCGAAATGATCGAGAGACCAGACTTGTCGGTGAGCTCTTGCCCATTTTTTAACGAAACCGGTCCCGAAAACGTCAGTGTAATGATTTGATCCGGGTTAATTTCCGCCGATTTGTCAGCTGGGGATATTTTCACTCCCCATTCGTTTGCCGACTTTGCCCACACTCCCTGTGATGGAACCAGGAAAAGCGCTAGCACTACTACCCATTGCAACCACCGAACACTCATCTTTTTCATCGAACCCCTCCCGTCTAAAACGATGAAACCGCTCCCTGAAGAATATAAGCGCGTCGATTCATCGTTTACAGGCATTGTAGAAAAAGACAGATGGGTTGATCAAAGAAATATGGTCTATGCTTGCGGTTCTTCCTCCGCGCGAATCAGTATCTTTTTCAGCTTGCGTTCAAATTCTAGTCGTCCAATCATTACACTATGATCGCAACCCGTACATTTGATTCGCACATCCATGCCCATGCGTATGACTTTCCACGCATTCGTGCCACATGGATGCGGCTTTTTCATCTGTACGACATCCCCCAGTCCAAATTGCTTGCGTTCCATTTCTCTTTCTCCTCTCTACACTGTTCCCTTTCCAGACACCGCGACGATTTTTGGATACGGAATTTGAATCCCTCGGTTGGTTAATTCCGTTCTGATCTTCGCACGTAAATTTCGATTGACTCCGTGATGGGTGTTCGGCTTGCACTCAGCCGTAACACGGATGATGACCTCGGAAGGTCCCAGTGCATGTACCCCCAAAATCTGTGGCTCAGCTACGATATCCGTCAATTCTGTTTGAGCCGATGCCAATACTTCTTTAAGCACAGACTCCACTTGGTTCAGATCCTCTTCATACGCTACAGATACGTCGACAACCGCTAACGTATTTTGCAAAGAAAAGTTGGTCACTTGATTAATCGTGCCGTTTGGAAAGATGTGTACCTCCCCCGTCCAGCTTCGCACCTTTGTAATGCGCAGACCAATCTCCTGCACCGTTCCTGTCAGATTGTTGATCGTTACGACATCTCCGACAGCAAATTGATCCTCAAAAATAATGAAGAATCCCGTAATGATATCACGCACGAGACTTTGCGCCCCGAAACCGACTGCCAGTCCCAGTACCCCTGCGCTTACCAAAACAGGGCGCAAATCAATGCCCAACAGCTGCAAGATCATGAGAATCGCCAAAAAGTAAATGCCGTACTGAACGATATTGTTGACGAGCACCCGCATCGTGTCCACCCGGCGTTGATCCATTTGTATCTTGCTTCCGTGGCGGTGCTGGAACACTTTATTTACGCCTGATTGCACAACGGAAACGACGATTCGCGATAACAGGATGATCGCGGCTATTTTCAGTACAGCCATCCCTATATTTACCCACATATCTGCATCTGTCACATACGCATATACCTGAGCATAAATTCTTTCAAAGAAACTAGCTTGATTCATTCCTCCCGCTCCTTCTGCTCCCCGTTTTCGTCGACCTCGCTATACTGGCCAAAAAACTGACGGAAGTATCCTCGTATTACCACTTGTTGTTCCATCATGATCGCTTTCGCTCGTGAGTAATCCGACAGTGAGAACTCAATGGAAAGGGCACAGCCTGCCGTTATTTCTTTTGGCGTTGGTCTTGTATCAATTTCAATATCTTCGTACTCCAGCAGCATTTCTGCCCGCAAGGCTTGCTGCGTGGAATCAAACGCGATCAGCACTGTCTCTCCTCCCATTTCACTCCCCCTTATCTCTTTCACGCAAACTGCCATAGGCTCCTCTTATTTTACCTGTTCGTTTTCATGCATGCCAGCCTGCTGAGTTTTCAAAACCTACGTAACTTTCCCATTAGCAGGTATAAAAATGTCATATCGGTACGATACTGTGAATACTTTTATATAACCTTTTACAGGTTGGTTTAAGCCAAGTCGGCAAGAGTGGGGGTTTCCATGAGTACATCTGATAATCGCAAGGATTATTCTTTGCCACCTTTTAAAGTGGAATACCGCAGTGAAAACGCAGACGAGCATCTCGCCGGTCACCTTGCCCAGCGCTTTCGCTTAAATCGGTTCGATGACGACCTTGTCATTGTATGTATTGGGACAGACCGTTCTACTGGTGATGCCCTAGGCCCATTAGTAGGAACCAAGCTCATCGCACAGTCACCTCGTTTTTTGCAAGTGTACGGAACGCTTGAGGACCCTGTACACGCCATGAATCTTAAGGAAAAATTAGAGCTCATCCACACGAATCATCCGACAGCTACACTTATTGCGGTCGATGCCTGTTTAGGTCAATTTAGCCACGTCGGAAACATCAATGTGATTAATGGTCCACTAAAACCAGGGGCTGGTGTAAAAAAAGAGCTTCCTCCTGTTGGTTCCTTCCACATTACGGGGATTGTCAACGTAGGGGGATTCATGGAGTATTTTGTCCTTCAAAATACCCGGCTCTCCATCGTCATGAACATGGCAGATATCATAGCTTCCGGACTGGCCAAAGCCGTAACACTGGCTTCTACGCCTAGTCGATTCGATAGTGTCTTATATGATTGACCGTTTCTTTCTGCAAAAGGTTCCACCCCTCTTTAGAAAACTTGCTTTTTGATCTGTTCTCTCCCTCAACGGATGACAGGTCTATTTTTTTATACATAAATCGTCAGGTACTTTTCGATCACTTGGGCGCTGATCGGCGTTGGCGCTACACTTTCTCCATCTGCATGGACAGGCAGCTGTCCCGCTGCTTGTATCGTTATCTGCTTGCCCCTATAAAACCGGACAGCCGGATGATGACGATGAGCTCCTGTGAATATTTTCGGAAAAGCAGCTAACAATCCGAGTCGGCTCACACCACTTACTACGCAAATGTCTGCGATGCCATCGTCCGGGATAGCATCGGGACAAATCAGCATTCCTCCTCCGTAATTCGGAATATTGGCAGCGACAACTAGCCAGACAGCCTCTAAACTAGCCTCATGACCATCAACGTTCAGTACGATGTCACATGGCTGATACGTACATACGACGCGAATCACCGATATAATGTAGGCGAGTGCTCCGAGCTTATACCGATTCAGCCAAGCTTTGTACACAGCTTGATCTGTTATCTTTGCTACCTGTGCATCGAATCCAGCCCCAATTGAATTCACAGCTACTTCTCCATTCAATAAAAGTAGATCGATTCGCTTTTCCCCTTTTTCCGACAGAATTCGCTCTAATGCCTGTAACGGTTTCATCGGAATTCCATGTCCGCGAGCAAAATCATTCCCGGAACCAGCCGGCACCAATCCAAATCGACAATCTTGTTTTGATTCGTATATCCCGTTTATCACGCCTCGGACAGTACCATCCCCTCCGACAGCAATGATTTTATTTACTCCCTCTTTTTCAATCAGCTCTTTTGATAATTTTTCGGCGTCCCCCTCTCCTGATGTCAACCTGACATGAAAAGGCGCTCCCAGACGTCGTAGCGTCGCCTCAATTTGCCTCCATACTTTCAACCCTGTGCCATTACCTGATACAGGATTGACGATAACACCCAACATAACCGTTCTCTCCCCAAACATGCTGTCGTACTGTATTGTTCCGTCCCGCTTATCCATCCTTGCTCGCAAATCGAGTTTTTGTATCATATTATCGCATGCTATTTTTATCGATGATAGTTGATTTTTCATAAAAAAAGACTCCTCCCGAAGGAAGAGCCTCTCTGCGAACTATGAAAACAGCTTTGAAATCCAATCGATAAAGGGAACTCCGACTGCTGCAATCAGTAATGCTGGCATCATGTTGGCTACCCTTATCTGTTTGATCTCCAAAACGTTTAATCCAATGGCAATAATCATCAAGCCACCTACCGCCGTTACTTCTACCAGGATCGCATTCAGCATCGTTTCGCTCACCACACTGTAAATGCTCGTAGATAATAGCGCGATCATGCCTTGATATAAAAACACGGGCACTGCCGAAAAGATGACACCGATTCCTAGCGTTGATGCGAAAATGATCGCAGAGAATCCGTCTAGCATTGCTTTCATAAACAGTACCTCGTGGTTGTTACGCAAACCACTGTCCAATGAACCTAGTACAGCCATGGCTCCAATACAGTACACCAGTGTCCCCGTGATAAAGCCAGTGGCGATACTGCCTTGGCTCCCCCCAACTTTCCTTTCCAGCCAGTGACCCAGATTGTTTAAGCCTTTTTCAATCCCAATCCATTCACCTATTACTGTTCCTAGCACAATACTGATAATCACGAGTAAAAAATTATCCGAACCCAGGCACATTTTAATGCCCAACACGAATACGGCCAGAGCAATTCCTTGCATGACGGTTTGTCGCATCGACTCCGGAATTCGCTTCAACATTCTGCCTAACAATGCCCCTAAGATGATTGCTCCGGCGTTGACCAATGTTCCCAGCAAGATCACTTGCGCTGTCCCCCTACAGATGCCTTACCCTTACACAAACGCTGCTGCTATTTCCCGAACAGCGTTATGAAGCGCTTCTACATCTTTCTCTGAGTTAAAAATTCCAAAGCTGGCTCGAACCGCTCCACGTTGCTCGGTACCGGCAGTCTGGTGACCCAGTGGCGTGCAATGAAAACCCGATCTCGTCGCAATCCCGTATTGTTGATCCAGGATAAACGACACCTCTGCTGCATCCACCTCTCCGATATTAAAAGCAACCACGCCTACACGTTCGATCTCAATCCCCGGTCCGTAGACATGTACACCGTCGATTGTCTGCAATCCAAGGATCGTTTGCTTCACCAATTCCCATTCGTGCTGACGAATGTTGTCCACACCTTTTTCCATGACAAAATCAACACCTGCTTGCAGCCCTGCCAAACCAACCGTATTGAGTGTCCCGCTTTCGTATCGGTCTGGACGAGTTGTCGGTTGATCAATCGCTTCAGACTGACTGCCTGTCCCCCCATGAATCAAAGGTTCGAGATCAATGTCACTCCTCACGTACAAACCACCTGTACCTTGTGGACCATACAGCCCTTTGTGCCCAGGAAAAGCAAGCATATCAATATTCATTGCCTCTACATCGATAGGCAAAACACCAGCAGACTGAGAAGCATCCACCAAAAACGTAATTCCGTGCTCTTTTGCCAGTTTTCCCAGTTCTGCTACAGGCAGGATAACACCCGTCAGATTGGAGGCATGACTCACAACGATTAACCTTGTTGCGGGTGTAATTGCCTTGGCAAAATCCTCTACATAGAATTGATGGTCTTCTCTCGGCTCGACAAAAGTAGCTGCTACTTGGTTGTTTTTGCGCATGTACTCGATGGGACGTCTTACCGAATTATGCTCGACAGACGAAGAAACAACATGATCTCCTGCTTGTAAGAATCCTTTTATCGCTTGATTAAGCGCTTGAGTGGCATTGAGATAAAAAAAGAGGTTATTCGGGTTTTGAATCCCAAACAACCGTGACACTTGCACTCGTGTCCGAAACACAGCTTTACTCGCTTTCATCGCCAGTGCATGTCCACCTCGGCCAGGATTTGCAGCAAAATCCTCGATGACCTCGGCCATCATTTCTTTGACTGCCGGTGGCTTCGGCCATGTAGAAGCTGCGTTATCCAAATAGATGATCGCCATGACTACCTTACCTCCTGGACTTACTTCTCTATATTCAGCATTTCGATGATTCGCTCCAAGTCTTCCTGTGAATAGAAGTCGATTTCGATCTTGCCGCGCTTTGTTCCTTTTTTAATCTTGACCGATGTTCCAAAACGACTGCGTAGTCGTTCCTCCATCTCGATCAATACTGGCTCGTTTTTCGCTGGCTTTTTCTTTTTTGTTTCACGTGAAACATTGAGCTGCTTCACAAGCTCTTCCAGCTGACGAACACTTAATCCTTTTTCCACCACGTCATTTGCAAGCTGTTGTTGTACTTTCTTATCAGTTACCCCAAGCAAAGCGCGCGAATGTCCCATGGATAGTTCGGCTGCCGAAACCATTTTTCGGATCTTCTCCGGCAGTTGCAGCAAACGAAGCATGTTGGCTACATGCGGTCGACTCTTCCCAATCTTTTGCGCAAGCTGTTCTTGTGTATAATCATGGTGGGAAATCAGCTTGTCATAAGCCTCTGCCTCTTCGAGTGGATTCAGATTTTCCCGCTGCAAGTTCTCAATCAGGGCAATCTCCATTAATTGCTGATCTGTGTACGCCTTTACTACTACCGGAACCTCTTTTAACCCCGCTACCTTTGCAGCACGCAGTCGTCTTTCCCCAGCTACTAGCTCGTAACCTTTGATACTTTTCCGAACAATCAGCGGTTGGATGATTCCATGCTCTTTGATCGACTGTGCCAGTTCCTCGATAGCTGATTGCTCGAATTCTTTGCGGGGCTGATAAGGGTTAGGACGAATCTCATTAATGGAAACCTCTTTTACCTGTTCCCCTTCTTCGATGAGATTGGAAGTAATAAGTGCATTCAGCCCTTTTCCCAATCCTCTACTCATACCCCTACCACTTCCTTCGCCAAATCAGTATAGACTTCCGCTCCTCGTGAGCGTGGATCGTACGTAATGATGGCTTGTCCGTGTGACGGTGCTTCACTCAAGCGTACATTTCGAGGAATAATTGTCTTGTATACTTTGTCCTGAAAATACTTCTTCACTTCTTCAATCACTTGCAGACCGAGATTCGTACGTGCATCGAGCATCGTCAGCACAACACCTTCGATAGCAAGCTGTGAATTCAAATGTTTTTGGACCAAACGAATGGTGTTCAACAGCTGGCTTAAGCCCTCAAGCGCATAGTATTCACATTGGATTGGAATTAAGACCGAATCAGATGCTGTCAAAGAATTAACGGTCAAAATCCCCAAGGATGGCGGGCAATCGATAATGACGTAATCGTACTTGTCCTTGACTACTTCCAGTGCCTTTTTCAGACGAACCTCACGAGAAATCGTAGGAACCAGCTCGATTTCCGCACCTGCCAATTGAATGGTGGCAGGGATGATCATTAATCCGTCAATTTCAGTCGGCAAAGTCGCATCGACGGGGTTGATATCATTGATCAGGACATCATAAATGCAGTACTTTACATCTGCCTTATTTACCCCGATCCCACTGGTGGCATTTCCTTGCGGATCAATATCAACCAGCAGCACCTTTTTCCCCAATGCGGCCAAACAAGCACTTAGATTGACGGACGTAGTCGTTTTCCCGACGCCGCCTTTCTGGTTCGCAACCGCAATGATTTTTCCCAACTTCTCCACCTCTTTTTTGTCGTGTAGGAAAGCTTGTGGCTTGACCAGTACACTCTCCAATACGTCTTTCAAAGTCATCTTCTGTATCCTCATCTAGTTAGTCATTCGAGTCTATTTACGATTTGCTCGTATTCTTGTAAAACGATAATCTTTTTTACAACTTTCTTCGTTCGTTGCCATTCTGTTACCTTTACATGGCCTGTACACAATAAGATGAAAAAAGCCTCTGAAAGTTATCCTCATTGATTATCGAGCAAACCAGCAGTATGCACAGGTTGGTACTCTCCATGTTATCAGATTTGCAGCTTGGTCGTACGCTGTTTTTTTTAGATAGTGAGACAAAAAAGCCTGATTTTTGTCCCAAAAATGCAGATTTCCCTAGCTTTTTCACGAAAAATGCTTATTTCTGGAAATTTAATCGTGCAGAAAGCATCATTTTCTATAAATAATCAGCATTTGCCCAAAAAGAAAGGCGACAATGTCGCCTTTTTGGTTACCATCTACATTTATTTCCCTGTTTCCTTGTTTTTCGGAATACGAATGGTGAATTGATAGAATTCATCATGGTCTTCTTCCGCTGTCTCTACAGGCAGGCCCGTCTGGATCACCATATCGATCGATTGCCGAACGGTATTAATCGCAATTCGCGTATCCCTTGAGAATGCTTTCCAGCGAGGCTTCGCATCTTTTTCCGATTTTGGGTTCTCAGCCAATTCTAGCAGCTGCTTCACACGTACTTCCGTCTGTTTCACATTCCATTCCCGCTCCAAAATCTCCAGCAGGACTTTATTTTGTAATTCTGGATCTTTTAACGGAATTAGAGCCCTTGCATGACGCTCTGTAACTTGTCTGGACAACAAGGCATCTTGAATTTCTTGCGGTAAATGGAGCAAGCGCAGTTTGTTTGCGATTGTCGATTGTCCTTTGCCCAAACGCTGAGCAAGACTCTCTTGCGTCAAATTGTGCAAATCAATCAGCTTTTGATATGCGACTGCCTCTTCAATGGCTGTCAAACCTTCTCGTTGCAAATTCTCAATTAATGCGATAGAGGCTGTTTGCGAGTCATTAAACTCTTTGACAATCGCAGGAATCCTCTCCATGCCCAATTTTCTAGTTGCGCGCAAACGTCGTTCCCCGGCAATCAATTCATAACGACCATCGCGAACCCGCACGACAATCGGTTGAATGAGCCCATGAGTTCGTATCGTTTGACACAACTCATCAATTTTCTCGTCATCAAATACAGTTCGAGGCTGATATGGATTCGGTACGATCTCCTCAACTGGTATTTGTTTGATTTCTTCGTTCTCTGTCTTGTCCGTCAAGCCAAAAATCCGAGAAAATGAATCTTTAACTGCCATAGAAAAATCCCCCACTTCTACCCGTTCCATCCGTGCTATTTTTAAGTCTTTGAAGAGGTGTTCAAAAAGTCATTTTTGATCACGAAGAAATCCTGAAAAATTGCGCAACAACGAAACAAGCGTTACCTTCGAAATCCAGGTGCTCATGTAGCTCCCCTACATTCCGCTCCTCCTTTTTCAGCTTCTCGCCGCCTTGTTGGTGCTGATAAGACAACTTTTTGAATACGTCCTTGAAACTGAAAAAGGTCCTGTCCAATCAACGACAGAATCTCCCTCGAAACATTTTGTATCCCTCGCCCATCCATTGTCCGGATATGACAGATTGAATATGTTCTTTGATTGTTGCTGCTAAGGAAAAATGGCATATTGGCGTCGTAAGTGAGTCCAGTCCTACTCTTTTAACATAGGTCCTCCTCTTACATCGTTAGAGACAGCATGCAGCTACTTTTAAAAAAGCTTCACAAGCCCTATAGTACATACTGATTAACAGACTCTTCTTGCCCATCCGGTCGGTTTGTAAAATTGCCTTTGACCTAATCTTCTTTCCCTACACGCTTTCTTCAGGTTCATTTATATATATGTAATTCTGCAAGATTCGCCCAATTCCTGCTAACAAAAAACGTTTCACGTGAAACATCAATTGTGATTTTCGTAAAATAACCTCTATCGAGGACCTTCTCATGGACGAGCGACCGCATTTTTGCGGAAAGTTATTATGCGCTCCGGAATTCTTGAGTGTACTGCTTATAAAATTCCTATACGTTCATAAAAATCGTGATGATCACGGTGCTTTGTCGTCTCTTCACTTCCCATACTCATCGGTAGGATGTGAAATCTTGGTGACGGTAAAACAAGCGAGGAAAATGTCTATGAAGGTCTAACGTCAGGTACGAAAAAATCGCGGCAACGATCGCAGCACTATCATCTCTGTACTGAACATTAGACAAATGACTGATGCAACCCACATCCCTGCTGCCGTCGTCAAGCCTTTCACTCTACCATTGGCTCCAGCTCCCAAAAATCCCATGCCTGTGACGACTTGTGCAGCTATCCTCCCCGTATCATGATTTACGCCACTCGAAGAAATACCATAAATGGAAGCTAGCCCAAAAAGACACGAACCAAAGCATACGAGACTATACGTTCGAAAACGAGCACCTCTTTGCCTACTCACATCTTTTATGAATCTCTCTCGCTCCTATCCCATGATGGCTCCTGCTATAAAGGCTAGAAAGAGCCGAAGCAATATGGGTGGAAATTCTGGCGAAAAAAAGGAGGAAAGTACTGTTTTTCGAAGGAGCTAGTACTATGCATATGCCGAGTTGTAGACTCCATGATACAAGACGCAAATCTGAGAGAATTCATCAGGAACAGGCAGTTTCATTTAAACTTTCAACACGAAAAAAAGGACCGCAGCACGTGGCTACGACCCTCTCTTATCATTGACTCCTACACTAACGGCTTTTTCGCAGGAACCCCTGCCTTGCGCGGATAGCTTTTCGGCGTCGCTTCTATTTTTTCCATGATGACGATATTACGCTCTCCCGCTTCCTCTAAAAGCTGGAATGTCTCGACCTTTCTCGTTTTTCCACCGAGGGTCTTGATTGCCTTCTTCGCTTCAGCAAGCTCTGGAGTAATCTCCGCTCCCTTGAGAGCGACGAAGTGTCCTCCGACTTTGGCAAAAGGAAGGCAGAACTCCGACAACAAATTGAGTCTAGCAACAGCACGTGCCACTACGAGATCAAATTTCTCCCGATAAATCGCTTCTTGCCCACGATCCTCTGCACGCCCATGTACAGGATTCACGTTCTCCAGACCCAGTTCCTGTGCTACATGCTGCAAAAAGCTCATACGCTTGTTCAAGGAATCAATGATTGTCATTTTCAGATGTGGGAAGCAAATTTTCAAAGGAATGCTCGGAAAGCCTGCGCCCCCACCGATATCAACAACTGATTGCACCTGGTCAAATGGAAAGTAAAAAGCCGGCGTAATCGAATCATAAAAATGCTTGTTGTACACTTGACCTTCTTCAGTAATCCCGGTCAGGTTCATCTTCTCATTCCATTCCACCAGTAGGCGGAAAAAATGATCAAACTGCTCCTTCTGACGATCCGTCAAAGAAATCCCCTGGGCTGCAAGTACCTCGGCAAACTGTTCTTTCGTCATAGCTTTTCTCCTTACTCGGCTACTCCCACGCGTTTGTACTCCAGATATACCATCAACACGGAAATGTCTGCTGGAGTAACCCCTGCGATACGAGCCGCCTGCCCGATGTTCAACGGACGAATTTTGGTCATATTGTCGCGGGATTCCTTGGACAAACCGGAGATTTGGTGGTAGTCAATATCTGTTGGGATGCGGCGCTCCTCCATTTTTTTCATCCGCTCTACTTGTTGCAATGACTTTTTGATGTAGCCATCGTATTTAATCTGGATTTCAACCTGTTCCGTTACATCCTCTGGCAGTGCTTCGGGTGCAGGGACCATTTGAGCAATGTGGCTGTAGTTGATTTCCGGACGACGCAGCAATTGAGCCAGCTCGATGACATCTGTCAGTTCAGGGGAGCCTGCGTTGCGCAAAACCTCTTGAACATGTGCCATTTCAGGACGTACACGCGTGTTTGCCACACGTTCTTTTTCTTGCTCAATCAGCGCGCGTTTTTGGTTAAATCGCTGGTAGCGCTCATCGCTAATCAGACCAATTTCATGGCCGATATCTGTCAGGCGCAAGTCCGCATTGTCATGACGCAGCAGCAAGCGATATTCTGCACGAGAAGTAAGCAAACGATAAGGTTCATGCGTTCCTTTCGTAACCAGGTCGTCAATCAAAACGCCGATGTACGCCTCTTCTCGTCCCAAAATGACGGGTGGTTTTCCTTGAACGCGGCGTGCTGCGTTAATCCCTGCCATGAGACCTTGACCCGCTGCTTCTTCATAACCAGAGGTACCATTGATTTGTCCTGCTGTAAACAAGCCAGGCAAGATTTTGGCTTCCAAAGAAGGCCAGAGCTGCGTCGGCACGATTGAATCATACTCAATCGCATAGCCAGGACGCATCATTTTGACTTCTTCCATTCCAGCCATGGAGCGCAGCATAGACAGCTGAACATCCTCCGGCAAGCTGGTCGACAAGCCTTGTACATACATTTCTTCGGTATTGCGTCCTTCTGGCTCCAAGAAAATTTGGTGACGCGGCTTATCATTAAAACGAACTACCTTATCTTCAATCGAAGGGCAATAACGCGGGCCGGTTCCTTCAATCATTCCCGAATACATAGGGGCACGATGCAGATTGCTATTAATGAGTCCATGAGTTTCTTCATTTGTATATGTCAGCCAGCAAGGCAGCTGGTCCATAATAAATTCCGTTGTTTCATAAGAAAAGGCGCGCGGTACCGGATCACCAGGCTGAATCTCCATTTTGGAGAAATCCACACTGCTGCTATGAACACGCGGTGGCGTCCCCGTCTTGAAACGTGTCATTTCAAAACCGAGTTCCTTCAAATGATGTGCCAGACGAATGGACGGACGCATGTTGTTCGGTCCACTTTCGTATTGAAGATCCCCGAGGATGATCTTTCCGCGCAAATAGGTTCCGGTCGTCAATACAACGGATTTGGCCATGTATCGCGCTCCAGTTTGTGTGATAACCCCTTCACAAACTCCATCGTTTACGATCAGCTCTTCCACCATCGCTTGACGCAGGATCAGATTCGGAGTATTTTCAATCGTTTTCTTCATTTCATGCTGATACGCAAATTTGTCTGCTTGCGCGCGCAAGGCATGCACTGCAGGTCCTTTCCCTGTATTCAGCATCCGCATTTGGATATGGGTTTTGTCGGTATTGCGTCCCATTTCTCCACCAAGCGCGTCCAATTCGCGTACGACGTGGCCTTTTGCCGGACCACCTACGGAAGGATTACATGGCATGTACGCCACAGCGTCCAGGTTGATCGTCAACAGCAATGTACTGCAGCCCATACGTGCAGCCGCCAATGCCGCTTCCGCACCGGCATGACCCGCACCAATGACAATGACGTCAAAAGAGCCCGCTTCATATGCAGGTACAACGTTCATTTTTTATCCTCCTAATCACTTACCCAGACAGAACTGGGAGAAAATCTGGTCAATCAAATCCTCGCCGACGCTTTCTCCAATGACTTCACCAAGCAGCTCCCACGACTTTTTAATGTCGATCTGAATCATGTCTACTGGCATCAAATCATCGATTCCACCCAGCGCTTCATCTATGGCTCGTTCCGCCTGACGAAGCAGTTGAATATGTCTAGCGTTGCTCACATAGGTCAAGTCATCCTGCTGCACACGACCACTGAAGAATATCTCCCCAATCGCCTGCTCCAGAAGATCGATCCCCGTTTCCTCACGCGCTGACGTCATAATCAACGGCTGCTGAGGGAAATGACGCTTGATCTCTTCCAAATCCACTTTTTGTGGCAGATCGAATTTATTAACAATCACAATAACATGGAACCCTTTAGCCGCTTCAAAAATCGCGTAATCATCAGCAGAGAGAGGCTCGTTGTAGTTGATCACGAGCAACACAAGGTCAGCCTTTTGCAGCAGCTGTCTGGACTTCTCTACTCCGATTTTCTCCACGATGTCCTCTGTATCGCGAATTCCTGCGGTATCGATGAGTCGCAAAGGAACCCCGCGCACATTGACATACTCTTCGATGACATCGCGTGTCGTTCCCGCAACGTCAGTCACAATCGCCTTTTCCTCTTGGACCAGACTATTTAATAGAGAGGATTTCCCTACATTCGGACGCCCAATAATCGCGGTCGACAAGCCCTCACGCAAAATTTTTCCTTGCTGTGCGGTCTGCAACAGTCGCTGGATTTCACCTTTAACCTCCAGGCACTTTCCTCGCAAGAAATTTTGTGTAAACTCCTCGACATCATGCTCTGGATAGTCCAATGTTACTTCTATATGGGCCATAGCTTCAATCAAGTTTTGGCGCAGCTGCCGAATGAGCCTGGACAGCTTCCCTTCGACTTGATTCAATGCGACCTTCATCGCTCTGTCTGTCTTCGCCCGGATCAAATCAATGACGGCCTCAGCCTGAGACAGATCGACACGTCCATTTAAGAACGCACGCTTCGTAAACTCACCAGGCTCCGCCAATCTTGCTCCATTATCCAAGATTAACTCCAGAACCTTTTCAACGGAAACAATTCCTCCGTGACAGTTGACCTCCACTACATCCTCCCTCGTAAATGTACGGGGAGCCTTCATTACGGAAACCAGTACCTCTTCCACTCGTTCACCTGTGTTTGGCTCATACAAGTGCCCATAATGGATCGTATGGCTGTCCACAGTGGACAACCGCTGCTTTCCTTTATATATCTTATCCACAACTTCGATCGCTTCCGTACCACTTACCCGGATCACGGCAATACCGCCTTCACCCATCGGTGTTGCGACCGCCGCTATTGTATCGAATTTCATGCTGTTCACCTCAAGCTTTCCACTCTTACAAGTCAGCCACTAACTTACTAGCATAACAGATCGTCTGGAAAAATTCCAAAAGAAAGTGCAGCCAATCCATCTATATGCCCAAACACCCAATAGGAAAAAGCAACCCTCTCTCCAAGGTTGCCGTCCATTTTGGTTATCCACAGTATAATCATTTTCGCAAATCCTCAACCATTTGGTCAATTATCCACAGTGGACAACTTTTTGAGAGAGATTATTCAATATGTCGTCGCTTGCTTCCTTACATTCAGGCAAAAAAAGAAGCCTAGCGAGAGGCTTCTTTCGGTGCAATCACGATATAACGATTTGGCTCGTCTCCTTCACTGAAGGTAACCACATCCGCTCTCTTTTGCAAGAAGGCGTGGATTACTTTCCGTTCAGCAGCAGACATTGGTTCCAGACGTACATCCCGTTTGGTCGATAACGCTTTTTTCGCCACACGATCTGCGAGCTGCTCCAATGTTTCCTTGCGACGCAGCCTGTAATTTTCGGCATCCAGAGTGATACGTACATGTTTGTCCGCATGACGGTTCGCTACGACGTTTACGAGATACTGTAATGAATCAAGAGTTTGTCCCCTGCGGCCAATAATGATTCCCAGATTGGTTCCCTGGATGTCAAACAGCATGCCTTCTTCATTTGTACGCGTCTCCACTTTGGCATTCACCTTCATGTTCGACAAAACGTCTTGAAGAAAGTCACGTCCCTGTGCAACCGGATCAAAGTGAAATTCTACTTGCACTTTAGCGTCCTTTGCCCCAATCAGTCCAAACAACCCTCTGCTTGGTTCCTCCAGAACTTGGATCGTTGCCCGCTCACGCGGCACTCCCAATTCCAGTAAAGCTTTTTGCACAGCATCGTCGATCGTTTTTGCCGTAGCTACCACCTTTTTCACTTGGAGGCTCCCCCCTTAGGAGTTGGCATATTTCCTTTGTCACGATACAGGAAGTAGGTTTGTACAATGGTAAACAGGTTACCGTATACCCAGTACAGAGACAGCGCTGATGGCAATGTGACAGCAATCGCCAAAATCATCAGCGGCATCATGACGATCATCATTTGCATTTGTGGATTCCCTTGTGTTGCCTGACCCATCATCTTGGACTGCAGGTACGTCGTAATCGCCGCAATGATTGGCAAGATGTAGTACGGGTCCTTTTGTCCCAGCGTCAGCCACATGAACGTTTGCGAATTAATCTCGGTTGTACGGATAATCGCATGGTAGAACGCGATCAAAATCGGCATTTGTACCAACATTGGCAAGCATCCAGCCAACGGGTTGACACCGCTCTTCTGGAACAAAGCCATGGTTTCCGCTTGCGCTTTTTGAGGATCATTTTTGTACTTGTCACGGATTTTTTGCATCTCCGGTTGAATCTCTTGCATTTTCTTGGAGCTCTTGATTTGCTTGACCATCAATGGAAGCACAATGATTCGAATGATGATCGTTGCAACCAGGATACCCAGACCGTAGTTGTTTCCGAGTATCAATGCGCTCTCTTTAATTAGCCAGGACAGTGGATAGACAAAATACTTGTCCCAAATGCCGGTTGCGTCAGGGCCAATTGGTGCTGCAGCTTGGGGGTTACAGCCCGACAAAACTAGAACCAGCATAGTCAGCATAAGAATGCTGAGTGTACGTCTACTCAAGGGTGATCCTCCTTTTCCCCGCTTCAATTGAGGTAATCTTATTTGTGCTGATCCGGGACTGGATCATACCCGCCCGGGTGGAACGGATGGCATTTCAAGATGCGACGAAGGGCCAACCAGCCTCCCCTCCACGCTCCAAATCGGCGAATCGACTCGATTGCGTAGTGAGAACAGGTGGGCGCGAATCTGCATGAAGGTGGTTTATACGGAGAAATCATCAGTTGGTATCCCCGAATCAACCAAACCATGATCTTCACCATCATCGTTTCACCCTCTTTTTCCATCTCTTTTTCCATTATGTACGGGTGCCTGTTTGATCACTTTGGCTCGCTTCATCACATGTAACAGAGATTGCTCAATGGCTTCAAGCGTCATCGCTTCCACACCCGGACGGGCGATGATGACGAGATCGAGACCGACTGGAATATCAGACTCCATTCGAGCTACTGCTTCGCGTATAAGCCGCTTGACTCTATTGCGGACAACAGCATTGCCAATTTTTTTACTGACGGAAATTCCAGCACGAAAAGCCGCTTGTCCCTCTTGCTTTGCTGAATACAAGACAAACTGCTTATTAGCAGCAGAACTTCCTCGTTGAAACACAGCTTGGAATTGCTCATTTTTTTTGAGCCGGTGTGAACGATGCAAGGTAAACAACCCCTAACATCACAATTATAGTAGAAAACGTAAACAGCATCTACCAGTATATCCTTGTTTCGTCCACTTTTTTCCCCTAACAGTCAATTTCCGCGATGATTTCTGCACTGGCATGACGTAAATGAGCGAGCAATGGCCCATCCGCTTGGAAAAAGCCCAATTTTTGAAGGGACAAGGAAAGCTCGGCAGGCAGATCCGCCCAATGATTTTCCAGCCATTCATCAGAATCCACACTTTGATATAACCAGATCGCCTCTGAAAATAATAAAAACCCGGCCATATCAAGCTGATTTCTCTCCTGCAATCTCTGAACCTTCCTCTTTACTAACCAATCATTTTCAGTCGCCAGTACAAACTCGATCCCCTCATTTATTGACCGTAGATGGGCCCGATAGTCCGCCAATACCATGAGTGCATCCTGTACATCCTGAATACCCCGGTATGTCTCCTGAAAAAAGCCATCCATACCGTCCGACCGTCCTGCTTTCTGAACCAACTGATACAACTGTGCATCACTCAATGAATCCCCCTGGAAGACGGCACTCATTTGCAACGCCCCTATCCATCCTGCCCATGCAGCCAAATAAGCGGAGTAAGGAAAGCCTTCCCTTAAGGCAGCCTGCGCCTCTTCATGGAACGAATCTACCTCCGCTTTTGCCTGTGCAAACATTTTCTCTTTTCCAGCCGGGGAATCCATATAGGCACACATGTCATTCATCCAGGAAGTGAAACGATCCTCCGGGTCTAGCATCACCTTTGCTTCCTTTAAGTAACGCCATGCCCACGGATTCTCGTATACTTCTTCATCTGTAGGAGCAGATTGAACCTGCAGCTGTATTACATGACCTCTAAACAAACGATTTTCACAGGAAAGATCATCTTCTCCCTCCACAAAGATGTGTAAATCAAGGTCGCTGTATGCGTCCGCTTCTCCCCTCCCGACAGATCCACCAGCATAGGCACATACCAAGCTGGCTAGAGGCCATTCATCAAGAAACTCTCGCGCCAACGATACAAAAAAGTCGGTTACATCCTTGCTTTGCTCCATCGGCCTCCTCCTGTCTCTTCAATAAATAGTAGGATTTTCGGTAGCTAGGTAACGATTATCCCTCAAAAGGTTTCCACATCGGAGAGAGCCTTCCTCTTTTTATAAGAACAAAGAATTTTCAGACATATGTAGGCAAACAAAAAGGCCACTGAAAGTGTGGCCTAAGCGGAAAGAACTTTTCTACCTCTTTGACGACGAGCAGCCAAAATTTTACGGCCATTTTTTGTGCTCATGCGCTTACGGAATCCATGATCCTTTTTGCGCTTGCGGTTGTTAGGATTGAAAGATGGTTTCATTACGTATACACCTCCGTCTTGCAAAGACATTCTTTTGCATTATAAGAACATATGCCTAAAAAGTCAAGCAACAGTGGAATTTCATTACCAAGGAAAATATCCCCATAAAACTATTTCCCGGGTCTGTGGATATCATTTTATCCACAAAAACAGCTTTCGACAAGTTTATCTACAGCTTGTACACAAAATATAGGGATGTGAATATGTGGCGAGTACCAGAAGTTGTGTTTGTGGATAAGTATGAAAAAACCATTGATACCACGCTTTATATCTGTTATTATGTTTTTGTTTTGAAGCGTGAATAACTCCGATACGTGAATCGGTTTTTCCACAGGGTGTGGATAAGTTTGTGGACAGATTCTTTCCTATGTGTATGTCGTTACTCACAGGATTGAGGATAACCGTCTGCTTTTTTTCACTTCTACGAGCGGAATCCCTATATTTCGACTTTTTTTATCCACAGTCGTTACATACGGCTGTGTTGACAATTAAGTCACAACATAGCAGGTTTTTGCACTTTTTCTCGATCATGATGGATCGGTCTTCATCAATTTTTCGGATGGCCCAGAGGGAGGGATTCTGGTTGGATGCAGCGATTAGCGAACTATGGCGCAAAGTACTCGCCAAGATAGAAAAATCGCTAAGCAAACCCAGTTTTGATACCTGGCTGAAGGCGACAAAGGCAACTACTTTAGAAGAAGATGCACTGATTGTCGTCGCACCAAACGACTTTGCTCGTGATTGGCTAGAAACCAGGTACGCACAACTGATTACCGATACACTATATGAAGTGACGGGTATCAATATGAAAGTAAAGTTCGTCGCGATGCAAAATCCTGATGCGGCTTTTGCCGACGAACAACCTGCCCCACGGGTGAAAATGAGCGAACCGCCAACAGTCGCGGATGACCAGCCACCCAGTATCTTAAATCCCAAATACACCTTTGACACGTTTGTCATCGGCTCAGGGAATCGATTCGCTCACGCCGCATCACTTGCGGTTGCTGAAGCTCCTGCGAAAGCTTACAATCCCCTCTTCATTTACGGAGGAGTCGGACTTGGCAAAACCCACTTAATGCATGCAATTGGCCATTATGTCATTCAGCACAACCCATCGGCGAAAGTGGTCTATTTGTCGTCTGAGAAATTCACCAATGAATTCATCAACTCTATTCGTGATAACAAAGCCGTCGAATTCCGCAATAAATACCGGAGTGTTGACGTTCTTTTAATTGATGACATTCAGTTTTTGGCAGGCAAAGAGTCGACACAAGAAGAGTTTTTCCATACGTTCAATGCCTTGCATGAAGAAAGCAAACAAATCATCATCTCCTCCGATCGGCCTCCTAAGGAGATCCCGACACTGGAGGATCGCCTCCGCTCACGCTTCGAATGGGGGCTGATTACTGATATTCAGCCGCCAGACCTCGAAACGCGGATTGCGATTTTGCGCAAAAAGGCGAAAGCAGAAAATCTCGATATCCCTAATGAGGTAATGGCGTACATTGCCAACCAGATCGACAGCAACATCCGCGAGCTGGAAGGCGCACTGATTCGTGTCGTTGCCTACTCCTCCTTGATTAATCGCGATATCGACACGCAGCTGGCAGCGGAAGCACTGAAAGACATTATTCCTTCCTCCCGCCCACGCGTGATTACCATTATGGACATCCAACGAACGGTCGGAGAAGCGTTCAGCCTGAAACTAGAAGATTTCAAGGCGAAAAAACGGACAAAAACCGTCGCTTTCCCCCGTCAGATTGCGATGTATCTCTCCAGAGAGCTGACGGATGCCTCCTTGCCGAAAATCGGTGATGAATTTGGCGGCCGTGACCATACGACAGTCATCCATGCCCATGAGAAAATCTCTCGTGCACTGGCAAATGACCCTCATATGCAAACAACCATTCAGTCGCTCATTGAAAAGTTAAAAGCAAACCATTAAACCTGTGCATAACGCAAAAAGCCTATACACAACTTACCCACATGTGTATAGGCTCTCTTTTACGTAATGGACCCACATATCCACAAATCCACAGGCCCTATTACTACTTCTGTTAAAAAGATTTATCCTAATAAGTTATGATAAAGGCGCAGCCATTATGCAGATTCCAACCAAAATAATGGCGCCGGAGAGGGAGGCTCACGTCGATGCATATTACCGTTCAGCGTGAAAAGCTGTCGAACGCCGTATCGCATGTTAGCAAAGCAGTTTCTAGCAGAACTACGATTCCAATTTTGACCGGGATTAAAATCAAAACGGATGATGAAGGTTTGACACTGACAGCAAGCGATTCTGATGTGTCTATTGAAGTTCAGATCCCGATGGAAGAAGCCGGAGAATGGGGAGTTACCGTACATCAACCTGGTAGCATTGTGTTGACTGCACGTATTTTTAGTGAAATCGTACGCAAACTGCCAAGCAATGAAATCGATATTCAAGTGGATGATCGTCTCGTAACCAAAATTCGTTCCGGACAAGCTGAGTTCACCATTAACGGAATGGATGCCAGCGAATATCCACAGCTGCCGCATCTGGAAGAAGATAAAGTCTTCAGTGTTCCCTGTGATTTACTGAAGGCAATGATTCGTCAGACTGTTTTTGGTGTTTCCACTTCCGAGATGCGTCCGATCTTGACCGGTTTAATGTGGTCGCTTGATCAAGGCAAATTGCGTTTTGTGGCAACCGACAGCCATCGCTTGGCTAGTCGTACCGCAATGGTCGAATGCCCAGAGGATCTTTCTTTCCACAACGTGGTTGTTCCGGGTAAAAGCTGCAATGAATTGGTAAAAATATTAGATGACGACCAAAATCTCGCGGATATCGTTGTTGCGGACAATCAAATCCTGGTGAAGTCCAAGCATATCCTGTTCTATTCCCGTCTCTTGGAAGGAACCTATCCGGACACGACCAGAATTATTCCACAAGGAAGCAAAACGGAGATCACTGTGAGCACCAAGGAGTTTTTGCAATCCATCGAGCGCGCTTCCTTGTTGAGCCGCGAAGGCAAATCGAACGTAGTCAAGCTCGTTACGATGCCTGATGGAACCGTCGAAATTACGTCCAATGCACCTGAGATCGGGAAAGTAACGGACATTTTGATGCCAAAAGCAATGAATGGCGAAGAATTGAAAATTTCCTTCAACGCCAAATACATGATCGATGCGCTGCGTGCAATCGATAGCGCAGAAATCAAAGCGAGCTTTAGCGGCCCGATGAGTCCATTTGTGATTCGTCCGACCGATCATGACTGGATGCTCCATTTGATTTTGCCGGTTCGTACGTACTAAAATGTTTTTACGTAAAAGAAAGGAGCCAAGCCATGCGTGAGGTTTCCATAAGCACAGACTATATTGCTCTCGGCCAATTTTTGAAGCTGGCTGAAATCATTGACACGGGGGGAATGGCCAAAGCTTTTTTGGCTGAGGTTCCGATCCAGATTAATGGAGAGCTGGACAACAGACGTGGACGCAAGCTATATCCTGGCGATGAAGTGGCGATTGAAGGCTATGGTCGCTATCAAGTGGTACGCCCCTGAGAGGAGAGCGTGATTCTTGTTTCTCAAGAACCTGTCGCTAACCAATTATCGCAACTACGAAACGATGTCCCTGTCGTTTGACGGTCCCATCCAGTTGTTTATTGGCAACAACGCTCAAGGGAAAACGAATGCTCTCGAATCGATCTATGTTTTGGCACTCGCCAAATCCCACCGAACGCCCCGCGACAAGGAGCTAATTTCCTGGGATGCCGATTATGCCACGATCCGTAGCGATGTTCTTCGTCGCTACGGTTCTGTTCGTTTAGAGCTGCAGTTGACAACCAAGGGAAAGCGGGCCAAAATCAACGGAATGGAACAGCAGAAGCTGAGTGCCTATGTGGGGGCATTGAATGTCGTCATGTTTGCACCCGAGGATCTTTCCATTGTCAAAGGCGCACCTGCCCAGCGCAGACGCTTCATCGATATGGAAATCGGTCAGGTTTCACCTACGTATCTTTATTATTTGAGCAATTACAACAAAGTGCTGGCCCAGCGAAATCAGCTTTTAAAGGATTTGGCCATGAAAAAAAGTAACTCGCTGGAAATGCTGGCAATTTGGAATACCCAATTAGCCGATTTAGCGGTAAAATTGTTACGGAAGCGTTTTGAGTTCATTCGGAAGCTGGAGAAGTGGGCACAGGAAATCCACACTGGCATTACCGATGGCAGGGAAAGACTTTCTTTGCATTACGTTAACTCATCGCCCGTTACAGAAGAGATGACGATAGATCAAGCTGTAGATAAAATGCTTGCTGCCTACGAAGAGGTTCGCGACCGGGAAATCATGCGGGGGAACACCCTTATTGGGCCACACCGTGATGATTTTTCACTTAAAGTGAACAACATGGATGTGCAAACGTATGGTTCCCAGGGACAGCAACGCACCAGTGCGCTGTCCATTAAATTGGCCGAAATTGAGCTGATTAAAGAAGAAGTGGGAGAATACCCCGTTCTGTTGTTGGATGATGTCTTGTCAGAGTTGGATGAACATCGGCAAACATTGCTGCTCGAAACCATTCAGGATCGAGTACAGACGTTTGTAAGTACCACAGGTGTGGAAGGCTTAAAGCATCAGGTTCTCCAGCAAGCCTCTCGTTTTTACGTGAGGGAAGGGAAAATCTCCGGAGAAAGGTAGGGGGTACAGGGATGTTTATTCACATTGGTGGAGATACTGTGGTGAGCACGAAGGAAGTTATTTCCATCCTCGATCATCAGACTGTGAAATCCTCAAAAATCAATAAAGCGTTCTTACTTGAAAAAAGTAAAACAGTTGTTGACCATAGTGAGGAAGAAACGAAGTCTTATGTAATCACCCAGAACGCCATTTACTGTTCACCTATTTCTTCTCTGACGCTGAAGCGACGCGCTCAGTTCGTGGACAGCTTGGATCAGTTTCCCTTTGTACAAGCTGAAGTGGAGGAGTTGACAGAGTAGTGGATCAAGTGACGACGAAAGATACAAACTACGATGCGAGTCAGATTCAGGTACTGGAAGGGTTAGAGGCAGTTCGGAAACGTCCCGGCATGTACATCGGGTCGACCAGCAGCCGAGGTTTGCATCACCTGGTATGGGAGATTGTCGACAATGCCATTGACGAGGCGCTGGCCGGTTATTGCGACGAGATCTTGGTGGTCATTCATCCAGACAACTCCGTATCTGTAACCGATAACGGTCGAGGAATCCCGACTGGCATTCATGAAAAGACCGGGAAATCCACTGTTGAAACCGTTTTGACTGTATTGCACGCCGGTGGTAAATTCGGCGGTGGCGGATACAAAGTGTCCGGTGGTCTTCACGGGGTCGGTAGCTCGGTAGTGAACGCGCTATCCGAATGGATGGAAGTCGAGGTTAAACAAAATAACCAGATATACTACATGCGCTTTACAGTAGGCGCACCGGATGCCGATCTTGCTGTCGTAGGCGAGACCGATGAAACGGGAACAAAAGTAACCTTCAAGCCCGACCCGACTATTTTTACCGAAACAACTGTATTTGAGTACGAGATTTTGCAAAAACGTATTCGCGAGCTGGCGTTCCTGAACAAAGGATTGCGCATTACGCTGAAGGATACACGCCCAGATCAGCAGAAGGAAGAGTCCTTCCACTACGAGGGCGGTATCATCCAGTTCGTAGAATACTTGAATAAAAACCGGGAAGCCCTGCATGATGATGTGATTTATTGCGAAGGGGAAAAAGAAGGTCTTGTCGTGGAGGTTGCCCTTCAGTACAACGACAGCTATGTGAGCAACATCTACTCTTTTGCCAATAACATCAATACGCATGAGGGGGGTACTCACGAAACCGGATTTAAAACAGCTCTTACGCGTGTTATCAACGACTACAGCCGCAAGTTTAACTTCCTGAAGGAAAAGGATCCGAATCTTTCCGGGGACGATGTGCGTGAAGGTATTACCGCGATTATCTCCGTAAAAATTCAAGAGCCTCAGTTTGAAGGACAAACAAAAACGAAGCTGGGCAACTCGGAAGCGCGTAGCATTACCGAGTCTGTCTTTGGTGACCGTTTTAACACCTTTATGGAAGAAAATCCGGGTGTAGCCAAAAAAGTTGTGGAAAAAGCGCTCATGGCATCTCGTGCCCGTGAGGCAGCTCGAAAAGCACGTGAAATGACTCGTCGCAAGAGTGCCCTGGAAGTAAGTGCTTTGCCGGGTAAACTGGCGGACTGCTCTTCCAAGGACGCATCCGAATCTGAACTGTTCATTGTAGAGGGTGACTCTGCGGGCGGTTCTGCAAAGATGGGACGCGATCGTCATTTCCAAGCCATTCTTCCTCTTCGCGGGAAGGTATTGAACGTAGAAAAAGCACGTTTGGACAAAATTCTCGGCAACAACGAGATCCGTGCTATTATTACGGCTTTGGGAACAGGTGTCGGTGAAGACTTTGATATTTCAAAGGCACGCTACCATAAAGTCGTTATTATGACGGACGCCGACGTCGACGGATCGCATATCCGTACGCTTCTGCTGACGTTCTTCTTCCGTTACATGAAACAGTTGATCGAAGCGGGGTATATTTATATTGCGCAGCCGCCTCTTTACAGCATCAAGCAAGGGAAGACGCTGCACTATGCTTATACCGACAAGCAGCGTGATGAGGTTCTCGCTACCTTGAAGGCACAACCGAAGCCAAACGTCCAACGCTATAAAGGACTAGGTGAGATGAACGCGGATCAATTGTGGGAGACTACAATGGACCCAGAAGTTCGTACGTTGCTTCAGGTAGATCTCCAGGATGCTATGGATGCCGATATGGTGTTTGAGACACTGATGGGTGACGAAGTAGAGCCTCGCAGGGAGTTTATTGAACAATACGCAGCAAATGTACGCGATCTTGATATTTAATTGCGACGAAGAAAAGCTTGTCCTTTACCGGGCAAGCTTTTTTCTTAATGAAAATTTAAAAACACATTTGAAATATATGATGAACTGACTTATAATAGATTGTGCTTTTGTTAAACTCGTCTTTCACAAAAAAGTTCACCCACGCAATAAAAAAATATCAAATTTTCTATTGCAATGAACTTAAAAGTGTGATAGATTAAAGTTCCGGAAGTAATTACGGGCCTATAGCTCAGTTGGTTAGAGCGCACGCCTGATAAGCGTGAGGTCGGCTGTTCGAGTCAGCCTAGGCCCACCACCACTTACATAGCTGGCATGGCAACTGTGTCATGAAAGCATTAGAATGGGGCTGTAGCTCAGTTGGGAGAGCGCCTGCCTTGCAAGCAGGAGGTCATCGGTTCGATCCCGTTCAGCTCCACCATTCTAAAACATCATCATTCCTCGGTAGCTCAGTTGGTAGAGCAATCGGCTGTTAACCGATCGGTCGGCGGTTCGAGTCCGTCCCGAGGAGCCATTCAAATGGCCCGTTGGTGAAGCGGTTTAACACAGCAGCCTTTCACGCTGTCATTCAGGGGTTCGAATCCCCTACGGGTCACCTAGCAAAACGCCCTGATAATAAGGGGCCCCAACAAAGTACTCGGAATATGCTTCAAAGCATTGACGTCACTTTGTTGGGAATAGCGGAGGCTTAGCTCAGCTGGGAGAGCATCTGCCTTACAAGCAGAGGGTCGGCGGTTCGATCCCGTCAGCCTCCACCACTTTTAACAACTGAATGTTTTACATGGAGCTGTGGTGAAGTTGGAGTTCACGCCGGTCTGTCACACCGGAGGTCGCGGGTTCGAGTCCCGTCAGCTCCGCCATTTTTCTCAAGCGATGGCGAAACAATTACGCTTGAGGCTCGGTAGCTCAGTCGGTAGAGCAGAGGACTGAAAATCCTCGTGTCGGCGGTTCGATTCCGTCCCGAGCCACCATTTATACCAAGCACGCCGGTATAGCTCAATTGGTAGAGCACCTGACTTGTAATCAGGGGGTTGTGGGTTCAAGTCCTATTGCCGGCACCACTTTTTCTTTGAAAGCTGAATAAGGTTTGCTTTTGAAGGACAAGCTTGGGGAGATAGTGAAGTGGCTAAACACGGCAGACTGTAAATCTGCTCCCTCCGGGTTCGGCGGTTCGAATCCGTCTCTCCCCACCATCTTTACTTCATGGCTATTGGGGTATAGCCAAGCGGTAAGGCAACGGACTTTGACTCCGTCATTCCTAGGTTCAAATCCTAGTACCCCAGCCATTTTTCGAGAGCCATTAGCTCAGTTGGTAGAGCATCTGACTTTTAATCAGAGGGTCGAAGGTTCGAGTCCTTCATGGCTCACCAGTTTTTAAAAAGCGAGAGATTGAATTTTAAATGCGGTCGTGGCGGAATTGGCAGACGCGCTAGATTCAGGTTCTAGTGGTGGCAACACCGTGGAGGTTCAAGTCCTCTCGACCGCACCAATAAATATGCGGACGTAGCTCAATTGGTAGAGCGTCGCCTTGCCAAGGCGAAGGTCGAGGGTTCGAGACCCTTCGTCCGCTCCATAACATGTGCCCTTAGCTCAGCTGGATAGAGCGTTTGACTACGAATCAAAAGGTCGGGAGTTCGAATCTCTCAGGGCACGCATCTTCATTTTAAAAAGTGAAGAACGATAATCGGGAAGTAGCTCAGCTTGGTAGAGTACTTGGCTTGGGACCAAGGGGTCGCAGGTTCGAATCCTGTCTTCCCGACCATGTTTCAAATGAATATGCCGGTGTGGCGGAATGGCAGACGCGCGCGACTCAAAATCGTGAGGGAAACCGTGGGGGTTCAAGTCCCTTCACCGGCACCATATTCAAGCGGGTGTAGTTCAATGGTAGAACTCCAGCCTTCCAAGCTGGTCGCGTGGGTTCGATTCCCATCACCCGCTCCATATTTTGCGGAGGGATACCGAAGTGGTCATAACGGGGCGGTCTTGAAAACCGTTAGAGTGCAAGCTCACGGGGGTTCGAATCCCTCTCCCTCCGCCACTTCTTTTTATTACGAGATAATCATGGCGGCGTAGCTCAGATGGCTAGAGCGTTCGGTTCATACCCGAAAGGTCGGGGGTTCGATCCCCTCCACCGCTACCATAGGGGCATAGTTTAACGGTAGAACGAAGGTCTCCAAAACCTTTGGTGTGGGTTCGATTCCTACTGCCCCTGCCAAGGAACATTTTTAAAACGCATACATTATGGCGGTCGTGGCGAAGGGGTTAACGCACCGGATTGTGGCTCCGGCACTCGTGGGTTCAAGTCCCATCGATCGCCCCATTTTTTTATAACTACAATATGTCTCAGTAGCTCAGCTGGATAGAGCATCCGCCTTCTAAGCGGACGGTCGGGAGTTCGAACCTCTCCTGAGACGTTTTACATGCGGTCGTGGTGGAATTGGCAGACACACCATCTTGAGGGGGTGGCGGGGCGACCCGTGCGAGTTCGAGTCTCGCCGACCGCACCATTAATTTCAATGAGGTTAAAAAATCTCTTGATTAATGAAAAGAAATGTGTTATATTAAAAATCTACTCACGAAACACCTAAGTTTAATTGAGTAGAAAAGATCACATAAAGCTAAAAAAGTTGTTGACTTTGAAAGTTGAATGTGATAAACTAAAGATCTGCGCTGAACATAGCGTAAAAATGCTCTTTGAAAACTGAACAGCGAAAGCGTTAATGAGTCTATCATTAAATGATTTGCCAGCTTTGAACCAGTAACAAACTTTATTGGAGAGTTTGATCCTGGCTCAGGACGAACGCTGGCGG
>NZ_JAMAUS010000079.1:0-315 GCF_023714195.1 Brevibacillus sp. MER 51 | reverse complement strand
AGAGTAACTGCCTGGCAACGTCCTACTCTCCCGGCTCCCTGCGGAGCAAGTACCATCGGCGCTGGAGGGCTTAACGGCCGTGTTCGGCATGGGAACGGGTGTGTCCCCTCCGCCATCATCACCAGACATTCTGTCGCAACGACAGGATATTTACTTTATCACGCAAGTCTCTATCAGACAAGCGGGAAATGAAGGAAATACTCCTTCAAAACTGAACAGCGAATGTTGCGTTACGGTCATATCTCCATAGAAAGGAGGTGATCCATCCGCACCTTCCGGTACGGATACCTTGTTACGACTTCACCCCAGTCATCT
>NZ_JAMAUS010000078.1:0-316 GCF_023714195.1 Brevibacillus sp. MER 51 | reverse complement strand
TGAGGTTGATAGGTTCGGTGTGGAAGCGCGGTAACGCGTGGAGCTGACGAATACTAATCGGTCGAGGACTTATCCACACATTCTTAGCAATCATGCGTATTCAGTTTTGAAGGAATAAATCCTTCAAAAAAGTATTGACTTTACGAACGAGTTTTGGTAAAGTTAATAAATGTCGGCGAAAGTTGACTATGAAAATGCTCTTTGAAAACTGAACAGCGAAAGCGTTAATGAGTCTATCATTAAATGATTTGCCAGCTTTGAACCAGTAACAAACTTTATTGGAGAGTTTGATCCTGGCTCAGGACGAACGCTGGCG
>NZ_JAMAUS010000077.1:0-330 GCF_023714195.1 Brevibacillus sp. MER 51 | reverse complement strand
AGCCGCCGAAGGTGGGGTAGATGACTGGGGTGAAGTCGTAACAAGGTATCCGTACCGGAAGGTGCGGATGGATCACCTCCTTTCTATGGAGATATGACCGTAACGCACATTCGCTGTTCAGTTTTGAAGGAGCATAACTCCTTTGCGGGCCTATAGCTCAGTTGGTTAGAGCGCACGCCTGATAAGCGTGAGGTCGGCTGTTCGAGTCAGCCTAGGCCCACCATATATTTCCCCAGTATGGGGCTGTAGCTCAGTTGGGAGAGCGCCTGCCTTGCAAGCAGGAGGTCATCGGTTCGATCCCGTTCAGCTCCACCAAAAAAGTTTTAAAAA
>NZ_JAMAUS010000076.1:0-339 GCF_023714195.1 Brevibacillus sp. MER 51 | reverse complement strand
CCAGGGTTAGTCGGGACCTAAGCTGAGGCCGAAAGGCGTAGGCGATGGACAACAGGTTGATATTCCTGTACCACCTCTGTTCCGCTTGAGCAATGGCGTGACGCAGGAGGATAGGGTGAGCGGCCTACTGGATGGCCGTCCAAGCAGTAAGTGTGGTGTGTAGGCAAATCCGCACACCGTGAAGCATGAGCTGTGATGGCGAGGGAAATTTAAGTACCGAAGTCCCTGATTTCACACTGCCAAGAAAAGCGTCTAGCGAGGAACAAGGTGCCCGTACCGCAAACCGACACAGGTAGGCGAGGAGAGAATCCTAAGGTGCGCGGGATAACTCTTGCTAAG
>NZ_JAMAUS010000075.1:0-380 GCF_023714195.1 Brevibacillus sp. MER 51 | reverse complement strand
CCTCAAGGACAAATTAGAGGTGAAAACGAGGTTACAATGCCAGCAACTTCTATTGCTAATCAAACAGTAGGTGCTGCTATCCCAGATTTCGATTTCCCTGTGTCATTCCAAGTAACAGGATTTAAATTTAAAGTTCCAGGAAAAGCTGCGATGTTTGTAAATGGTAACTCATTAAGCTCTGTAGCAGGTCTTACTAAGAACTTAAGATCAGGAGATATTTGTTACATTGCAGGTATTCAAGCAACTGCAACTGGTTTAGGAGGTCAAACTCTGAAAAAAATCAGTCCAGTTGTAATAAATGTTCAATAATTTAGTTATTAAGAATATACATATCATATCATTAAAATGAAAAAGATTTTAATTTTACTATTAGCATTAAG
>NZ_JAMAUS010000074.1:0-383 GCF_023714195.1 Brevibacillus sp. MER 51 | reverse complement strand
GCGCTTCTTCCACCACGACAGCGGCATAACGCTTGGGCTCGAATCCCGCTGCGCGGTACATCAGTACGTTCTCGTATCGTGTCGGCGATAACTTCTCGTAGTCGCCGAGAAATCCGGAGCGCGTCATGCTGTTGGTCGCGCATCCAGAGAGCGCGCCTGCTACGCAAAAAAAGATGCCGCCGCGGATCAATGCAGTTTTGCTCTTCATAATGGGTCTCCTTGATCAAACGAAACTAAGACAGGCAATGCCTGCTGCGATGAGGGCGGTGCCAGACCAGCGCGTTACCGATGCGACATCGCCTAGTAGGAGGGCGCCGACGCCCAAGTTTCCAAGTAGCCCGATTCCTGCCCAGGCTGCAGAGGCCGCGCTGATCGGAATCCGC
>NZ_JAMAUS010000073.1:0-393 GCF_023714195.1 Brevibacillus sp. MER 51 | reverse complement strand
GCTGTACCTTCTGATACTTCATCTGTATCAATCAACTCACGTAAAATGCGACGTTGTTCTCTCAATGCATTTAATTTAATTTTAGTAATCGTATCTTCACTTGCTGAGTTGAAGAAATTTGATGGTGTTAAGTTTTCAATTCGCATTAAATAACCGTCACAAACCATTCCAACTTCAAGTGTATTATCTTTTGTTGTTTCCTTAGACAAACGACTAACCACATTATAATGGACTAATTTATTAATTTTATTTAATTCCATTAAGTTATCCGTAACACTAAGTGAAGATGCGGAGTTCACTCTCGTTTGTACTCTTCGTTTTAATAAAGCACCTCGTAATAATACAATCATTCTTCTTATTAATGATGCTTGTCTATATACCTGTGTTCTTTCA
>NZ_JAMAUS010000072.1:0-401 GCF_023714195.1 Brevibacillus sp. MER 51 | reverse complement strand
TCGTCGATCACGTCGGGATTCGCATCCAGCCAGACCTGCACGTCGTCGGCATGACCGTCGAGGCCCTCGCCGGCGGCCTTCTGCAGCTTCTCGATGATCGCGACCGTGTCGTCCTCGTAGCCGACGATGAAGACGTGCCCGTTCGCATGGGCGAGCTTCCGCGGCGCGTGACGCGGAGTCGGCGGGAGCAGCCTGTTGTAGGTCTTGATGAGCGCGTCGACGTCACCAAGGTCTTCGCACTCCGCGTCCGTCGTGTAGATCATGCCGCGCTGCTCGACGTTGTTCCGCACCCGGCGCGCCAGCAGCTCGTGCTCGCGGCCCTTGGCATCGAGGCTCTCCGCGAGATCGGCGAAGCGCGGGTTGTGCCCGCTCGGCGACGTGCAGAACGGCATCTTGTCGAA
>NZ_JAMAUS010000071.1:0-408 GCF_023714195.1 Brevibacillus sp. MER 51 | reverse complement strand
CAACACCCGAAGTCGGTGAGGTAACCGCAAGGAGCCAGCCGCCGAAGGTGGGGTAGATGACTGGGGTGAAGTCGTAACAAGGTATCCGTACCGGAAGGTGCGGATGGATCACCTCCTTTCTATGGAGTACTAATCACAGATTATTTTCTTTCCGGTTTTGAGGGAGTATAACCCTCGCTGATATAGTGATGGGGCTGTAGCTCAGTTGGGAGAGCGCCTGCCTTGCAAGCAGGAGGTCATCGGTTCGATCCCGTTCAGCTCCACCAAAAGAATAAATATGCTCCTTGAAAACTGGATACTGCATGAAATTGCTAAGATATTAACTGTAAGTACTTTTAGTAATTACGGAAATGCAAGGATGGCCTGCTAAGTTCGTCTCATCCATGAGACAACGCATGCACTAGCACA
>NZ_JAMAUS010000070.1:0-416 GCF_023714195.1 Brevibacillus sp. MER 51 | reverse complement strand
CAATTAGCAGATAATACAAAAGATATGGTAGCAACGAAAGGTAGAGCTGCATATTTTGGAGAAGAATCAAAAGGTTATATTGATCCAGGTGCTCAAAGTATGGTTTATATTTTAAACGCTTTGATTGGAGATGAAGATAATGCCTAAAATTATACTTGTTAGCCACAGTAAAGAAATTGCAAGTGGTACAAAATCTTTGTTAAAGCAAATGGCAGGTGACGTTGATATTATACCAATCGGGGGATTACCAGATGGTTCAATTGGAACTTCATTTGATATCATCCAAGAAGTTTTGACTAAATTAGAGGATGATGCATTGTGTTTTTACGATATTGGATCTTCAGAAATGAATGTAGATATGGCAATTGAAATGTATGATGGTAATCATCGTGTGTTAAAAGTTGATGCACCAATTG
>NZ_JAMAUS010000006.1:0-384568 GCF_023714195.1 Brevibacillus sp. MER 51 | reverse complement strand
TATTAGGCACGCCGCCAGCGTTCGTCCTGAGCCAGGATCAAACTCTCCAATAAAGTTTGTTACTGGTTCAAAGCTGGCAAATCATTTAATGATAGACTCATTAACGCTTTCGCTGTTCAGTTTTCAAAGAGCATTTTTTGTCGAACGTTTTACATCTTATCACGTTCGCTATTTGCGAGTCAAGAAGTTTTTTATCGAATCTCGTTTTCTTTTCTCGTATTTTGTCGTCGTTATTGGCGACAAGGAATAATCTATCACATATAAAACTCTAAATCAAGGGTGATTTTAAAAGTTTTTTTATCAAAAAACGAGAAACAGCTAGAATATCGCGATACGAAAGGAAAAAGAGCGAGAAAAACATCCTGCTCTTTCTATTAAATATCTCTACTATATCCAATGGAACAGTCTCACCACGTCCTTAGCAGTAAATGGTCGTAATTCTACTAAATTGCCTTTGATCAATAGGTTCCTACCCCTTTCGCGAGTAAGGTACCGATCATTCTAACAAGAAAAAACCACGCTCTGGAAGCAGAGGTGGTTATTACTTTAGTGGTTAACGACGTCTCTGAAGCTCCGTCAACACTTCGTCTAATGGCAGCTTTTGCTCCCGTAACAGAACCATCAAGTGAAAGATCAGATCAGATGCCTCATATCGCAGCTCCTCACGACTTCGATTTTTCGCTGCAATAATGACCTCGGCAGCCTCTTCCCCAACCTTTTTCAGGATTTTGTCTACGCCTTTTTCGAACAAGTAGGTGGTGTAGGAGCCTTCCGGGCGCTCTGCCTCCCGCGCAGCAATTAGTTCCTCCAGCTCACTTAAGATCGCAAATCGATCTGCTTGTACTGACTCATCATCTGTCTCGGTGAGAACTTCCTGCGAGAAACAGCTGTATGCTCCCGTATGACAAGCAGGCCCATTCGGCTCGACCATCACGACCAGTGCATCTCCGTCGCAATCATACCGCATAGAGACGATCCGCTGTGTATGACCCGAGGTCTCACCCTTGTGCCACAACTGTTGTCGAGAACGACTCCAAAACCATGTTTCTTTGGTAGCCAATGACTTTTGTAGCGATTCTTCATTCATATAGGCAAGCGTCAAAACGGTCTTGCTTCCGGCATCCTGCACGATGACAGGGATCAAACCCTTTTCGTCAAAACGCAATTTATCCACTGCAAATGCTTCTGCTCCTGTCATGGTCGTACGACAACTCCTTTGGTTTGCAAATACTCCTTAACCGATTGTATCGACGTCTCGTCATAGTGAAAAATGGATGCGGCCAGCGCAGCGTCTGCCTTTCCTTGCGTCAGCACATCGTAAAAATGCTCCCTCGAGCCCGCTCCACCAGAAGCAATGACCGGAATTCCGACCGCCTCTGATACCCGCTTGGTCAATCCGAGTCCAAAGCCTTTCTTTTCTCCATCGTCGTCCATGCTGGTCAAAAGGATTTCGCCCGCTCCGAGCGCTTCTGCTTCCTGCGCCCAGCGGATGACGTCCTTCCCCGTCGCATTCCGTCCACCGTGGGTATACACTTCCCAGCGATCTTCCCCGACACTTCTTGCGTCTATCGCCACGACGATACATTGTGAGCCAAAGACCGTCGCTCCCTCACGGATTAATTCCGGACGCAAAACAGCCGCTGTATTCAACGAGATTTTGTCCGCACCTGCACGCAAAATCCTTTTCATATCGTCGACGCTGTTAATGCCGCCACCAACCGTGAAAGGAATCGTAATGTTTGCGGCTGTTTTTTCGATGACATCTACCATCGTCTTGCGCCCTTCGTGTGACGCAGAAATATCGAGAAAGATCAGCTCGTCTGCTCTCTCGTCGCTATACTTTTTTGCCAGTTCAACCGGGTCGCCTGCATCGCGCAGTCCCACGAACTGCACACCTTTTACTACCCGTCCGTCTTTTACATCGAGACACGGGATGATTCGTTTAGCCAGCATG
The DNA here is from genome assembly GCF_023714195.1 of Brevibacillus sp. MER 51. Lineage (NCBI taxonomy): Bacteria > Bacillati > Bacillota > Bacilli > Caryophanales > Paenibacillaceae > Brevibacillus > Brevibacillus sp. MER 51. The sequence goes on along the minus strand of NZ_JAMAUS010000006.1, from coordinate 382,614 downwards.
CGATTCACGCCCCTCCATACGCTGGAGCGCCTCTTCCAATGTAAAAGCGTCCGTGTAGAGTGCTTTGCCAACAATGGCGCCAGAGACTCCGTCCGAAGCATGGGTAGCCAGTGCCAACAAGTCGTCCAGTTGACTGACACCTCCCGAAGCTATCACCGATTTTCCTGTAGCCATCGCCAAGGCTGCAATTTCTTCTACATTGGGTCCTGTCATCGTGCCATCACGAGCGATATCGGTGTAAATAAACGTCTCCGCCCCATACGTAACCAACCGCTTGGCAAGCTCCGTCGCTTGCACATCTGTCGTGGTCAACCAACCTCTGGTAGCCACCAGCCCATTCCGGCAGTCCAGACCTATCGCAATCTTGTCTCCATCGTTTTGAAGAATTCGCTTCGTAAAAGGCTCATCTTCGATAGCAGCAGTCCCGACGATCACTCGCGCGACACCTGCTTCCAAATAGTCCGCAATCTGCTCTTCTGTTCGAATGCCGCCTCCAACCTGCACGGGTACAGGGATCGAGCGCGCTATCTCCTTGATGAGCGCTGCATTGGCAGGCTTGCCTTCCTTTGCCCCATCCAAATCTACGAGATGGACCCAGGACGCACCTTGCTCTACCCATCGTTTCGCCATCGCGAGCGGTGAATCAGCGTACACTGTCTCTTGACCGTAATCTCCTTGGAAAAGTCGAACACACTTGCCCCCGCGAATATCGATCGCCGGATAAACGATAAAGCTCATGTCAAAACCCCCTCACATTGAACGGCAAAATTACGTAGCAGCAGCATTCCTGTCTCTCCGCTCTTTTCCGGGTGAAACTGCATACCGTATACGTTGTCACGATTCACAATGGCTGTGACCTCCTGGTGATAGTCACTCGTCGCGAGCAAGACATCAGACTGGCACAAGACATGATACGAATGGACAAAATAGACGTAATCGCCATCCTGCACACCGTTTAGTAACGGTTGCTTTTGCTTTATTATCAATTGATTCCAGCCCATGTGCGGAACCTTGTAATCCCCGCGAAAACGAACGACCTCACCACCAAGTAATCCCAAGCCTGTATGCTCGCCATGCTCTGCACTTTTCTCAAATAAAAGCTGCATGCCGAGACAAATGCCCAAGATCGGGCGACCTGTTGCTGCGTATCCCTTGATCGCTTGCTCTAATCCAAGCTCACGTATGTTGACGATAGCATCCCCGAACGCCCCGACTCCCGGCAAAATCAACCCGCTATATTCTTGCAGACGCTCTGCTTGAGAGACGAATTCGTACGAATAGCCCAATCTTTCCAACGCCTTGCTCAGGCTGTACAGATTCCCCATGCCGTAATCGATGATCCCGATCATGTTACAAAACCCCTTTTGTTGACGGGACCCCTTTGACACGAGGATCGATCGTCGTCGCTTCATCCAGTGCACGACCCAGCCCTTTGAAAATCGCCTCGATCATGTGGTGCGTATTGTGACCGTAGTGCAGGATCACATGTAGATTGATCCGCGCCTCCAGTGCGAGCTTCCATAAAAATTCATGAACCAGCTCCGTCGGAAATTGACCAACCATATTCGTAGGGTACGTAGCGCGATATTCCAGATGAGGACGGTTACTGATATCAATGACGACCTGCGCGAGTGCGTCATCCATCGGAACAAACGCATTTCCATAACGCTTGATGCCTTTTTTGTCTCCCAACGCTTCCCGCAGAGCATGCCCAAGACAAATCCCGATATCCTCCACCGTGTGGTGATAGTCGATTTCGATATCTCCCTTTGCCTTTACAGTCAGGTCAAAATGTCCATGGCGGGTAAACAGGTCAAGCATATGATCTAAAAATGGAACACCCGAGTTTTGCTTGCTCTCACCCGCGCCGTCTACAGCAAAAGAAAGCCCGATCTGCGTCTCATTCGTATTGCGTTCGATCTGTGCTGCACGTTGTTTCCCTTCACTCATCTCTTTTCACTCTCCTGCTCTTCTGTCTCAAAATCTTGCAATCGCGCAAGGATCGCTCGACCGTGTCCAGACAACCCTTCCTGCTCTGCCAGCGCTACAATTTTATGTCCATTTTCCCGCAAATCTCGTTTGCTGTAGGAAACAACACTCGACTTCTTAATAAAATCATCGACGGATAATGGCGAGGAAAAACGCGCCGTTCCATTCGTAGGAATCACATGATTGGTTCCGGCAAAATAATCTCCGACTGGCTCCGAGCTGTATGGGCCGAGGAAAATTGCACCTGCATTTTCCACTTTTCCTAGACGCTCAAACGGCTCGGCTATCATGATTTCCAAATGCTCGGGGGCGATGCGGTTGATTACGGCAAAACCTTCGTCCAAATCGTCGACGAGTAAAATAACACCGTAGTCGCGTATCGCCGCTTCTGCAATTGATTTGCGTGGAAGATCGGCAAGCTGTCGCTCGACTTCCTGTGATACCTGCTCCGCCAACGCTTGCGAAGTCGTAACCAATATAGCGGCTGACATTGGATCATGCTCGGCTTGAGAAAGAAGGTCTGCCGCGACGTAACGCGGGTTGGCCGTCTCATCTGCGATCACCGCAATTTCACTGGGCCCTGCCACCATGTCGATACTGACCAATCCGAAAACTTCTCGCTTCGCCAACGCCACGAAAATATTACCGGGGCCAACGATTTTATCAACCGCTTTGATTTGCTCCGTCCCATAGGTCAATGCCGCAATCGCCTGCGCTCCGCCTACCTTGTATATCTCACTTACTCCTGCAATTTGAGCTGCAACGAGTATCGCCGGATTGATTTTCCCATCCGCTCCTGGAGGTGTTGTAATGACTACTTCAGGAACACCTGCAATTTTGGCAGGGATAGCATTCATCAAAACACTGGAAGGATAAGCTGCCGTTCCGCCTGGAACATACAGACCTACGCGTTGCAATGGACGTATTAGTTGGCCTAGCAATGTGCCACTTTCTTTGGTGGTAAACCAGGACTGACGCACTTGCCGCTCATGAAACGCCCGAATATTTTCGGCTGCTTCCGTCAATGCCGCCTTTACTCGTGGAGACACGAGCTCACTTGCTTCAGCAAACTCGCTCTCGCTCACACGGAAGTTTTGTAGTAGCACACGATCAAATCGCTCCGTATAATAGCGCAGCGCTTCGTCCCCTTGCTGGCGAACAGAGGTGAGGATCGCCTTCACCGCTTCTTGCTGTTCTCTCGTTCCTGCATCTACTGATCGTTTCCCGTCATACTGACTGGCTGACATGATACGCATAGCTGTCTCCCCTTTTTCTCTAGTTCCCGTGAGGAATGACCTCTAAAAATTTTCCGGCGATCTCATCCACTGCTTCACTTTTCATCCGATAGCTGGCTCGATTTGCAATAAGCCTCGTGGTAATTTCACAAATGCTCTCCAGCTCGACCAAGCCATTTTCCCGCAATGTCCTACCTGTCGAAACAATATCCACAATACGATCAGCCAGCCCAATCATCGGTGCAAGCTCTACGGAGCCATTCAGCTTGATTACCTCAACCTGCTGTCCCCGCTCACGAAAATAACGTGACGCAATCTTCGGATATTTCGTCGCAACACGGGGAGCTTCCGTCGGCTTCCAGTCTGGCAGACCCGCTACCATCATGCGACAGTAGCCGATATGCAAATCTAACAGCTCGTAAACATCTCGTTCTTCTTCCAATAAAACATCCTTGCCAACCACGCCAACGTCAGCCACCCCATACTCGACATAAGTAGGAACATCGGTAGGCTTCGCCATAATGAATTCAAGCTTGGCATTTTCCACAGGGATGATCAGTTTGCGTGAATCTTGTAGATCCGCAGTGACCTGCAAGCCAGCCTGTTGGAGGAAGTGGACAGCCTCTTCAAAAATCCGCCCTTTTGGCATGGCGATCGTCAGCTTTTGATCGTTTCTCGTGAGTGCCATCTCCTACTCCTCCTGTTGTGTTATGCAAATGACTTTGGTAAATCCCGCTTCTTGTCCAACCTGTTTCTCATCTATTTTGGAGACGAGACGTGTCACTACTACGAGCCCGTCCTCACGCAATTGCTGTGCCTCTGCCAAAGCGGCGCTGCGGCAATCTTCCGTGTAAACGAGCAATACGCGCGCAGGTGCTTGCCTTTTTACGGAAGGAGTGACCTGAAGTAGCCGATCCATCTTGATCGCAAAGCCTGTGGCGGATGCAGCCCGCCCAAATTGGGAGAGCAATTGATCGTAGCGTCCTCCGCCCAACAGCGGGGAGCCCAAGTCTGCCGCGTATCCTTCAAAAACGACCCCTGTATAGTAGTTCAAATTGATGATCAGATTGAAATCGATCAACAAATCTTCCGTCACCCCGTAGGCTTCTAACGATTCCCACAAGGAAGCAATCGTCTCGACTGCCTTCCCTGCTTTTCCGTTGCCTGCCAAATCACGGGCTACCTCGATTTTCCCTTTTCCCCCTTGCAATCGTAGCAAGGCTTCCAATCGGCTTTTTGCCTCTGTCGGAATGTCTACTGTCGCAAGTAATTGCCGGAAGCCAACGAAGTCCCGCTCGTACAAAAACTGGCGGAATTGATTGCGAATAGGCTCATCCTCAATCTCCTCCTCCAAAAGACCGTCTACGAAATCGACATGCCCAATGGCAATACGAAACGTTTCCACACCCGCTGCCCGCAAGCAAAAGACAGCAAGTGCAATGGCTTCCGCATCCGCATCGACAGACGTATCTCCGATCAGTTCAATCCCGGTTTGAGAAAACTCTGCATTCCGCCCCGCTTCCTTTTCTTGTGCCCGAAACACATTTGCCTGGTAATACAACCGTATTGGCAATGGAACATCTTTATAAAGGGAGGAAACAACCCTTGCAATTGGCGTTGTCATATCCGGACGCAGGACTACCGTGTGACCTTGTTTATCCAGGAGGCGAAACATCCGGTCTGTCAGTGTCGCACTTGCTGCTCCTACCGTATCGAAGTATTCCAGAGAGGGCGTGGAAATTTCGTCATAGCCCCACCTCTCGATACACTGCCGCAGCTCCCGCTCCAAGTGCCGTTGTTTCGCCAGCGATTCCGGGAGTATGTCCCGCATCCCGAGCGGCTTTTCGAATCCCAAGGGTTTTGCCATCCTTGTTCCCTCCATCACATTCGCTTTACTATGCTAATATGGTAACAAACTAAAGTGTTATGAAGAAGATTACCACGTCGAGAATCTTAGGTCAACCAAGATAAGAATAGTCGGAAAATTTAACACAAAACAAAAAACCGCCAGGATAAACACCTGACGGCTGATCACAAGGGAAGAGACGCTACATGCCTTCTTCTTCCTCTGAAGCTTTCGTTCGAATGAGTTGCATGGGATTCCCACCTACAAAGGCGCCAGGCGGGACATCTTTATGAACAACCGTTCCCGCGGCGACAATGGCCCCTTTGCCAATCGTTACTCCCGGCAAAATGGTAGTGTTGGCCCCCACCAGGACAGCATCTTCAATAATCACTTCTCCCAAACGGTATTCATCAATTAAATATTCATGGGCAAGTATGGTCGTATTGTACCCGATCACGCAATTACGACCGATCTTGATTTTCTCGGGAAACATGATATCCATCATCACCATCAACGCAACCGCACTATGCTGTCCTACTTCCATACGCAAAAATGTGCGGTACATCCAGTTCTTCCACGAAACGATCGGCGTATACCTGGAGAGTTGGATGACAATAAAATTTTTCATGACTTTCCAGAAGCTTACCGTTCGATACATGTGCCAAAGCGGGTTTACCCCATTTACGGGATAACGTGTTGTCTTCCTCATATGCGTCTCTTTCTCCTACAAGTCAGAATCGGCATCTTCTAAAATGGCATTCGACTGTTTCCGTGTGAAGTGCATCGCTGCGTTGTAACCCATCCGTTTCAAACGGAAATTCATCGCTGCAACCTCAATGATGACTGCCAAATTTCGTCCTGGTCGAACAGGAACGGTAATAATCGGAATTTCGGTATCCATGATCTTCAATGTTTCCTCATCGAGCCCCAACCGCTCGTACATTTTATGAGGCTCCCACAGCTCTAGCTGAACAACCATCTCGATGTTTTTCACATTGCGCACAGCACCTGCCCCAAACATCGTCATAATGTTGATAATTCCCACGCCGCGGATCTCCAAAAGATGCTGAATTAGCTCAGGGGCGCTACCGCTTAGCTGCCCGCCCTGTGTCTGCTTAATCTCTACTGCGTCATCTGCTACGAGTCGGTGTCCGCGCTTTACTAGCTCAAGTGCAGCCTCACTCTTCCCGATCCCGCTCGATCCCATAATCAAAACGCCGACCCCGTAAATGTCTGTGAGTACCCCATGTATCGTCGTCGTTGGTGCAAGACGATTCTCCAGGAAGTTGGTTACTTTCCCGACTAGCGTAGTCGTTGCCAGCGGGGACTGAAGTACAGGTACCCCCAACCGATTGGAAACGTCAATCATCTCTTCCGGCACCATTTGATTACGGGTCACACAGAAGCAGGGAACCTGACTTTGCATGAGAAAATTCATCCGTTCCAGCCGTTCCTCTGGAGTCAGCGTTTGAAAAAAGTTGATTTCCGTCAAGCCGAACAATTGAATCCGCTCTTGCGCATAATACGAATAGTAACCGGCTAACTGCAGGCCCGGACGACTCAAATCCGTAACGGTAATCTCACGCCCCAAGCCCTCTTCCCCACTCAAGATCGTCATATTGAAATGGTCCACTAAATGGCTCACATTCGTCTTACGCATGAAGCTTCCCCCTCACATGGGATTTTCCGTCCCTATGGTTGTGTCTCTATTGTATCGAAACCTCTGTGCTTACGACAACCTAATAAGGCCGAGCATCCTTATTAGGCAAAAACCCCGCGACTCGTTTGAGAGAATACGGGGCTTTTTCGCACATACTACCTCTTTTCTCTTTTCATCCCTACCACAACCTCAATGAGGTAGCCAAAAATACTCATCAGTGCTGCTGCCACGATGACAGTGCCAATGTTGTCAGGCCATGGCCCCACTTCAAATCCATCAATAAAGTAGGCAGTCAACGCAAACGTCACGGCATTAATGACAAACCAGAACAAGCCGATCGTCAATACTTGCAAGGGAAAAGTAAAAAACAGCAGAATCGGCCGAATCACTGTGTTCACCATCCCCAAAATCAACGTAGCCCATAATGCTACTGTGAAATTCGCGACATAAATGGAATGGAACCAATTGCTGATCAGAAGCAGCGCAGCCCCATTTAAAAGCATTTTGATTATCCAACGGCTCATGGTGCATTCCCCCTGTACAGTCTAGCCTTCGCGCAACGATTAACGAATCCCCGTTACTTCCCATTCCCATTGCTCAAAAAACGTTGTCATGAATCGATGCCTGTCTTCGGCGATTTTCTGGGCAGTCTGGGTGAAAAGCTTGTCTTTGATGCGCTGCAGCTTCCAAGTGTATTCCTTATAAGGTGTATGCTGATTTGGGTCATCCGATTGTATGGGTTGCCCAATAACCCCAGTATAAGCAAAAACCCGAGCTACTCCAATAGCCCCAATCGAATCCAGCTTGTCTGCATCAAACAAGACCTTTTCTTCCAAGGTATGTGGAGGACGTTCTTTACGAAAACGATGGGCGAGAATTGCAGACTGTACACGCGAGATGAATGCTTCCGTCATACCGCGCTCGGAGAGCCATTCCCCTGCTAGTCTTGCGCTAATTTCGGCATGGCACTCTCCTGTTTGCCGTTCTTCTGCTCTCCCGATGTCATGCAGCAAAGCAGCGAGGCGCAGCACTTCCATATCCGCTCCTTCCTCGCTACCAATCCGCTCACACATCGCCATCACACGCAAATTATGCTGCCAATCATGTGCAGGATCTTGTCCATCAAAGCGCTTCTGTGCTTCTGCCACCAGATCGGCAGGCAGTGCGGCAAGAGAATCTTTCACGTAATCCATCTTTTCCTCCCCCTTTGCGTTCACCAAGCAAAGATGCCCCCCTGATTCAGGGAGGCAGCCTCTCGATTACTTCGCAACGAATTGTTCTAGCTTGGCATTCGTCCGTTCTCTATCGCGTTCCAAAATCGGCTTCAAATAGATACCCGTATAAGAGCCTTCCATTTTTGCCACTTCTTCCGGTGTTCCCGTACCGACAATTTCTCCGCCACGGGTACCACCCTCAGGCCCCAAATCTACGATGTAATCAACCGTTTTGATGACATCCAGATTATGCTCGATGACCAGCACTGTATCGCCGTTATCCACCAATCGTTGCAGTACTTTTAGCAAACGATCGATATCGTCTGTATGCAGACCGGTTGTCGGTTCATCCAAGATGTACAGGGTACGTCCTGTGCTGCGTCGATATAGCTCAGAGGCTAGCTTGACGCGTTGTGCTTCCCCGCCAGAGAGCGTGGTAGCAGGCTGCCCAAGCTTCATATATCCCAGCCCCACGTCTACGATGGTCTGCAGCTTGCGCTCGATCTTCGGCAGATTGCGGAAAAATTCTACCCCATCCTCGATCGTCATTTCCAAAACATCCGCAATGCTCTTGCCTTTGTACTTCACATCAAGCGTCTCGCGGTTGTAACGCTTGCCGTGGCAAACTTCGCAAGGCACATACACATCCGGCAAAAAGTGCATCTCGATTTTAATAATCCCGTCACCGCTGCATGCTTCACAACGGCCGCCCTTGACGTTAAAGCTGAAGCGACCTTTTTTATAGCCGCGCACTTTGGCTTCATTAGTGGAAGCAAACAGGTCGCGAATATCGTCAAAGACACCTGTATATGTCGCCGGATTGGAACGTGGTGTACGTCCAATTGGAGATTGGTCGATGTCGATCACCTTATCCAGATGCTCTAGTCCCAGGATGCGGCGATGCTCCCCAGGCTTCACCTTTGCCTTATTTAAGTCGCGAGCCAGTGTCTTTTGCAAAATTTCATTGATCAGCGTACTTTTTCCTGAGCCAGATACACCTGTTACGGCAACAAAAACGCCTAGAGGGAGCTTCGCAGTGACGTTTTTCAGGTTGTTTTCCTTCGCGCCCTCAATCTTGATCCATTTGTCCGAAGGCTTGCGACGCTCCATCGGAACAGGGATGAATTTGCGTCCGCTCAAATAGGCACCCGTCAAAGAGTTAGGGTCCTTCATGACTTCTTCCGGAGTCCCTGCCGCTACGATCTGACCGCCATGTATGCCAGCTCCTGGTCCAATATCGATAATATAATCGCAGGCCATCATCGTATCCTCGTCATGCTCGACGACGATCAATGTATTCCCCAGCTTGGTCATATGCTCCAGCGTCTTGATCAGACGCGCGTTATCCCGCTGATGCAGTCCGATACTCGGCTCATCCAAAATGTAGAGAACGCCCATCAGACTAGAACCGATCTGCGTAGCCAGTCGAATCCGCTGCGCTTCTCCCCCGGACAGTGTTCCCGCCGCACGGCTCAGCGTCAAGTAATCCAGTCCGACATCAATCAAGAAGTTCAGTCGTGCCTTGATTTCTTTTACGATCAGGTTCGCGATCTTTGTTTCCCGCTCTGTCAGTTCCAGTCCATCGACAAATTGATGCGCATCGAGAATCGACAGCGTAGTCAGCTCGGAAATACTGCGCTCCCCTACCTTTACCGCCAAGCTCTCCTGACGCAAACGTTGACCTTTGCAGACAGGGCACGCCTTCTGGCTCATGAAGCCTTCGATTTGCTCGCGGATGTAATCCGAGCTGGTCTCCAGATGACGTCGTTGCAGGTTGATGACGACACCCTCGAACGGTACGACCGCCTCGCGCACTTGCCCAAACTCGTTCTCATAGCGGAAGTGAATTTTTTCGCCTTCACTACCGTACATCAAGATTTGTCGGTGCGCTGCCGTAAGCTCTTCATAAGGTACATCCATCCGAATGTTAAAGTGGCGGCAAGCTGATTCCAATAATTGTTGATAGTAAGTCGAAGTCTTCGGCTCCCATGCGCCAATCGCCCCGTCATTGAGCGTCTTCGTCGCATCAGGAACGACCATATCCGGGTCTACCTCCAGTTTGACACCCAATCCGTCGCACTCCGAGCAGGCACCAAACGGGCTGTTGAAAGAGAAAATCCGCGGCTCCAGCTCTCCGATGGAGAATCCGCACACCGGGCAAGCATGTTTTTCACTGAACAGCAGCTCTTCTTGCTCCATCACATCGACGATGACCTTGCCATCTGCTAAGCGAAGTGCCGTCTCCAAGGAGTCTGCCAGACGCGCCTGCACATCCGGCTTCACAACGATCCGGTCAACGACAACCTCAATGTTATGCTTCTTGTTCTTTTCCAGCTTGATATCTTCGGACAAATCGGTAATTTCACCATTGACCCGCACACGGACAAAGCCTTGCTTGCGGATGTCCTCCAACAGCTTGACGTGCTCTCCCTTGCGACCTTGCACCATGGGAGCTAGAATCTGCATTTTCGTGCGCTCAGGATACTCCATCAGTCGATCGACCATTTGTTCGATGGTCTGGGATTGGATCTCGATACCATGCTCCGGGCAAACCGCTCTACCTACACGCGCATACAAAAGGCGCAAATAGTCGTAGATTTCCGTAACCGTCCCTACCGTGGAACGAGGGTTGCGGCTCGTCGTTTTCTGGTCAATCGAGATCGCAGGGGAAAGTCCCTCAATCGAGTCCACGTCCGGCTTGTCCATCTGCCCGAGAAATTGACGGGCGTATGCAGACAGAGACTCGACATAGCGTCGTTGCCCCTCTGCGTAAATTGTGTCAAAAGCAAGCGAGGACTTACCCGAGCCAGACAAACCCGTCAGAACGACGAATTTGTCCCTCGGAATGACTACATCAACATTTTTTAAATTGTGGGCACGTGCACCCTTTACGACAATATGTTCTAATGGCATGAAAAAAACCTCTCCTTAGAGTTCCGCCTTCAGCTCGAGAATCAAATCACGCAATTCGGCCGCACGCTCGAACATGAGGTTGCGTGCCGCTTCCTTCATTTCTTCTTCCATACGCTCTATGACAGCTACGCGATCCTTCTTCGGCATTTTTTTGAAGTCTGCATGTGGCAAATAATCCGCTTTTTCCTCCGCTACCTTGGTCGCCTCGATCACGTCGCGGACGGACTTTTTCACGGTTTGCGGCGTGATGCCGTGCTCTTCATTGTACGCCATCTGAATGGAACGACGACGTTCTGTCTCTCGAATCGCAGAAGCCATCGAATCTGTCATTTTGTCCGCGTACATGATAACGCGTCCCTCTGCGTTCCGCGCAGCCCGACCGATCGTCTGAATCAGCGAGCGCTCATTGCGCAGGAACCCTTCCTTGTCTGCATCCAAAATCGCCACAAGCGATACCTCCGGCAGGTCTAGACCTTCCCGCAAGAGGTTGATCCCGACAAGCACGTCAAACTCGCCCAAACGCAACGAACGTAAAATCTGCATCCGCTCAATCGTTTTAATATCCGAGTGAAGATAGCGGACCTTGATTCCGATTTCTTTCAGATAGTCCGTCAAATCCTCAGACATTTTCTTCGTAAGAGTCGTGACGAGAACTCGCTCATTTTTTGCAATCGTAGCTTGAATCTCGCCAATCAAATCGTCAATCTGTCCTTTGATCGGACGTACCGTAACCGTTGGGTCAATCAAGCCTGTCGGACGAATCACCTGCTGCACCATTTCCGGGCTGTGCTCCAGCTCATAAGGACCAGGCGTAGCTGAAATGTAAATCGCTTGTTTCAGCTTTCCTTCAAACTCTTCGAACTTGAGTGGGCGGTTATCGCGTGCAGAAGGCAGACGGAATCCGTGATCGACGAGTACATCCTTTCGTGCGCGGTCACCGTTATACATCCCCCGAACCTGCGGCAAGGTCATATGCGACTCATCCATCATGACGATAAAATCTTCTGGGAAGTAATCCAGCAAGGTATACGGAGCATGCCCGGCAGGAAGTCCCGTCAGATGACGTGAGTAGTTTTCAATACCGGAGCAAAAGCCCATCTCCATCATCATCTCAATATCGTACCGTGTGCGTTGCTCCAGTCGCTGTGCTTCCAGAAGCTTGCCCGCATCACGGAATTCTTTCAGTCTTTCTTCCAGTTCGGCCTCGATGCTTTGGATAGCCAGCTTCATTTTCTCCTCGCGCGTCACGTAGTGAGAGGCAGGGAAAATGGCAATGTGATCACGCTGTCCCAAAATCTCCCCGGTCAGTACGTCAATCGAAGTAATCCGCTCAATTTCATCTCCGAAAAACTCTACGCGAATCGCCTGCTCACTCTGTGAAGCAGGAAAAATCTCCACCACGTCACCCCGCACGCGGAACGTACCACGTGTAAAGTTGATATCGTTGCGTGTGTACTGGATATCGACCAGCCGATGCAAAATCTCGTCCCGTCCTTTTTCCATGCCAACACGCAAAGACAAGAGCAGTTCGCGATACTCTTCCGGCGAACCCAATCCGTAAATGCAGGAGACGGAGGCAACGATGATCACGTCTCGGCGTTCAAACAGCGCACTGGTAGCCGAGTGACGGAGCTTGTCGATCTCCTCGTTGATGCTCGAGTCTTTTTCAATAAACGTATCCGATTGGGGAATGTATGCTTCGGGTTGATAGTAATCGTAGTAGCTGACGAAGTATTCCACCGCGTTGTTCGGGAAAAACTCCTTAAACTCTGCACACAGCTGAGCGGCCAGAGTTTTGTTGTGAGCCATCACGAGTGTCGGCCTGTTCACCTGAGCAATTACCTGGGCAGCCGTATAAGTCTTTCCCGTTCCCGTCGCACCCAGCAATGTCTGGTGTCGCTTGCCAGCCTTTAACCCTGCCACCAGCTCGGCAATGGCAGTCGGCTGGTCACCGGACGGTTGAAACTCCGATACCAATTCAAAACGCTCCATTCCCTCGTTCATCTCCTCATAGCATGACTGTTTCTACTTCCATTATAACACAATTCCGGCTAGTTTAAGCCCAAAATTCGAACAAACGTTTGTCTTCATCTTTCCACCAATTTTTCCGATATAAGATGAAGGAAGCACAAACATACGCAGATACACTCGCCACCTTCAGGGAGGATTGACATGTCAGATACCGGAACAACCGTCAAAAATAACCCTTATATACAACCGCATATGAGCTATAAAGGCAAAAAAGAATTCTCCACAGAGCTCGACCAAAATGCCTTTATGAAGCTCATGCTGGAGCAGTTAAAGCATCAAGACCCTATGTCCCCCATGGACAACTCTCAGTTCATCCAGCAAACAAGTATGCTGACCATGGTAGAAAAAATCACAAAAATGACCACGCTGATGGAGCAATCGAACAACAGCATGGTCACTTTGGAAAAGTATGAAAAGCTGGTAGGTCGTACTGCCTCGTATTCCCTTACTACAAAAGACGAGATGACGGGAGAAACCAAGACGGAGAAGAAAGAAGGCGTACTTGATGCCGTCTACATGGATCAAGGCAAAATCTACTTCCGTATTGCAGGCGAATCGACGCCGATTCCGCTGGCAGACGTCTCCGGATTGGAATCGCAAGGTCTGGCCGGCAACACACTCGACAACAGCGTGAAGTACATGGAAATGATCGGTCGTGAGATTTCCTATAAAGTAACAAAGGAAGTCGACCGGGATGGCAATCCAGATACCAAAAACGACATTTCCAAAGTTGATGAAATCTTGAATGGCGTCATCACTGGTTTTACCACCAAAAACGGTACCGCACAATTCCAACTGGATAATGGATCAACCGTAAAAGCCGAAGAAATCGTAGGCATGACGGTGAAACCTGAAAACAGAACAATGGGCAACTCCCTCGCCTACGCGCAAATGATCGGCTACAACATCACGTACAACCAGTCTCAAACGAATCCGGACGGCACCACTAGCAATACTCCTCTTACCGGAGTGGTTAAGGCTGTCAGCATGAAAAACGGAGTCGTCGAATTCGTCCTCCAGGATGATAAGAAAGTTGCTCTCAATCAAATCACAGGATTCGAAGCAACTGCCTAGAACCTATATAAAAAGCCGCACATCTTCGAAATCGGAGAAGGCGGCTTTTTCTTTTACAAATACCTATTCGTTTACGATCACTTTTCCGGTTATCGCATCCACATAAAACGTATCATCTATTTTAGATTCTCCCCCGCAGAAGCAATGCGAGCGAGTTTGGCGAAACGAAAGGTCATAGCCGAGCTTCCATGTAATCGTGCCTTTCTTATAATCTGGCTGGTGGATATAGGTCAGCTCAAGTGGATAGGTTTGCAGTAATCGGGTCATGGCCACTTGTTCTTTAAGTGCTTGGGAACGGGCCGGGTATTTGACACTGGCCGGTTTGTTTATGCTCACCTGCTCCCATGTACCCGTCCATGAATCGATCTGAATCGTATACATCCCGTTCTCAGCACTCTGATTGACCCCATAAACTGGAATGCCGTTTACAAGGGGATCAGCTATGATCGAGGTGTACCTTTCATCTCCATCCTCCGTTATTTGGATCTGATTGCTTCCAGACGGAGCCAGTCTTTTCAATAGCTTATCCGCTTCCATCCGATCCCGCTTCTTATCCGTTTTCACATTAGACCATTGCGGATTGTTCACCTTTGTGGAAAATTCAAGCAGTTCGCCAGTCTTCGCATCTGTCACGAGTAGATGATGCTGCTCGCCGTTACTGCTTCCCTCAGGAAAGGTAGCCATTCGAGATATCTTGTCAGCATCGGGAACCCCCTCACCAAAATTTCCCCATATGAAATAACGGAGGGCTGGACCATCACCGTAACTCGCTTCGTAGATGGACAGCGGCAGCTTTTCTGTTTCGATTCTAAACAACATTCGTAACAAATCACGCGCTTGCGTCTCTGTTTGCGCTACCCACCTCTCACCTGTTCCTGTCACATTGATGGTCTGAGAACGGTTGGTTGTCGCTCGGGAATTCGTTGTGACCAATCGTTTGCCACTAAAGGCATCCAATGCACTACCTGTATGTTGTTGCGTGATAATTCCATTTTTCAGGACATAAGCGAGCTTTGCTTCTACCTGATCGCTTTGATTATGAATGGGCAATAAATAAACGAGCTCCAATGGACGGCTTTCTTGCCACTTTCGAACAGCTTGTTCGGGGGAGATGATGCGCTGCGGAGATGGGAGTGAAGAGGGACTTACTTTTTCGTATAGCCTGCCATCAAACGTAGAAAACCAAACGATTCTTCCCGAGGCATCAAAACTGACGAGACAATCATAATCGTCATCGAGCACCACATTATTCAGGACTCGCACCAACCGAACCGTCAATAGGTCCTTATTTTTATAAACCTCTCTTGCTTGGTAAGCATTTCCTGTGGCAGTTCCCTGCAATCCAGCGACAAAAGCCAGCGCACGTGCTTTTGCCTGCTGCTCAATCGGGTAGGCAGGCTTTGTTGCTGCTTTCGGGGTAAGATTCAGTCTGAGCAGCTCCCCTGTTTGTCCGTCAAAAATCGCATCATCCATGGACGATTCAGCCTCAGCCGCAGACAGCGCAAACGTGACCCGCACCCCGCTCACACCAGGTCCATCCACATCTCCACCGTAAACGACATAGCGCGAAGACAACTCCGGTAAAAGCTTGACTAGCTTTTGGACACCTTTGGTCACATGCATCGGCACAGCCACAACTGATTGTGCCTGTGCTACGGTCACAGAAGTCGTTGCGCCAGCTCCTGATAAGGGTGCGGCAAAAACCGTGGCAGCAGCTAATGTACCCGACAAAAACCACGAGACCGTTCTTTTTACCTTGAACACCGACCCCACTCCCTCTTTTTTCCTCCTACATTGAGACGCAACAGCCACCAGTAAGTTTCCGAATGGACAAGCTTTTCTCGAAAAAAAGAAGGTATGCATGTTTGTCTGCATACCTTCTCCCCACTATCCTTAAGCTCCAACATTCAGTTTCTCCAGCTTTTGCTTGATCAGCTCGACTACACTGGAGCGTTTCAAATCAACAAATGCACGGGTATTTGCATCCGGAACCACAATGATCCCCAGTTGGTGATGATTGCCCGCATAGACCGCACACTGTACGAACTTCAGCTCGCCTTCACGCGTGAGTACTTCCATTTTGCAAAAGGCAGGATTGGCTTGTAGCGCTGGATACAGATCTTCTTTTTCCCGCACCGCAATGCCATTTACTTTCACGATAATCTCACCAGGCGTGATGCCGATCTCCTCTGCTCTCGTACCCGGAATGACACCCATCACTTTTACACCACGCGAAGACTGGATGAAATAAGGCGAACGCTTTCTTTCTTGATACTGACTCCAGAAAAACAGCGCCTCATGACCGAATAGTGCAAAGATCGCAGCCAGCAAGATCAACGGATAAAACCATACTACCAGAGCACACAACCCCAACAAAATAATCGCATACAGCGTCAAATTTTTCGCAACCTGCGTTGCTTTTCTATACGGAGTCATCGTTTGCGTCATATCAGAGAATCCGGTCACTGTCGGCAAAAGCATCAATCCGAAAGAAGCGACTTCCGGTGAAAAGAACGGCCACCCTGGATACAACGCGCCACTGATAGCACCTGGCTCCATCTGTACGAACAGCACGGCTGGCGTCAGCCAAAAAGAATGAAGCAAATAGGCACCCACGATCCGACCACGTTGCCCTTCTACAAACAGCGGAGAAGCATCCCGCCCGCCATTCCATCGTACGAGCATCGCTTCAATCAGATGCATAACCGCAACTAACGCAAGCAACGGCAAAGGTTTCGCCTGATGAATCAATTCCCAGACATAGCTCAATCCAGGAACATCCGTAACCGGTGGAATGATCAGTGTGATCGCGTGTAAAATCGCCAATACCCCTGCAGCATATGCAAAACAGAGAAACCGTAAACGAATCAGCGCCAAGAGGAGCGCCAATCCCCATAGTATCCACAAATCCTGTGCTTGCACGACCACGCCGAGTCCTGCACTAAGAAGAGAAATCAGCAAGCCTCCCACCAAGCCCATCCCTACAGCCCGTATCGTCGAGAGCAAAGGGGACTGAATGCGTGCAGAAAAAAGCTGTCTTTCCAGGTTCATCTGTCTGCGATAATGCAAATAAATAAACACCAGAAAGAGATAGAAGACAGGATTGATAAAAAATGCGGCAAAGCCATATGCAATGGTAAGCATATCTGCCTGTATCGCCAATTGCCTCACCTCAACTAAAAGAAAGAAAAACCACGGCATTTGATTTGCCGTGGTTATCATTTCTACGGATAGAAGGTATTTACCTGCTTCCATTTTCTTGATTATTCATTACTTGCCCGTGACTACATCCAGAGCTTTTTGCAATTGCAGGTCATTCTCTGGCTTCGTCATCGTTTTACGGAGACTTTCTTCCAGCGAAGAGCGTGTCTTCGCATCTACTTTGCCAGTTACCTCAAGTTTGTTGGAGGTTTGGAACTGCTTGATTGCTTCCTCTGTCTTTTCATCAAAATAGCCATCTTCTCGTCCTGGAGACAGATTCAAGCCCTTCAGGATGAGCTGCAGGTTTTTCACATCAGTACCAGCCATGTCGCGCTGCAATACTTTATCTGCTGGCAACAGAGTTGCATTGAAATAGTCTGGTTGCTTGACTTCAAAGTCTGGCTTAATGCCTTTTTTATGGACCCATTCACCACTCGGTGTGACCCACTTGGCAATCGTCAGCTTCAATTGGCTCTTGTCGTTCATTTCCATAGTGCTCTGAACGGTTCCTTTACCAAAGGTCTTCTCACCAACCAGCTTGTAGTTTCCGCTATCCCGCAGAGCACCCGCCAGAATCTCCGATGCACTGGCGCTTCCGCCATTAATCAGTACCGAGATTGGATAAGGCTTGCCAGCTTCTGTAGTCGAGAAATACTCTTCTTTTTGCTGTCCGCCATTTCCATACTCGATCTGCACGATCTTGCCTTTTTTCGGCACGAGGATTTCTCCGATTTCTTTCACAGCTAACAAATATCCGCCTGGATTGCCTCGAACGTCAATTACCAGACCGCCAATCCCCTTCTGCTCGAGAGCAGCCAGCTGTTCTTTGAAGTGCTTAGCTGTGTCTGTAGAGAATTGGGTAATGTTGATCATCCCTACTTTAACACCGTTCTTCTCGATGATCTGACTGTTTACCGTCTCAATCGGGATATCGTCACGCACACACACGATGGTAAGAGGCTCTGGCACCCCGGCTCTCACTACTTTGAGAACCGCCTTCGTTCCTTTTGGACCACGAATCTTCGTCACTGCCTGATGCAGGTCCAATCCTTCAAGGGATTCATCATTTACGCTCAAAATTTGGTCGTTTGGCCGCAGCCCTGCACGCTCCGCTGGAGAGTTTTTGAATGGCGAAACAACCGTTACCCGACCATTTTGCATCGTTACCTCTGTCCCGATCCCTTGGAAAGTCGAGTGTAGGGTAGATGTGAACTCCTCAGCAGAACGAGGGTCCATATAATCACTGTACGGATCTTCAAGCGACCCGACCATTCCGCCAATTGCACCCTCTACTAACTGCTCGTTGGTGACATTTTGGATGTAATCTTTCTTGATTGCTGAAAACGCCTCGTACAGCTTCTGGAACTCTTTCGGATAATCTCCGCTCCCAGAAAACAGCGCCATGCTGGATGCTGTTAAAGCACCACCTTGACTCGAACTTGCGCTAGCCGATGTCTTCATGATCGCCATCGTAATAAAACTACTGGCTACCATCGAGATGAGTACAAGCGCGATTACGGTACGTCCTTTCCATCTCACTGTTACGTCACCATCCTTTGTGCTACCGGAAAAAGATATGCTGCTAGTGTATGCATGTTCCGATCACAATATTTGTCTGGTCGCACGAGGGTCTACTTCAAGTACGGCATTGGATTAACTGCTACGTCGTTTTTATAGACGGTAAAGTGTACGTGATTTCCGGTTGAGCGACCTGTTGATCCTACCTCTGCGATCTTTTGACCTCTCGATACGGATTGCCCAACAGAAACCTTGATACCTCCCTCGCGAATATGACCGTACAGAGTGGTATATTCCGCGTTATGCTTGATCATTACTGTATTCCCGAAGCCGCCGTTATATCCTGCAAAGAGAACGATTCCGTCAGCCGCAGCCAAAATTGGCGTTCCCTTCCGTGCTGCCATATCTACACCATTATGCCCAGCCGAGCGGCCTGTAAACGGGTCTGACCGCATTCCGAAGCCCGAAGTGAAGCGAAATTGTCCACTTGCGACTGGCAAGGCAAACTTTCCACCCTTGTAGCCAGTACTGGATGCGCTCATCGCACGTACTCGCTCCGCGTATTTGGCTGACTCTTGTTTGGTGATAGCCAAAAGCTCCTGCCCATACTGCTCCAAATCCACTTCAAGAGCAGATTCTTTCTTTTCCAATTCAGCCTTGACCACCATACTTTGCTTGTACTGCTTGTCCAATTCGACTTTGAGCTCCTCAGCCTCATCGAACATCCCGGCGTACACAGTCAGTTGATGATCAATTTCTTTCTTTTTGGTCTCGATGGTTTCCTTATCGCGAATGTTATCCTCTAAAATACGCGTGTCCTGCTCTAAAATAAGCTGCAAGGCCTGCATACGCGTCAAAAAGTCCCCAAAGTCAGAGGAACCGAGAAGGACATCCAAATAGGAGACCGTACCGCGTTCATACATGGAAGTCACACGTGTTCTGAGCAAGGCATCCCTTTTCGCTACGCGATCTTTTGCCTCATCCAGTTTATCCTGCGCGTTTGCTGCTTTTTCCTTGGTTTCATCCATTTGCTGCTCAAGCTTGTCCAGCTTTTTCTGTGTATCGTTGCGACGCAAATCGATTTGCATCAATTGCGTTTCCAAGCCCTTTTTCTCTTTTTGCACGACATTGATCTGTTCTTCTGTCTTCTTCATTTGCTGCTGCTGGCTTTTCTTCTTCTTTTGGATCTCTTTTAGCTCTCGATTAATCTTGTCCAAAGAGGCCTTACTAGGCGCTGCCAAGCTCACATTTGTCGGGAGCACAGTACCGACTACAAGCCCAGTGATTACGAGTGCTAGCAGGATTCTCTTTCTCATGATACTCCTCCCACGCTCTTCAAATTATTAAACTCGCAAGAAGCGACGTACGGACACCAAGCTTCCCCAAATCCCGATGAATGCACCAATCGCCAGCAAAGCCAACGCCACTTGATACACGAGCGGGAATAACGGCAACAGTTTAAACAGTTGGGAAGCTTCAAAACTGGAGTGAATGGCATCCAGGAGGTAGTAATAGCCAACCATTAGCATAATGGTCGGAATCAATGCTCCTGCCACACCCATCATTAGCCCTTCCACAAAGAATGGCCAACGGATAAACCAGTTCGTGGCACCAACCAGCTTCATGATTTCAATCTCTCTGCGACGTGCCACAATTGTCAGCTTAATCGTGTTGGCAATCAAGAACATCGCTGTAAAACCAAGTCCAATAATAAAGGCAATCCCGACATTACGGACTGCTCCTGTCAAGGAAAACAGCTTTTCCACAGTGCCTTCCCCATAGGTTAGGCTTTTGACATACTGGATATTTTTAATTTGAGCGGCAACAGCAGCAGTGTCTTGCGGTTGCTTCGTTTTTACGGTAAACGCATCCGGAAGAGGGTTGCTTTCCTCCAATCCTTCGAACAAATACGCTTTTTCACCAAGGCTCTCTTTAAATTGCTTCAGCCCTTCGTCTTTCGGAACAAATGAAACAGACTCTACTTGCGGAAGTTTCTTGATGTTGTTCTCAACCTGTGTGATGTTTTCTTTTGTCGCCAGCAAGTCCATGAAGACCCGAATTTCTACTTGCTTTTCCACGGACTGCGCAAAGTAATTGACGTTCATCGCCAGAATGAGGAAAACGCCCAAGATAAAGAGGGTAATGGTCACGGCACTAATTGAAGCGAACGACATCCAGCCGTTCCGCCCGAGGTTTTTGACCCCTTCACGGACATGGCGCCCAAGCGTCCTAATCTTCATAACCATATTCCCCTCTCTGCTCATCACGGGCAATTTGGCCTGCTTCGATCGCAACCACCCGTTTTCTCATGGTGTTTACAATTTCCCTATTGTGGGTAGCCATAACGACTGTCGTTCCACGTTGATTAATTTCTTCAAACAGCTTCATGATTTCCCAAGAGGTCTCTGGGTCCAGGTTCCCCGTCGGCTCGTCCGCGATTATAATTCCCGGACTATTCACCAATGCGCGCGCCAAGGCAACACGTTGCTGCTCACCACCGGACAGCTCGCTTGGCAGCATTTTGGCTTTATGCTTGAGCTTTACGAGACCCAAAACATCCATCACGCGCGGCTTGATTTGTTTCGGATTGCTCTCGATTACTTCCATCGCAAATGCGACGTTTTCGAAAACGGTTAACGTCGGCAGCAGCTTGAAGTCTTGGAACACGACACCGATACTGCGGCGGACTAATGGAATTTGGCGCTCTTTGATTCTGCTGACATTGAAGCCCCCCAAAAAGATTTGTCCTTTCGTCGGCTTCTCTTCACGGTACATCAATTTGATAAACGTAGATTTACCCGCACCACTGGGGCCTACTACGTACACAAATTCACCTTTCTCAATCCGAATGTTGATACCTTTCAAAGCATTCGTTCCATTCGGGTATGTTTTCCATACATCGAACATTTCGATCAAGCCAATCACATCCTACTTCGTCAGATCCTTGTCTATGTATCTTGATCCTGAATTTTAAAGTAAAAATCGACAAAACCCCTCTACCCTCTAGCAACCGCTGCTATACCTTGTTGAAAAACAGCGGGATTTCCCATCTTATCCATTATACCACCACGATTCACGGATGGTATCCACTAAATCTCTCATTTCTTGTCGAAACAGCTTCGATTGTTAACAACTGTCACGAATTTGGGAGAAAATAAGACTGCACATTCCCAACTAGCATCATGGAAAACAGTTGGCTACAATGAGTGTGACAAGAGGGCATCATAAAAAAGGAGCTGGTTATAACGTGGAAAATTTTGTTTACCATAACCCGACACAGCTGATTTTTGGACGGGGTCAATTGGCCCAGCTCGAGGAAAAAGCAAGACAGCTAGGTCCCACTGTTCTTTTGGTATATGGTGGTGGCAGTATAAAGCGAACTGGTCTCTACGACAAAGTGATTTCTCTCCTGCAGTCTGCGGGCTGCCGCGTGCATGATTTGCCGGGGGTGGAGCCAAATCCACGTCTGAGTACCGTGAACAAAGGAATTGAGTTATGTCGTCAAGAGGGCGTCAATTGGATACTTGCTGTAGGTGGTGGCAGTGTAATCGACGCGGCCAAAGCAGTCGCGATTGGTGTGCCTTACGAGGGAGATGTATGGGATTTTTATACGCGTAAAGCGGTCGCACAAGAGGCTTTGCCCCTCGGTACCGTACTGACACTTGCTGCTACTGGTTCTGAAATGAACCGGGGAAGTGTCGTCACCAATTGGGAGACACAAGAAAAGCATGGGGCCGGCACGACGTTTCCTGCGTTTTCGATTTTGGATCCAGAGCATACGTTTAGCGTGCCTCAAGACCAAACGATCTACGGAATCAGCGACATTTTGTCCCATGTATTCGAGCAGTACTTCACGCATACAACCGAAATTCCATTGCAAACACGTTTTGCCGAGTCGATCATGAAGACCGTTATCGAAAATGCAGAACGCGTCCTCACCAATCCGGAAGACTACGATGCGCGGGCCAACATTATGTACTGCGGAACAATGGCATTGAACGGCACTCTCCCGGTTGGTGTCACAACAGACTGGGCAACCCACTCCATTGAGCATGCTGTGAGTGCTGTTTACGACATCCCGCATGGTGGCGGTCTGGCGATCATCTTCCCGAAATGGATGCGCTATGTGTACCGTGAAAACGTCGCTCGCTTTGTGCGGTTCGCGACAGAGATATGGAATGTCGATCCTTCCGGCAAGACAGACGATGAGATCGCTTTGGAAGGGATTGCCGCTACAGAAGCTTTCTTTGAGCGCATCGGTGCCCCTACTCGCTTGGCTGATTACGGTATCACCGACGAGCATTTGCAGCTCATGGCCGAAAAAGCTACTCCTTATGGCCCGATTGGTCAGTTTAAAACGTTGACGAGCGATGATGTGGCACAGATTCTTCGCATGTCTTTGTAAACACAAACAAACGCCGCCTTCCAGAAATGGGAGTACGGCGTTTGTTAATTTGATGGTCAGTTTTGATTCAGCCATTTTTTCCGAATTAGATCTCCGCATAACAGCACCAACGGTACACCGATGCTATATGTAAAATCATAGAACGGCCAGTACTTCGCAATGATGTCCCCAAAGACGACAATATTGGGCGAGAAAATCGTAGACATCACCATGAGCAAAACGATGTACGGAAGGATTAGAACCTTGAAGTTGTCGATTCGAAAGACATGACGGATTCCCAAATGAAAAAACAGGCAGTACAGCGTAATTTTGACGCTCACCGCGATAAACCAGATCACCGCGATAATTGCCTCCAGCCGCTGAATGAAATCCCCGAGCTTCAGCTGTTTGATGAGAACATAGGTCGGATAAAAATGCCGCGCAGTCTGATCTGCCCCCAAAACAAGGATGCACATCACCATGATGATTAACAGCACAATTCCCCCTAGCAACGTCCCCAGAAAAAAAGCTCTCATCCGTTTTTGGATGGGCGAGACAAACGGAAGAACTGCCATAAAAATGACCAGCTCTGAAAAAGGAAAAGCGAATGCCGCAGTAGATCCCTGCAAAATAGGCTTCCACCCATTTTCAAAAACAGGTTGAATTCTCGACATTTCCGCCTGTGGCAGCAGGGTAATCATGAGTAACCCAAAAAAGAAAAAGAACCAGACAAAATAGATTTCTGCCGATTCTGCGACTGTTTGCAGCCCCAAACGCACACCAAACATAATCACAATGACAAACAATAGCTGTATCGCGAATCTTGGAGTCGAAACTAATAGATGCGTACCAACAAAGTCCCCAATCTCCATGACATGCGCCCCTGCTGAAAACAAGGTATAGCTAATAAACGAGAGTGTAATGATGGTTCCCAGTACTCTCCCGACGGTTTGATCAACGAAGGTGAAAAAGCTTTGATTCCGATACAGCTTCCCCACAGCTATGAGTAAGATAATATTGAGAAGTCCCACCAAAAGCCCGATCAGGACGGATATCCACGCATCCTGTTTAGCGAGTGCAGCCGTTATGCCAGGCAGGACGAGAACCGAGTCCCCAATGGTAACAAGGGTGACGAGCATCAATAGTTGACGGGGACTGATCTTATAGCTCTCTTGCATGATTGCTCCCTGCTCTCTTTAGGCCTTCGATCCTTTTGTACAATTATTTCCCCCATGATTCGGCGCTAAACACATAGGCATTTCATGCTATGATAAAGAAATATATGTAAATTCCGAATTGGACTGGAGGACTGCAACCATGTATAGAGTAAAAAAGCAGGATGTGATTTATGCCATGTCTCCTGAGAATCGGCCGGTCTTGAAGGTGGAAGCAGGCAGTACCGTAACGTTTGAAACCTGCGATTGCTTCGAGGACCAAATCCAATCGGCTGACACCGTGTTTCAAGAGCTTGATTGGAATCGGATCAACCCTGCTTCCGGCCCTATTTATATAGAAGGAACAGAACCAGGCGATATTTTGGTTGTTCATATTCAGAAAATTGAGATTAAAAATCGAGGCGTAATGGTTACTGGGCCAGAACTGGGTGTAATGGGATTCGCCCTGCAAGAAAATGTGATCAAAATGATACCGATACAAGATGGAAAAGCTGTCTTGTCAGACAAGCTTCAAGTTCCGATCAATCCCATGATTGGCGTAATTGGAACAGCTCCTGCCAAAGAAACCATTTCATGCGGTACGCCTGGCGATCACGGCGGCAACATGGACTGCAAGCAAATGCGGGAAGGTACTACATTGCTTTTACCCGTAAATGTTCCCGGCGCATTATTTGCCCTGGGTGACCTCCATGCTGCAATGGCTGACGGTGAAGTAGCTGTATGTGGTGTGGAAATCGCAGGGGAAGTAACCGTAAAGCTGGATGTGATAAAAGGAAAACAGTGGCCGTTACCGATGGCAGTCAACCAAGAGCACCTGATCACGATTGCGTCGGAAAAAGAGCTGGACAAGGCTGCGGATCGAGCGGTCATCAACATGGTACAATTTCTACACGAAGAGCTGGGCGTAGAAAAGGCCGAAGCCACCTTCCTGCTCTCCGCTGCGGGAGATTTGCGTATCTGTCAGGTCGTCGATCCCTTAAAGACAGCCCGCATGGAGCTGCCTCTTGCATACGCAACCGCAGTAGGCTTTGATTCGAAAATAGTCGGTAGATAAGGATAGAACGCAAAAAAACCCCAAAGCTTTGGGGTTTTTGTTCTTCATTCATGTACGTTTTTATGCAGGTGAACCGACATCGATCAAGGATTCGATCATGACCTTTTGACTGTTTTTGTCCACCCAAGCATGTGTTTCTACCAGTTGCTTGCGGTACCAATCTATTTGGACTTCCACCTGATTACGAGCGGTCCCACCCAGCACGTTGCGTGCATTGACGACGGTCTCAACAGCTAGAGCGTCATACACATCTGCCCCAATAGCCTCTGAGAAGCTCTGGAATTCTTCCAAGGTCAAATCGAGAAGATATTTTTGCTGCTCGATGCAGTACAAGACAGTTCTTCCTACGACTTCATGCGCCTGACGGAACGGCATGTCTTTGCGAACCAAGTAATCTGCCAAGTCTGTCGCATTGGAAAAATCGTTGGTAACTGCTTGACGCATGCGATCTGCTTTGACTTGCATCGTCTTCATCATCGGCGTGAGCAACGCTAGTGCACCATGTATGGTAGCTACCGTATCGAACATGCCTTCTTTATCTTCTTGCATGTCCTTGTTGTAAGCCAGCGGCAATCCTTTCAATACGGTCAACAATCCAAACAGATTGCCGTAAACACGTCCTGTTTTTCCGCGAACCAGCTCTGCTACATCAGGATTTTTCTTTTGCGGCATGATACTGGACCCCGTGCAAAATGCATCGTCTAGCTCTACAAAGGAGAATTCCTGACTGCTCCAGATGACGAGTTCTTCGCACAGACGGGAAAGATGGGTCATGACCAAAGAAGCGTCTGCCAAAAATTCGACGATGAAATCGCGATCACTCACTGCATCCATGCTGTTTTGATAGATTCCGTCAAATTGCAGCAATTCCGCTACAAATCTGCGGTCGATCGGGAATGTCGTACCTGCGAGGGCACCTGCTCCAAGCGGCAGCACATTCACACGCTTCCAAGTCTCGGTCATCCGTTCGATATCGCGTTGCAGCATGGACACATACGCCATCAAGTGATAACCAAACAATACCGGTTGCGCACGTTGCAAATGTGTATACCCGGGCATGACGGTATCGAGATGCTGGCTGGCTTGCTCAAGCAATGCTTCTTGCAAATACATCGCCAATTGGATAATCTCCATCAGCTTTTCTCTGAGGTACAGGTGCATATCCAACGCAACCTGATCATTGCGGCTGCGGCCGGTGTGGAGTTTGCCCCCCACCGGACCGATCTCTTCAATCAGCATCTTTTCAATATTCATATGCACATCTTCGTGCGCAACGAGAAACTCAGCTTGCCCGCGCTCAATTTTCTCTTTTACTTTTTTCAAGCCAGCGATGATCTGTCTTACTTCCTCCATCGGCAGGATGCCGCACTTGCCCAACATGGCAACATGAGCCAGGCTTCCGACGATGTCCTGTCGCCACATTTTCTGGTCGAAAGAAATAGAAGCAGTATACTCTTCTACGAGTTGATTCGTCGGCTTCGTGAAGCGTCCTCCCCAGAGTTTCATTGCTTGATCGCATCCTTTTCATCCAAAATCTTAATGGCTGTGTTTTTATTTTCGTGCAGTACACCTTCGTTCACCTGTGCATATACCTTTGTAGGAAGACCCCACAGCTTGATGAAACCGAGTGCTGCTTTGTGGTCGAATTGGTCACCTGCATTGTAAGTCGCCAGCTCATGGCTGTAGAGAGACGATGCAGAGGTACGGCCTACAACAATCGCATGTCCTTTGTGCAGCTTCACGCGTACGACACCCGTTACGTGTTTTTGCGTTTCTTCAATAAATGCCTGGACAGCATTACGAATTGGCGAATACCAGAGACCCTCGTAAATCACTTGCGCCAGTTTTTGCTCGACAATCGGTTTGAATTGAGCGACCTCACGAGGCTGGGTCAAGAATTCCAGCTCACGGTGCGCCAAAATCAAAGTAGTCGCCGCCGGTGTCTCGTAAACTTCACGAGATTTGATGCCCACCAAACGGTTTTCCACATGGTCGATACGGCCTACACCATGATTTCCAGCGATTTTGTTCAGCTTGAGAATCAACTCAGCCAGTGGGAGCTCTTCGCCGTTCAATGCAGTTGGCTTCCCTTGTACGAAAGTGATTTCAATTTCTTCTGCTTCGTCCGGTGCATCCGTGATCGACTTCGTCAGATCGTATGCACCTTCTGGAGGAGCAGCCCAAGGATCTTCCAGAACACCGCACTCGCAGCTTCTGCCCCACAGGTTTTGGTCAATGCTGTATGGATTGTCCAGATCGATTGGGATCGGGATATTGTTCTTTTTCGCATATTCGATCTCTTCGTCACGCGTCCAGCCCCATTCACGAACCGGCGCAACGATTTTGATATCCGGGTTCAGCGCTGTGAAGGAAACATCAAAGCGCACTTGGTCGTTTCCTTTTCCTGTGCAACCGTGTGCGACAGCTACCGCGCCTTCTTTTTCCGCGATTTCAACCAGCACGCGCGAAATCAGGTAACGCGACAGTGCAGACACCAATGGATATTTGCCTTCGTACATCGCGTTTGCCTTCAGGGCAGGCAATACGAATTCCTCTGCGAATGCATCTTTGGCATCCACTACGATTGATTTCAATGCCCCTACCTGCAATGCTTTTTTCTGTACGAAATCGAGGTCTTTCCCTTCCCCTACATCCAATGCAACTGCAATGACATCGTAGTTATACGTATCTTGCAACCATTTAATTGCTACCGATGTATCTAAACCGCCTGAATAGGCCAACACAATTTTTTCTTTTGCCATCATTCTCTCTCCCCGTTTCGAAGTTTCTCTTATGCGAGTAATTATACAAACGAACTAATAAAAATACAACCATTTTTCTTGTATATTTCTTGTGAATTCGCAGACAAAAACGGAGATGCAGAGAAATTATGCACTTCTCGTATAAAGCTTATCTTGTTTTTATGCATGCTCATCATCTGTTTATGCATAAACGTTTGCGTGATTAAAAGGGAAACTTATCCAGGGTAGCGAATGAGTGAAAGGAGGAATTCCATTAAGAGAAGGCTCTTGGAGGGATTATGAAAACAATTTATTTGGTCCGTCATTGTCAGGCTGCTGGCCAAGAACCCGATGCACTGCTCACGGAAAAGGGAGAAGTACAAGCTCGGGAGCTTGCCACCTTCTTCGCAGGTTCCCCCGTTGATCGAATCATTTCGAGTCCGTATCATCGGGCGGTTGCCACCATCCAGCCACTTGCACAGGAACGCGGAATCGTGATTGAAGAAGATACCCGTTTGGTCGAGCGCGTTCTTAGCGGAGTACCACGTGAGGATTGGTTCGAGCGGCTGCGCGATACGTTCGATGATC
Source organism: Brevibacillus sp. MER 51 (assembly GCF_023714195.1). NCBI lineage: Bacteria > Bacillati > Bacillota > Bacilli > Caryophanales > Paenibacillaceae > Brevibacillus > Brevibacillus sp. MER 51. The sequence goes on along the minus strand of NZ_JAMAUS010000006.1, from coordinate 353,991 downwards.
TGACTCTTGAATTCGAAGGTGGCGAATCCAGTCTTACTGCTATAAATCGGGCAAATTCGTTGCTCACTGAGATTTTGGCAGACGAGCATAAAGATATTGTGCTAGTCAGCCACGGATGCCTGCTGGCCTTGCTCATGAAATCAATGGATGACCGCTTTGGCTTTCACGATTGGGAGAAATTAAGCAATCCAGATGTCTTCAAGCTTACCTGCCATTTAGAATCCAGAGAGCTCGTCCGCATATGGTCGTAAACGAATAAAAACAGTTACAAGGGGCAGCTCATCTGATTGCCTCCTGTAACTGTTTTTGTGGGATGGACTCTATTCCGATAATGCTCTGTAATTCTTCGCACGGCAGTCGCTGAACGATTCTGATAAAATGCTCCGCCAATATCGGATCAAATTGGGTACCAGAACCCCGTCTGATTTCTTGAAGCGCTTCCTCCACGGGCAATCCTTTTCGATAAGGCCTGTCCGCAACCATCGCATCGAAAGCATCAGAAATGGCTAAAATTCTCGCCATCAGCGGAATCTCATCCCCGGCTAAACCATCCGGATATCCCCTGCCATCTATACGCTCATGATGGGAGCGAATCGCAGGAAGCAATTCATTGAACATCCCTGCTTGCAAAATGATTTCGTAGCCAATGACCGTGTGCTGCTTGATCTTGTCATACTCTTCGGGAGTGAGCTTTCCTTTTTTATTAAGGATTTCGTCTTCGATACCGATTTTTCCAATGTCGTGCAGGATTCCCCCGATATAAACATCCTCCACTTTTCGTTCGGCCAAACCAATATCTCTCGCAATTTCTCTTCCCCAGTAAGCTACACGCTGAGAATGTCCACTTGTGTATCGATCTCGTGCGTCAATGGAAGCAGCCATCGTCGTTAAGAAGTTGTGATTGAATGATTTGACCTCTTCTACTTTTTGCTGAAGCCTTTGAAGATTGTCATAGTAATGATGAAATACGTAGCTGATCGTAATAAACGCAATCATCATAGGAATTAGTGTTAACGGACCATATAACTCTACTAATCGTGAACCTACCCCGGCAAGAATCAAAAGCAACAAGTAAGTCGAGGTAAAGCCTTTTGCCATCATCTTTACGGTTCGCGCCCAGGTCATTTGGTGAAAATAGGAGATACCCAATCCACATAAAGTCAGGTTCACAAACCAATACACAACAGCCAAAAACAAATCGCTAATAATGGGAGAAACAGTTCCGAAGCCCTCGATCCAATCCTTCAAAAACGCTACTGTCCATATAGTCATTAACAATTGCCCAATGTTAATAATAGCTTTTAGCGGATTAAACCTTACCAGGAAAGCAATGATTAAAGATTCAATAACAGCAGCCCATACTCCGACCCAGACTCCGTACAACAAGATACCCGAAAAGATGACAGCATTGTTCACTGTTAAAATCGTATTAGATATACGCACGGGAGCAAAACAGGAAAAAATGGTCAGGAGGGTGTAGGTAGATATTACCCCCCAATGCTCACGAGCAGCCCATTCCGATGAAGATGTGTAAAAAATATAGATTGCTGCAATGACAAATCCAACCTGGACAACAATCCCTTTTATCCAAACCGCAAAATCAGTTTTTTGTCGCATAACTTTTACCTTCGCGAAGTTGTAGTAATGAAATCGGTTTATTCATCAATCGCTGAACAAGTAAAAAGGCACCTAACATAATAAAAATATCGCCGATGCTAATAATCCGAGGAATGAAAGATGGCATGTAAATGACATCCGTCAAAAACGGAAAATTTGAACTTTCCGTCAATACACTATGCTTGAAATTCGTTCCGTTTATAACTGGCTCTAAATCATAAGGAAGCTTTGCTGCTTGAACTAAATCGATTGGCATTTTTCCATTGTTAGACCAAATTGCAATCGCATTCAGAAACCAGCCGATTAAAAAAATCCGCATATCTTCAAATTCTCGATTAAAAACGAGGAAGGCCAAAATAAACACATACGCGATCGATATGAAAATGCCACCGATCGTAGGGAAGAAGGCTGCACAAGCCTGCAGCAATATGGTAACGATAAGAAGTTTCTTTTGGTTGAACTTAGGTAATTCTTTGATTCTTCCCCCTCGCAGCAATGCTACGAGAAAAGATAGGGCAATTACATCCAATAGCATGTTGTTTCCTCCAAGCTTGAAGAAAAAACACCACTCAGCCAAGCGGTGTTTGTTTCTCCAATACGCTTATTTATCCAATATGGAAGTTTGCAGAAGTAGCTGCTACGATTGCTACCACCATCATAATTGCCGCGAACCATTTTTTCATTTTCTTTTCCCCCCTTTAGGCATAGTGGAGAAAGCTGGCTTCGCTACTGTCCGTGATGCAGAGGCCAAGCGACCAAGTACAGCCCCTGCTCCCCTTTCCTTTTCCATTACGAAAAAGGTTGGATTCGCTACTGGCTCCATACGGACCAAGCGACCAGATACAGTCCGTACTTCTTCGCTTCTTTCCTACCTTTATTTTACACATAAGTGACAAAATTCGGCAATCATAGATTCATAGTCTATTGGATTTAATTCCGGCTAGTTCTATTTAACTAGAACTATGTTCACACCAGCGCCGCCAAAATCGCCTTTTGTGCGTGCAATCTATTTTCAGCCTGATCAAAAATGACAGAGCGCGATCCGTCGATAACCCCGGTCGTCACTTCCTCCCCACGATGTGCCGGCAAGCAGTGCAAGAAGAGATAATCACGATCTGCCGCTGCTACCAATTTTTCATTCACTTGATAGTCGGCAAATGCTTTCAATCGTACCTCATTTTCTTCTTCAAAACCCATACTAGTCCAAACGTCCGTGTATACAGCATCTGCCCCCATGACAGCCTCTATCGGATCGGTGGTCACCATCATTTTTCCACCGCTTTGTTTCGCGTACCCCGTAGCTTTTGCGACAATGGTTGCATCCATTTCGTAGCCTACCGGAGTTGCTACCCGCACATCCAGACCTAGCAGAGCTGCGCCCAGCACCAGTGAATTCGCCACGTTGTTGCCGTCTCCTACATAAGCGAGCTTGACTCCTTTCAGCTTGCCTTTATGTTCCCAGATCGTCAGCAGATCAGCCAAAGCCTGACAAGGATGGTACAGATCGGTCAAGCCATTGATAATAGGGATCGACGCGTGCTCGGCAAGCTCTTCTACATAGGAGTGGGAAAAGGTGCGAATCATGATGGCATCCACGTACCGAGAGAGAACTTTTGCTGTGTCGCTGATCGGCTCCCCACGTCCGAGCTGGAGCTCTTTTCCGCTCATGAACATTCCCAAGCCGCCCAACTGATGCATCCCTACTTCAAAGGAGACGCGGGTGCGGGTTGAAGCCTTGTCAAAGATCATCCCCAACGTCTTGCCTTGCAAAGGCTGGAATGGCTGTCCCAGCTTTTGCAATTGCTTGACGTGAGCAGACAGATGGAGCAGCTCCATCAATTCTTCTCCATTGAATTCATCGACGCGCAAGAAATCTTTTCCTTTATGCTTTTGTAACGGCAAGTTTTGAAAGTGTTCCAATATCTTCACTGGCTGCATGCGAGCCACCTCTTTTCTTCATAATAGACTTCACGTATAACTCGAACGTATCGACAGCGGAGAACAATGGCACACCTTGTTGTACCATCCGGCTTCGCAGAGCAAATCCGGTCCGGCCATGACGATTGCCTTTCGTCGCAGTAACGAGTGCAAAGGCCGCTTGTTCCTCTTGCAACAGATCGATCCACGCTGCTTCATCTGCAACGATATGCTTCACGACAATTCCTTCGTTTTTCAGCCACTCGGCCGTTCCCGGAGTCGCCGCCAGATTGGCACCGTCATCTTGTATTTGTCCGATTGACTCTCTCACGCCGCCCTGCTTATCTCCATCTGCCAAAGAAATCATGACCAACTGACCTTTTTGCCAGTCGCCGTACAAATTGTCTTTGAAAGCAAAGGCTTTGCCTGCAGCCTCTTCAAAAGAATGACCCAAGCCGAGAACTTCGCCCGTCGATTTCATATCTGGACCTAGTACCGGGTCTACGCCGTTCAACTTGATCGTGGAGAAAACTGGCGCCTTGACGACGGCAAACGGAATCTCTGGCAAAAGCCCTGTACCGTAGCCCATCTCCGACAGCTTCTCACCCAATTGTGCACGAACCGCCAATTGAACCATCGGGATACCAGTCACTTTGCTCGTAATCGGTACTGTCCGTGAAGCACGAGGATTTACCTCCAGTACATAAACCGTTTCGCCATCAATGACGAACTGAATATTGATTAACCCGACCGCTTCCATTTCCTTCGCGATTGCTTCTGTATAGCTCGCGATTTTTTGCTTGATGTCATCCGTCAGCTGAGGAGCCGGGAACAAGGCTACACTGTCGCCTGAGTGGATACCCGCTCTCTCCACATGCTGGAAGATCCCTGGGATGATGACAGAATGTCCGTCGCATACCGCATCTACTTCTGCTTCCTTGCCTGGAACGTATTTATCCACGAGGAGTGGGAAAAACATGCTCATGTCCGGATGGCTCAACCAGTCGTGAATGGTAGCCTGCAGCTCGTCGATATTGTGGACAACGACCATACCTTGCCCGCCGATGACATACGAAGGTCGCATCAAAACAGGGAAGCCGATTTCCTCCGCGATCGCGGTTGCATCCTCCAAGGACGATACTCCTTTTCCGGGGATATGCGGAATGTCCAGCTTGCGCAGCATGGCGTAGAACAGCTCGCGGTCCTCCGCGCGTTCGATGGCTGTAAGCGATGTCCCCATTACTTTCAGCCCCGCATGCTCCAGCTTGGCTGCCAAATTGATCGCGGTTTGACCACCGAACTGAACCATGACGCCCTCTACCTGTTCGCGCTCTGCGATATGGAGCACGTCTTCTACGTGAAGCGGTTCAAAATACAGATGGTCGGCTGTTTCATAGTCAGTGCTGACCGTCTCTGGGTTGTTGTTCACAACGACTGCCGCAATACCCCTTGCCTGAAGCGCTTTGGCTGCATGCACGGAGCAATAGTCAAACTCGATTCCCTGACCAATTCGAATGGGACCTGAGCCAAGGACCAGTACTTTGCGGCCAGACAGTGACTCAACCTCATCTACTCCTTGCCAATCCGAATAGTAGTAAGGGGTTTGGGCATCAAATTCTGCCGCACAAGTATCCACAATTTTATAAGTAGGCGTAATGCCAGATTCTTGACGAAGTGATTTGATTTCGGCAGGTGTAGCGCCAACCAGTGAAGCGATGGTTTCATCGGCAAACCCGCGACGCTTTGCTTCCAACAACAGCTCTGGGGTCAATGTTTTGCTATCGTGGCAAGACAGCTCTACTTCCAAGTCCACGATTTTACGCAAGCTCCGCAAGAAAAACGGATCGACACCAGTCAGATTATGCAGCTCACTTTCTGTAAAGCCTTTGCGGATCGCCTCAGCAAAAACAAATAGTCTGATATCAGTCGCTTCCTGCAAGGAATGGGCAAGCTCCTCGCGCGTCCAGGATGCCAGCTCTGGTCGAGTCAAATGTGTGCAGCCCTGTTCCAGGGAGCGGACTGCCTTCAAAAGCCCTGCTTCCAGATTGCGGGCGATCGACATGACCTCGCCAGTCGCTTTCATTTGCGTCCCCAGCTTGCGGTCTGCCAGCGGGAATTTGTCAAACGGGAAGCGTGGAATTTTGACCACGATGTAGTCCAACGCTGGTTCAAAGCTAGCGTACGTATAGCCCGTGATTGGATTTAACACCTCATCCAGCCCGTAGCCCAATGCGAGTTTGGCGGCGATCCGCGCGATTGGATAGCCGGTTGCTTTGGAAGCCAACGCACTTGAACGGCTTACACGAGGATTTACCTCGATCAGCACATACCGATCGGAATTCGGATCGAGCGCAAATTGAATATTGCAACCGCCCACTACCCCAAGCGAACGAATCACTTTCGTTGATACGCTGCGCAGCATTTGGTACTGACGATCTGTCAGGGTCTGAGAAGGCGCAACGACAATACTGTCTCCCGTATGAATACCTACCGGGTCCAAATTTTCCATATTGCACACGATTATGCAGGTATCATTTGCGTCCCGCATGACCTCGTATTCGATTTCCTTCCAGCCTTTTACACTGCGCTCAATCAGTACCTGACCGATTGGACTAGCCGCAATACCACCTGCTGCAACCTTTCGCAAGGACGCTTCATCCCCCGCGATCCCGCCACCTGCTCCTCCGAGCGTATAAGCAGGGCGCACAATCACGGGATAGCCGATTGTATTCGCAAACTCGATGGCTGCTTCTACAGATTCGACTGTATCGCTCTCTGGAACAGGCTCTCCGATTTGTTGCATCAATTGCTTGAACAGCTCACGGTCTTCCCCGTTTTGAATGGCAGCCAACGGCGTACCCAACAGTTGGACGCTGTACTTTTCCAGCACCCCCGCTTCTGCCAGCGAAACAGCAAGATTAAGTCCCGTTTGGCCGCCTAACGTAGGCAAGAGACCATCGGGACGCTCTTTTGCGATAATAGCTGTCACGGATTCCACCGTGAGCGGCTCCAAATATACTTTGTCCGCTACTTGTTCGTCTGTCATGATCGTTGCCGGATTGTTATTCACCAGCACGACCTGCACGCCGGCTTCTTTTAGGGAAAGGCAAGCCTGTGCACCTGCATAATCAAACTCCGCTGCCTGCCCGATGACGATCGGACCAGAACCGATGACCAATACTTTATGAATGTTTGGCAATTTAGGCATATCTCTTCGCTCCTACTACGCGCATCGACTGCAAGAATTGGTGGAAAATGTGGGATGTATCACTCGGGCCCGGATGTGCCTCCGGATGGAACTGCACACTGAAAACAGGCAAACTAACGTGACGCATTCCTTCGACTGAACCGTCATTGACATTGCGGTAGGAAACCGTTAATTGACGTTTATCCAAAGACTCTTCCTTGACCACGTACCCGTGATTTTGTGAACTCATATATACTTTGCCAGTCATCAGATCCTTGACCGGATGATTGCTGCCGCGGTGACCGTATGCGAGCTTTTCTGTCTTGCCGCCGTACATCAGCGCCAATACTTGATGCCCCAAACAAATGCCCAACGTCGGGTACTGCTCCACGGCTTTGCGCCATTCACTGCAATACGCAAGCAAGTGCTCCGGATCGCCAGGCCCATTGGAAAACAACAAGCCGTCTGGTGCGAGAGCATTGATTTGAGCAAAACTCGTATCAAATGGAACGACTGTAACACGGCAGCCCTGCTGTAGAAGGGCATCCAAAATCGATTGCTTCATGCCGAGGTCAATCAAGACAACATGCTCGCCTGTTCCCGGATAACGCTCCACTTGTTGTCTGGATACGTTGGCAACTAATGATTTCTTGGCGTGCTTGTAGCGCAGTGACACCACTTCCTCTACCTGCATAGGCTGATCGGAAATGACACCGAATACGGTACCGTCTTGACGGACACGCTTTGTAATCGTTCGCGTATCAATCCCTGCAAGGATCGGGAAGCCAAATGCTTCTGCGGCTTGGGCCAAAGTCATGTTTGATTCGTAATGGCTTGGCTCCGTGCATAGCTCGCTGACAATCATCCCTGTCAACGCTGGCTTGGCTGCCTCATAATCCTTTTCGTTGATCCCGTAGTTTCCGATCAAGGGATACGTGAAGGTAACAATTTGCCCAGCAAAAGAGGGATCTGTCATCACCTCTTGGTATCCCGTCATTCCTGTATGAAAAACCACTTCTCCGAATCCGTTAATGGGGGCGCCATACAGCTTCCCTGTAAAAACCTCGCCGCTCTCCAGCGTTAAATATCCTGTTCCTAACGATTGATTCTCTCTATCCATCTATAAAGCCACTCCTCTCCAATAGGCACCGGCTGATCGCTCTTACCGAAAATTTATGCAACCTTTTGTATTAATATACATTTTGGATTATAAAAATGCAACGAGTTTTTTGACCACTTCCACTCGTTGCATTCTTTGTTTTTCATCTAAACCTGCGACAACGCCTCGCTTAATACAGTAATGGCCTGCTTTACTTCATCGTCAGTCGTTACAAACGAAGGCAAGAGTCTCACTACTTGTGGGCCAGCCATCAGCAGAATGACACCTTTCTCCCGTGCATACGCGACTGGCTCACCAGCAGGAATCGTTAGCTCCACACCGAGAAGCAGCCCTTTTCCCCGAACCGTAACCACTTTGTCTGGATGCTCTGCCTTGAGTTTCTCCAGCTCTTTGATCAATACGCCATGGATATGGGCTACCCGCTCCAAAATCTGCTCCTCTTCCATCGTCGCGAGCGTAGCGATTCCAGCAGTTGCTGCCAATGGATTCCCGCCAAAAGTAGTGCCATGCGTACCAGGAGCAAACGCTTCTGCTGCTTCTTTGGTCGCGACGACCGCTCCAATCGGGAAACCACTTCCCAAGCCTTTTGCTAATGAAATCGCATCTGGCTTCATGTCATAGTGCTGGAAGGCAAACCATGTACCCGTGCGGCCAATCCCGGTCTGTATCTCATCGATTAGCAGGAGCAATCCGTGCGCATCGCACAATTCACGCAGCCCCTTCACCCACGCCTCTTCTGCTGGATGAACGCCGCCTTCTCCCTGAACCAGCTCCAGCATGATCGCGCATGTCTTGTCTGTAATGGCTGACTTGACCGCATCAAGGTCGTTGTAAGGAACGCTGACAAATCCCTGCGGCAGTGGTCCGAATCCGTCCTTCACCTTTTCCTGTCCAGTAGCCGTCAGGGTAGCCAACGTCCGCCCATGAAAAGACTGTTTAAAGCTGATGATTTCGTAACGGTCGGTCCCTTTTATTTTTTGTGCATAGCGACGGGCGAGCTTGATCAAGCCTTCATTCGCCTCTGCTCCACTGTTGCAGAAAAAAGCCTGATCCAGCCCAGACAGACGGCTCAGCTTTTCTGCCAAAATCTCTTGCTGAGGAACATGCACCAGATTCGAGCAATGCCACAACGTATCGAGCTGTTCGTGCAGCTTTGCCGTTACTTTTGGCGGGACATGCCCTAACGAGGTCACGGCAATTCCTGAGGTAAAATCGAGATATTGCTTGCCTTGATCATCCCACACCTGGTTTCCTTGTCCTTTTACCAAACTGATTGGCCATCTCGCATAGTTATTCATGAGATGCACAGGAGCTGTTGTTGTATGCATATTCATTTCCCTCCTCATTGAGCATTTTCATACGGACTGTTGTCCCGACTGCCTCCCCGGCACAAACACCGAGCAAATCTTCAGCGGTTCCCCGGCAGATGACAACCTGCTCTACGCCCTGTCCGAGAGCGTCGAGAGCTGCCTGAACCTTCGGAATCATTCCCCCAGTAATAATCTCTGTCCGAATCATTTCCTGTATCTCTTCTGCACTTGTAGCTGGCACTACTGCCTTGGTTCCGTCTGGCTGTGGCTGCATAATGCCCGGAACATCTGTCACCATGATCAGTTTTTCGGCGCTAAGTGCTGCTGCAATCGCTCCTGCGGCTACATCCGCATTGACGTTATATGTCTCTGTGCCATCTTCACTAACAGAAAGGGGAGCAATCACCGGAACGTAGCCCCTCTCAAGAATCGTTTTCGGAATAGTCGTATCAGCCTTCTTGATTTCTCCTACCCACCCGAGTGGCTTTGACGTTTTTGTTGCCAAAAGGGTCTGACCATCGATTCCACTAACTCCCCAAGCCTTGGCTCCTGCCTGCGTCAGCCTTTTTACCAGCGCCTTGTTGATGCTGCCGCATAAAACCATCTCTACGACACGCAGCGTGTCCTCGCAAGTAACACGCAGCCCATCGACAAATTGCGGAGTGATCTGAACTCGATCGAGCATACTGTTAATGGCAGGTCCGCCTCCATGGACGATGACGATCTCTTTTCCTTGCGCCTGCAGTCCGGCAATGGCCTGAAAGAAGGAGTCAGGCAACTGATCCATGGTACTTCCACCACATTTGATCACAACAATTCCTTGCATCCGCTCTCCTCCTCTACGGGTATACAGGTACGAGCGGCAAGCCCGTTTTCTCAGGCAAATCAAACATAACATTCATGTTTTGTACAGCTTGACCAGCCGCGCCCTTCATCATGTTATCGATTACCGACAGCAAGATGACACGCTTCGTGCGCTGATCAACATGGATGGCGATATCGCAGTAATTGGAGCCATAAACTTCTTTGGTACGTGGATGACTGCCTGCAGGACGTACACGCACAAAAGGCTTACCCGCATAAGCAGCTTCGTATAGCTCCTGGATTTGCGCTTGGGTGACGTCAGTTGTTAGTTGTCCGTAAGCCGTGACTAAAATCCCTCGGGTCATTGGAACCAGATGTGGCGTAAATTGAACAAGCGTCTCTTCCCCGCTCTGTTTTTGCAGCTCCTGTTCAATCTCTGGTGTATGCTGATGACTCGCAACTTTATAAGCATGGATGCTTTCATTAATCTCGCTGTAATGAACACCGAGCGATACTCCACGCCCAGCGCCGGAAACACCTGATTTGGCATCGACGATCCAACTGTTAGGCTGTACCCAGCCTGTCTTTACCAGCGGAAGCAGGGCGAGGAGCGTAGCAGTGGGATAGCAGCCTGGATTTGCTATGAGACTGGCACCCGCCACTTGCTCTTGATTCCACTCGGTTAAACCGTAAACCGCTGTTTCTACCCATTGAGAAGGGGCAGGCTCATGTTTGTACCACGTTTGGTAGACCGCACCGTTTTCCAGACGAAAATCCCCGGATAAATCAATGACCTTTACGCCTTTTTCGACCAGCTTCGGAGACAGCCTGCTACTTACTCCCGCAGGCGTAGCGAGGAAGATCAAATCGTTCACACCGCTCATGCTGTCTGCATCAATTGGTGACAATGTGGGCAAGCCGAGCCCAGCTGCATGCGGAAACGATTTTTCCAAGCTATCTCCTTCTGATGAACTTGAATACAAATTGGCAATCTCCACATGCGGATGCCCAGCCAAAAGACGGATCAACTCCGCGCCACCATACCCCGTTGCTCCAACAATCCCGACCCGAACCATGCTCTCTCCCCTTTATCCTATTCTGTATTTTTATACATGAATAATAATAAAAATCCATATAGAATACAACAGAAAAACTTTTTTACGCCCAAAGAAAAAAGCGCCCAATTGCTCGAGCGCTTGTTTGTTGCCTTGTTTATTTTTTGTCCGCTAACCATGCAGCGATGTTTTCTGCATCTTTTCCTTTGACGAGACCCGGAGGCATTGCTCCTTTTCCTTTTTCCAAAATAGCCAATATCTGTTCCTTGCTCAACTCGCTACCGATCTTTTGCAAGTTCGGTCCAACTGCCCCTTCCAATGTCTGTCCGTGGCAGGCTGAACAAGTATTTTTGAACGTGGTTTCTGCAGTTGCTGCATCATAGCTGCCGGATGGAGTCGTCGAAGGAGTTTCTGTCGCTGGTTTTTCAGTTGCCGGCGTTTCTGTCGCTGGTTGTTGGGATGGCTGTTGTGCTGGTTGTTGTGCTGGCGGCTGTGTTTGCTTGCTGGTACCACAGGCACTTAGCGAGAATGCGAGTACAGCCGCTGTTAAAACGAGTGGAATACGTTTCAAGGCTGTTCCCTCCTTTATTCGGATTTCTTCGCTAAGTATGCCTCCAACTACCACTTCTCATTCTTACTACAGCCATTTAGGATAAAGGAAATTCCAACGGGCTCCATTCACGTAACTCCAACGTCCGTGCGCCTTCCACGACAACTGGATCAGCCTCAGCCAATTTGCGGGCTTCTTCCAGAGAATCCGCTTTGTAAATGACCAATCCGCCAAGCTTGTCTGTGAAGGGTCCCGCCATGAACACTTTTCCTTGCTTGTACAAATCATTGATATACGTAAGATGCGCAGGTCTTACTTGAGCATTCAGCTCTTGATTCACGATTGGCAAAAATGCGGCATACAACATGGACGGTTTCTCTCCTTTTTCATGACCTTGTTCTTTCATGAAGTATAACATAATTATGAATACGGACTTTGGTCTGGTAGGATTTTTCCTTTCTACAGCGAACGATTCAAAGGTAGCAAGTAGCAACAGAGAGGCGGATAGGTATGGACACGCAGATACAGTTATATACATCTCTCTTCCACAACAATCCTGACGCTGTTTTCATGTTCGACATGCAGGGCAGATTCACAGGCGTAAACGCTGCTGGTGAAGCATTGGTAGGATTCACCTCTCAGGAATTGCTGCGCATGCAAATTTGGGAAATTCTCGCTTCTACTGAGGGTCTCGACAATAAGAAACAACAACAAATCCTCTCTGCAGGAATCAGAAAAGATAAGCATTATCAGTTGCTACATAAAAACGGGCAGGTTGTGGACATTATCGCTTCCAGCTTTCCCATTTTTCAAAACGGCGAAATCATCAGTCGCTATTCCATTGCCAAAAACATCACGCAGCAAAAGAAAGTGGAAGAGGCTCTTCACCAGATGCAAGAGAACTTTCGGTTAATATCCGAAAACATTATGGATTTGATTTTTATAGTAAATGTGGATGGAATTATTACCTACGCGTCCCCATCTGTTCAGGCCGTTACTGGTCTCACGATTGATCAAGTGATCAATCAGCATTTTTCGATCTTGGTTCATCCTGAGCAAGTAACCAACGCCAAGAGCGATTTTGCTCAAATGATGAACCGGAAGATCACACTCGATGCCGAGTACCATTACCTGCACCCAGACGGTCGAATGTTGCTGTTCGATGTGAAAGGGACACCTGACATTTGTTCAAACGGTCATATTCTCAGCACGGTTTTTGTGGCACGTGATATTACAGAACGTCGGCAATCAGAGGAATTGCTTCGTTACTCTGACAAGCTGTCCGTTCTAGGAGAGCTTGCCGCGGGTATTGCCCATGAAATTCGCAATCCACTTACGGCCTTGAAAGGATTTATTCAACTCATGGAAGGGGACCAATTCGCCAATCAGCAATACTTGCAAATTATGCGATCCGAAATCGACCGGATCACTTCGATTACCAGTGAGCTTTTGATAATGGCGAAGCCGCAAGCGTTGCGATTTGCTCCCAACGGCCTTTTGCCATTGCTTTCGTCTGTCATTAAGCTCTTGGAACCGCAAGCCCTTCTTAAAAATGTATCCATTCTTACTGATTTTCCACAAGTCACGTCCCTCATATTGTGTGAGGAATATCAAATCAAGCAAGTCTTTATAAACATCATAAAAAACGGCATGGAAGCCATGCCGTTAGGTGGAAATCTCACAATCAAGGTTGTAGAGCGTTCTTCCGATGTTATCATCCGAATCAGCGATCAAGGACAAGGTATCCCTGCTGAGCTACTTCCCCGATTAGGAGAGCTTTTTTATAGCACTAAAGAAACAGGAACTGGCCTCGGGTTAATGGTAAGCACAAAAATTATTCGCGATCACGGCGGTACAATCAACATCGAAAGCGATGTCGGCAAAGGAACCACCGTATCGATCTCCATACCAAAAGCCTTGAAACCTACTGTTTCGTTTAACGATTAATCTGCGCGCGCAGATAAGCATCGATAAACGAATCAATCTCACCATCCATGACTGCTTGAACGTTTCCTACCTCCATATTCGTCCGGTGGTCTTTTACCAGACTGTATGGGTGGAAGACATAGGAACGAATTTGGCTGCCCCAGGCAATATCCTTTTGTTCCCCTTGAATAGCAGCCAACGTTTTCTCTTGTTCTTCCCGTTTTTTCTCAAACAGTCGTGCCGTCAGCATCTTCATCGCACGCTCCCGGTTTTTAATCTGGGAGCGTTCTGTTTGACACGTCACCACAATTCCAGAAGGCAAGTGAGTAATACGTACAGCGGAGTCTGTCGTGTTGATATGCTGACCACCCGCACCACTGGAACGATACGTATCGATTTTCAGGTCTTCAGTACGTATGTCTACCGCATTATCGTCTTCGATCTCCGGCAGGACGTTGCAAGACACAAACGATGTGTGACGACGTCCAGAGGCATCAAACGGAGATATCCGCACAAGACGATGAACCCCTTTTTCTGATTTGAGGTAGCCATACGCATTGTAGCCCTTAATGAGGAGAGTGACACTTTTTACGCCGGCTTCATCGCCAGGCAAATAGTCCAATGTTTCGACCTTGAAGCCCTTCGCATCCCCCCAACGTGTATACATACGCAGAAGCATGGACGCCCAATCCTGGGACTCCGTACCGCCCGCTCCCGGATGCAGCTCCAGAATGGCGTTGTTTTTGTCGTATTCATCACTCAAAAGCAATTCCAGCTCAAAGCTCTCAAATGATTTCCGCAGCTCCTGCGTACTGTCATACAGATCTTGAATGAGAGAGGAATCCCCTTCTTCGATGACGAGTTCCAACATTACCTGGAGATCCTCGTACTGGGAATCCAGCTTGGCCATCGTTTCCACGAGGCTTTTGATTGCATTCAGTTCACTGATTGTCTTCTGCGCTGCATCGTTGTCATCCCAAAAATCGGGTGCCAGCATACGCTCTTCCAGTTCACCGATTCGTTCCTGTTTTACTGGGAGGTCAAAGAGACCCCCTGATATCCGCTAAACGCTTAGCCATGCTAGACATCTCTTGTTTGATGTCCGCAATATCGATTAATGCCATGTTGCGAATCACCTTCTCTTTACGTAAGCTATGTTTTATTGTAACGTAATTTGACGGATGCGCAAATACGGCAGCTTGTCACGTTTAGAAAAGGGACTTTGCCGCTATCTTTTTCACGTTGCCACTGGTGGTGATGGCGAGGATCTCAGGTCTCGGATTTCAAGTGGTTGTTTATTTTCCGCCTGCGGTGCAGCAACCAGATAGAGATGGGTACGCCGAGCCTCGCTTGCTTTTAGCTGGAATGCTCGTTTGATGATAGCTTGTCGCTTCCAGTTGTGTGTTTTTCGATATTTTTTGGCTAGCGGACTTTCACGCGTTCGATCCACCATTCCATTCGGCGGTGCGATCAAAGCCTCATTCCAATTCGGCTCCGGAATTTCCTCCATCAGTCGCTTGTCCTCAAAGACCGGGTTTTGCGCTGAGATGACTCTCGGTAATTCGATTCCCTCCTCCTTTTCAATGAGCTGTACTTTTTTATTTTCTTTTCCTGTCTTTAGGACTGCTTTTAAAGTAACGGCAATGCGCTCCATTATATTTTTTGTTTGTATCCCCATCACGTTCACTGACGTTCTCATTTGTTCATTCCCCCGTCTTCGTGAATTTTTGGTAAAAGTGTTGTACTTACGATTCTATTTATTTTTCAGATAATTACCACCTGAATCGTTCGATCACATTTACCAGTGTTAGACAAATAGATTGTTTTTATCAGACGAGGAAGAATAGATCAGGACGAATACTGTCAAGGCATTAGGAATGGGCAAGAAAAAAACATTCCCCTCGTACCGAATTTGCCGATACGAGAAGAATGCTCTGTTATTGTTTAGTGTTTCTTGTTTTGGCGTTTGCGTTCTTGCTCCTGAGCGCGACGCTGTGCACGGTTTTTCGGATCAGCATCACCGGAGGTCTCCGGATCTGGACGATCAGATGGTCCGGAGGTTTGCAAGCTACTCGGATCGATTCCTTGACCGCGAATGACATCTTGGCGCTCCAGGTTTTGGCTGACTTCAGCCTTCATGATATACATAGCAACTTCTTCCTGAACAGCAGCCAGCATACCTTGATACATTTCGTATCCTTCGAACTGGTACTCACGAAGCGGGTCGTTTTGTGCGTAGGCGCGCAAGTGAATACCTTGACGCAACTGATCCATCGCATCGATGTGATCCATCCACTTGCTGTCGACAGCACGCAGAATGACGACTTTTTCAAACTCGCGAATCGATTCACCGATTTCTTCTTCACGCTGTTTGTACTGCTTATCGACTTCTGCTTTCAACAGCTCGAGAATTTCTTCTGCTTCCTTGCCTTTCAGCATTTTAGCCGTAATCGTTTCTTCATGGAGGAATCCATTATTGGCAGCATCCGCCAATGCTTGCAGATCCCAATCCTCAGGTACCTCTTCTTTTGGACAATGCAGAGTCACTGCACGCTCCATCACTGCATAGATCATATTCAAAGCAACTTCGCTGAGGTTTTCCTGTTCCAGAATGTCTTTACGCTGTTTGTAGACTACCAGACGCTGCTGATTCATGACGTCATCGTACTGGAGAACGCCTTTACGTGCATCGAAGTTCGATCCCTCTACACGCTTCTGCGCGGATTCTACTGCACGAGTCACCAGGCGGCTCTCGATCGGCATATCCTCTTCCATACCCAAACGATCCATCATATTCATGATATTGTCCGCACCGAAACGACGCATTAGCTCATCTTGCATCGAGAGGAAGAACTGGGATGAACCCGGGTCCCCCTGACGACCGGCACGACCGCGTAGCTGATTGTCAATCCGACGGCTCTCGTGGCGTTCTGTACCGATAATATGAAGACCGCCCAGCTCCGCAACACCTTCGCCAAGCTGAATGTCCGTACCGCGACCTGCCATGTTTGTGGCAATGGTAACCGCTCCGTACACACCTGCACGTGCAACGATTTCCGCTTCGCGCTCATGCTGCTTCGCGTTCAATACGTTATGCGGTACGCCTTTTTGCTTCAGCATTTGGGACAAGCGCTCCGAGTTTTCGATGGAGATGGTACCTACCAGGATCGGTTGGCCCTTTTTATGGCGCTCGACAATGTCGTTTACAACCGCACGATATTTGGCTGCCTCTGTTTTGAAAACCAGGTCAGGTGAATCGATACGCTGTACTGGCTTATTCGTTGGAATAACCACAACATCGAGACCGTAAATCTTTTTGAACTCTTCTTCTTCCGTCTTCGCTGTACCAGTCATACCCGCCAGCTTCTCGTACATACGGAAGTAATTTTGCAAAGTAATGGTCGCCAGTGTCATGCTCTCGCTTTGGACACGCAGACCTTCTTTGGCTTCGATCGCTTGATGCAAGCCATCGCTGTAACGACGTCCAACCATCAGACGACCGGTGAACTCGTCGACGATCACAACTTCGCCTTCCTGCACCACATAATCAACATCGCGCTTGAACAACACTTGAGCCTTCAACGCCGCCGTAATGTGGTGGTTCAACGTGGTATGTGCCGTATCGTACAGGTTGTCGATGTTGAATGCCTGTTCGACCTTGCTCACACCATCATCTGTAAGGCTGACGATTTTCAGCTTCTCATCGATAGTGAAATCTTTTTCTTCTTCCAGACGCTTCACAAAATGCGAGCAGATATAGTAAAGCTCTGTCGATTTGTTAGCAGAACCGGAGATGATCAACGGCGTACGTGCTTCGTCGATCAAAATGCTGTCCACCTCGTCGATGATAGCGAAGAAGAGTGGACGTTGCACCATTTGTTCCTTGTACAGAACCATATTGTCACGCAAGTAATCGAAGCCGAACTCATTGTTCGTACCATACGTAATATCACACGCGTATGCTTCGCGTTTTTCTTCAGGGCTCAGTCCATTCTTGTTCAAGCCGACTGTCAGTCCGAGGAAGTTATACAGCTTACCCATGATAGTCGAGTCGCGCTCAGCCAAGTATTCGTTCACAGTAACGACGTGGACGCCTTTTCCCATCAGGGCATTCAGGTATGTCGCCAGTGTCGCAACCAGCGTTTTACCTTCACCCGTCTTCATCTCGGAAATACGGCCTTCCTGAAGCACCATACCACCAATCATTTGGACGTCGAAGTGACGCATGCCCAGTACACGGATCGATGCTTCACGTACAACAGCAAACGCTTCATTCAAAATTTTGTCCAGTTCTTCTCCATTTGCCAAGCGCGCCTTAAACTCAGCTGTCTTCTCCCGCAATTGGTCATCCGAGAGTGCTTTAATCGTTGGTTCCAGCGCGTTGATGCTTTCTACACGCTTAAACATTTTCTTTACTTCACGTTCATTGCTGTCGCCGAATATCTTTTTAACGAGTCCTAGCATGAGGACACCCCTTCCATATACTGCCAAACAAAAATGCACAAGCCGGCATGAGTCCAATAATAAAAAAGGATACCGATTCTACGAAAATAATACTTTCTAAAAAGATATTTTATCAAATAGAGCATCCTCTACACAAGTAAAGGGAGTTGCCAATAGCAACTCCCTAGTCTTATACGAATGAGAATGTGTAAAGTTTCGTTATTTTGGTTCAATCAATCCGTAACGCCCATCATTGCGGCGATATACCACACTGACGTCATTGGTGTCACTGTTTTGGAAAACGAAGAAGCTGTGTCCCAGCATATCCATCTGCATGACCGCTTCCTGTGCATCCATCGGCTTCAGATCGAAGCGTTTGGTTCGAACGATATCGATGTCTATGTCGATATCTTCCTCATCCACATCAGGGATCATGACTGCTACTGGCTGACTCTCACGCTGTGCGATTCTTCCTGTCGAATCCACTCGAAGCTTCCTCATCAGCTTCGTTTTGTGTTTGCGAATCTGACGTTCCAGCTTTTCTACTACCAGGTCGATAGCAGCATACATATCTTCGTGTGTTTCCTCCGCTCGGATAATGACCCCACTCAGCGGGATAGTTACCTCGATCGTGCCTTCCCCGCGATGTACATGCATGGTGACTTGTACTTCTGTAGGCTGTGGTGTTTCAAAATATTTTTCCAGACGGCCGACTTTCTTTTCGACATATTCTCTAAGTGCAGCGGTGACTTGAATGTTTTCTCCACGAATGTTAAATTTCATGGTTCCAACCTCCTTCCGTCTATACATACTTATTCGCCACCTCTGTAAATAATCCTTCCACTCTGCTTAAAAAAATCTTTGCAAATCTTTTACAAACCATCAATATCCGACATTATTTTACCAATACTTACTAGATTCCCTATGCTATAATAGGTGAGGTAGTCATTCTATCTTATATCGCGGTCGTACATCGCACTGGAGGAATCCTCATGGCCGAGGTAAAACCTTCCCATTCACTTATCGGAACAACGCTCGCTCAAGACGTCTACAATGAATACGGTCTGCTTTTATTACCCGCTGGTGCAAACCTTCATCTTAGTGATATCCGACTGCTAGAGGCTCATCAAGTGGAAGCCGTACACGTTACGACTGACTCGGAAGCACCCGAAATGCCTTTTCCTCTCCTTCATTGGAGTGAGGCAGAGGCTGCAAAGGCCTATATGGTAGCCGTACAAAAAACCGAGTATTTATTTAACCAGCTCGCAAATGGGGATACTCCCCGACTGCAACAATTTAGCGACGCTGTTCATCCGATGCTCGACCAAGTTCTTCATCACATGAGGTTTCTGCGCTTCATTTATTTGAATGAAGGAACAGAAAGTTATACGTATCGCCACTCCCTGCATGTAGGTATCGTGGCAGCCTTAATCGGAAAAATCATAGGATTGCCGCAACGTGATGTTCATTTCTTGGGCCTTGCAGGTCTTCTCCATGACATCGGCAAGATGAAAATTCCCGATGAGGTGCTGTCCAAGCCAGAACGTCTGACAGACGAAGAGTATACGATTATGAAAAAGCATACCGTATACGGCTACGAGCTCCTGCGCACCATGGACGATGCCGACGACTTGCTGGCACAATGCGCTCTGATGCACCACGAACGTTGGGATGGAAGTGGATATCCTCTCGGACAAAAAAAAGATGGCATCCCTTTTGAATGCCAAATCATCAGTGTCGCAGACACATTTGATGCGATATGCACAGACCGCGTGTATCGGAAGGGAACCTCTCCCTTTGAAGCCGCGAATGTTCTGTGGGAGTCAGCTTGTACAGGCCAATTAAATCCGATGATTGTATCTCGTTTTATCCATTACATCATCTTGCTTTACGTCGGCTCCCATGCGCTTTTGAACAATGGCGACCACGTCGAAATCGTTATGATTCATACTGATGAGCCTATGCGGCCTCTCGTTCGTAGTGGGAATGATTTTATAGACCTGAGACTCCAGCGTTCCCTACGCATTCAAAGAATGATCAGTTAAACACGTGGAAAAAACGAATCCCCCTGTCCGATCAAGGAACCAGGGGGATTTTGCTATTGTTTCGTTTATAACTTCACGACGTTCGCCGCTTGTGGACCGCGGTCCCCTTCCACAATGTCGAATTCTACAGCCTGTCCCTCATCTAACGAACGAAATCCATCAGACTGAATCGCCGAAAAATGGACAAATACATCATCACCGTCTTCTCGTTCAATAAATCCGAACCCTTTTTCTGCATTAAACCATTTTACTTTGCCTTGCATGAAACAGCACAACCCTTTCTTTTGTGAAAATAAAAATCAAGCCTAGCTTTCCCCAATTCAGGCGAATCATTCTACTCAAGCATTACCGCGTGGAATATTTTTTCTCTAGTCCTCTCACGACTACACGGGACAAGAACAGCGTAAGTACCAGGTAAACTGCCGCTTCCGTTAAATACGGGGGGTAGCGCTCAAATGTACTTTTTGCCACGTTCATGGCTGCATAGTTTAATTCCGGTGTCGCGATTACTGCCAAAAGGGATGAATCTTTCAAAAGAGCAATAAACTCATTTCCGATCGCGGGCAGCATTCGCGTAAACGCTTGCGGAAGTATAATTTGGCGCATGGCAAGCCCCTTGTTCATGCCAAGTGATCGTGCCGCTTCCATTTGCCCCGGATCAATCGATTGGATACCAGCTCGAAAGATTTCCGCCATATAGGCAGCCGCATTGAGTGAAAGCGCGACGAAGCCTGAATAAATCGCTTCAGGGCTACTCGCTCCTGGGTACAGAATACCCCAAATCGACGGAATCACCGCAAAATGAATCAGCAAAATTTGGACCAGCATCGGAGTTCCCCGAAACAGCTCTACGTAAATTGAACAGGTCCAACGCAAGATTCGCTTGGAGGACATTTTGCCCAAGCTGATGAACAACCCCAAAAAAGTTCCGCAAACCGTAGCCACTGCCGTTAGTAAAATCGTATTAATAATGCCTCGGATAAACAGTTCACGGTAGTCGTAGATGACACTCCAGTCCAATGGCAAAATCCTCCCTTCTTCATGTCAGCAAGCCAAGCTGCGAACAAACGCCGGCTACGTCGAATGACGCACCCGGCCCTTTTGCTGCCTACTTATTGCCAAAGTACTGGGTGTAAATTTCCTGCAGCTTTCCATTTTCTTTTATCTTTTTTAATCCGTCGTTGATTTTGTTCATCGCATCGGCATTGCCCTTTTTCACGATAATTCCGTAAAATTCCTTTTCAAAGGAATCATCTTTTATCAGCTTAAACTTCTTATCTTTTACTTTATTCACGTAGTATGACAAAACGCCATTGTCGCCAATCACTGCATCGACTCGACCATTAAAGAAGTCATCGACGGAAGATGGCATATCGTCATAGCCCTTCAAGCCTTCATACGTATCTCCAAACGCTTTTTTGACCACTTCTTCACCCGTGGTCGCAGCTTGAACCCCGATCTTCTTTCCTTTCAAATCTGCCAGCTTCGTCACTGGAGAATCTTCCGCTACCAGAATGAGTTGATTCGCTTCAAAGTATGAGTCCGAAAAATCGTATTTCTCCTTGCGCTTCTCCGTGATCGTAATGGACGAGATCCCAATATCAACCGTCCCTTTGTCCAGTCCATCAAAAAGCGGGTCCCACCCTGTGTTTTTCCACTCAATCTTGAATCCGCCAGCTTCTGCGATCGCGTTCATCACATCGATGTCGTGGCCACTAATCTTGTCAGCCTCAAGCATTTGGAACGGTGGATATGCCGCATCTGTACCGACTACGTACACCTTGTCACCCGAGCCACCACTCGCTCCGCCACTGCCAGACGTTTGCTGACCACCCGATCCACAGCCTGCGAGGAGTACCCCCACACCGACGACCAACGCGAGCGATTTGAACCAATTTGTCCCGATACGCATTTCGAAATCCCCCTTGTGACTCTCTATCTGCCCATTTTGTCCCCAGCAATGTCCACATGGAAATTACGGATTTTTTGCGTTCTCCACAGAGTTATCCACATTATCCACATACCCTTGTGCACAAGCTGGGTATAACTATTTTCCTGTATATTCTGCCACTTTAGTACGAAAGTAAGGGGAACGAAATGGGAGAATAAGTGGATCTAGCAGCAAAAAAACAGGATTCATATATACGGGATATAGTTCTATCCTGCATATAAAAATCCTGCTTTTATCTGAAAATAATGAATTATTCTTTTTCCCCCAAAATCACGATCTCTACCCGACGATTTTTCGCACGGTTCTCCGCGTTGGAGTTGTCCACAAGCGGTTTGTATTCACCCAAGCCAGCCACAGTAAACCGAGACGCCGGTAAGGAGTTTGCATCCACCATTTCACGCATGACAGAGATCGCACGCGCCGAAGACAGCTCCCAGTTGGATTGGAAGGAACTGCGCGAGATCGGCACATCATCTGTATAGCCCTCGATTCGCACCTTGTGCTCAAAGCGCTTCAACACCCCTGCTACCGTCCCGACGACTTGCTTCCCTTGGGCCTGTAGGTCTGCCGAACCACTCGTAAACAAAATCGTTTCCGGCAAACGGATACGCAAGCCTTCTTCGGTCTCCTCGTAGTCGAGATTCAGCTCAGCCAAAGCGGAGGATAGCTGGTTGCGTACCGTCTCCATATCGCGCTCACTCGAGTCAGACATGCCCATTGGCGGCTTCGGAACGTTTACGGTGTCTTCGGAGCCTTCTTTTACTTTTTCGCCCTTGAGCTCCTTCTGGCGAGCCTCCAATTGGTAGACCTCTCGCTGCAACTCCAGCTTTTGCAGGTTGAGCAGGTCGAGACTCTCATGCACCTGCTTCAAGCTCGCTTTTTCCTTTTGGACATCTTCCTTTTGTGACTGAATGCTCTTCGTCTGCATCGCCGCAATAATAATCACGATCACGAACAACAGCGTAATCAAGTCACTGTAGCTAAGCAGCCAGCTTTTTTCTAGCTCTTTTTCGTCGTATAACCGTTCGTCATGCATAGCGGTCCTGCCTTTCAATCGTGCCCTTCATGCTGCCTGCTTCTTTAATCAGCACCAGCTTTTGGTCACCTGGCAAGAATGAGTTCAGCTTTTCAAACAACAAGCGTGGTGTCTCCATGCGCTGGAGACCAACACAACCTTCGATAAAAAGACGCTTTTCAAACATTTCCCGGTCGTACAAATCCATCAGACGGTAGTAGCAAGGCAGCGCGAACAAGTTCGCCAAGAGCGCGCCATACAGCGTCGCTACGACCGCTGCGCTCAGACTGTGTCCGGTCAAGGCCATGTCTTCGAGCGACTTCAGTACGCCCGTCATCCCCAAGAGCGTACCGACCAACCCCATCCCTGGTGCCAGCAAGCTAATGAGACGGAAGAACCCTGCTGACTGTTGGTAACGATACTGCTCGCCCTTGAGCTCGTTCTCCAGGATCAGACGCAGCTCTTCTTCCGGAACACCCTCGATCGCCAGAAAGCATCCGCGTTGGACAAATGAATCGGGTTCTTGTTGGAGCTCCTTTTCGAGCGCGATATAGCCCTGTTCCTTTTGGACGAGCGCGTAATAGTAAAAGCGCTTGATTGTTTCTTCTACGTTGCTTTGCCGGCCGTGGATGAGCAGGCGCCAGATTTTTTTCAAGTCGAGATGCTTGCGTTTGACTGCGTAGGACATGACTACGGAGAGCGCGACTAGCTCGATGGCGGTTACGTTGAGGAGGTCCGATAAGGTTCCGTTTAGGTAGACCGCGTGTATGAAGATGAGGAGGACGGCTCCGATTAAGACGAGTGAGCGGCGTTTTGTGGACAAAAGTGATTCACCTTCCTAGTTTTTCAACAAGTTGTTCTTAAAGTATAGCAGATGGTGGTAAAAAGATGAGAGAATAGAGTCATGGTTATAGTGAAGCTTGGTATAGAAAATGTCGATAATGATAAAGAAAGTAATTCTAGTAAAGAGGTGATCATCTGTGAATGCCGTACAATTAAAGCAAGCTGTTACTATTAGCTTGACGAAGCAAGTGCAGGAGACTGCGCAAGCGCAAGCTTCCATCATGTTGGAGGGTTTTGCTAAGACGCAGCAAAATGTTCAAGCGGCTCAGGCAAGTCATCCAACGTTGGGGAAGGTATTGGATATTAGAGCTTAAGCCTGAAGACCGGATTATTCCGGTCTTTCTTTATTTTTATAAATAGGAGTGTTCATTTTGGCAAAGGATTACCAGGTGAATTGGTCTGCGCACCCTAACATCTACAATAATTATAGTGAAAGAACGTTTAATTTCTATTTTTCCGAACCAGAGGCTGGAGTAAATCCGGAAACCGGTTTATTGCTACTGATAGCAGGATTTGGTGGTAATACAAATTCGAATGTCTATAAGAAAATGCGGAGAGTGTTTGCAGATCAATATAACCTTGTTACAGTACAATGTGATTATTTTGGCCATGAGTTCATGCAAGGCTCTCAATCACCACAATTTAACCTCACTCCGCAAGATATGGAACCGGTGTTTACTCCAGATGAAATTAAAATGATCTATAAGGAAGGTTTTAATCGATCGCTATTCTTAGACATAGCAAGCAAATATCATATCGGAGTGGCTGCATATGAAAAACTAAACGAAAGTAAGGAAAATTTTAATGATATGGGAATAATGCAAGCCCTGGATAACATTACCGCTATTTGCTACGTCATCCAAATTCTTAAAGATAATAACTTAAAGTTTAACCCTAAAAAAACGATTATGTATGGCCACTCTCATGGCGCCTATCTAGGCTATTTATGTAATGCATTTGCGCCTAATCTTTTTCATCTATTAATCGATAATTCATCATGGCTATTCCCCGATTACTTGAATGAAGGACGCCATTTACGCCATAAAATTGGTAACATGCTATTAGACATTACTTTCAAATACACAGCATCTACAATTGATTACGATTCAGAAATCCTTCACTTACCTACTCTTTATAAGAAGTTTAATAATTTCTGTGAGATACAATCTTTCCATGGTACTACTGACAATATAATTAGTCACATTAATAAACAGCAGTTTTGCAAATCACTAAAGAATTGTTCATACCATGAAATTTCTGAAGAAAGGCTTGACGGGATCGCCTTTCAATCTACAAATCATGGTTTGGACGCAGATTTTCTAGCTCTCTTTGATTATGTGATGAAAAATAAATCCTTTGAAAAATCTGATGAGTTACAGTTAAATCCTATTCATTTACAAACGAAAACTCGTAACTATCTTTTCGATTACAGTTCCGGTATTCCCTTACTATACAAATAACTCAATAATCTTTTACGAAGACAACAGAGTCAAGGGCTTAAGGCGAAGCAAGCCCTTGACTCGTTGGTGGAGAGAAAGAAAATCTTTTCGGGAAGGAAGCCTTGATCTACTCTTTTGACATCAATTATTCTACAGACACCACTTTTATAAAACAAACGTGTATAAAGGTAATACTTGTCGCCCTCAATACACGTTAGTTTTTGTGAAAGCTTAGGCACCTTTAAGCTTATAATGCCTCGTAAAGCCTCATAGATTGCAACGCTGGTTCCTACTTTTTCCGGTCAAAAAACGCACCGTAACCATTTGGTCCAGCATCCTGATAAGAATTTGTAACCATCCTGCTACGTTGAACATTGTTCAATTTTTTTTGGATCTCTTGCTTGTGTCCCTCTATCAGTGGAAACAGTCTTTGATTGATGGCAAACACTTGCGAGAGTAGTTGACGATTGGATTCTGTTAACCTATCCCCCAGCCCTTTATCTTGCAGCAATTCAATAAGCTTTTCCCTCTCATCCAAAATCGTCAACCACTCTTCTGGCTCCGAGTCATCTTGCATCACGATCTCTTCTAAACGAAGGGTCTCTCTAAGCAAACGTTCCAAGAGTTCCTCAATTGTCTTTTCCATCATTTGCTCCTTACCCTTGTGATTTCGCGAGCTGCATGGCCTCTTTCCATGTATCGCGGAACTGGAGGAATAAGCTTTCCACTTCACTCAGAATCTCTATATCTTTACGCATATTTGCTTCAATCGTACGGTGGAGCATATATTCATAGAGCTTAATGAAGTCTTTAGAGATCGTATATTCGCTATTCAAGGTAGACATCAGCTCATATAAAATATTTTGCACTTTGAGAGATGCTTCGTGTGCTTTTGCTACATCCTTATCCTCGATTGCGCCTTTGGCTTGTTTAATAAACTTAAGTGCCCCATTGTATAACATCAATGTCAAATCAGCAGGAGTAGCGGTCGTTACCTGATTAGATTGGTATGTCTGAGCAGCATTTTGTAACATCTGCATCACTCCCTATTATCGTTGCCCTAACATTTGTGCGAACCATGAGCCTTGGGACTGGGATTTGGACATTGCCTTTTCCATAGCAGTGAATTGCTTCCAGTAGCGATCTTCGATTAGCTTTAAGCGATCTTCCCAGCGATCTATTTCTTCAGATGTTTGTTTAAGCTTTTTACCCAAGCTGCTGTCATCATAACCACTGCCAACGGATCCTGCCTCTTTGGTTACCTTTTCCATCACCTTATTCAGTTCACTATATAGCCGCTCAGCTACACCACTTTCTTTGTATTTTTCAGAAGTGGTACCTGCACTGCTAAAGTTTGTAAACAGTTTCAATACATCTTCACCGTTATTTCGGATTGATTCACGCAGTTTTGTTTCATTAATATAGAGTTTTCCATTTTCCTGATAAGCATTTTTCCCATTTGGTGGGCCCGTAATTCCCATCTGAGAGAGTGATAATGATTTGTCCGCAGCTATTTGTACAGGTGTACTGAGAGCTCGTCTAAGTTCATTTAAACCGCTTGACAGAATTGGATCACGCAAAAGAATTCCACTGCGCGCCATTGTTTCCATTTTTTCAGCCGTTTTTTCTGGTAAGGCTTCTTTTTCCTCGTCTAGTAACGGTTGATACCCCTTATATTTTGGCTCTGATATTTTCTTATTGATTGTCTCAATAATGGCATTATACTTGTCTACAAAATCTTTAACTGTGTTGAATATTGAATCTTCGTCTGTTTTGGAACTAACCGTAATGGCTGCATTCACATTTGTCTGTTTTAGTGTAAAATCAATACCGTCATATTTAAATGTGTTAGTTGCAGACGTATATTCCACACCATTAATTTTGAATTTCGCTGGGACACCTGCAGTACCTGATGTATAGGTTTTGTTAGCATCTAAGTTCAAGCTGTTATTTGTACTGACTACATCAAAATCTTTCCCATCTTCAGCTGTTAAAACGAGCTTTTTATCGAAAAAACTCGCTTTCACTCCTGATTTCGAGCTGTTTATTTTGTTTACAATACTTTCAATAGAGTCAGTAGCACCTGCAAAAGTAAGAGGCACCTCTTCCATTGTGCCATCTCCATTTGTATCTTTCTTGATTGTTATTGTAAAGTCAGGGCCCCCAACTGCTGCTTTAGGGTCAGTAACAGTTGTCAAAAACTCAGCTCTTGCAGGTGTGCTAGCTTTCGCCAATGATTCTACTTCAACTGTATAAGAAGGTAACGATGGAGTCCCAACCACCTTTGCCGAAGCAATACTGTCATTATCTGAAGCTACTGTTTTTTTGGTAAAAGTGCTTGACATCCTGAGATTCTTCATTGTATTTTGCAAATCAGCAAAAAGGGAATTCATATCACGATAAGCGTCCCGTTTCCACTCAACAGAATACTTATTTCGCTGTAATCGATTAACTGGCTCACGCTGTGCTTTCATTAAATCCTTAATCATTTTCTCCGTGTCCATTCCGGACGCCATTCCAGTCATACGTATACCCATAACTATTACCCCCTATCTTTTCTCATCAACTAGTAACCCGATCATTTCGTGCATTTTCGCAACCATATCCATCATTTTTTTTGAAGGAATTTCACGCACGACTGTATTATCGATGTCACTTACAACTTGAACATAGTACTCATTTAACTGCTCATGTAATGTAAATTTGAGATGGGTTGTGCTGGATTGCATAAACTTGTTCAAGCTCTCTACTTGCCGTTCCATATCACCCTTAGAAAACTGCTTTTCTGTTTCGGTTGGGGTCTTTGTTTCATTCTGTTGCACTCCAAGTTGATTTCCAGTTCCCCCTGCAACCTTCTCTACATATGGCATTTTTCCGTTACCAGCCATGTTACTCCCTTGGATACTCACAACCTTACCTCCCCTAATGGTTCCCTTTACCATAAGTATCGGAAAAAACCCTAGGACAGTTTACTTCGTTTCTCGCGTCTTTTTTTCGTTCATGATGGTTTCAGCGAAAGTAAAATCAAATTGTGTGTCAATATCAAATGAACGTTCTTTTGGCATGACAAAACCAATCGTCTCTGCTTGTAAATATGTACGAGTTTGCTGCAACCAGGTTGATCTTGCAATATATACAGCACCGTTAAGTACATAAACATCAGGTGCATCTTGCCTTCTTAATACAGGCTGCTCCGAATGAAGAACGGGCAGGAGTCCATTTGTTTCTGAAAGATGGTACATCCAGTAGGGGGATTTATCTGTAAGGGAAACAGATACGCATGCGTTTGCCCCTTGTTTTACACAATGCTCAAGACACGCATCAATATCTTCTGCTATTCGCAGTGGTGAAGTTGGTTGAAGCAGCATCGCATAGTCATAACCGGGGAGCATTTCCATCGCATGGAGGACGGGGTCTATGCCTGGGGTATGGTCTTGCGCGAACTCCGATGGTCTCAAGAAAGGAACCTCGCATCCCCATTCCCTTGCAACTTCTGCAATTTCTTCATCATCTGTCGAAACAATCACTCGATCAATGTATAATGATTTTTTCGCCTCTTCTATCGTCCAAGCGATCAACGGTTTGCCCGATAACTCTCGAATGTTTTTCCTGGGAACACCTTTGGATCCACCACGTGCAGGTATAATAGCAAGCACTTTGCTGTCGTTGATCATCCAAAGACCTCCGCAAACTCCATATTTGCTCTCTCAAAGTCAGCCATTCTACCAATATCAAGCCAATACTCCCGGATTGGAAATGCAATCGTTTGCTGTTGATTCTTCACTAGATGATCAAACAAGCTCGGCATGTCGAAGTATTGGTTATGAGGTATATTCTCAACTGCGTCAGGGCTTAGTACGTAAATACCCGCGTTGACAAAGAAGCGCTGAGTTGGTTTTTCTTCAATAGAAGTAAGCCGATATTGGTCCAACCTGACTACACCATAAGGAATTTGATGATCATATTCCCTGACACACATCGTCGCTTGAGCTTGATAAGTTTTATGAAAATCAAGCAGCTGTTCAAAATTCACCTTGGTTAATAGATCCCCATTCATGACAAAAAACGGTTCACTTGGTTTTTCCGGTAACAAGCTGAGTGCCCCGGCTGTACCCAATGATTCTTTTTCCTGCAAATATTGGATAGAGATACCCCAATTTGAACCATCTCCAAAATGCTCTTGAATCATCTCTGCTTTATATTTCACTGATATGTAAAAGCGATGGAAACCTTGATCGATAAAACTTTGCAGAATGGTTTCCAACAATGGCTTATTCCCTACTGGGAGCAATGGCTTCGGACAATCATGTGTGAGCGGATGGAGCCTTGTTCCTAACCCTCCTGCCATCAAAACTACCCAGTTGTCTTTCTTTGTTGGACGCAATAATTCATTTAAAACTTCTACATAAACAATTTTCCCATCCTCGTCAACAATAGGAATTTGATGAATCTTTTTGATCTTCATAAGTGCCAATATGTTCTCACGTGTTTCGTAAGGAGAAGCCACTGTTGGAAATGAATTCATTATGAGAGAAATCGGGTCTTGCAGAGCTCTTCCTTTTAGCAAGCCCCTACGTATATCACCATCAGTTACTGTCCCTAGCAACCTATCGTTTTCATCTGCCACCAACGCTATCTGCCTAGCGCTTTTGTCAATAATTTCCAAAGTATGAAGAATAGGCGTTTGTGGTGATACTAGCAGCTCTCTCCAGTCCATTATTCGTCACACCTTTCTTGGAACTTGTGCCTACATTTCTCTTGCGGGAACTCCTGACACTTTGGTATTAGCTTGTACATGTTTTAC
Organism: Brevibacillus sp. MER 51; assembly: GCF_023714195.1. Classification (NCBI taxonomy): domain Bacteria; kingdom Bacillati; phylum Bacillota; class Bacilli; order Caryophanales; family Paenibacillaceae; genus Brevibacillus; species Brevibacillus sp. MER 51. Next base: position 323,965 of record NZ_JAMAUS010000006.1, on the reverse strand, counting down.
AACGACGGCACCTGCTCCTACCAAACTATTTCTGCCAATTATCATTCCCTGAATGACAGCAGCACCTGTACCTATATGCGCATCGTCTTCTACTGTGACACTTCCTGATAATACCGCTCCGGGAGCGATATGTACGTGTTTCCCTATACTCGTGTCATGCTCAATGACTGCTCGCGTATTGATAATTGAATTGCTGTCAATATGTGTGCCAGGTTGGATAACTGCTCCTGCCATGACCTGCACTCCCTCTTCCAGTACCGCATGAGGTGAGACAATCGCGGATGGATGAATAACCTTGGAAAAGGAAAAGCCTTTCTCTTTCCAGAAAAGAAAAGCCTCTCGTTTTCGCGTGTTGTCCCCGACAGATCCTAATCCATTTACTAACAGTACATTCGATGGGGAGTAATTTTCTACCATCTGGTCGTCCCCAATCCAAGGGATGTCAAGAATCATGGACTTAGGTTGAGGATCTGTAAAACCTATCACTTCCACGTCCTGAAATTGTAAAATCTCTATAACAACCTTGGCATGACCGCCGCCGCCCAATACGATTATTGGCATCATAATTGTATCGCGTCATCTTCTTCGTAATCTCGATCGGCCACTTTCCCGATACACTCCCAGTACAACATGGGAGAAATTCCTGTCCCTGGGCGTTTGGAGGTTACATTTTCTGTTGTAAACTTGTCACCTTTCTTAATCGTTTTTGCGGCGACCAAGCTTTTACGTGCAACAGATTTGTTTTTTTGTTCCACTGGAGTAGCAAGCTTCATAGGCTTTCCTAAAGCCATTTCAACTTGACGAATAGAATCAATCATCTGCTTCAATTCATCCGGCTCTAAGGACGCCATGTGATCGGGACCAGGTAAAGATCTATCAAGAGTAAAATGCTTTTCGATAACCTTGGCTCCTCGAGCTACAGCCGCAATGGGAACAGAGATGCCACGGGTATGATCCGAAAATCCTACGCGTAATCCAAATGCAGATGCTAGTGTATCCATCGCTCTTAAATTTACATCCTCAAAAGGCGCGGGGTACTCTGTTGTACAATGAAGAAGCGTAACTTTTTCCCGCAACACTTGTTGTCCTTCCTCACTTGAATAAACCTCCATAAACCTAGAAAGAGAAGGAGCTTGTTTATCCGCAACATAACCATAGGAAAGGACAGCCAATGCTTGCTCAATTTCGCCTAAGTTTGACATCCCTGTCGACAGGAATACAGGGAGATTTGAACGAGCGATCTTTAATAGTAATGGAGCGTTAGTAATTTCACCTGAAGGAATTTTCAACTGGTCAACCTGGATATCATGAGCAAGTAAATCGACACTCTCTACATCAAATGGGGTGGACAAGAATTTAATATTATTATTTCGGCAGCAATGGACAAGTTCTTCATGCATCTCTCGACTCAATTCCAGCTTTTTAACCATCTCGAGCTGAGTCTCTTCTTTATCTGTTCTTTTCTTTTGATAATCAGCTTTTTGTGCATGCCTGCTGATAATATGTTCAGCCTTAAATGTCTGGAATTTCACCGCATCGGCTCCTGCTTCTACGGCCCGATAAATTAATTCCTTCGCCATGTCCAAGGATCCATTATGATTGACTCCTGCTTCTGCAATGATAAATGTTCTGAACATGACTACACCTCCAAAGAAAGGTCATAAAATCCTTTATTGAGTAATGATGAAAGATTCACTTGTTTAAGAAGCCCCTTTATCTTGCCAGACACTTCTCCTTCTCCATAGGGGGAATTCATAAATGTAATATCTCTTCTAAACTCCGGAGAGAGCGCCTGTTTTATTGCATCGCAAATCGATTCTTTTGTCTCCATACAATTAATAATGGAGGAAGCTTGTATTCTTCCCTTTTGCCTATCTCCCATATTGACGGTTGGTTTTTTGAAATACGGAACTTCAAGTATACCGCTAGAGGAATTTCCAATTACTGCATCAACGTGTTGTATGGCACTTAAATACCTCAGTTGGCCAAGCGAAACAAAGGCTTTGCACGTGGAAGGACGCTTCCCAACGTATTCATCGATCATTCTGGATATAAGGCGCCCCTCCATGTCTGCGTTTGGTTTTGTAAAAATACACGTCGCATTGGGAAACTCATCGAGCGCATGAAACAATTCATTCATCGCTTTCTCGGATTGGCCTTGGTTCAACGTTACCGGATGATAGGTCAAAAGAAAGCTTGGATCTCTTAATGGAAGCTGCACCGATTCCTCGAAAGATTTGCGATCCATCAAATTCATCTTTCTGATATTATCCAGACCAATTGCGCCGACGGTATATACGCGGTCAGGTTGCTCTCCCATTTGAATGACTCGCCGTCTATATACCTCCGTTGAAACGAAGTGTAAATGAGACATCTTGGTCACGGAATGCCTGATTGCTTCGTCAATGACACCTTCTGTGGTCTCTCCACCATGTAAATGGGCAAGCGGGATACGAGCTACCATTGCTGCCTGAGCAGCAGCTAAAATTTCAAATCGATCTCCTAAAACAACAACGATATCCGGCTTGAGTCTCTCAAAAGCCCCTGCAAAACCGATCACTCCCAATCCAACGGAGGTTGCAACCCCCACAGAAGTATCACTTGAGAGAAGCATTTCTACTTTTTCATCTATAACAAAGCCATCTTGCTCAATTATCTTATACGTAAGCCCAAACTCTGGAGACAAATGCATCCCCGTAGCCACTATTTGGAGATGTAGATCGGGGTCATCCTGAATCTCACGCATTAACCAATAGAGAAGGCCATATTCTGCTCGTGTACCAGTAACGACACATATTTTACGACTCGACATACACTGCCCCCAAATTTGAGCTGCTTGGGATATTCACGATACTAGATTCCAAATTCAGAGCTACAGTCAGATCCATTCTGGGTGCCTGCTCATACATAGGAAGGCTGCTCAGTAGACGCCATACTGGCCTCGTCATCAAACCATGCTCGTTAGTTAATCTCAAGATATCATCACGCAGATGGCTCCATTCCGGCTTCAATCGGAGCGTATTGAGCCAATAGTTGCTGGTACAGTAGTTAGGCTCGGTTATAAAAGAAACTCCTTCCACATCCGAGAACCTATCTTGATAGACATGTGCCAAAGCTCTTTTTTGAGCTAGAAAAGCAGGTAGTTGCTCTAGTTGAGCACACCCCAGAGCAGCATTGATATTTGGCATCCGATAATTGTAACCAACCTGGTCGTGGACAAACTCCCATGCATGTGGCTGTTTCGCTGTTGTTGTCAAATGCTTGGCCAATTGCCCCAACGACTCATCATTTGTTATGATTGCTCCTCCGCCACCCGTTGTCATGATTTTATTCCCATTAAAACTAAGAGCAGAGACTCGCCCCCAATTACCTGTATGGCGTCCTTTATAATACGAACCTAATGATTCCGCTGCATCTTCAATGAGTTCTAAATGATATCTCTCACAGACGTCTACCAGCTTATCCAATTCAACTGGATGCCCAAATGTATGCATAGGTACAACCGCTTTTATTCTTCGGCCAGTTTGCTTGTTATAGCATGCTTGATCACGAACAACTGCAATCTCCTGGAGGTACTCATCCAGCTTCACTGGGTCCAAGCCAAGTGTTGCTTCAGAGCTATCAACAAAATGAGGAATGGCACCACAGTAGGCAACAGCATTGGCGGTTGCAATAAAAGACAAGGCGGGAATTATTACTTCATCATCCCGCTCTACGCCTACGAGTTTTAGACATATATGCAGGGCAGCTGTACCGTTAACAACAGCAACGGCACGCTTTGTCCCTGTATATTCCTTAAGCATCTCCTCGAATTTATCCACATATTTCCCAACTGATGAAACCCACCCTGTATCCAAACATTCTTTTACATAAACCCATTCATTTCCTTGAAAACTCGGCTCATGCAAAGCAATAAAATCTTTGTCAGGAGAAATAACTTCGTTTAATATTGATACGATTTTTTCAGCTGAGATTGTCGTCTTCATAGATTGTATATCCCCGCTTTGTACTGGCTTAAATGAGACGGATTTAAAAACCATTCAATCGTTTCAGCCAGACCTCTTTTAAATCCCTCAGTCCCGCTATAGTCAGGTTCCCAGCCAAGTAATTCTTTTGCTTTCGAATTGTCCGCCCACAAACGCTCTACTTCACTTTTTTCCGGACGAAGGCGGTTGTCCTCTGTCACTATCTCAATGTCTTGTCCCATCAATTCAGCGATAAATTCAGCAGTTTGTCCAATCGAAACCTCATAATTGCTGCCTATATTGATCACTTCACCAACAGAACGATCCGATTGTGCCATCGAAATGAAGCCCCTGACTGTATCTTTTACGTAATTAAAGTCTCGTGTTGGATGAAGGGATCCCAGTTTGATAGTCTTTTGCCCAGCAGCGATTTGGGTAATAATCGTTGGAATTACGGCACGAGCAGATTGTCTTGGACCATACGTATTAAATGGGCGAATGATTGAAACTGGGAGACCGAATGAATTATAAAACGACAAGGCCATCTGATCGGCACCTATTTTACTGGCTGAATATGGTGATTGTCCTTGAAGTGGATGATTCTCAGTTATGGGAACGAACTTTGCTGTACCGTATACTTCACTCGTAGAGGTATGAATAACTTTTTCAACCCCTAACTCTCTCGCAGCCTGCATGATGTTTAAAGTACCTTTTATATTGGTATCTACATATGTATCCGGTGAATGGTAGGAGTATGGAATAGCAATCAGAGCAGCCAAATGCATAACAACATCGCAATTCTCCATCGCTTTCTTAACACCGTGAGGATCGCGAATATCCCCCGAGAAAATTTCTACTTGGGATACAATCTCCTGAGGAGAATGATCCAACCAACCCCAAGAGTTGAAAGAGTTATAGTTGACAAATGCCCTCACATCGTATCCTTCCTGAACAAGCCGCTCTGTTAAATGCGACCCGATAAATCCGTCAGAGCCTGTGACCAATATTTTCTTCCCTTTAAGATTCATCAACAACTACCACCATTCTTAAAAACTATTTTTTCTCAGCGAAGATGCGGTCACTTGCTTCTTTCAAAACTTCTTTCATAGCGGCAAGATCATCCAAGCAGCTTTCCATGTACTTCGTAAACTGGTTCACAACTTTTTCAGCTTTATCAAGAGGCTCCGTATGATAGCGTACTTCCTCGAACAACTTCATGACGATTGCAAATCCCAAACTGTTCATTCTTTGAATAACGAATAGATTAAAGTGATTTTGCTGCAACCGATCAAATAGTTTATCAAATTTGTTAAATGCCTTTTCCAGCAATAATACATTTTTCGTAGCAGTTAATGCTCTCATCTCATTTAATAGCTCTTCGAAACGCTTGAATATTTTCCCCAACTCTTGACATGACTCATTAAGATTGCGGTATTTCTGTCTAAGGTAGGTTTCATCAATATCAAGGCTTTCTTCTAGTTTATCTACCCATGCCTTATGAATGACCCCATGCCCTCTTAATTTGTTGGAGATCAAGTCCTCGAGTGGCATGAATGTAGTTCCTTCAATATGGGCTCCACCCTTTGTTGCATTCCATATTGTAATTGGTTGAATAGAAGCAATAAACTCTTCCATCTCCAATCTCATTTCTGTATGGCCACGACTGCTCAATATCATGTTCCCGTAAACATCCTTAACAGAAGAAGCAGTCTCTTTTTGCTCTTCAGTCGTCCTCGAATCAATGTAGGAGATTCCGGAAGCATAATAGTCTTCTCCTCGATATCCGAAATTTTGCCCCACCAGAATAATGGGTGAGCACCCAATCTGATGTAATACGCTCATCGCGATGCTCGAAATTGTCCTTAATCGTTCCGCTGTCAACAGCTGTTCTTCGCTTTTGGACTTTATTAACAAATCTACAATAGAGTCATGACGAACAAAAAAGTGAATGAGTTTACCTGGATATTTCTCTACAGTCTCATAGCCAATCGTCGAACCAAAGATCAATGGGATGTCCGTAATGTTCGAATCAATGATTTTCTCAAAAACCTTGGCATTCATGACACTACCATCATAAGAAAAGGCTGCATCCGGATAAATTCCATTTGAAATTAACGAGTTAATGGCAGAACCAACTGAAAATATGTAGGCTAAGCCCTCTTCCTTGATTTTTCTTAAATTTTCATATTCGTCATTTAAAGAAGGACCTGCTGCTACAATAATCGCAGGTTTATCTCTAAATAATTCATTGTGTCCATGTAAAATATTTGGCGTCTCTAACATGTAAGGGAGATTCTTGAGTCCATTGACCGCTTCCCTTTTTGAAAAAATCAATCGAGTGGAGATGATTTCTTTATTTTCATAAACGGACTCCCGAAATACTTCAACAAACTTTCGGGTCGATTCTGGATAAATACGATCATAGCTATTCAGTATGACAATCTTAACTTCCTTATCTAAAAAATGAGTGAACTTGCGAAGATTTTCCTTCAAGTCATCGCTAGTCGTTTCTGTCATCATATTTGCTAGTTGAGTGCCCGGTTGCCATTTGTTTAAATCAAAGACGGATAAAAACTTTGTGAGAATAGAAAGATTTGGTTCATAAATCGAAAAGCTAAGGGAAGGATGAAGTTTTAATAATTCTTGAATATGATAACCTAAGCCAACCCCATAAAACAAAATATGCTGACTGGGGTCAAGTTCCTGAATCGAACTGACAAATCTCTCCGCTTCCCCTAACGGATCATATTTACTATGAATATAGTTCCACCCGGATTCAACATGGACTGCAACTGTGCTTACCTGCTTCCGTGTCTCCTCAAGACGTACAAGTGAGTCATTGGCTTTTTTATCGGATATCTGCTGCCATACTTGAGGAAAGTACGTTTTCAGTAACTGTATATTTTCAGTTAATATCAAATGTCTTCCCTCCATCTATTACTGATAATGTTTCGATTGCCTTTTCAAATCGAGGAATGATTTCAAATTGAATAATATCACCAATTTGACCAGCGTCTTTTTGAGATACAGCAATCTCAAGATTACGGACTTCTTCCCGGTAGTCCAAAAATGCCCGACTATCTGTATATTCAGCTACCTTACTAATCCATTCCATGCTCTCAATCAATTTACCAAATTCCTGCCATGCTCTTTCTGAAGGACTGTCATAAAAATCTTGATAAAGAGTCTCTAATAACGGCAAGGAATTTTGCAAATACTCTTCTACAGAATGCAATGTCTCCCGTCTCCATTGTTCCTGTGTCAGGAGAATCGCTACAATTGTTTCGATAGTTTCTCCTCTATCTGCAACGAGTTGAGCTAAATCATCATAAAATTCTTCTCCATTGACCTCAAATCCACAAAATACCAGTGAATGGTCTCTAACCGCTTGATCAACAATATTTAAAACCGTTTCAATCATTACAGAATTATTTTCTATGATATATTCTTGTCCAGCCGCTATCAGTTTCATGATCTGCACCTCCGTATTGTTCATTACTAGTATCGGCTAATCAATTTACCCCGTTTATATGATAAACATGGAAATAAAAAAAAGCATGGGCATCCTTACGGATTTCCATGCTTTTTTATTCATTCTTTGATTAACGGAGAAGTTGCAGAACGCCTTGTGGCAATTGGTTAGCTTGAGCAAGCATAGCTTGGGAAGCTTGAGTCAAGATGTTGTTCTTAGTGAAAGCCATTTGCTCTTTCGCCATATCTACATCGCGGATACGGGATTCAGCTGCAGTCAGGTTTTCAGAAGTAATGTTCAGGTTGTTGATAGTGTTTTCCAAACGGTTTTGGTTAGCACCCAAGTAGGAACGAGCAGCAGATACTTTGTTAATCACTGTGTCAATGCTACCCAGTACAGTAGAAGCTTTAGCTGCAGTGTCAAGTCCCCATCCCTTAATAGCAGTATCAACTGCAGCGATAGAGAACTTATCTTTTGCCAAAGTCAATTTTTGACCTGCTTCTTGACCGATTTGGATGTCAACAGATTTGGAACCATTCAACAAAGTAATTCCGTTGAATTTGGTGTTGTCTTTAATGTTAGTAACCTCTTTGGACAGCTCTTTCAACTCTTCATCCAGACGAGCACGGTCAGCAGCGTCATCGTAAGTTCCGTTAGCGGATTGTGTAGCCAGTTCTTTAATACGAACGAGCATGTTGTTCACAGTTTGCAGTGCACCCTCAGCTACTTGGATCAGGGAGATACCGTCTTGGGAGTTACGGGAAGCTTGCTCCATACCACGGATTTGTGCACGCATACGCTCAGAGATGGAGAGACCAGCAGCATCGTCAGCAGCACGGTTGATGCGGTAGCCGGAAGACAATTTCTCAACGTTTTTAGACAGGTTGCCACCGTTTACACCCAGTTGACGGTGAGTATTCATTGCAGACATATTGTGTTGGATAATCATGTACAATTCCTCCTTGAGTTTGACAGTCACGTCCCTGTGACTGTTGGTTAATAGGCAGGACTTACTGCAACCGCGCGCTTGCAGCTTGCCCTCACAATATTTATATCGGAAGTCTCCTTGATTCGTTTTAGTACTTTTTACTCTCTTTTTTTAATTTTTTTCTCGAAATCTTATGAGCATCGCTAGAAATACCGATTTATATAAAAAGCAGCGCAAAAAAGGAGGACTCAACTTGTCTCAATCCAATTCAATTATCCTCGTCCCTGCCTATATGGATCAGTTTCAATGCATTGGTTCTTCCTGCGAAGATACCTGTTGCACTGGATGGAGCGTAACCATAGACAGAGCAACCTATAAAAAATATAAAAAAGTAAAAGATCCTGCTCTCGCAAAAAAGTTAGATACTGTTGTAACAAGAAACAAGAAGAGTTCAACAGATAACAACTATGCAATAATGACGATGACTGAGTGTAAAAGCTGTCCTATGCTCTCAGTTGAGAACCTTTGCGAAATCCAGTTAAATGTAGGGGAAGACTATTTGTCAACAACGTGTGCTTCATACCCTCGTGTAACCAATACCGTGAACCGCAACTATGAAATGTCCGCGAATTTATCCTGTCCTGAGGCTGCAAGATTGGCTTTACTTAACCCGAATCCAATGGAATTTTTTGAAATAAAACTAAAAAAAAACCAGAAACATCTGTTCTTTTCACAGCTTGAACCGAATAATTACACCGATAATCAAATAATGTCTTACTTTTGGGACTTGCGTATTTTTTCTATTGGACTCATACAGAACCGAAGTTACGACATTACGGACCGACTCTTAATTTTGGGGTTGTTTTATCAAAATTTACAGGACATCGTTGCAGCTGGAAACACAACTGAAACCCCTCAGTTAATCGAAAACTACAGAAAGTTGATTCAAGCAGGTACATTACGCCAATCCCTAGCTCAAATTCCTATTGAGGCATCTGCACAAATTCGTCTGTTGAAAGAATTAATCGACGTTCGCATTCATTCAGGAGCCGCCAACAGTCGTTATCTTAACAGCTTCGAGGCTTTCTTGGCAGGAATAAATTATACGGATAGAGATGACATTGAAGCAATTGCCTCCCGATATCAGCATGCTCACGATATGTACTATAAGCCTTTCATGGAAAAACATTTTTACATTTTAGAAAACTATCTAGTTAATCAAATGTATAAAAACCTCTTCCCCTTCTACGGAAACAGCTTAAGCCTCATGGATAATTATGTTATGCTAGCTCTTCATTACAGCTTGATCAAGATGCATTTGATTGGGATCGCTGGCTTCCACAAATCTGATTTCAATTTAAATCATATACTTACATTGATTCAATCTTTAGCAAAAACAATAGAGCATAACCCAAGATACCTTCAATTCGCCTTCGATTATCTAAAGAAAAAAGAATTCACGTCCATCGCCGGGATGGCTATATTCCTAAAAAACTAGACAAAAAGAGTTGTCGAATGTGTTTTCGACAACTCTTTTTGCAACTAACATTAATAGGTTACGACAATCATCTTGTCACTCTAATCGTGTTATTACTATTTATCACTTTCATGATCGTTCTTTAGAAAAAACTGCTTCACCGCTACCCAATCTCTCTGATTCTGCGTCGCCAGTCGATTTTCTTCCTGAATCGCATCAAAAATTTCTTTCCGATACACTTCCAAATTACGCGGGGCATCGATGCCTATTTTAACCTGATCGCCATCAATTGAGATAATCTTGATTTCGATGGTGTCTCCTATCATGATCGATTCGTTTTTCTTTCGAGAAAGGACCAGCATATAAACACCACCTACTTTTGATCGTCAGCTTGTTGTTTAAACAACGCCTGACGAATGGAATATGTATCTTCCTGCAGAATCACTTGTCTGCCCATACGATTGCTCAGATTCACCACGATCGGGGCCTTTAGGTTCACTGTTGCCTCATTGTTACCACGAAGCGTAACAATGGAGAACACCCCTAACTGGGATTCTTCATCTACATGCAGGGCATTTTTGGCCACATCTGAAAGCTCAAATTCGTAATCGGGGAAAAAGGAAAAAGGATCGATTACCCAAAAGCCTACTTCCTTCTCTTCCGTAGACTGAATGATAAAAAAAGGACTTTCCTCTTCCTGTAACAGTTGAAAAAATTGCAAATGGGAAAAACCAGGGATGCCATCTTCAAAAAATAGCTTGCCCAATTCAACCTGTTGACTCATGTTCATGTTTTCCCCTCACTCACATCATTTGATCCAGTTGACTGCCAACCACATCTATTTTCAGACTATTATATTGTATCATATACGGCTCAACCTTGCCCGGCGTATAGGACAATTCAGGCGATCGTAATACTGGATCCATACGCATCCCGTTTCGCTGTACATCTATAGCAACCGGCTTGAATTCCGCACTTATATTTACACCATCATCTGACGAAGCTGCTGGAGGAGTATATCCTCCCTCCAGCACGCGCAATCCTTTTTCCCGACCAATTTCTGCAATTGCGTTTTCCTTCGTATAAATCCGCATGAGACGATCGCCCTCTTGACTTTTCTCTGCGATCGCCTGCATAGCCTTTTGTTTTCCATAAGCAGCACTACTATCGCTAAACTGCATCGAAGTCATAATGCCAATATTAGCACGGGCCTGACTAGAATCGATCTGCAATATCGTACGGGCCTGTTCCACGGAAAGTGTGGCAGGGATCTGCCGCAAATTCATTTCTGCTTTTGGCTGCTTGATTTCTTGAACAGGCTTATTTATGTTTAATCCTAGTTGAGCAAACGTGCTTTCCATTCGAATTTTGGGAATTTGCATTGGCTATTCACCCTCATCTTTCCTTAGCGAAGGAAATCCAACAAAGTTGGCTGAATAATACGGGCACCTGAACCTAAAGCTGCGTTGTGGACACTTTCCTGTGTTTTTAATTCTGTCATGACTTTCGCCATATCCGCATCTTCATTTTTTGACATTAGCCCAGTAATATTAACTTCTTGACCCTTTAAACGCTCGGCAATAAGGTCAACACGGTTTACACTTGCTCCAAGGGAAGCCCGCTCGGCCAATAATTTATCAAACTGCTGATCAATTCCCGTGATAAATTGTGCGGCACTTCTACCATTGCTCAACTCAGTAATAATATTATCTAACACCTTAAACATATTGTTGGCATTGTTGGGATAGTTAAATAAGTTTTGTGCGTTAATGTTTGAAGTCACAAAAACATTCTGGCTCACTTCCAAATTAATCGGAGAGCTATTTGTACTGACGAAGTCACCTTTTCCCCCATTTGCAGTGGGATCATAAGGAGGTATGTTTGTATCTGTACCAGCAAAGATATACTTACCATTAATTTGCTGATTGGCTAGTGTACCTAAGTGAGTTTTCAGTTCCCGAACTTCTGATGCCATTGTGTTCAGGTCAGCGGGAGAAATGGCACCATCACCGGAATAAACAAGAAGCTCTTTGATCCGCTTCATAACGTTTCCAACTTCATCCATCGTACTATCTGTCATATCCATCCAGGATTGTGCTTCGTCAATGTTTCTTATATACTGATCATTCTCCATCAACGAAGAACGATAAAACATCCCCCGTGCTGCCACTACCGGATCATCAGATGGTTTGGCAATTTTGCTTCCAGATGAAAGCTGGTGCTGCAGATTATCCATAGAGCGCATGGAATTATGCAAATTCCGTAGCATATTACTATTTAACATGTTCTGTGTTACACGTACCGCCATGATTTAATCCCTCCCACTACAGGCCCACTCGGCCCATACCGTTGATGACTTTATCCAAAACCTCGTCCATGCTTGTCATGACACGTGCAGATGCACTGTACGCATGTTGGTACTTCACCATTTCCGCCATTTCATCGTCAATGGATACACCTGATACAGATTGTCGCTGGTTGTCTACAGTTCCGACAAGCATCTCGGAGTTAAGTCGATTACGTTCAGCTTCTTGAGCATCCACGCCCAATTGACTGATCGTATAGCGATAGTAGTTATCCAAAGTTGAGCTCTCCGCCAAATCATTGGGGCCAGCACCTGCCTGGAGCACTTTGAACTTAATAGAAGCAATAGCCAATGCGTTCTCATTGTTCCCTACTGGAGTACTTCCAGTTTCAGGTTTTGCCACAGCAATCGCATCCAAGCTCTTCATAATTTCCGGATTAATGACAATCCCAGAAGCACTCGTTGGATAATTTTTGGTTGCTGGGTTGGCAGCCAAAGAATTCGCATCCACGAAGAACGGCAGATCCTGCACAGTCCCATTGTTAATATCACTCAAGCTTCGTCCTGCCCGATGCAGATCATTAATTTCTTTCGTCAGATTCACCGCCAAAACATCCAAGCGTTTTAGCATATTCGGCACGATCTGATCACGAGATTGGAGGGTTCCTGCCATGTAGCCGGTTGTCGGCACAAACGCCGCTCCGCCCAGCGTCATGTCACTCATGCCCGTAGCTGGATTCTGTACAGTAGCTACCGGCTGCGATGTAATTCCAGTAACAAAATCCCGACCTTCAATGGTCACATTAACCATACCCGCTGTTGATTGAGTCGCACGGACCTCCACCAGCTTGGAGAGCTTGTCCAAAAGCACGTCACGTTGGTCATAGAGATCGTTTGGTTGATAGCCGTGAGGGACAACGTTTGCAATCTGATTGTTCAAGTTAGCAATCTGTTGGCCCAAGGAGTTGATCTCCATTGATTTTACATTGACCACGTTATTGAGATCAGTTTGTACTTCCTTAATATGATTGGTCAGCGTATTAAACGTATCCGCTACTGCCTTGCTTCGTTCCCGAACAACTGCGCGAGCCGATGTATCCGTCGGATCTTTGGCCAAGTCCTGCCATGCTTGCCACATTTGGTCCATAACCTTTTGCAAGCCAGTGTCAGACGGCTCATTCATGATGCCTTCCAATTTCTCCAACGTTTCCAAACGCCCATCCCAGTAACCTTGGCGTTTGTACTCATTCCGATACTGAATATCCAGAAACTCTTCCCGTAGACGCTGGATACTAGTAGCTTGAACCCCTGTCCCGAGCAACCCAGGCTCAATACTCGCTTGCATCCCCACATAAGGCAAGCCCGTCGTAGCCTGCATGTTCACGCGCTGACGACTGTAGCCTTCCGTATTCGCATTGGAGATATTGTGTCCCGTTGTATTTAGCGCGGACTGTTGAGCGAACAAGCCGCGTTTGCTGACTTCAATTCCATGAAAAGTAGAGCGCATTTCGACACCTCTTTACGCTTTTTTATTGAAAAATGTTCGATTAGCCTGACGATAAGTATCCGAGGTTGGCCTTCCGTAGATGTAGTCGTCCTCGGGCGTATCTGTGATCAGGTCGAGCGTCATGTTAACAAAAGAAAGGGATTGCTCCAGTAACTGCTGATTCAGGTCGTTAGCATCCCGCAGTTCAGTCACAATCCGGCTTAGCTCATTACGACAGGAAGTGAGTCGCATCTTCTCTTCCGCACTGGTCGTCAACTTGATCAATTCAGCCAGTGTGCCTTCTTGCAGCGCAAAGCCCTTCTGTGCTGTCAGTTCTTTTACGACTTGCTGGCGGGCTGCTTCAGCTTCTGTGACGCCCTTGATCAGTTTTTGCTCCTGGCGTGTAATGGCTATAAGTTCATCCACATTTCCTTTTACCAGCACTTCTTTCTTGTGCATGGCTAAGGTGTACAAGGCTTTGTGCAACTGGATCAAGTTGTCGAGCAGATCGTAGAGTCTGTTCATTCCTTGCTTCTCCTCATCTTCCATCGAAACTATTCAAAGAGGCTATTCAAAGAGCCCTCTTCAGATCTGTGTTACAACTTTTTCCAAAAGGACAGGAGCTTATCAGCGATCCGCTCACTTGAGACGTGATATTTTCCTTCCTCCAATTGCTTCTTCAACTGCTCCACTTTTTCCCGACGTTGTGGAGAGTTGACATCTTCTACTTGCTTTTGCATTTCCAGCGCCTCTGTGGAAATGTTTACTTCATCCTTGCCCATCGGGATTTTGCCGCTTTTGCCTACCTGATTGTTTCCTGTCTTGTTGTAGGCATTGATCATCCCGACACGGTTAGGTTCATTAATCCGCATCTGATTACCATCCTCTCATACCAACGGTCTTTTCATAGAAAAAACCGATGACACCTCTTAGTAGTATCATCGGCAATTTCATCATGTACGATTAGTTTTTTTGCACAAAACTATTCGTCACTATTCTGCTTTCTTCGATAAGCTGCATTAGCCAGTTCGGCGCGTTGGAATTCGTCTAAACGTTGCTCTACCTCGAGTTGTTGCGTAATTTCATGCTTCAAGCCTTTTAGACAAGATTCGCAAATATTACCTGCTCGAATTAAAAAACCGCAGCGCTCACATGGATAGCCAAGATTGGGATTTCCCGCAACCGAAATACGCCCTTCTTTAATAAACTTCGTGATTTGCTTCACGCTCACACCGGTGGCTTCGCTCACTTGATGAATATTCGATCCGCGATTTTCGCGCTTACGCAAATACTGGGCGCATACCTCATATTCTTGTTCGACTTCTTTATAGCATTTGGGGCAAATGTCACGGACTGCTTGTACAAATACAGCATCACACCGCGAGCAGTTTGCCAACTTGCCCATAGACATATCGGACAACCCCTTTTCCGTTCAGAAAGTTCATACGGTTCCACATCCGTTGTATGCCTACATCATAGCTTAATTTTTCCAAACTGGCTATCGGTATATTGTCAAGGAGTACATCTCGCAGCTTGGCCCCAAATGTTCTCTGATTGTCCTCGCGCACGAACGCAACGTCGAACCAGTTGTATAAATATCGTCAAGGAGCAGGATTTTAGCAGCAGAGGGCATATCCTGACCATTCCACACAAAAGCTCCGTGCATGCTTTCGTGACGTGCAGCGCGCCCTTTTTGCTTACTCAGCTTTGGGGTGTCCCTCGCCCGGAGCAGCAACGGTTTTACAGGAATTTTGATTGCTGCTCCTAAATGACGAGCCAGCAAATCAACCTGATTAAAGCCGCGTTCCCGTAATCGCTGCGGATGCAGAGGAACCGTCGTGATACAGGTAAACCCCCTAGACTTGTAATAACGCTGAACGGTAATGGCGAGAAGTGTACCGTAGTATGAAGCTAGCCGCTCATCACCGCGGTATTTAAACAATCCGAGCAAATCCCTCTCTCCCTTTTCGTAGCGAAGCAGGCTCCGATTTGCGACCAAACTCTGACCATCTTCTCCATGAATACAATCCCTGCACAACCCTTCGTGGCTGATATTATCCTGAAATTCCCTATCCCGCCCGCACCGCTGGCAAATATCATGCCCAATCAACGGCAAAGCATCAAGGCAAGCTCCACATAACATAATCCCTTTTAACATGCAATAGGTGATCGGATAGCCCGCCTGGTCTGATAGCTGTCGCGCTTTTTCTCGAGCGACCGATTCCTTTAGGGATGCTACGATACGCCCACCACAACGAGCACACATCCCACTGGTCATGAAAGGCCTCTTTGTTCCGCGAGCTTTTGAGCCAAGCAGTTCATCTGTGAAATCTGTCTGACAGCCCGCTTTGGAGAAGTAGATCGTTCTGCTTGCAAAAATAGAACGCTACCCGACGTATCATCAACGGATCGTCCTACTCGCCCTGCTATCTGAACCAATGACGCCTCGTCAAAAACGGGTGCCTCCGCACCTACCACTACAACGTCACTCTTCGGTATGGTCACACCCCGCTCCAGAATTGTCGTCGTCACCATGACGGTATAACGTTTTTTTCGAAATGCGAGTACCTTCTCCTCCCGCATGGGGTCTGCCGCGTGGACTCCTGCCATCTCCCCTGCGTGCGCAGGCAGCCAATTTTGAAGGTATGATAGCACCCTGTCAATTTCATCAACTCGCGGGACAAAAACAAAAACTTGCCGCTCTTCATTCAAGGAGTTGTTGACCGTGTCAATTAGCGGTGCCACTGCTCGATTCGTCTGAACGCGCTTATGTAAGCCTTGTACCGTGAGAATCTTGGGGACAGGAAGCGCAGCACCATGATAGCGTCCAGGCAACAGAACATGTGTATCAGAGAATAGCGGTATCGCACCAGAGGAGCCTAGGCTTGAGCGCCCTTTTCTAACGAGCCGCTTTTGCAAATATTCCGGAGGTGTCGCGCTTAAGTAAAGGAGCTTCCCATTCTTTTTCACTGCTCTGGATAGCGCGCGATACAAAATGGGATCATTATGATAAGGGAACGCGTCGGCCTCGTCGAGAACCACCAGCAAAAAACGTCGATGGTACCGCATGACCTGATGCGTGGTCGCAATCGTGATATCACTCTCTTCCCACTTTTCCGCGCTCGAACCATGGACGGCAATCACTTTAGCCCCCGGAAAGACTCGCTTAATGCGCGGAGCCAGCTCCAACACGACGTCCTTTCGAGGTGTCGCAATCAGAACGCGACCGCCAGCAGCAAGTGCCTCCGTAATAGAAGGGAATAATAGCTCAGTTTTTCCTGATCCACAAACCGCCCAAATCAAATACTCAGACAGCCCTGGTCTCGGATTGGCTACAAAGCTACGCGCTCGCTCAGCTGCCCGCGATTGATCTGCCGAATATTGTCCCACCCACTCCAATCTCGCCACGTTTTGCAAGTGGTCTGCGCTACGGATTAGCGATGACCCTACATCCATTAAAAAATACGGCGTACAACACTTACTCCTGCCCATCCCTAAACAAGCTGTGCAATAAGCACAACCTTGCTCACACGTATGACAATAAGTAATCTCCACCTTCATTCCTGCACTTCCGCAGCGCTCACAGACCAACTCTAGCCGATTGCGCCACCATCCTCTTGTGACCGTAAAACGAATACCAGGTCGCCACTCTGCTTTGTTTGCAAGCACGAATGAATGCAAAGTGGCTGGTAAATCATGCACGTCCACCCCTCGCTTTTTCAGCAAGGACTCCACTTCATCCCATAGAAGCGCACGCCCATCCAAAATCTCGCTCAAAACAGCTTCTTGTAAATTCTCGTACGCGGAGCTCCTTTGGAGAAGTTCACGACCACCCGAATAGCCTAACAGAGCACCCGGCAATTTTCCGGATTCATTGCCACCTTGATACGAAACCTCCACACTCTCCTCAACCGACTCCCAAGAAAACCACCCATGCTCTCGGCGGTCCTGTATGTTCACTGCTTCCCGCCCATATAAGCTGCTCGCTTCGCACACGCTACTTACTGCCAGCGCTCTCAACTCTTTTACATATCCATCAGTCAGTACCCGTCCTTTACCGACTTGATCCGTCAAATACCCGTTCACCTTTGCTCGCAAGGAAAAAGCAAGAGCAAGCGACGAGGTCTTCCCGATGACATGCAAAACACACCCTTCTCTCTCCTGCCAAAAAGACCGATCTACAGAAAAGCTTGGCGTAACATAAGTCTGCACCTGTGGTATGGATCCGCCGCAAGCTTTGATATACAGCAAATACTCACGCATACGCTCACTCCTCGCCTTCTTGCTCTTAGTGTGCAAAAAGACAGACTGGTCCAGCAAATAAATTTCAGAGCCAAAATCAGGTCGTAAAAAAATAAAAAAGCCGCCGATCTATTGTCGACAGCTCATAATATTTACGCTCAGCAAACTTTTATGCTCCCTCTTTATTCTCCCGCAAATCAATGACGATGGTTCCTGCCGCCATCTCTTCCTGTACGTCTCCTAAACAATAGCCGTACGGATAACGATTCAAGACGGCTGTCATCTGTTTCGTATCATCGTCAGATCCATCATCTATCAAGGTAATTCGGATCGGTCTGCCACTCCAATACGAGCGAAACAGCAGACTCCTCACTACACGTTCCAGCACCTGTTCCGAATTGCGCACCAGCAACCGATAATGCTCATGCGGGAGCTCGCTCACGCTATCTGTCCGATTGGTCCAGCGCTCTGCGATCATTACCAGCAAAGAGGAGCAGCCAAATGCTGCCAAAAGCCATACAATCAGCTCTTCCATCACGGTCATACCTCCTCCTATACCAAGGTATGCCGCACGGCTTGAACAGCGTGCAAATAGGAAGCGCTTCCTACAATTTCACCCAGCCGTTTTTAATGGAGATGACAACCGCTTGTGTCCGGTCTTGAACATTGAGCTTTTGCAGAATGCTGCTGACGTGATTTTTAACCGTCTTTTCACTAATAAACAGGAATTCCCCAATGGCACGATTGCTTTTCCCTTCTGCCATCAGCTGCAATACTTCCCGCTCGCGACGGGTAAGCGATTCGATCACTTTGGGATCGATGGCTTGCGACTCATCTACGGAGAAGCTACGCTCTGCCGTCCCTTCCTGCTCGCTCAGACGACGGAATTCTTCAATCAGCTTGCCCGTCACCTTTGGATGTATGTAAGCACCACCACTCGCCACTACACGCACAGCGTCAACGAGGTCTGACGTTCCCATTTCCTTCAGCAGGTAGCCAGACGCTCCAGCTCGGAGTGTACGATACACATATCCCTCATCATCATGAATCGAGAGCATAATCACACGAGTAGAAGGGCTTACCGAAATCACATTTTCCGCAGCAGAAACGCCATTTATGTTCGGCATGTTAATATCCATCAACAAGACATCCGGCTTGTGCTCTTCCGCCAATACTGTGGCTTCTCCTCCGTCCGCACCTTCCCCGACGACCTTGAAATCTTCTTCCATTTCCAATATTCGCTTTACGCCTTCGCGAAATAATTGATGGTCATCCACAATCACAATGCGGAGTTCTTGCTGTCTCTTATCCATGGTTCATCCCCCAGTACTTATTTACGTATCACGTCACAATTTTATCGGTATTTGGAATATAACCTTGGTTCCCTCTCCCGGAGCGGATTGCAGCTCGACACTGCCCTCTAAGAGCTGTACACGCTCACGCATTCCCAAGAGTCCAAAAGAGTTGCCATTCGCCATGCGTTTTTCCAGATCGAATCCGACCCCATCGTCTTTCACGACAAGGCTTAACGAATCTTGTACAAATTCCAGCTTCACTTGTACGGTCGTAGCGCCTGCGTGCTTTTCCACATTGTTCAGACATTCCTGAACCAACCGGAAGATCGCCGCCTTTACCGAACTGCGCAAAGGAGGCTCCACACCGAATACTACCAGATCGATAGAAGACTGAATACGCTCTTCGCATGTTTGAATATATTTTTGCAAGGTAGGTACTAGCCCTAAGTCATCTAATGCCATTGGACGCAAATCAAAAATAATACGCCGAACATCCGCCAAGCTCAAGCGTACCATTTCCTTCAACTCGTGAAGTTCCATTTGCGCTTCCAAAATGCGCTCGTTCTTCAACATGCGCTCTACAATTTCCGAACGCAGCACGACATTCGCCATCGATTGAGCTGGACCGTCGTGAATCTCGCGCGCGACACGCTTGCGCTCTTCTTCTTGAGCCTGGATGACCTTTAGGCCCATCAACTGATGCTGCTTAGCCGATTCCAGCGCCTCACCTATCTTGCTTAAGTCACCTGTCAAGTAGCCAAGCACGACGCCCATTTGAGAAACCAACTTTTCTGCACGGACGATGGTTTCTTCCAAGGTACGCAACTGCCGCTCCAAATCATTTCTTCTGCGCTTCAAATTGTTTTCCCGCTCGCGGTAAATGGACAATTCTACCTGAATACGGCTCGCCTCTTCATACGCAACCCGGATATCCTCCTCCGTGTACATATGAAAATTACGACTGACCAGCACGAGCTTGTTGCGCGATTTGCGATACGCCAGTTCAAGCGCATCGACTTTTTGAATTACTTTGGAAATCTCTTGTCGAAGTTCATGTAAATCAAACTTCAATGAGTTGCCATGCTGTCTGGCGTTTTCAGCTATATCAAATATTTGGGTTTTACTCGTTTCTACGGTTTCAATCGTTCGCTTGATCACCCCGTCCAGCACGCTGATGTCTATCGCTTTGTTCATGATTGCTCTCCTTCAAACTCTTTTTTAGCCTTCGTGAACAACTGTTGGAGGTGCTCTTCTTCTACATCTCGCAGTCCCATGTCATTGCGCGGAATGGCAAACGGATCTGTTCCTTGTTTAACGAATCCACGATTGGATGTAAATACATAGCGATAGCCAGCTTGACGAGCTGTCTCCAGTACGATTGGACTTGTGAAGCCAAACGGCAAGGAGATAACTTCGATCTCTTGCTTCATCCATTCGCTTAAACTGACGCGAGATATACTAAAATCCACATAGAGGCGGTCTCTGTACTCTTTCTCGTCCTCTAAACGATGCAAGTCCTTCAGATAGACCGGAGCTGTTTCTGGGCCAAGATCGCCCCACTCATTTCGTTCTTCCTCTTCATGCAGACTGTACGTATGGGACCCGATCGTAACCAGTCCCGAATGAATCATTTCGTTAACTTGTTGACGCGTAAGTGGTGGCGTCATATTCTCCCGTTTTCGGTCAGCTACATCTCTTAAGCGCCCCGCAATCGCGAAGTTCACTGAAGGGTAGCCGTATGTACGTAAGATCGGAAATGCTTCTTTGTAGTAACTCTCATACCCATCGTCAAACGTAATCAAAACAGCATTCTCAGTCGGTAAGGTACCCGTCTCCATAAATCGCAGGAACTCCTCCAGCGAAATCGGATTCAGGTCGTTATCATGCAAAAATTTCATGTGTCGGGCAAATTGATCAGGAGCTATGACATACCGCTGATTCGATTGATCCGTGACATGATGGTACGTCAAAACCACAACCTGATTGTTATACCACTTTTTCGTTTGAACCGCTGCTTCTTCAATTGGTGTGACGTTTGGCTCAGCATTTTTTGTCTCACTTATGCTTATAGACGTATCCACTTGGGGAAAAGGTTGCACTTCTTGTTTATTCTTTTTTTCCAGAAAAGATTCGCCTAACAACCCAATAGCCACTGCAAAAAACAAAAAAGTTAGAAACACGATCAGGAAGAGCCTTCTGTTCGGCAAAAAAACCCCTCCTCTACTTCCTCACTAGGAGATTCGACACAGTCCTACAAATTCCTGTGCAACAATTGACCCAATAATTGGATGACTTTGCACCTAACATGAAAAAGAGCCCAGTAGCAATACCAGGCTCTTTTTATGTCATTCAGCAATATTACAGTTGAGCAGCCTCTTGCTTCAGAACTTCTGCTTTGTCTGTTTGCTCCCAAGGAACATTCAGGTCATTGCGTCCGAAGTGGCCATATGCAGCTGTTTGTTTGTAGATAGGACGACGCAGGTCGAGTTGCTTGATGATACCAGCAGGACGCAGGTCGAAGTGTTTGCGAACCAATTTCACCAGAGCTTCTTCGGAAATGGTACCTGTACCGAAAGTATCTACTGCGATGGAAACTGGCTGTGCTACACCAATTGCGTAAGCAACTTGTACTTCGCATTTGTCTGCGAGGCCAGCAGCCACAATGTTTTTCGCTACATAACGAGCTGCGTAAGCACCGGAACGGTCAACTTTTGTTGGATCTTTACCGGAGAACGCACCGCCGCCATGACGAGCATAACCGCCGTAAGTATCTACGATGATTTTGCGGCCAGTCAAGCCAGCATCCCCTTGTGGTCCGCCAATTACGAAACGGCCAGTTGGGTTGATGAAGTATTTGGTTTCAGCGTCCAACAGTTCAGCTGGAACAACTGGTTTGATTACGTGTTCAACCAGATCTTGCTTGATTTGCTCCAGAGTTGTTTCAGGAGCATGTTGGGTAGAGATAACGATTGTATCGATGCGAACTGGTTTGTCGCCATCGTACTCAACGGTTACTTGTGTTTTTCCGTCAGGACGGAGGTAAGCAAGTGTTCCGTTTTTACGCACTTCAGTCAGACGACGAGCCAATTGGTGGGACATGCTGATCGGAAGTGGCATCAGCTCAGGTGTTTCATTGCAAGCAAAACCAAACATCAAACCTTGGTCACCAGCACCAATAGCTTCGATCTCAGCGTCAGTCATTTTGCCTTCGCGCGCTTCCAATGCTTGGTCTACACCAAGTGCAATGTCAGCGGACTGCTCGCCAATTGCAGTAATAACACCGCAAGTGTCAGCGTCAAAACCGAATTTCGCACGGTCATAGCCGATTTCACGAATGGTTTCACGAACGAGCTTTTGGATATCCACATAAGTGTTTGTAGTGATTTCACCTGCTACGAGAACCAAACCAGTAGTTACGGAAGTTTCGCAAGCTACGCGAGCGTTAGGATCTTTGGACAGGATCGCATCCAAGATGGAGTCGGAAATTTGGTCACAAATTTTATCCGGATGTCCTTCAGTTACAGATTCGGATGTAAACAGACGACGACCTTTTTGCAAAGCCATGAGAAAATACCTCCTTTGACCTCATACAAATAGTGTGGTAGCCGAGTCAGGATTTTATCTACGTAAACGCAAATAAAAAACCTTTTCCGTTTTTTAGGAGGAAAAGGTTTGAGCGTTTTTTGCTTCCTTCATCCTCTTATCGGCCAGAACAGATGTCCGTTCTGCTGGTTAGCACCGCTCTAGATCGGTTGCCGGGCTTCATAGGGCCAGTCCCTCCGCCTGCTCTGGATAAGAGTATCCATTACGGATAATAGAATAATTGTTTTTTTCAGAGATGTCAATAGGAAAAATTTTACTTATAGTTGATAGGCCTTGGAAAGTACCACTACTACCTCGGCACGAGTTGCCCTTCCATTCGGTTTAAAAGAAGAACCGTACCCATTAACCCAATTTCTTGATGTCAAAGCCTCAATAGCAGGAGAAGCCCAGTGACTCGTTGGCACATCCTGATAATTTGAGGTACCACGGTTATACATCAACACATTACGTGCTCGCGCGATCATTACCGCCATCTCTGCACGCGATATCGGCTGATCCGGCTTCATTTCATTCCTCGGGTACCCTTTCAAAATTCCCAATTGGTAGGCTACACCTAGATTGTGATACGCCCAGTGCCGCTTTGGCATATCCCGGAAGGTCGTTTTTCCGGTATAGGTAGTCGCTACCTTGGAACCGGTCGCACGCATCGATTTAAGCAGCATGGTCGCAAACTCTGCACGGGTCACTGCCTGATTCGGCTTGAACGACGCGTCATTAAATCCATTTACAATATCGCGTGAGCTGAGTCTGACGATCTCTGAGCGCGCCCAGTGGTCCGAAATATCGCGATAGCCGGCTATCAATTTTTGCTGCGTCACCGTGAGTCGGTACGATTCATATTTGAACGAAGTACCGCTATTAAGGCGCACATAATATTTTCCTGGCTGCAGACGCAAACCGATAATATCGTTTCCTCGGTTAGACAGCTCCGCTACCTCATTCGTCGAAGCAATCGCATAGTTCATGTTTCGATCGCTGTAGAGCGCGAAACGAAAGCCGCTATCAACAGGAATGTATGGCGCTCGGAACGTTACATACGATTCACTATTCACAGTAAATTGGAACCAGTCGGAATCAGTAGCTGTCGGTATCGTCCCTGACATCACTGTCCCCCCGCTTAGCGGAGACGCTTTTTGATAGGTGTCATTCGGCTCATTAAAATCTTTTTTTACTGGCGTGTATCCCAGATCCAGCTGATATTCGCCATTCACCGCATTGCGATTGTACTCACTCACACGGATGTAATACTTGCCTGGTGACACTTCTTTTTGAACGCGCTCTGTCGGATTGTCTTTTGTTCCATTATCGTAGTTAGGGTCCCAGACAACCATCTTTTTTCCGACCTCTTGTTTACCGATACTCAGCAATAGATCGACACGCTTGTTATCAGGACTAACGGAGACATCCAAATGCCCGTATTCACGAACATAGTAGGAGAACCAATCCTGATCCCCTTCATCGTGAAAATTGCCTGTTACACTGATTTGGTTGCCTACGAGCGGCCTTGCCGTCTCTTGGGTATCGTTCGGTTCGTTACGGTCCGGATTGATGGTAAACTTACTCGTCAACACGTAAGTAAAAGCGTTGTTGACCCCTCCGTTACGCATTAACCGGATATTCATTTTTCCCGCTTTAACCGGGACCGTTATCGTATCCCCATTCCCGAAGTACTGCGTAATCGGCGGACGATTCTCTGGGTAAAAAGTAGCTGCCATCGCTGAAGAAATACCGGAAGTCACTGACGCTGTGAAGCTGACCTTCCCATCGTAAGGGATGTCCATCTTCAGCCAGTCTATCGTGTCTTTTGGTCCCAAATTTCCACGTATCTGAGACTCGATCGGGAACGCCTTCGCTGAGTACGTCTGATTATTCGGCTCTAAAAAGTCATAGGATAAAGGCGTTCGAACTGCCTTGTCGACATTTAACAACCCGTAGCCCGTTTTCCGGTCCCATCCCTTTTCTCCTAAGTCGGTAGCCGTTTGATAAAGCAATTGTCTTACATCAAATGGACTTAGTTTGGGATGACGAGCTAGTATGAGCGCCGCTGCCCCCGCAACTTGTGGTGCCGCTGCTGAAGTCCCGCTAAAAGAACCGTATTTTCCTCCAAGCTTGGTCGTATAAACATTGAAACCAGGCGCTACCAGGTTAAGCTCAGGTCCCGTATTGCTTTGATACAGCACTTCATTGTTACTCCTTACAGCCCCTACCGCTATCACCGTTGGATAGGCTGCCGGAAAAGCCACTCGGCTACTCTCATTGCCACTAGCTGCAATCAGAACAGCTCCGCTTCTTTCCGCTCGTTGCACAGCATTCGCCAGCTCCTTGGAGTAGGACATACTGCTAAGAGACATCACAATAACTTTGGCGCCACGATCCAAGGCAGTATTAATACCCTTAGCAAGAGTCTGTACCGTAGTATCTCCATTTTTGGCCAAAACTTTAATCGGCAAAATCTTCGCATTCCACAAGACACCAGATACACCAATGCTGTTATTCCCACTGGCAGCTAGTACACCCGTTACTTCTGTTCCATGTCCGTTATCGTCCTGGGCCGATCTCCCGGGATTGACCAGATTCACACCCGGCAGAAGGTTGTCCTTCAAATCAGGATGCTTATAATCTGCACCAGAGTCGAGCACCGCGATGATAATCTGTTCATTACTATTTACGACTGACCAGGCTTGCTGAGCTCTAATCTGATTCAAGTGAAGCTGGTTACTCAAATAGTAGTCATTCGATGCTGGTGGTGCTGCAGCATAAATTGTTTGGTGGTTTGCCATCATTAGCGCGACACTTATCGCAGTCGCTACTGTCATGTTCACTGATTTTTTCATGTAAAACAGTCCTTCCTTCTCTCCCCTGCAAAATCAGCAGTCTAAAAGGAATTCAGGTATTTATCTTCTCGTCCTAGCATAGCGGATGAAAAGGGAGACACGCAACCCTGATTAGCCAATATTTGGAACGTTATAACAGTACAAAACCCTTTTCACCATGGGCAAAAAGGGTTTTCTCCTTACTGTAACAAACCTTTATTGTCTTCCACTTCAGGTGCTACCTGAGCTTTTTCTTTTTTTCTTTGCTGAGCTTTTGGAATAAAAGCAGTCAGTTCCGCCAGATTTACCTCTTCCTTTTTAATGGAGGAGAACGGAATATCAAATGCCCATACACGATGGCTATTTGCTTCTACCTTCATGTTTTCCAAGGTGAAGTGTACACGTGCAACGGTATCGCCATCCTTATCATGAACGATAATCGGCACTTCGGTAAACTCCAGACGTTTTGCCAGACCGTTGCGGAAAGCAACGATGACTTTCAGGCCGTTATCTTCACCTGGCTTGATGTCGAGAACTTGCAAATCTACTTCGCCCTCTACAATCGGAGCCTTCTCTGCTGCCTGCTGCATGTATTGCTTGGACTCATCTGCACTCAGACCCAAATTAAAGTTTTGGTTCTCTTCTACTTCGTGCTTTTTCGGCTTGATATAGGTCAGCTTCAGAGGAACCTCTTTTTCAGGAATACGGTCGAACTCATCCCAGCGGAACATGAATTCCATCGGACGGCTGGACATTTCCATCACTGGACCAGATGTAATCAGATCAAAAGTCTTTCTCGCGACTTCCTCTCCATCCTCCGTCACCAAAGACAACGGAAGCTTTTGCAGCAAAATGCTGCGGTCAGTCGCATTGCGAACGTACGTAAGAACCAAGTAACCATCATTGGTAACCTGTGTGAAGAAAGGAATGATACCTAATTCGTTACGAACAACCGGGGGCATTTCATCATGCGCGTATTGCAAGAGCTCATGCTCCGCTTCGTCCAATTGATCATCCCACGGACCGTTCAGCACCAAAAACAGTTCCTTGGATTCCACACGGTTCGCAGATTGTTGCGGATTCTCCAATCCAGATACACCCAAGTAAAACTCTCTATGAAGATTCTCATGAATATCTTCGCGTACTTGTTCCAGGCTCTCCTTGGAACCAAACCAATTTTCCAATAACCAACTCATAAGTCAACCTCCTCTTTCCCACACCTCAAAAGTATTGCGCTCTATTCTACCTCAAGCGTCCATCTTTTCAGGTCGGCATCAGGCTTTTTCACTAAATTTGGCGGGAATACAATCATCCACGGACGGCTGTGGCCCGGCTTCACATTAATGCTGCTTGCGTCCAGTACACCTGTTGCTACCAGATCACCATTTGCATCAGCAATTGTCAGCTTGATTTCATCTGGACGGTATTCGTGGGCCATCCCATTGCGGAAGAGCATCGCTGCTACCAAATGTCCTTCCTTTGTCATACCGATGTCAAAACCAGTAACCTGTACCGTATCAATCGGAATCACTGGCAAAGACTGCGTCAACGCCTCCAGACGATCCTTTTGGCGATCCGTCATGCGCTTTTCCATTTCGGGATCGAGCTCCAGATTACGAGGCCATACATGCGAATTTCTCCCCGCCTTCATAACCACTTTCCAGCGTTTAAAGGTGAAGTTTTCATGCAGATAGCTCTCTTCCGGGAACAATACCTCCCACGGACGGCTGGTATGAGGCGGAATTGCGCCCATATCTGACAAATCCACCTTGATCCTTGCAAACGCCTTGTCATCAAGATAAATCGCTAACCCAACGTTTTTAATCCGCACTGGCTTATTCGTGGAGTTACGGAAGAACATCGCTACCGTCATGCCGTTTGGCTGGGGAATCATACTGAATCCCGTTACGCTAATCATGCCTTTACGCATCTCTGGCAATTCTTCTTGCAAAAAGCGAAGCGTATACTTTTTCTCGGAATCCAGCTCGCTCTCCCAAATCGGGCTCAGAGACAATTCCGTACGGATTTTTTCTACCCCACCTACAGACTCTTCCTGTTGCTCGTTGCTCTCCATTTCGACCTCGGTGTTTTTCAATTCAGCAACATCGATGGCAGACTCTTCTTGAATATCTTTTTTCAGATCCTGTTGATCCTTACCTAATAAATTCTTCATAAAGGAAAACATAGACTACCTCCTCACACGTCCGGACACGAACGAAGCTCTCTTATCATGATAAACTTTTTTGACTGGCCCATGCAAATTTGCTCTCTTGCATTAGGCTCCTTGGGGAACGCTCACTTTCCAACGGGACAAGTCAAGCTCTTCCTTTTGAATGCTCTCAGGCGGGAAAATAAACAGCCATGGCTTGCTCGTATTGGCATTCACAGTCAGGCTTCCTAGTTCAAACAGACCCTCTGCCACTTTATCTCCGCTTGCATCATACAGCGCCAGCGGCAACGTTTCGAAGGACAGTGACTGTGTAGAGCCATTGCGAATCAAAAGCATCGCATTCAGAGCACCATTTTCGGTTCTACGAATCTGCACACTCTGTATATTTACTTCTCCCTCTTTTAGAGCGGGGAGGTTCTTCGCCAATTCAATTAAGGACGTTTTTTGTTCATCAGTCAGCGCCTTAATCCAGGATTCCTCCAACTCCAGCTGCTGTGGAAGGACCATCTTCTTCTGCGCCATTTCAAAAGCGATTTTCCAATTCATCAAAAGAACA
The DNA here is from genome assembly GCF_023714195.1 of Brevibacillus sp. MER 51. Taxonomy (NCBI): domain Bacteria; kingdom Bacillati; phylum Bacillota; class Bacilli; order Caryophanales; family Paenibacillaceae; genus Brevibacillus; species Brevibacillus sp. MER 51. The sequence continues at coordinate 295,653 of NZ_JAMAUS010000006.1, read as the reverse complement.
TCTACCTGTAAAAAATGTTCTCTATCAAATACAAACACCCATGGCCTTGCAGAGCACGGCGGAATTTCACCAAGCTCGCTTAAATCAAAGGATTGGCGTGTAAACAGCTCCTGATCACCAAACAGTACCACCAGTGTCATTTCATTCAGGCGAATCGGTCTGTCCGTACTGTTCCGGACAAATGCCGTCACTTCAATCCCGTCTTCATGTGGAACAAGCGCAGTTCCGGCCAAAGAAATATTCCCAGACTGTAGCGGTTCCAGCTCCAGAGCCATGAAAGAGAGCGAATATTTTTCTTGCTCACTAAGCTGGCTCTCCCAAGATTCATGCAGAGAGAGTGTTGTTGTGACGCCAGTTGATTCAACCTGTACCTGTTGTTCTTCCTGATGTGACTGTTCGGTATCAGCAGCGGAAAGAATCGATTCCTCCTGAACCTGCTCTCGCACCTCGTTGGTTGTTGGTTTATTCCCCATTAAATTTTTCAAGAAGGATAACATATCGTCGCTCCCAACTTTTCTCTACATCTATATATAGTTACATTCGTCATCCACTATAGCATAGTGACATCCTTTTGCAACATAGAAAACTTGGCATTCCAAGCAGAAAACAAACGGCTTTTGTAACCTTTTCATTGCCTAATTCGTACTGTTAGTTATGTTAGGATACCCGTACGCAACAGGGGATGTCAAGGAATGGAAGGATGGGCGGTGGGACAAAAACGGAGAGCCTGGTTTGCTCGCAGCCTCTAGGAGCGTTTCTTAGTCCGTATATACCGTGCCAACACCTTTGAGCGCTCACCGTGTCTTCGTTGCATATCTAATGAAGAAAAAATTTTTATGCTATCGAGATGTCAGAGATTTTGTGTATAACATTTCCATAATCAGTTAAAGTTTACAACGTTGTTTATTATTGATAAAATGTAAGGGTCTAAACAAATAACTTGGGGAATTTCTTTTTGGCCAACTGTCTTGTGCAGTTGGTTCTTTTTTATGTGAATACAGGAAAGAGCCTATCACGAACGCGACAGGCTCTTTCTTATAAGTAAGCTAATTTCCGAGATCTATTCTTCCTGACTCTTCCGCCTGCAAATTCTTGGATGGTTTATTGCCCCCACCCCATACCTTTTTGTATATGTATTTTTCGTACCAACAAAAACAAAAAGCTTATCCTACCCAAGGATAAGCTTTTACTACTAGTTTAGAGGACCATTCGTTAATAGAATGGTCCTTTTTATTTTTACCAGTTTTATTTTGCTATTTTTTCAAAACATCAACTTCCAAAGGCAAAGCTATACTTCCATATTGTGGGGATTTCCATTACTTAGCAATCAGCTACATCTATATTCCTTTTTTCTACAAATGATGGGTAACATGGACACTATGAAAATATTGGTAGGACGTGATTTGCTGGAATTGGTGAACAATTATAAAATATTGTAAGGGTTAGTGCTATTAACGGTACAACTGTTGAAGTTAAATTCAACAAAGAAGTTGATGCTGCATCTTTGTTTGCTGATGACAAGAGCGGTGCATTCGATGCTAACGTTGTAGCTATTAAAACAATTGATAACGTTGATGCTGGTAACTTGTCCGGTAAATTGAGCGAAGACGGCAAAACTTTGACTGTAACTACAGAAAAAGCAGTTTCCAAGCGTTACAACGTAGTTATCGATGGCATAAAAGCTAAAGATGGCTCTGCTTTCGCTAAATACGATGAAGTTGTAACATTCGCTGCTGACACTACTGCTCCAGCTATCGTTTCCACTGTAAAAGATTCCGCTAGCACTTTCACTGTTACATTCTCTGAGCCACTTAAACAAATCGGTACTGTAACATACAAATATGCTGACGGTACTCCAGTTACAGCTGGTGTTTCCAACAATCATGTCGCTGGCGCTGATAAAGTGACTTTCACTATGACTTCTGATATCGCAGCTGGTAAAACAGTAGTTGCGACAATCATTGGTGCACAAGACACTGCGGGCAACCTGCTCACTCCGAACCCTGCAACTGTAACTATGGTTAAAGGCGCTTTGGACGGAGTAGCTCCAACAGTTTCTGCAATCACACAAACAGGAGCAACTACTTTCACTGTTAAGTTCTCCGAGCAACTTGCTACAAACCCAACAATCTCCATCGAGGGAACAGACGTTGATGCAGCTAACGTGGTTAAAGACGCAACAGATGCTACTCTCTACACTGTAACTGCTCCAGCTGTACTTGATGGTGCTAAAACAGTCACTGTAAAAAAATTCAATGACCTCAGCGGTGAAGTTGGTGCAGACACTAGCAAAGTTGTAGTGTTCACAAAAGATGCAGCAGCTCCAAAAGTTGCTTCTTCTAATGTAGTGGTTGATGCTACTGATAGCAAGCAATATCTTGAACTGACATTTGATAAAGATGTTAAAGTTGCTACTGGTAAAGTAAATGGTACTGGTACTTTCGTAAAAGACCATATCACGAACACAATCACTGCAACTGAAACAGATGTTAAACAAGATGCAACTAACAAGAAAGTAGTTCGCGTAAACCTCGATGCTCTCTTGGGTGACGTAGCTACTGATGTTGAGGGTGCTACATACAACCTCGACCTGAAATTCACTGGTGTAACTAGCGCTGCAGATGTAGCTGTAGAAGATGCTAAAGCGACATTTACCCGCGGTAAAGATGGTGTGCCAGCTAGTGATGCAGTTGTGAAAGTAACTGCTGTTGAGCCAGGTACTGATAACAACAAAGTAAAAGTTACTTTTGACCAAGCAGTAGACGGAGCTTCTGCTACGAATGCAGCTAACTACAAAATTGACGGCGCTGTTGTTGAATCTGTAACATTGTTGCCAGCAGTAACTGCAAATGGAGCAACTACTCAAGTAGCTGTACTGAACCTGAAAGCTGGTTCTAACGAATTCACTGGTACTCGCAACATCAACATCTCTGATGTAAAAGCTCTTGGTTCTACTAAAGTGATGGAGCCATTCCACATTAACACAGTCGAACTGAAAGAGAACGTTGCTCCAGTTGTAACTTCTGCTAAGTTGACTGGAACAAAAGAAATCACTTTGACCTTCTCTGAAGCTGTTGTGGGTGGAGCAGAAGTTGATTTCGAAGTATTGATTGAAGGTAAATCTCAAGCTACAGCTGAGAACGTAGATGCTGCTGTTGATGCAACTGCAACAAATACTGCTAAAGTAACAATTGCAGAAGTTGATGCAGACAAAATCAAAAAAGGTATCTCTCTGAAGGCATTGACTTCGATCGATCTGAAAGATGCTGCAGGAAACACTTTGTCCGTTCCAGCTAACATCGTTGTTACTCAGTAATCGAAACATTACTTCATAAGCTCTATCAAAAGAGCAAGGGAAGTTGAAAAAGCACCCCATACGCAGAAATGTGTACGGGGTCTTTTTTTGACCGTTATAAAAATATTTGTAATCCGTTGCAAATGCTGGAAGGGACTATTGCAGTCATGTGCTAGCCCCTTTCATTTTGATTGCATGTGGCTGAAAAGTGATAATATTTTCAATGACAAAACACTTTGTTTTATTGTATTTAAAAATCCAAAAAACGGTTATACTTAAAGTATTACCCTTACCTTACAGGTACTCTTTTTACTTGAGTACACTGGCATTTATGGTGGTGTTTTGAGACAAATGGTCTTAACTCAAGCGATAGATATTTTCTTGCAATACTTGTCTTCGATTGGCCGGAGTGAACAAACGATTACGGGATATAAAAAGGATTTGTCATACTTCACCCGTTTTCTGGAAAGCAAATACAACTGCGAACCATATATCGATGAAGTATTGGTAACGGATATTGAAGATTTTCTTCTATATCTTAAAACAGAACGTGCCTATGCACCTGCCAGCAGACAACGAAACCTTCATACTTTCCGTTCATTCTTTGCTTATGCTCTGAAAAAGGAATGGGTCCCCCGGAATATTGCATTGTCAGTTGAGAAAATAAAGGTACAGCAAAAAGAAAGAACATATTTGGAAGAAGCAGAGGTAGACGAGTTGGTTAGTGAGATTGATCACCCACTCATTAGACTTGTCGTCATGGTTCTATACATGACTGGTATGCGAATTTCGGAGTGTCTAAACCTGAAAGTCGATGAAGTGAAATGGGATCAACAAGTAATTCATGTAGTGGCGGGTAAGGGGAACAAGGATCGGTTTATTCCCATCTCCCCTCGTTTGCTACCGATGTTGAAAGAATATGTAGTCCATCATCGACCTGACTCTGATTCTAATCGTTTTTTTTGTACAAAAAAAACGGGTAAACTTTCTCCGGTTTACGTTAATCGCGAAATTACAGAAGCTGTCAAGCGATTAGGCTGGAGCAAGAAAGTGACGGCGCATATCCTCCGCCACAGCTTTGCAAGCCAACTAGTCAAAAAGGATGTTAATCTGGTACAAATACAAAAACTTCTAGGACATTCATCTTTGAACGTAACCAGTGTTTATACACACACCAATCTAGATCAGCTGAGAGATGCGATCAACCATTTGTAAGTGAGTGTATAAAATATCCAAACACTTTAAAAGAGAGATATATAGGAGTGTAGAGAGTGGATATACGGACAGAGAAAAAACCAATCTATGACGAACGAGTCAATGAGATATTACGAGGCATGGTTGAGGGAAAAACAAGAGATGAGATAGCGCAGGAACTAGGACATAAGAATTACAAGACGTTAGATATTTACATGCGTCGTAAGAACTTTATGTGGGATCGTTATAAACAAGCCTATGTACCTATACATACAAGTACAGAGAAGTGGGATCCAAGCAAGGATTTAATGAAGTCCTCAATGGAGTCGACGATTCTCTCGCTCTTTCAGAAAGAAGGAGCAGATGCGAAGACGATTGCCAAACGTATGGGCTTTCAGGATCATCGGGAACTGGCAACATATATGAGGGCAAAAGGATACAAGTGGTGTTCTGATACGAAGAACTATGTGAAGGAATATGGGAAACTGACCGATAAGGAAATGGTCCACAAGGAAGCAGAATCGGATATCCCGCTAGAAGAACTTGAGGAGCCTTTTGTAGCGTCTAGATCTGCTCTTACGTCTTCGAACCAGATGGATCAGTATCTTTCCCTACTTGAGCTTTTGGAGCGTAACAGGGGCCGTCTAATCGATCTGATCGTTCCTGGCTCGGAATCAGGTAAAGTTCCTCGATATGCCGTACCTGGAGTCTTTGTTACGAAATCCGTTCATATGACAAATACACTCGATCAAATGGTTCGCGAATACAGTAAGGAAAAAAATATTAGTCAGAGAGATATATTCGCTGTTGCATTGATTGAGTTTTTCAAGCGATATGGGTATGAGAGAGAAATTAGTACGTTGATTGGGAAAGTGTAAGTCAAATCGCCTTCTAATCCCTGTGATTTGCTACGGGATAGGAAGGCTTTTTATTTTTATATCATAATGGCATAGCGTATTGCTGCGGGAGAGGCATTGGACCTAAAGTACTCAGGGGAGTTGGGCACTCATTTCGCTTACCTTGTTAACGAAAGAAAAAGCCTGCCTCTGTGAGGCAGACTCTTGTGAAGCCATAAGAATTTAAACGCTTCTGATTGAACACTAATTACTGGTAACTGTAATTGTGATATTTTGGTCTGTTACTGTTTTCGTAGACGTAAATGTTACTTTCGCGCCAGAAACCGTGATATTCTGACGGAATATCCCTTTTCCATTGTCGAGTGCTTGAAAAGCAGATGCAATTTTGTCTGCAATTTCAGCAGATGTTTCTGTACCTTGAAGGATAACAGTCGCCGTCTCATTCAAATGATTTCCATCTGTAAAGTTAACACTCAAATCCTTCGAGCCAGAACCAGCATCAGAAATTTCAAGTTCATTCACCTCAGCTACTCCGCCTGTACCAGCAACTCCCTTTCTCCATTCTGAACCTACTCCAGTGACACCCGTCGCGTCTAGATCTTCTAACGTGATGGTAATGTCTTTGTCTGCCTCTTGTGTTGGTTCGTTAATATAAATAGTCATACCACTTCCTGTAATATTATAATCCGCTTTTAATTCTTGATAAATCGCATCATATAGCTGGAAAAAGATCGTTGAAGCACTGTCATTCATGTTCACCGACTGAATAATGTCTTTTCGAATCTGACCATCATCAAATACTACCTGAATCCTTCCGTCTTTACTTGCACCTGTTAAAATTTCCAACTGATTCGTCTCTTCTCTACCACCGGTTGGTGCCATACCTTTTACTACTTCCTTCGCATTCCAGACAATCTTGCTATTCTCGTCTTATCCCGTTTGAAATTTGGGGTTATAACGAGCCTACACCGTACAGGCGACTTTCATCGCATACGGCGTTCCATCAGCGAAGAAGGGAATGTTACGTCTTACAATGGGCATCTTCATCCTATCAAATGCTTCTCACAAAATTCTCACAAACGTAATCATCTTAAGGAGCTATACTGGCAGCCGCTCTTAAAGCAGGATAAAACGCAAAAAAGGACTGCAGAAATGATCTCTCTGCAATCCTTTTTGGAAATCGTTCATTTGTAGACTTGAGAAACTACAACGCCCATTGTAAGTTCTCGTATCCTTCCTATCCGCTGACTGGGTTCCTTCGCTCCGGCCAGTTTTCTCCTCCCCGCCTGTGTTACCACTACGGGTACAAACGGCAAGCCATCCACACTACTACGAACCCGCCGCCATCTTATCAGCCTCACTGGTGCTAACCCACCTCTTCTGATAAGACTTCAAACGTTCCACCTTGTCTATCCCTTGTTTTGCTGACCTTAGGTCCCCACTATACAATCCGAGAAAAACAGGTTTAACAGCCTGAATTGTTCCTGTTTCGTCTGCACGATCTCGCGTGCATCGACTGTTGTTAAACCCCTAGCGCTTAACTACCTAACAACAGCTATCTCGTATTGGGTCACCATGGATTCGTCCCCTGACCATAGTCAACTTTTAAGGAGCCCCGCCTTGCATCTCAACAAGTACGACTTCACCTGACTTCACGGGAAGCAGTTGGTATAGGACTGCTTTTCGTGCAGGAGGATTAGGGACATGAGTCATAGGCTGTTCTCACGGATTGGAATTGCACCAATCTATTTGACAAGATAGTTAGAGAAAACCCCTAGACCGCTATGAAAGTTGTCTAGGGGTCGTTCTCCACTTCTTTCACTCAGGTAATGAGTTTATGAAGTAACGTTTCGTTAATTTTGTTAAGGAGTTACCAAACCTTCAAAAGTAGTTACTGCATTTGCAAGGTCTGCTTTTGCTTGATCGAGATCTGCTTTTGTGGATGCAGCATTGTCGTGTACACCTTTAGCGGTGTTGATTGCTGTTTGGAAGTTAGCTTTTGCTGGCGCTGGATATTCACCAGAAGCGTTTCCTTCTGCTGCTGCATCATGTTTCGCTTGAGCAGCCACGACTGCATCGTTCAAAGCTGTTTTAGCAGCTTCCAATGCTTTTGCATCGTCAAAAGCTTTACGAGCGTCAGTTACTGTTTTTTCTGCAGCAGTTACTTTGCCTTCAAGAGCTGTTTTTTCAGCCCCTGCAGCAACCTTAGCAACTTTCGCTTTAGCGTCAGACAAAGCGTTTTCTGCAGTAGTCAGGTTTGCTTCTACTTTCAGATCTGCTGCTGCCGCTGTTTCCAGAGCTGCTACAGCATCTTGTGCTGCTTTCAAATTAGATGCATTGTCAGCATCAAATTTTGCACGAGCATCTGCAACTTTTTTCTTAGCCAGAGTTACTTTTGCTGCAAGGACATCTTTATCTGTGCCAGCTACTACTTTAGCAACTGCAGCTTCTGCAGCTTTTACAGCTTCTTCAGCTTTAGTCAGATTAGCCTCTACAGTCAGATCAGCGCCTGCTGCTGCTTCCAGAGCTGCTACAGCATCTTGTGCTGCTTTAAGATTAGCTGCTGCATCTCCTTCGGATTTCTTCAGATCAGCAATTTTCTTCTCTGCTGCTTCCAAGGTAGCATAGTTGACTACCAATTTTTTAGCGTCATCAGACAGAGCGTTGTAAGCATCACGTGCAGCTTTTACTTTTGCTTCGTCATCCAGAGTAATGGTTGCTGGCAATGCTTTGATCAGATCATTAACAACCTTAGCATCTACAGCAGGATTTACTGCATCTACCGGTTTGAAGCTGATTTGGTATTCGCCAGTAAGCTTCGTACCTTTTGTAGATTTCAGGCTCTTATTTACGGTAATTACGTTGTTATTACCAGTTTTAGAGAGTGTGCCATCTGGCAATGTAATTGTCACGATGTCCACACCTGGCAATGTGTCGGAATCACTAACCGAAATACTTACACCCTTAGGAAGGTCTTCCCCATCCAATGTATAGATTCCAGGGTTAGTAGCATTATTGGTTGTACCAGTGTATTCCACATCGGCAGTATAATCGAGGACGATTACATCTTCCTTATCGCCGTTGAGATAAGCCTTAACTCCATCATACAATTTACCATCTGCAAACTGACCTTTAAGCATAAATACTTCGCCTGCTTGTTGGTCAGGATCAAGCGTGAAGTTATGAGTCAGAGAGCTAGCTGTGTTACCCACATCGTCGGAGATGGAACGTACAACGAGTGTCCAGTTTTTATCTCCACCAGCATTCACATAATCTTGAGGTGTTTTTTCACCTTTAGTCGTGTCAATGTCTGGGAATACCTCAAAGTTAGTATCAGCACCGTTTTTATTCGTGTAGTTTCCTACTTTACCTTTGATTGTAACAGTAGTACCGTCCTTATCTTTACCGATGAACTCAATGATAGGTGTTGGTACATGTTGTCCTTGAAGTTGAGATGGAGTTTCTCCAGCATTATCCGCAGTTCCAGGAAGTTTAACTGGCTCGTTCATCTTCACTTCGAAGAGATCTTTTTTAATCTGTGTAAATCCACTGATTACTGGGCTCGTTGTATCTGGTGTGCTCAGCTTGGAACCGCTTAGGCTAAGTGGCAATACAATTTCAGCGTTCTTCAAACCGTTTGCAGGGTTTGTAATAGAGTCTTTGGAAATCACCAAACGGAATTGATAGTTGTAATAGTTCAGACGAGTAGAATTTGTATCAAAAATCTTAGTCCAGTCATCCTTCAACTCAACAACGTACTCATTATCAATTGCGTGGGATACTTCCAATGGTACTTTAAGTGAGTCGTTAGCATCTTGCCACTCGTTCACACCATTTGTACCTTTGGTGAGAATCTCGAGTCTCAGACTTCTCTTACCTGCAGCATCTCTAGTTTCAAGAAGTGAGTTATCAAAACCTTCTACAAGTTTATTGAAAGTAACACGGAATTGCTCAGCAGATTCGGTTGTCACTTCTGCAGATGGTAGAGAAACATCACCAGGTACTGTAAAGTCAAGGGTTTGAGTTGTAGAGATGTTCTTGTCATCAGACTCACCTGCAAAGTCCTTAATACTTGCAAGTTGTACGGAGTGAGTTCCAGCAGTCAAATAGTTCTTAGGAACGATTGTTATAGTGTCACGGGTATCTTCCAAAGTAGCAGGATTAAATTCTCCGTAAGAGAACGTGTGATCCAACAAACCAGCGTCCAATTGGACCTTAGCACTGCGGATAGGTTCAGAGAATTTAACAACTACTTTTTTCAATCCTTCTGCAACTGCAGATGTAGCCTCTGGTTTACGAGGATCTGTCAAGATAAAGCTCTTCGTTACGTTTTGAGCGTTTGCCTGATTGAGTTCTACAGACACAACTTTGTTATCTTCTAAGAAAGTAAATTGACCTGGAGCTGTTTCTTCGTTGGCAAGAACTACCTCAAGAGCTCTTGGATTGCTTGTTGGTTTCAAGCCAAGAATTTTCTTGAAGGTCTTCCCTTCATCTTGAGTGATCTTGAACTCTGTATTTTCTTTAAAAAGAGCTGTACCGTCTGCCTTAACCTTAAACTTCTTAGTAACTTCATCGTACTGTACAAAATCGTTCACAGTAACGTCTTTGTCGAAAGTTACAGTGATACGATCTGCCTGGTTAGATTCAGCGCCTGTCAAAACAGGTTTCACTGGATTTGTACCTGGATCGAGTTTCAGTTTAAAGTGAACATTTTTAGTACCAACAACTTTACCAATCAGATCCTTGTAATCGCCAGATGCCTCAATGATTTGAACATCAATTTTAGATACCAAATCGTGTTTGCTAAATTCAGAAGTCAAGACTACAGAAGCTACACCGTCTTGTACGACCACACGTTTATTACCAAAGTTACCATACGTAGATTCGAAGGAAAGGACAACGTTGTCAGCGTTTACGTCAACTTGACCAGTTGCTTTATCCTTCAATTTTGCAGTGATAACCATGTTGTCTGCACCATCAGCCAAGATAGCATCGTTAGGTGCATCTGTAGTCAACTCAAGGTTGTACACTTCTGTTACTGCAGGCATCTTGAAGTTCTTGCCTTCCAGAGTAACTGGTTTTCCTTCAACAAGAATGTTTGCTGCTACCACTGTATATTCTGTTTCGTAGTTCAGGCCACTCACAGTCAGTGTTACAGATTTCTTGTCTTCGCTAAGGGTTGCTGCATTAACGACAGCACCAGCGATAGAGAAGTTTTCTTTCGCTACCGAGTCAACTGCTTTGTTAAAGTTGACTTTAAGCGTTGTTTTGGAAATAGCACTTACAGATTCAACTTTCAGTTCACCTGTAGGAACTGGATCAACTTTAGATTTTGCATCTTCTGTACCGGAAGTAGTACCGTTGAGAGTTACTACATCGTACAGGTCAATGAAATCTTCTTTTACCAGTTTTTCTTCATAAGCTTTTGCGCGACCTTCATCAAGAATCTCTTGAAGGAAAGCACCGCGGCCTTGGTTGTCAACTTGCACAATCGCGTTTGGACCAGCAAGGCGAACATTTTCCAAGTAAGATTTTCTTGCTTCTTTTGTCATGTTCAATACTACATCAGTAGAATAGTATTTTTTTACGTTTCCACCCATGTAAATTCCCGCTTTAGGTGCTGCAAAAGCGGAAGAAGCCATGCTAGCTACTACTGCAGTCGAGAGAACTGAAAGGACTACTTTTTTATTCACGTACTACCCCTCCGTAAGTTTGATAGGAAGTTCTATTTTTATAGGGCATTTAGAACATAGAGGGGATAGCCCCCTCTATGTTCCCATTACTATATTTCTTTGATAAAAGTGTTACTCTTAAGCTTCTTCGAATTTAACAGAAGCTGTATCGGTTTCACCTTTAGCGTTAGTAACTTTGATTTCGCCTTTAGTTACTTTAGCATCGTCTTGAGCATAGTATTGAACTTTCCAACCGTTACCTTCTTCGATCATGTCGTAAGTAGATTTGTCTACTTTTTTGCCTTCGATGTAGAGAGCGAAGTCTTTAACATCGGAACGAGTAACGTCTTTGTTCAGTTCAACAACTACTTGATACAGACCAGCGCTGCTTACTGCTTTACCAGTGAAGCTGGATGGAATAGCATCCCATTTGTCTGGATTTGGTGTTTCAGTTGGCTCTTGCTTCAAGAATGCTTCTGCTTCATCTTCCAGGTCTTCTTTACGAACTGTCTTCTCGTCGGAAACGATCAGAACGAAGTCGTATTTAGTACCGGAGATGTCACCGCTGTCGATCATTACAACGTAGTCGCCTTCGTTAACGCCATCTGCTTCACCGAGGTCATCGAACAGATCGAAGTAAACTGTAGCAGATTTGATGCTAGCTTTCTTCTTGTTGCCGTCAGCATCTTTGTAAGTGATGGTGTCTTTGCTTACATCATCAACCAAACCAACAGTCAATTTGTCGATGTTTGCATCGCTCAGGCCTTTTTCGTCAGTTACTTCTGCGAGCATGCCTTTAGCGTTTTTGTTAACTACTTCAACTACATCGTCAACGATAACTTCGTCGTTGGAATCAACTGTGAATGCGATGAAGTCGTTACGACGGATGTCGTCATCTTTCAGATCGTCTTGATCGCCATCCAGTTTGTATTCTTTCTCAACGATTTTGTTGCTATCTTTCTCTTTAACCCATACTTTGATGGTGTCTTTACCGCCAGCGCGACCGAAGTCGATAACTTGACCGTAGATAGCATCACCAGACAAACCGTCACCTTCAACAACGAAGATTGCTTCTACTTCGTCTTTGTCGTTTACAGTGTAGATTACGGACAGGTCGTTTTCATCAGCAACGTCTTTGAATTTCGCAGTTTTAGCGTTTTTCAGTTCAGCACGTTTGCCGTTTGTTTCCAACTCACCAGTCATGTTGAAGACAGCTGTTTTGTCAGTAACTTCGTAGTCGCCAACCATATCGTCGTCTTCATCTGCGAGGTCATCCCAAGCTTTGCCGGATTCTTCTTCAACCTTAACAGGTTTCAAGAATTCAACTTTGTCTGGTTTGCCATCTGCATCAAGAGTTACTTCTACGAGCAGAGTGTCTTTGTCTTTGCTAGGTACCAGAATGTTTTCCAGATCCCACTCGGACTTGCCATCTCTGGAGAAGTTTTTGCCATCGAAGTCATAGATGTCTTTAGCTTCGAGGGAAACAGTTACTTTTTTACCTTTTTGAGTCAACACAGTGAAATCCCAAGTGTCTTTGCTTGTGTTGAAAGTAGCTGCACGAGTGATGATTGCTTTTTGTTTGCGATCGTCGATAGCATCCTTAGTTTCGATGTGACGAACACGACCAGAAGCATCCAGGTACAGTTTTACTGTTTCGTCGTCCAAGCTGTCAACCAGATCCCAGTGGTCTTTGTCGATGTCTTGAACATCTTTGTTACCGTCATCGGAGAAAGTAGCACCTTCGTAAACGCGGTATGTTTTGTCGCCGATAGTCAGGCGGTAGTCGTTGTTGTTACGGCTAACAACTTTGTCTACTTTACCTTCTACTACTGTGTCAGTAGCGAATACCAGCAATTTGTCTTCGTCGCCATCAGCGTAGTATACGCTGTAAACCATGCCTTCTTTCAGATCGCTGAATTTAGCTGGTTTACCGTTGAGGAATACCAAGAAGTCTTTACCTTCTTCTTTGTCTTCCAGGTCGTTGAACTTGTCGTTATCACGGTTCGTGATTTTCTTTTTATCAGCATCGATTTTGGAGATAACTTCGGAACCGTATTTAACGCCTTCGTCTTCTTTGTTCATGGATTGGTCGTCAATAACGTGGATGTAAGCAATCTCGTTATTGTTGTCCAGAACAACTTTTGCACCGAAAGTGAATCCGCCATCAGCGTTGTCCTTGATGATTTCTTTCAAACCATCAACTGGATCGTTGAAGCGAGTGAAGTTGTAAGTTACTTTAGTGTTTTTGTTGAAGCGGTAGCTTTTTTCGCTAGCGTCCAGCTCCAATTTCAGATCAGCCAGATCAGAGTTGCTCAGATCTTTTGGATCTTCCAGAAGTTTGCCTTTCAGCGTGAACTCGCCAACGCGGTCCATGATAACTTCTTGGTCTGTGGAACCTTCCATCCAAACGATTACGTCTTCACGGTCGTCTTTGATCCACACTTGTACGTGTTGACCATCGAAATCGTTAGCGTTGATACCGTCAGCTACTTTGTAAGTAGTGTTGCCGATACCAGCGTCTTTACCGTTCAAAGTAACTTCGTTAGCTTTGATTTTGCCCAGACCGATAGCTGGTACGTTAGTTACCAATGGCAGGTCTTCGCTGTCGTTGCCAGCTTCTTGAGCCCATTCCATGTCACGAACAGTAACTTTCAGGTATTTAGTCAGGAGAGTTTCTTTCGTGATTTCATGACGAATGTCAGTACCGAATTCAACTTGCTCCATCAGGTCTACGCGAAGAGCGTTGTCGAGCATTTTGAAGATGTCGCCACGAGTTGCTGCATTGTTAGGAGAAGTGATGCTTCTAGCAATGTTCAGCTCGGAAGCTTTGGAGATCATGCTGTTAGGCCATACACCCTTAACGGATGGCTCATAACCCAGTGCACGAACGATCATAGTTACAGCTTCAGCATAAGTAACTTGGTTTTGTGGTTTGAAAGATTTGTCCGGGAAACCTTTTACGATTTCTTCGCCGGAAGCTACGTTTACGAAACCAGCAAACCAATCAGTAGATTTTACATCTGTGTAAGTATTGCTGAATTGTGCCAATTTCGCACCTTGCTCCAGTCCGCGAGCGCGAACAACCAGAGTAGCGAACTCTGCACGAGTGATAGTTTTGTCTACACCGTATTCGCCGTTGCCATAACCTGCTACCAGGCCAAGAGCTTCCAGACGTTTTACGGTTTTTTCCATATCAGCATCCATTTTAGGAGCTGTAGTTGCTGCTTCTTCTGCTGCGAAAGCCATTGGAGCAACAGTAAGTGCGAGTGCACTAGCCAATACACTGTTAACGACCTTTTTCATAACCTTGTGTTCTCCTCCTCTAGTATAAACAAATTGTTCTTGGGGAATATTTGTTGTTAATCTATCTTTCTTTTTAAAGCCCGAATCCTGCAAGCGCGTGTCACCTCCTTTCGCAGGAAAGCCTCGCTTTTTGTGTTAAAAATCTCTAGTATATTCAGTATTGTGTAAAATGCAACAATCACTAGTGTAACACAACTGCTAGAATTCGTGAATCTTTTTTACACAATTCCCCGTTTTTCGTGTGACATCCTATTAAACGCCTGAGCGAATCAAAAGTTGCGGCGCCTTCGAAAAAAATTTAAAGTTTTTTTCGTGGTTCGTTATTCACCTGTCCGTTATGTACGAAGTGACATCCGCCACAATCCGTATTATAGGGGACATATGGCGGGCTGTCACGACTGAACCTTTTTCCAATTTGGGTCAAAACCTCATAATCTTGCTTGAATTAGGTTAATTTCCTAATGCATTTTCAAAGTTTACGACAGCCAAGTTGTAAGACAGGACAGCTTTTTGGTACTCGTTCTCACGAGTAGACAGCGCTTCTTCCGATTGGATTACTTCCAAAGTCGTCGCGAGTCCATTTTCAAAACGCAAATTTTTCAAACGATAGCTCTCAGCAGCAGAATCTTTTGCCGCTTTTTGGAAATCAATCGCCTCGCGAGCTGCGTTTAGGTTGAGGTATGCCTGTGCAACATCTTTCGAAACGGTACGTTTTGCCTCATCAATGGCAAGCTTCGATTTCTCGACGTTGTTGCGAGCTTGTTGACCAGAAAGAGTTGACGCCGCTGTATACTCGGCGATCAGCTTCACATTCAATTCTGCCAGCTTGAGCTCTTCTTCTGCTTTGGTAATTTCCAAACGTTTAGAGAGGGCCTGCTTCTCGGCATCTTCCATGGTAATCGAGATTGGAGCCATTTTCTTATTGGCAGAGACGATTTTCCATTCTTTTTGCAGATCAACACCGAGGAAATCGTTCAAATTCATCAGGGCAATTTCCAAGTTGTTTTCCGCAGTCGTCAACTGAGCTTTTGCACCAGCTACGCCCATTTCTGCTTCAAGAACATCAGTCTTCGCGTTCGTTCCAACATCAAATGCAGCCTTGGCTACTTTCAGTTGTGCTTCTGCACGAGCCAAGCTTTGTTTTTTTAGATTCACGTCATCTTGAGCAAAAATCAGTTTGTAATAGGCATCTTGTGCACCTAACTTGATTTTTCCTTCTGTAGACTTAACAGCGAGCGCATTCAGCTTCTTAGTCATTTCACTTTGGGCGCTTCTTACATACTTTGCTTGCGCTGCATCCAAGGATTCCAGCATGTCTGCTGTCATTTGTGCCGTGCTTCTGTAAGTAATCGAGTTGTTAATATCTGCATTTTTCGCATCCAGAATAGCATTTTGTAATGTGACGTTGGTTTTCAAAGCTTGTTCAATCGCTTTATCCAACGTCAACTCTTCTGTTGCGGCAGTATCAGGCGTTGTCGTATTCTCTTTGCCTGCCTCAGCTGCTACTTTATCGTTTGATGCTTGTACAGTCGTAGGTGCCTTTGCTTGATCGGAGCCTGTATTCGCAGATGCCGTCAAGGTTCCTGCGCCAAGGGCTGTTGTTAATAATGCCGCCAAACTGATAGACATCCATTTCTTTTTCGAATATGGAAAATTCACTGACTTCCACTCCTTTATTTTATATTGAGCACAAAATTATTAACCACATTAAATATGTGGTTTGTCCCAAGATCACTATATCACAGAGTTATCCTTCTCACACGCAAAATTATGCCATACCAGCATTTTCATAAGGGAATCATAAGGAACTCCTCCCTTTCCTTTTTTATTCCACAAGCACCACATAGAGTACTACGATTATGTGTCAAAAACATTTCAATGTTCGCCAACATTTCTTTGGCATGCTATCCTTTTCTTGAGGTGATTGTACGATGCTTACCCAATACAAAACCATCGCTGGCTACGGTGAGGACTATATCGTTATTGAGCGCTCCCGTTTTATCGGATATGCCCAGCGGGTTACCACTGAGGAAGAAGCGACAGCATTTATCGCGATGATCAAAAAGAAGCACTGGGACGCTACTCATAACTGTTCTGCTTTTGTCATCGGCGAAAACGATCAGATTCAGCGCTCGAGTGATGACGGAGAGCCTAGCGGTACGGCAGGCAAGCCGATCCTGGAGTGCATCAAGAAAAACGGCGTGAAGGATACGGTCGTGGTCGTCACTCGCTATTTCGGCGGAATCAAGCTTGGGGCTGGTGGACTTGTTCGGGCTTATACAGCTGGAACAGTCACTGCATTGAAGGCTGCGAAGATCGTGGTGCACACGCTGCATCAGACGGTCTCTGTCAGCGTGGACTATACCTGGTGGGGCAAGGTGGAAAACGAGCTGCGCCTAGGCGAACATCGCGTGAGTGGTACGGATTTTACAGACAAGGTGACTGCGCATGTGCTGATCCCTGAGGGTGAACAGGATGAGTTTGTCGCAGGGATGGTTGATTTGACGAATGGACAAGCTCAAATCTTGCTGGGGGAAAAGGAATATGTGGAGGTTCCTGTAGACGCGGTTGGCGATGTAGAAGAAGAGTAGTTTCTCCATGAAAAAAGCTGAAGAGGCGATGACCTCTTCAGCTTTTCTTCTATTATATATGGCGAAATATCTCGGCTTACTGCTTAGGCAGTTTTTTGAGTTGGACCATCACACGAATAGTGATGACAGCCATCTCAGCACGAGTCAGGTTGTTTGTTGGTTTGAAGCTGTAGGTTGACTTTTTCTCACCTGGATTATCTATTTCGCCGTTCATCAGTTTCGCCTTACTGACAGCAAGTACGGATGGAGCTGCATAGTAGCTAACATCTTTGGCATCTGAGAACATTTTGTTCAACGCCAGCTTGGAAGCATCGAGTGTGCCCAATTTGAGATTAAGCGCACGTGCGATCATGATTGCAGCTTCTTCGCGAGTAAGATTTTCATCTGGACGGAAGTACCCTGGTTGTTTTCCACGAATAATTCCAGCCCGAGCAGCCGTCTCAATGTATTTGTACTCATAATCCCACGAATCGCGATTCGGACGAACATCCGTAAAGGTCGGTTCTAACGGATCACGCTCGTTGCTATCCCGATATGGTCCAGCGTTAATTGGCAAATCCATCGCTTTGACCAGCATCGTCGCAAATTCGCCGCGTGTCATGTCACGGTTTGCCCCAAAGCTGCTTCCACTGTATGCTGGCATGATGCCTTTGGCGTACAGCGTCTCAATTGCATCACGAGCGAAATCATGTCCAATGACATCATCGTATGTTTCTCTCGTTTTCATGACCATGTAATAACCAAAACCAGCAAACGGTACGGTAACAGTCTTTTTGCTTGTACTCACTACGCCACTAATATTTTTCCATTCATCCCCATTGTGATAGAAAACGGTCAGGATGTTATTCGCTGCGTTTACAATGGATGGATCGTATTTGATGGTAATTGTACCGCGAAGGCTAGGAACCAGATTGTCTTGCCAACGACTCTTGAAGTCTTCCGCATCGCCTTCATCGAAGTATGGATCACGACCACCCGGGGCTTC
Organism: Brevibacillus sp. MER 51; assembly: GCF_023714195.1. Taxonomy (NCBI): domain Bacteria; kingdom Bacillati; phylum Bacillota; class Bacilli; order Caryophanales; family Paenibacillaceae; genus Brevibacillus; species Brevibacillus sp. MER 51. Next base: position 277,756 of record NZ_JAMAUS010000006.1, on the reverse strand, counting down.
TGTATCACCTGCATCTACATAGTACAGAGGACTTGCATAGTTAAAGTTAGCTTCCAGAACCAGTCGTTCTTCCAGATTATCCTCGTCGATGTTTATTTGTCCTGTTGTCCTGTCTGCCATACCGAAGTATAGAGGTACATCGACAAAAATATCTCCGTTAGGATTCTTCACTTCTTGACCAGCACGGCTGTCATCTGGTGACAGCAATACGGTACCTTTCGGGAACTTCAACTCAAATTGCTTATCAAATACGCTGAAAGTAGTTTTCTTCCCTAATACATCACGATATTCTGCACCATTTACAGTCGAACTCGCATTGTAAATCTTGATTTCGTCTTTATAGGTGCTATCGCCTACCACAACCGAGAATTTAATTGTGTTTAGACCTTTTTTAAGTGGAACTGTAGATGTAAATACATAGTAAGTCTCAGGGATTGTTTTCCCTTGATCGTCATCGTAATAGAAGTCAGGGTTGCTTGTATTGGATACTTTTGCCTCTGTTTTGCCAAACAATACTTTGTCCGCATTTTCCGCAAACACTTTCACAACTGCACTGTTGCTATTTACGATAACGTATGGATCGTTTTCTTTTGCTTTTACTGGGGACAAAACTTCCCAGCTGGAATATTTCTGATCGATGTTGATGTCATAGCGAATGACAGTGCCATTGTCATCTTCAGCTACGATGGTGTAGACCGTTGTTCCACCCTTTTTCAAAGTCAGAGGGAAAAGGGCCAGTTTCTGTTCTTGTTCTTTGGCATCAGTCACAGCATCTTGCACTTCTTCAACAAGATCGCCGTATTTCTTCGTGGTCATCTTCCCTTCAAATCGGGAACGGGACTGCGAATCAATGTTGTGCTCATCAAACAAGTCTTCCAAATCATTATTCAACGATGCTTCCAGGCGCGCTTTTACGTATTCCTGGTTTGTCGTATCTTGTTCCCAATCTCCACTCTTGTAGCGGAAATCGTTGATACGTTTTCCGTTCTTTTCAATGTAGACATGTGTTGCATCATTTACAGTAAAGCTCAAGTTGGTCAAGAAGTTGGCACCTGTCTTATAAGATGCATCTCCAGCTTTCTTGGTCAACTCTTCAGTATCACCATTGGAGATGATCTCCAGCTTCACATCCTCTACAGATGGCGTCTTGGATGAGTTGTAAGAAACATTATAGGTGAATACTGTTTGTGGATCGTCTTTCAAGGTAATTTTCAGGACGTTGTTACCTTTTTTGTAACCGAGCAGATTTTTAGGGATAAGGAACGTACCCTTGGTTGTATCGATACCAGCACTAATATCGATTTTCGAACCATTTAAGGTTGCCTCAATGTTACTTGACTTCAAAACATAGTTGTACACTTTCCCGTCGAGATTTCGGATATCATTCTCACTTTTTACTTGATATCCATCTTCAAAGCTACGCACCTGTCCTGTTGCATCTACATAGGTGATTTGAGCAAATGGAGTAATGCGAATATCCAGGGTGTAAGTAGCTGAACCTGTTCCACCAGGATATCCAATTACTAATTTACCCTGACCCTGTGGCAGCTTTTTCAAAGTAAGTGTAAATTCATCAGTAGCTGACGTAATTACATAGTCAACTCCAGAAGTCAACTTCTGCCCGTTATACGTAATGGTTGAATTATCAGGAGTTGGAATATTTTGCGTGACCGCCTTCAACTCCAACGGTGAAGTCACAATGATATTTGTAGCCGTCGGAGACAATACTTGTGCGTTTGCCAAATTTATCACTTGTGAAATGTTTGGCTTGGAGTTATCCAAGTATTTGAATTCATACTCGTAGTTCGCGACATTTATAAAGCCCGATGGAGACGATACGGTATTATCTGAAGCCTTTGACAGGTATTGATAGCTCAAGGATAACTTATACGTTTTACCGTCCTTAAAGATTCCTGCAGGTACCTTCGCCATATCTACCGCATATTCCGTAAATCCGCTTTGCGGGTTGCCGATCTCCTTGAAGCCTACCCCCTCAGCAGACTTGTACTCATATTTGTTACTGCCATCAGAAATCGTAATCTTGAATTCTTGGAACTTCTGCTCATTTGTAATATCTACAAACTTCAACAGCGCCGAGCCATTCAACGCCATCTCTGGGGATGAAGCTGGACCTGATATCGTCGATTGCTGGTTAGGCAGAAGTGCTACTCCCCCTAACGTTACTTTGTAAAACTGATCAGAGCTTCCGGATGATGTTGTCGTTACCAAGAGCTTTCGGACAAAAGTCCCTACCTCTTTATTTTGGTTAAAGACCCTGATCTCCAAGGTATTTTCGCCAAGTTGGGATGGAACACTCAATCCAAAAGATCCCGTGCGGTTTACCTGCGTTTTGACCACATCGCCTGTACGCATATTTTTCACTTCAACAGTATCCGCATTGAGCGCTTTCCCGTCCATATTCAAATTCAGACGGTTGAGTGATGGAACCGTGATATAAGTTGGACTAGTGTTGACATTCGGATCGTTCAGCGGTGTGTCATTTACTTTCAAGTCACTGACAAGTGGTGTGTTGTTGTATTGAACATAGAACTGGTAGTGCTCTTTTGTTACGTTTCCTACTTTTTCATAGAAAGCGATCTGATTCAGACCTGGTTTCAAGCCGATGTTGCTAAATGTAAAGTTGCTGCCATTAATCGCTGGCGCAGTATTGGCCAAGTCTTGAATGGAAGTGCCGTTGTTCGTGATCAGCTTCAGTCGCAAGCTGCTCCCAGTTACTCCACTGCCATACGTCCCAACCAAGGTTATCGTAGAGTCTCCATAAATCACTGGGGTATAGGCTGTCGTTCCTCCAGAGAAGTTAGTAATGGAGATTGGGCTGTTCTGCGAGTTGTACTCGTAATAAACAATAGCACGCTCTCCTGTATTCGACGCAAACAACTGAATTGCATTCAGTCCAGGAGATAGATCGATATCTGGCAAGATACCTCCAGAAGAACCAGTTACAGTTCTAACGGTTATGCCGTTTACTTGAACCTCTACAGCCCGTGTTTTATCCAATTTATCTGAAACAGTATATTCGTATTTCAAATTCGTTACTGTTCGATTTGTTACCTTTATAGGGGTACTTTGATGCTTACCCGCTCCGCCGTTATCAAATTTTAGCGGACCTTCTCCTGGAGCAGAAGGTTTTGGTGTGTACTGAAAGAAAATCTCTGCTGTATCATTCGTTGTATTGGCCGTTACTTTTGGCCTCACTGTAACTTTGGTCACTGCTCCACTGCTGTTCAAATAAAAATCTGGCAGTGTAATTTTGTTGCCTACGAACAATTGATTATTCGGAAACACGACATTATCAATTAAAACGTCTACACCTTGACCATTTTTGGTGCTATCGGTGTAAGTAAGCTCGACTCCATGGACCAGTTTGCTTAGGGTCTTGATCGGCGTGCTATAACTTTTACCATCGCCATTAGGTGGTGTCGGTGTCACAACATAGTCAGGTAGTGTCTGGAAACCTACCCAGTTGGAACCCAGCGCCGCAGAAGCTGGCACTGCTGGCAACATACCTGTAACAATCAGCATCATTGTCAGGCACATGACCAGCCAACGACGGAATTGTTGATAGGACTTGTTCATATTTTCACCTCTCCGTTTGTTTTTGAAGCCTCTTATGTGTCCCACACTTGTAATGGGACAATGTAATTCTCCCTATCTTTATCGGACAATTCCATTCTTCACTTAAGTGTTTCCCCCTAAATTTTGGCGAAAAAAAGCCCTAGCACCATTAAATGCTAGGGTTCTTTGTATTTCTAATTCGTCCGACGCTGTTGCTCGGTCTGTTTTATTTTGATCCGTCTGTAAGCGTTAATCAACGGACGGTGACGGCGGCTAACGAGTCCAACGATCTCCGTTCCAAGATGAATGGCTATCAGCAGCGCGACCATGACAATAATCGTAGTCCACTTCGTCGTCTTCGTCAGCAGGATCGCCATCGTCCCGAAGAAAATGCTGATCGAGTAAATTGTGAGTACAGTCGAGCGGTGCGACAGACCCATGTTTAGCAAGCAGTGATGTAAATGCCCTTTGTCTGGGCTCGAAATCGGCTTTTTGTTCACGATCCTGCGCACGATGGCGAAGAACGTATCCCAGAGCGGTACACCCAGCACGACGATTGGAATGATAAAGGAAACGAACAACGCTTCTTTAAAGCCCATGATCGATAGTGCAGCCAGGTTGAAGCCCAAGAAAAGCGAACCGGTGTCGCCCATAAACAGACGAGCCGGATGAAAATTAAAGTAGAGAAAGCCCAGGATCGCTCCAAGGAGCACGAAACAGTAGGTCGCTACCTTGTAATCATCCATCAACAAGGCCATGACACCCATTGTCCCTGCAGCAATTGCTGATACACCTGCCGACAGTCCATCGAGACCGTCAATCAGGTTCACCGCATTCGTTACCCCGACAATCCAAAACATTGTGATCGGAATCGCCAGCCAGAAAAGCCAGCCACTGCTGAAATCAATGCTCCCGCTATACGGTAGATTCACGACGCCAATCTTCAAGCCAAAAGGAATGACGACAATCGCTGTTGCGACTAGCTGGCCAAGCAGCTTCCATTTTGGCGAGAGTTGGTATTTGTCATCGAGCATGCCCACGACCATAACAATCGTACTTCCGATGAAAATTCCCAGCATTTCTGACATGGTTGTATGCGGGACAAATAGGAAGAACGCAACCAGATAACCGATATAAATCGCCAAGCCACCCATACGTGGCATGATTCGCGTGTGTACTTTGCGCTGGTTCGGAGCATCCACAGCTCCTACTTTTACAGCCAGGTTTTTTACATACGGTGTAGCAATAAACGATATGATCAGCGAAGTCAGAAATCCGAGGATTAGTGTAGACATCGACTGTTCTCCTCTCTACGGATGCATCTAGGAACGGCTACTCCATTTTTCTTTCAGTACGGTTAGAACAAACCGAGGAATAGCCAGTTGACGCTTCCAGCGTGAAGGCTCAGAAGCAAGTCGATAAAACCATTCCAAATGCAGTTTTTGCCAAATCTCGGGAGCGCGCTTTACTTTCCCGGAAATGACGTCAAAGCTGCCGCCTACCCCCATCATCAGGGAGGCATTTAACTGATCGCGATACTTCGCCATCCATTCATCTTGTCTGGGCGCACCCAGTGCGACGAACAGGAGCTGTGGTTTCGCTTCGGCAATTTCTTGTACAATTTGAGTTTCTTCCTCTGGGCGAAAATAGCCATCCCGACATCCGACGATTCGGGCGTTCGGATAACGAGCACTCAGTTTGTCTTTTGCCAAATGAATGACATCCGGCTTGGCGCCGAGTAAATACACGCCCCACTGATGTTGATCGGCTTTCGCCATGAGCGCTTCCAGAAGCTCCACACCGGTAACGCGCTCATAAATTGGCTGATTCGTCCATTTGGCAGCGTACACGATTCCAATTCCATCTGGAACGACATAGGCTTGTTCTACAATAGAACGGAAAGCGCGATTCTCTCTCGCTACCATGACGATTTCCGGATTGGCTGTCACCACGTGGGTCTTTTGACCGCTTTGTATGCGCTCTGTTATATGATCGACAGTCTCACGAAAACCGCGAGTCGTAAATGGCACATCTAATATGGTTGCGACCTGTTTGGTCATTTCTTCACCTTCAAGTGCTTGTTAGTAAATGAATGTTTAAAAAGACGGCTTTTTAAACTACCTTCTCATGGATGGAGTTGCCCATTAGCCATTCTACCCGAAAAGAAAGGCACATTCAAGATGATCATGAATGTGCCTTATTTCCTGCCGTCAGGGCAAACATTAATCCGCCCTCTGCTACTACTTTTCCATTTACCAGTGCTCTGCCATGCCCTTTGCCGACGGTTCCACGTACACGAGTAAGCTCAACCTCTAGTACCAGCGTGTCTCCCGGCTTCACCTGATCTTTGAAACGGAATTCATCAATGCCTGCAAACAGTCCGATTTTTCCTTGATGTTCCTCCATGCTGAGCATCGCTACTGCCCCAACCTGTGCCAATGCTTCCACAATAAGGACGCCAGGCATGACTGGATAACCAGGAAAATGCCCTTGGAAAAACGGTTCATTTACCGTGACATTTTTAATTCCAACTGCTCTTTTTCCTAACTCCAGCTCTTCAATTTTGTCTATCAACAAAAACGGGTAACGGTGTGGAATGATTTCCTGAATTTGCATAATATCCAAAGGCGCTTTGATTTCCATTATGTATCGCTCCATTTCCATACTTAACTAGACTTGTCTATGCATGAATACCCTTTAACCAACGAAACAATATACATAACTCCCGCCCCAGTAAAACGGACAAGCGGGGTTAAGATAAAAGGGGCACTTCCTCCCCAAAGCGGAAGTGCTCTTTTTCAACTTGAACCCTTACATGCGGTTCAACAGTCGAGCCTTTGCCAGATAAATCGCACTCGCAATAAATGAGAACGCTATAACCGACCAAAGTATCGCTTCACTGTACTCGTAACGGTACATAACGAGCGGAATGACCAGATACAAAAGAACGGTTGTCAGCTTGCCATAGGCATTAGCCGGGACAGTTTTTTTGCCACGGAAATGATAAACAGCTCCTGTTACTATCATGGCCAGATCGCGCACAAAGAAAAACAAGGCGGCCCATACACTGATTCGATCCGTCAAAAATAATGAGGCGATGACCGCCAGCATCATTAATTTATCTGCCAGAGGATCTAACATCATTCCGATGGTGGTCACAAGCTTATGCTTCCGCGCGATGTACCCGTCCGCAATATCGGTCACTCCCGCCAAAATCAAAATGCCTAAAGCGATTTCAACATGATACGGAAACTCCGAAAAAAAGACATACAGGTACAAAGGGATGAGCACGATGCGAAAGATCGTAAGCAAATTAGGAAGATTCACGGACATCCCTCCGTATTCAAATCGTCACTTCCTTTTTCAACCACTCGACCTATTATACTCTGTGGACAAACACCACAACAAGTCCCCGAAAAAATAGGAGCCCCAACCAAAGGTTCGGGCTTGTCCAGCTTCATTTTTACGTATCCTCAAACATTAAATCCCACATATGTTTGTAGGTTCCTGGATCGAATACTTCAGACATTGGCTTCTTGCCAACTCCACCGTATCCGATCATCAGACCAACGACCAGAGAGAAAAACAGCAGGAGTGGGACCAGCACCATCTTGGCAACTCTCAGTCGCCAATTTTTGCCGCTCCGTTCCCGCTCTCTTGCTTTTGACTTAACCTCTTCGGTCTGACGCGGGAAACGTTTGCTCTTCCCTTGTTCCATGCTCCTCTCCTCCGTCATGTTGAATTTATATAGCTTTATCTGCTTCTCAATTGGTTCGCAATACCCATCATTTGATCACTGATGCCAATTGCGCGTGAGTTCAATTGATACGCACGCTGGATGTTCACCAGTTGGGACATTTCTTCTGTCATGCTGACGTTTGATGACTCGAGAGCACCTTGGCGCAATGTTACACCATCATCATATGCACTGGTGTATTTACTTTGCGGTCCTGCCCCGAAAGCCAATTCGGCATCAAACAGATTCTCACCGACTTGCTTTAGCTGATCAGGGTTCTCTACATTCCATACACCAATTTTTACAGGTGCCGGCATTCCGTCCGCACTGAAAGTACCATCAGGGGAAATCGAGATGTTTTTGACTGGCTCCGGGAATACGATATTCGCACCATTTTCGTCTGTCAAAATATGGCCAGACGTGGTGTGCAGTACGTATCCCTTGTCATCATCATCATAAGACAGCTTAAAAGAACCATTACGCGTAAAGCGACTTTCTTCATCCACGGTGGTGTTACTCGCATCTTTGATTTTACGAGTGACCAAAAAATAGCCATCTCCTTCAATCAAAACATCTGTTGGCACACCTGTCTGCTTGAGACTGCCTTGACCGAGATCCAGCTTGGTCATGGCAAGATGCGCTCCACTACCGATTCTTATCCCCACTGGTGTATTGCGATTTTGGTTATCCGCTGCCGGCTGCTCATTCATTGAGTCTGTGAGAAGCTCGGAAAACGATGCTACCCTGCGCTTGTACCCAATCGTATCAATGTTCGACAGGTTGTTGGCTGTATTGTCCAACGCTTGCTGAATACCGCGCATAGCTGATGTGGAAATATTAAGCGACTGCATCCTTCCTACCTCCTATTATCCATTAACCCGACCAATTTCATTAGCAGCCTTGTCCAGCGTACCGTCAATCGTGGTAATTACCCGTTGGTTCGCTTCATAGGCGCGAAGCACACTCATCATACTCGTCATGGTTTGAGCTGGGTCTACATTCGACCGTTCACGCCAGCCCTGTTGTGTACCGAAACGTCCTGCGACCATAGGGGTATTGTACGTACCAGCTGCTATAGCAGCCTGATCGTTGGCTTCTGCCAAATCGATCCCTTCCACTGGTATATCGCCTTCAAATCGGAAAACATTCGTTCCTTCACGTACAAGCTTTAGCGGATCGGTTACCACTGCAAGTCCCAATCTAGCATGAGTAGGAAGCGCCGTATACTGTTCTGCTTTGGTGATTGGATCAATGGTAACTTGCATCAATTCGCCACGCTCGGAAATTTTCAGGTTTTGACCGACATTGGTTCCGAGTGCGGGATCATGGTTGATTCGAATCGCCTGATTAGAGCTATCCAGCACATAATATCCTTCCGCTGTCACCAGGTACCCGTCCGAATTCACGCTCCAGTTACCATTTCTCGTATAGCGGACATCCTCTTGCTGTACTGGCTGTGCCAAATCCGCTTGTTCAATCCGCGCCACACTGTAAAACAATCGCCGCTCATTGCCATCCTGATCTGGCTGAATATTGTCCAGCAACGCAATATCATATGGATTGCGTGTCTCTTCAATATCCCCCTGCGCAAAATTCGGCAGCGCCTCCGCCATGTATACCCCTGTGTTCAGACGCCCGATAATGGCAGGCTGCCCAGGCATAGTAGGGATGCCCGGAACATCCAGTCCCTCATGATCATTCATGCGCGAGAGCAATTGCTCCGGAAATGCGCGCATGACACCCACGTCCTGTTTGAACCCGGGTGTATTGATATTTGCTAAATTGTTCGCCAGCGATTCTTGCCTGTTCTGCAAAGCCAGCATGCCAGATGCAGACGTATACAAGCCTCTGATCACTTAAATCTTACCCCCTGAATAATCGCTTATTCGAGTGAGCCGGCATCTTGTCCAAATAGTCCAGCATCATTCCTGTTCCTTTTGCAACACACATCATTGGCTCGTCCGCTACCAGCACAGGAACCTTCAGCTCCTCTGCCAGAATCTCGTCAATACCGTGCAATAATGCGCCGCCACCGGTCAGGAAAACACCCTTATCAATTATATCGGCAGAAAGCTCCGGAGGTGTTCGTTCTAAAACAGATTTTGAAGCTTGTACAATCGCACTCACCGACTCAGCCAGGGCTTCCTGGACTTCCGTGGAGCGAATGGTAATCGTTTGCGGCAAGCCGCTTACCATGTCTCGACCCCGAATGTCCATTTCGTCCTGGCGTCCGCCGGATACGGTTCCAATCTGAACCTTGATATCTTCAGCCGTACGCTCTCCAATCAGCAATTTGTATTTATTTTTTATGTAACGCATAATAGCCACATCGAATGTATCGCCTGCTATTTTAATGGAGGAAGACGTGACAATGTCGCCCATCGACAATACCGCTACATCGGTCGTTCCCCCACCGATGTCCACTACCATATTTCCGGACGGCTGAAAAATGTCCATACCTGCCCCAACTGCGGCAACTTTCGGCTCTTCTTCGATAAATACTTCTCTTGCTCCACCGCTGCGCTCAGCTGCTTCGCGAATGGCCTTTTGCTCAACAGAGGTGATGTTGGTTGGGCAGCAAATCAAAATTCGCGGTCGGGCAAACATGCTCTTCCCACCAATTTTGTTTAAGAAGTGCTTCAGCATGGCCTCTGTGATTTCAAAATCCGCGATAACCCCTTCTCGCAAAGGTCGGATCGCTACGATATTCCCTGGGGTGCGGCCTACCATGCGATAGGCTTCATTTCCCACGGCCAAAACTTTTCTGGTTTTACTATCTATTGCCACGACAGATGGTTCGTCTAGGACAATTCCCTTGCCTTTTACAAAAACCAAGACATTGGCCGTGCCCAAGTCGATTCCGATATCTTTGCCAAACATGAAAGGTCCTCCCTGATTACCAGTTACATTTCTACCTAATATCATAGGCTCTTCTACGTGAGAGGACAAGGAAATTCTTTCTTACACACTCTCCTCCTGTTCTACTCGTACTTTTTTACTACGACGTTTGTACTTGATTTTGGTCGCTTCGCCCCCCCGAAGATGTCTGATGGCTTTGTGATATTCCAAAATTTCCTTAACCTGGTTCGCCAACTCTGGATTTATCTCAGGCAGCCGCTCAGTCAAGTCCTTGTGCACAGTACTTTTCGAAACACCGAACTCTTTGGCGATCATCCGAACCGTATTTCTTGTCTCTACAATATATCGGCCAATTTTGATGGTCCGCTCTTTGATGTAGTCGTGCACATTACTCGCCTCCTTGTATCTACATTGTCTGATACAATATATGGGTGCGTAGGGACACATATTCTACGTTTCCAAGCCTGACAAGCCAGCACGGCCGCATCTTTTTTCAACAGTTTGTACTACACGCAAAAAAACACCCGCAATTGTTGTATTTTGCAGGTGTTTTTCTACATTCATTGGTTATTGATTTTTTACTTCCGTATCAGCCTGAATCAAGTATTGCTCTGGATTGACAGGCTTTTTATCGATGCGAACTTCGAAGTGAAGATGTGCGCCAGCGTCTTTTTCAAAGGTGTTGCGTCCAGCAGACCCGATTACTTGACCTTGTGTCACTTCATCGCCTGGTTTGACTGTTACGCTCTCCAGACTTTGATAGACCGTAATCATTTTGTCTGCGTGCTCAATCTCAATCTCGTTGCCGACAAGTGGATCGTTCACCACTTTTACCACTTTGCCCGCAAGAGCCGCGACGACATCAAAGCCCTTGCCATCCGTGGATACGAGGTCAATACCTGTGTGCGGATAGAAGGAGTTGTCAAAGCTCACCAATGCTTTTTGCTGACTCTCCTTGGAGGCTTTCTCATCGTAGTAGTTCATGCCTACATTGTACTGTACGCCTTTTCCAACTGGCCAAGCGAGTGGTTGTACGCCACTTGTAGCAGGTACTGCTTCTTCGTTTTGTGGTGTAGTCGCCTCAGGAGCTGCAGGAGTTGTCACTGCCACGCCATCTGTGCCATTCGTCATTTTGGATACCGTGTCCATGACATTGCCCTGATACCACATCACAAAAGCGAGAATGATTGCTGCGGTGCCGATGTAGATTGCAGGAAACGCCCATTTCTTGCCCAAAACTTTTTTCCAAGAACTTGCCTTCTTGAATGGAATCGGTTGATTTTGATTTTTTTGATCTTCCATTTTATTCATCACCTCATCCCTCAGTATCGCCAGAATTTTGGCGTATAAACCTGAGAGAGTAGGGAAAAGTAAAAATTTGCATCGCTTTTAAGCTGGGATGACCCTTTTATACTCTTGCAGACTAATTCCTTGATAGAAGTGTTTGACGATTTGCTCCGCGCTTTTGCCGCTTTTGGCCATTCCATTTGCTCCCCACTGGCTCATCCCGACACCATGACCGTACCCTTTGGTCGTAATGAATACCTGATTGCCGCGCAAGTCCAACGTAAAGGAAGAAGAATTCAAATTGAGCTTTTCACGAAACTCTCTTCCTGTAAACTCCTTGCCGCCAATGCTGATGGTTCCTACGCGATTTCCGGTTGTACGCGATTCGATCCGATACCAGGAACCATTGGTAGAAGCCTCCTGTGTGAGCTTGACGCCCAAATTCTTTTCTAGCTCCACCGTGGACATGACGACCGTTTCCTCATAGCGAGGAGATTGAATATCCCACGGACTCGCAACGCTCTTCAAATAAGGAATGGGCTTTTCCCAGTATTCATCCGAGTTCTCTGTAAATCCATTACTGGTGGAAAAGAACGTCGCGTCAATGGGCTCGTTCTGGTAGGTCAGGATAATCCCTGCTGTTGCCATCACTGCTTGCTGGATGCGTTTGTTTTTCCATTCGTACTGGTCTCCCCAACGCTCACGCCGTTGCACTTCATCCATATAGACTTGATGCTGCACCGTATCCAAGACCTGCCCGCCTGAGGGAACATCATCAAACTTGCCCTCTTTTAATCGGCGCACGATATAGGTTCTGGCCGCCAACGCCTGTGCTTTTAAAGCCTCCAGCTCAAACTCGGCTGGCATTTCTGCCGCTACGACTCCCGTAATATACGTTTCTAGCGGCAATGTTTCCACAGTCTTTTTTTCTGTACGGTACACCTTTACCGGCAGAGAGGAAGCGGATTCCTTCATCGCTGGTATGGCAGGCTCCGAGACGGCCACAGTAGGCTGACTGACAGGGCTTATTGCTGGTGAAAACCAAAAGACCAGAGCAGCAGGCATCAGGACGAGCAAGATCGGCAAAGCGATAAAGCACATGAGTAGATAGCGTTTCATGCAAGAGATCCTCCCCGTTACGTACTAGACACGAAAAGTCTTAAATAACCTACTAAAGTCTATGTTCAGTAACAGAGCGGTAGAACGAGAGAATGAGAGAGTCGAGAGAACGAAAAAAAGACCCCCTGCATCCGCAGAGAATCTTTCGTTTTGCCATATGGTTGACGCATTTATCAAGCAAAATTAGGAGAGAAGCTTACTTTGATGGTTTCGGAAACGGCTTTTTCACGAGCCTTTTCTTCTGGAACCACGCGTTCTACATCTGCTCCCAAAGCCAGCAGCTTTTCCGTAAAGTTCACGTAGCCACGGTCAATATGGTGCAGAGCAGAGACCTCAGTCTCTCCTTCCGATACGAGCCCAGCCAGTACAAGTGCTGCACCAGCACGCAAGTCAGTTGCTGCTACCTTGCTGCCTGTCAGCTTGGAACCGCCTTCGACGATGGCACTGCGGCCTTCGATCTTGATGTTCGCATTCATGCGGCGGAACTCTTCCACGTGCATGAAGCGGTTCTCAAATACTGTTTCGGTCACAATGCTCGTTCCTTCTGAAACAAGCAAAAGCGCCATCATTTGCGACTGCATATCTGTCGGGAAGCCAGGGTATGGCAGCGTTTTGAGGTCAACTGCTTTCAGTGGGCCAGTGCGGCGTACACGAATGCCGTTTTCTTGCTCCTCAATGTCCACGCCCATTTCACGAAGCTTGGCCGTCACGGATTTGAGATGATCGCAAATTGCACCTTCCACAAAGACGTCCCCACCGGTAATCGCTGCAGCCACCATGAAAGTTCCTGCTTCGATACGGTCAGGAATGACACAATGTGTGCAGCCCTTCATCTTTTCCACGCCTTCGATGCGGATCGAACCTGTACCCGCACCGCGGATTTTTGCTCCCATTCTGTTCAGGAAGTTCGCCAAATCAACGATTTCCGGCTCTTCTGCCGCATTTTCGATCAATGTGGTTCCCTCTGCCAAAGCAGCGGCCATCATAATATTTTCTGTTGCACCGACGCTAGCAATATCCAGGTAGATTTTCGCACCCTTCAATCGTCCTTCTACCGTCGCTTCAATAAACCCTTGTCCGATTTCGATTTTGGCTCCCATAGCCTCAAACCCTTTTAGGTGCTGGTCGATCGGGCGTGTACCAATGGCACATCCACCCGGAAGAGCGACACGAGCTTGTCCTTTTCTGGCTAAAAGCGGCCCCATCACGAGGAAAGATGCGCGCATTTTGCGGACCAGTTCATAGGACGCTTCTACACTCGTAAGCTTGGAAGCATCGATCGTCAGCACTTCATGATCATATGTAAGGGAGATTCCCATCGATTTCAAAAGGTCGCATATCGTCCGGACATCGTCGAGGCCTGGTACGTCTGAGATGACGCAAGTCCCTTCTTCTGCCAAGATAGATGCTGCAATAATAGGGAGTACGGCATTTTTGGCGCCAGATACTTTTACATTTCCAGCCAATGCCTTACCACCACGGACAATAATTTTATCCAATGTGTACCCCTCCGCGTGCTAATATTCCACAGTGATGATTGGTGTACCTACCGTAATCCATGTTCCAGAATGGCTGTCACGATGCGTAGCCACCTGTAGATTCATCTTTTGACCGTTTAACGCGATGAATGATTCCCACATAGGGGTATACCCTGAAATGCTGACAACCGTCTCATCTTGCAAACGTTCTAATTCTGTTGCCTGGAGAGTACCAAAAATCGACAATATTTTACCCTCCTGTTGGTCAACACCCATCTTAACATTGTACAATCCGCGAATACAAGTGCTAATTTGCGGAATAAAGTCGGCGCTTTGCAGGGCATTCGTGAAGGTTTCCTGTACTTGTCCAATATATAGTAGCGAATCACGGCTTCCAGATAACTGAAGTACTAGATATACAGAAAATGCTCCATTTTTAGGCACTCCTGTCACCTCGTAGCTCAGATCCACGCCGTTTTGTGTGTATGTAGTCCCATATGCGAGTATGTTGTGTTTACGCGATTGTTCGCTTGGGGAAAACGGAATCTCAAGTTGTTGTGCCCATCTCATCGCCAACTCTTTTACTTGTTCAGCACGCAGGCCTTCTCCCATCGCCGTACGCATACGTACCTGAACCGATACACCCGTTGCGCCTGTTTCTTCTAGTACTTTCATCATTTCTGTCACAACCGGCTTTTCTTCCTTTGCTTGTGCAGGCATCCAATACACGGCCCCCATCACGAGCAATAGAGCCAGCACACACCAACCAGACCATTTCCCCATTGATATCCTCTCCCTATGCTTACATGTATCTCTTTGTACTTCTCATTTTGTACATGTAGCTGGGTGGATATACCAGCGAATCGTCGTCTTTGGGTATTTAGTTGAACAAATTCCCGAACGTCAGGGACCAGCCCAAGTAATCAAGGAAAAAGCGGGACAGTTCATATCCAATCACAATGGAAAGAAAAATTTGCAACAGCTTCGCCTGAGCACCATTTGGTTTTTTC
This sequence comes from Brevibacillus sp. MER 51, assembly GCF_023714195.1. Classification (NCBI taxonomy): domain Bacteria; kingdom Bacillati; phylum Bacillota; class Bacilli; order Caryophanales; family Paenibacillaceae; genus Brevibacillus; species Brevibacillus sp. MER 51. Next base: position 262,691 of record NZ_JAMAUS010000006.1, on the reverse strand, counting down.
AAAATTTTATCAAAGCGAAAGGATTGCAACGCCCACCAAGCGAGCCCAATAAACGCAATCGATAAAATGATGCTCAACAAGCCATATACTTCTTGTGACATGCTAGTTACCTCCTCATTGCCCAACCGAGAATCATAGAAAAAGGGACGGCCCGATCACGAGCCATCCCTTCTATTGTACCTGAAGTGCTATTCAGTTACGAGTATCACTGAGAGCTGGGAGAGAGCATGTTGCCAAAATCAAAGGACGGATTGAAATGAATCTGGATATAGTCGGTGACCAGACCCGGGAAAGCCCCGAAGAATACGGTAGCGATTGCCATGATGAGAATAAACGTCCAAATGCCTTTTGGCACAACCATCGGTGCTTCGGTTGTCCCAGGACGCATGTACATCTGACGAATAATCCCAAAGTAGTAGTAGTAGGAAATGACGCTGGTGATGATCATAATTGCCGCCAGCCAGTAGTTTTCTACCACTAATGTACCCATGAACAGATAGAACTTCCCGAAGAAGCCAACCGTAATCGGGATACCTGCCAAGGACAAGAGGAAGATGCTCATCGCGATTGCCATCACAGGCGAGCGATGGTACAATCCGGCGAATCCTTTCAAATCCTCTGTCTCTTGCTCACGAGATACAACCATAATCACAGCGAAAGCACCAAAGCTGACCAGCAGGTAACCGAACAGATAGAAGATCACTTCGCTGAAAAAGAGAGAGGTCGGCGGTACAAACGGCACGAGCAAATAACCCGCTTGCGCAATACCGGAGTAAGCCATCATACGCTTGACGTTTGTCTGCCTGAGCGCCATCGTGTTTCCGATAATCATCGAGGCCGCTGCCATCAGCCCCAGGTAGAGACTTCCCTCTTCGAAAAAGAACCGTCCTGATCCCGTTCCATCGGAAACGTTGAAAAACGAGATCATCATTACTCGAAAGATCAGCGCGAACCCTGCTGCTTTTGACACAACTGCCAGAAAAGCAGTGACTGGGGTAGGAGCACCCTGATAGACATCTGGCGCCCACATGTGGTTAGGCGCTGCAGATATTTTGAAGGCAAGACCTACTGCGAGAAACGCGAACGCCGTATAGACAAGGAACTGATAGCCCGCCATTCCCGCTTCTGCCAACCGGAATGAGATTTCATAAATATGTGTGGTTCCCGTGAGTCCGTACACGTACGACATCCCAAACAGGAGCACAGCGGTTGCAATACTTCCCGAAACGACGTATTTGAACGCCGACTCGTTGGAAAGCCGCGATTTTTTTCGCAATCCGACCAGTACATAGGACGAGAGAGACAATAGCTCCAGTCCCACGAACAAGGTAATCAAGTCAGCCGAAGAAGCCATGACCATAGCCCCGAGAAGCCCGGTCAGCAGCAAATAATAATACTCGCCTCTGTGCTGGACTTCCCCCGATTTCAGATAGGACAGCGAGATGAGAATGGCAAAAGCTGTCCCTGCCAGGAAAATCAGCTTGAACGCATTGCCGTAATCATCGATCCGGATCATGTCGATCATGTAGCTATATGGCTTATCGAGAGCATTCATATTGATGATCACAAAGATCGCCGCAATGACCGTGCCCAGGAAGGATAGCCAACCGATGACCTGCTTACCAAGACGCTTGCCCGCAAAAAGGTCCAGCAGTGATAAAAAGGTAGCAAAGCCAAGAATGATAAACTCGGGCAGAAGGTAGCTCCAGTCATATGAGAAAATATCTTTAACCTCCATGGATTACCCTCCTATTCCCGTTACGATAGGTACGATCGTTTTCAGCGCCTGCTGCATCGGATTCCCCAGAACTGCCGGATAAACCCCGATGAGAATAATACATCCCAACAGAACTACCATCGGAATGACTTCCATCGGCTGTGCATCAGCAAGTCCTGTACATCTGCCTGGAGTAGGGCCAAAAGTTGTTTTCAAGATCGCTCTGAGTAAATACACCGCGGTGAGGACAATCCCGATCGCTCCCACTGCTGCCATTACTGGCAAACGACCAAACAGACCGAGGAAGGCAAAGAACTCACTAATAAATCCGGACATGCCCGGAAGTCCGAGTGAAGCCATCCCGCCTGCCAACAACACGCCGCTGACAAACGGCATGGATTTGGCTAAACCGCCCAAATCGTCGAGCAACGATGTCTGTGTCCGATCCCAAATGACACCGATCAAGAAGAAGAGCAGAGCTGAGATAAAACCGTGGGAAATCACCTGGAACATCGCTCCCTGAAACCCGATCGTGTTCATCGAAGCGAAACCGAGCAAGACGATACCCATATGGCTGATACTGGAGTAAGCCAGCACCATTTTTAAATCCTTTTGTACGAAGGCCAGCACAGCCCCATACAAAATGTTGATAATCCCCAAAACTGCCATCCACGTAGAGAAATCGTAGGCCTGCTCCGGGAAGAAGCCGATTCCCATCCGCAAAAGGCCGTACGCCCCCATCTTCAGCAAAATACCGGAGTGAATCATGACGATTGAAGGTGGAGCCTGTACGTGAACGCGTAGCATCCACGTGTGGAACGGAAATACTGGCAGCTTGATCGCAAAAGCGATGAACAGTGCTAGGAAGATGCCAAAACGCATTTCCGGCGTAAGGATTTCGGTTATCGGATGCCCTGGTGTCGTCAGGATCGCCGTGATTTCATCGATATTGAGCGTCCGCATGATGACAAAGATCACGATGAAAGCCAGCAGCATGATCCCTGAACCGATTCCGTTATACAACAGGAATTTGTTTGCTGCTTGTTCGCGCTCCCCATATCCCCAAATCCCGATGAGGAAGTACATCGGTACGAGTGTCAGCTCGAAGAAAATGAAGAACAGAAAAAGATTGTCTGCAGCAAAGACTCCCAACATGCCGATCAGCAGCAGGTGAAACAGGATAAAATACTCCTTCTGCCTCTTCTTGATCTGCCATGAAGCAATTGCTGCAAGGGTACCGATAATCGCCGTCAGCAAAATCAATGGCATCGAAATACCATCTACACCGAGTTCATAGTTGATCTCAAAAGCAAAGACCGTGCCTGCCTGAGCCATTCCAATCGGAATCGAAATCCAACTGTGCTTTTCTACGAACTGCAGATTGGCTGTCTCGTAATCAAACATGCCGAACATCCAACCTGCCAGGATAAGTGCCGGCAACGTTCCAAAAATCCCGACCTGCTTGATCACACCTGCATGTCGACCGGGGATAAAAGCCATGACGAGAATCGCCAGCAGCGGAGAGAACACCAGTGATGACAAAAGGATATTACCCAAAGAGTCCACCTCCCTTGGCCGTCAAACTGATGGCGATGATCAAGAGTAACAGACCGAATATGACCATTGCTCCATAGGATTGAATCTGCCCACTTTGTACTCTTGCGTGCAAAGATCCGATTCCCTGGGTGATTTTTGCTGTCAATCCAACCAAACCGTCCACAATGTACTTATCAAATACATCCAGGACAAATCCAAGCCAGCCTAATGGACGAACAATGACGTTGTGATACAGCTCATCGATGTAGTACTTCTTGTATGAGAGCTGATAGAGCCACGGCATTGTTTCTGGAATCGTGTCCGAGGAGATGGATTTCTTGCCGTACATCAGGTAAGCCAGCACGACTCCAAGAATAGAGATCAACAGTGCCACAATCTGCAACCAAGCGGCCGCGTGCTCACTGCCTTCCCCAAAAATGCTCGTGATTGCCGTACCTGTTTTCGTTGACAGCAACCAATCAGAGAGTAATGGCGCGTACGGTGTATTCACAAAGCCCGCGACAACCGCAAGCAATGCCAAGACCAAGAGCGGACCAGTCATGACTCCTGGAGATTCGTGAGCTTCGTGCTTGCCACGTGCCTTCCCTGCGAATGTCAGGAAGAACAGACGGAACATATAGAATGCCGTAAAGAATGCTGCTAAGAGCGCGATGAACAGCAAATCGTAGCGATGTGCTCCGTAAACAGCCCCCAGAATCGCTTCTTTCGACCAGAAACCAGCGAACGGAAAGATTCCCGCAATCGCCAAGCAACCGATCAAGAAAGTCAAAGCGGTGATCGGCATCTTTTTCCACAAGCCACCCATTTCGAATACATTCTGCGTATGTACGGCATGGATGACACTACCTGCTCCCAGGAAGAGCAGTGCTTTGAAAAAGGCGTGAGTCATCAAATGGAAGGACCCTGCTACATAACCAGCAGCACCAGCTACTCCCAATGCCAGCATCATGTACCCGAGCTGACTGACTGTGGAATATGCCAAGACACGCTTGATATCCCGTTGGGTCAAGCCGATCGAAGCTGCAAATATGGCGGTGAATCCTCCTACATACGCCACAACTGTCAAAGCCGTATCGGATGCGATAAACAGCGGATAGGTAGCAGCGACCAAATAAACACCAGCCGCAACCATCGTTGCCGCGTGAATTAATGCCGACACAGGTGTTGGGCCTTCCATGGCATCAGGCAACCACGTATGAAGCGGAAATTGACCTGATTTTCCCATGGCCCCAACGAAAATGAGAATCGCCGCGAGCGTAATCATCCATGGTTCCAGTCGTCCGAGTGCGATACTCTCAAAAATTGCTCCGTACTCAAAGCTTCCGGTCCACCAGAACAACAGACATATCCCGATGAACAAACCAAGATCCCCGATGCGTGTAACGATAAAAGCCTTTTTAGCGGCTGCTTTTGCCTCTCTCTTGAAGTAGTAGTAGCCAACGAGCAGGAAGGAGCATACCCCTACCAGCTCCCAGAAAATATATACTTGCAACAAATTAGGCGAGATGACTAATCCCAGCATGGAGAATGTGAACAGCGCCAGGTATTGATAGAACACCGGAAAGCGTTCATCCCCATGCATGTAGCCTTTGGAGTAGATTTGGACCAACAGACTGACTAATGTCACAATGACGAGCATCATGGCATTCAGCGGATTCACTTCGAAGCCCATGTTGATCACGATATCGCCAATATGCAGCCAATCTATCACATAATTGTAATCGGTTCCCCCACCCTGGAATCTCTCCCAGAAGATGAGCACTGCAATTCCAAAAGAAACAGCCGTCAGGGTAATGCCCACTATGGCCGCTCCTTCTTTCAATTGGCGACCAAATGAGACGATCACGATGAAAGCAAGAAGCGGAAACAGAGGGATCAGCCAGGCGTAGTGCATTAGAGTATCCATCTTTGTCCTCCTTTTCAGGTTTCCCTCTTATCGTTTCATTTGGTCCATTTCATCTACATTCACAGTCTCCTTGTTGCGGTACAGCGCAATCAGAATCGCTAACCCTACGGCAACCTCGGCAGCTGCAACCGTCATCGTGAACAAGGTAAAGATTTGTCCCGTCACGGATGGATACAGACCGAACTTGGAAAAGGCGACCAGGTTAATATTTACAGCATTCAGCATCAGCTCGATTGATAACAAGACGACGACTGCATTTCGTTTCGTCAATGCGCCATACAGGCCTACACAAAAGAGAATCAAAGCGACCATTAAGTAGGAGGAAATACTTACTGTCATTCGTTATCCCCCTCCTTTTTCGCCATGATGATCGCACCGACCAATGCGACCAGCAACAGAACAGACAACAGCTCAAATGGTATGACGAATTTGGTGAATACTTCGATACCGATTTCTTTGGCATTGTCTACAGGAGCATCTGCAGGTGGCGGTGGCGCAGGCCATGGTGTATTTTGCACACCCCAGAACAATAATCCGAACAGAACGATTACGAAGAGCAGGATAAAACGGTTTTTCCATGTCCGGCCTGTTCCCTCATCGTTCGCATCGTGCTTGGTCAGCATGATTCCAAAGAGCATCAAAATGGAGATAGCCCCTGAATAAACCAGAATTTGTGCGACCCCGACGAAATCCGCTCCCAACAAAACAAACAGACCTGCAATGCTGATAAACGTAACGCCCAATGAGATGACCATGTGGACGACGCGCGTAAAGCTGATCATAAACACCGCGCCACCGATCGTCAGAAGGGACAGGATAAAAAAGGCAACGAATTCACCTGTCATACTAATTCTCCTCCCTGACGTTCGTATTGTTGTCGTCGAGCCATTTCAAGTTTTTGTACAATTCGTCCCGGCTATAGGCAGCCAGTTCGAAGTTGTTTGTCATCACAATTGCTTCCGTAGGACAAACCTCTGTACACAGATCGCATAAAATGCATAACTCAAAATTGATATCGTACGTATCGATAATCTTTCCCTTTTTCTCCGGATCAGGATGGGGCTTCCCTGTCAGTTGAATACACTCCGTCGGACAAATGCGTGCGCATTGGTTGCAGACGATGCATTTTTCAGGAGAAAAGTGCTGAATACCGCGAAAGCGAGGCGGCATTGGAAAGGGCACATCCGGATAGAAGTGGGTTACTTTTTTCTCCGTGAGCTTTTTAAATGTATACCCCAGGCCTTTGGCCAGTCCTAGCATGTGTGTCACCCCTCAGAATTTGAGAACTTGGCTGCACCACGTTTTTGACGAAAGCAAGCTTTTGACGAAGCAAGCCTATGGCGAAGCCTGCGCTATGAAAACAGTGGGACGTAGTCGTTTTCGATCAAGTCGCTACTAGAACATGCCATTTTGGTAAGAAACCACTACGGCTGTGAGCAGGATGTTGAACAATGCCACGGGCAACAGCACTTTCCAAGCAAACGACATCAGTTGATCGACACGTAAGCGCGGCATCGTGGCGCGAATCCAAAACTGGAGGAAGACGTAAACAGAAAATTTAAGGATAAACCAAACGATTCCCGGAATGAAGTCCAATGATGGATGAATCGGCAACCAACCACCAAAAAAGAGAATCGTGATCAAGGCACCCATCCCGAACATGTATACATACTCCGCCAGCATGAACATCGCAAAACGGAAACCCGAATACTCGACGTGGTAACCGCCAACGAGCTCTGACTCTGCTTCCGGCAAGTCAAACGGCGTACGATTCAGCTCGGCCTGGGCAGCAATGATAAATACAACAAATCCGATAAACTGCGGAACAATATTCCAGACATCCTGCTGCGCCTCGACAATATCCTCGAGATTCATGCTGCCCGTTAATAGAACGATACCCACCACGGACATGACCAGCGGTACTTCATAGCTGATCATCTGCGCAGCGGAGCGGAGACCCCCGATCAGCGAGTACTTGTTATTCGAGGCCCAGCCAGCCGTGATTACGCCTAATACGGTGATCCCAGACAAGGCGATATAGTACAACAGCCCTATTCCGAGATCAGCGAACTGAATGCTTTCCGAAAAAGGCATGACCGCCAATACGGCAAAAGCAGGGGCATAGGCTAATATTGGTGCCAGAGTGAACAATGCTTTGTCAGCATGTTGCGGTCGAACATCTTCCTTTAATAGCAGCTTGGCAACATCCGCAACCGTCTGGAGAAGTCCCAATGGACCTACTCGATTCGGCCCGATGCGCAGCTGCATCCACCCAATCACTTTTCGCTCAAAGTAAATAGCGTACGTAACGAACCCCAACACGACAGCAAGTAGTAAAACTGCCGCTATGATAAACCAAAGCGTGGTCCCCCATGAGGGGGCTTGCTGCAAGAGAGTATTCATTAACAGTCAACCTCCCCGAGCACGATGTCGATACTGCCCAGGATGGCAACCATGTTCGCGAGGTTTTCCCCCTGCAACAGCTTAGGCAGAATTTGCAGATTGGTAAACGAAGGCCGTCTGAACTTCAATCTCCACGGTTTATCCTTGCCTTGACTGGCAATGTAGCAGCCAATTTCTCCCCGCGGTGACTCGATGCGCACATATGTCTCCCCAGCAGGCGGGCGAATCACACGTGGCACTTTGCCCATGACTTCGCCTTCACTCGGAAATTGCTCCAATGCCTGCTCGAGAATTCGCAGAGATTGTTCAATTTCTGCCATGCGCAGATGATAGCGGGCCATGCAATCTCCCTCAGTTGCTATCGGCACATCAAATTCAAAACGATCGTAAATGCAATACGGTTCGTCCTTGCGCAGGTCCCACTTGACACCTGTCGAGCGGAGCATGACCCCTGATAGCGAGTAATCCAATGCCGTTTTTGTATCGAACTTGCCAATCCCTCTGAGACGGTTGATGAAAATCTCATTCCCGGTCACCAGCTGGTGGTAGTTATTCAATTCTTTCTTCATGTACTGGACAAATTCTTTGGCTTTGTCGATCCAGCCTGGAGGTGCATCCCATTTCACTCCGCCTACACGCATGTAGTTAAAGGTCATCCGCGCCCCGCATAGCTCATTGAACAAATCCAGGATCGTCTCCCGATCACGGAATGCATACAGGAAGGGTCCCATCGCACCAATGTCCAGGAGATACGTTCCCCACCAAACCAAATGGCTCGCTACCCGGTTCAGTTCCATCGCAATCAATCGCAAAAACTGAGCTCGCTCTGGAATCTCCAACCCCATCATCGTTTCGACTGCGTGACAGAGAACGTAGTTGTTCGTCATGGCGGACACGTAGTCCATACGGTCTGTATACGGAATAATTTGCGTGTAGGTCAAGTTTTCTGCCAGCTTCTCTGTACCTCGATGCAGGTAGCCCATCACCGGAATCGCTTCTTTAATGGTTTCCCCATCGATTTTTACTACCAAACGAAATACTCCGTGTGTACTCGGATGCTGTGGACCTACGTTTAATAACATCTCTTCCGTACGAAGTCCTGTTTCAGAAGAGGTATCAACATGAGTCGTGAGGATGTTATGGTTCATCTGCTAAACCTCCTCGTCGTATTGCACATAATCTTTGCGCAGCGGATAACCTACCCAATCATCTGGCAACAGGATTCGACGTAAATCCTTATGTCCCGGGAAATGAATACCCAAAAGGTCAAAAGTCTCTCTTTCATTCCAATTTGCGCCATGCCAGAGGTCCATTACGGAAGCAACTTTAGACTCTTCTCTGCTCGTTTTGACCTTTACTGCCAAGCTTTGGCGATTTTTGTAGGAATAAAAGTGGTAGTAAACCTCCAGGCGATCCTCATAATCGACACCGTGAAGATCGGACAGGTATTCAAAACTCAATTGCTCGTCATCTCTTAAAAATTGGGCAACTTGATGCCAACGTTCGTTTTGAATGGTGAGGGTCGGAACTTCCTTTGCCAGCTCGTTAATATACGAAGCCTCGATTACTTCCTGTCCAAATGCTTCGGAAATTCGTGACACGTATTTATCAAGATAGGGCTGGTTTTTGGAAGGTGCTTTTGGCGCTTCCTCTGCCGGGGCCACATCCCCAGTCGCTTGCGTTGCTTTTGCCTTCGCTGCTGCTGCGGCGGCTGCTTTGGCTTTTGCGGCAGCTGCGGCCTTTGCCTTGGCGTCGTCATCACCGGATTCATCGCCGCCTGCTTCACGTGCGGCTTTTGCCTTGGCAGCGGCTGCGGCGGCAGCCTTGGCTTTTGCGGCAGCTGCGGCTTTCGCCTTGGCATCCGCATCTGGAGCTGATTCTGCCGTATCGGCTCCGTTTTCCGCAGCTTCTTTTGCTTCCTTCGCTGCTTTTGCTTTGGCTAGTGCTTCTGCGGCGGCTGCTTTCTTGGCTGCGGCTTTTTCCTCAGGTGTCATTTCCGACACGGTCTTTGTTGGCGGTGGAGTAGCTTCCGCCTGTTCCTTCGCTGCTTTTGCCTTGGCAATCGCTTCAGCCGCTGCCGCTTTCTTAGCTGCGGCTTTTTCCTCAGGTGTCATTTCTGACACAGGCTTTGCTGGCGGTGGCGCAGCTTCCGCCTGTTCCTTCGCTGCTTTTGCCTTGGCAATTGCTTCAGCCGCTGCTGCTTTCTTCGCTGCGGCTTTTTCTTCCGGCGTCATTTCCAACACAGGTTTTGCTGGGGGTGGTGCAGCTTCTGCCTGTTCCTTCGCCGCTTTTGCCTTGGCAATTGCTTCAGCCGCTGCTGCTTTCTTGGCTGCGGCTTTTTCCTCTGGCGTCATTTCCGACACAGGTTTTGCTTCCGGAGCAGAGATTTCCTCTTGTGGCTCTTGAGATGCCTCCACTGGGCTCGCCTCTTGGGAAGCTTGTGCTTCCTGTTCTCTTAATTTTCGCAAAGCTTCGGCCTTGGCACGGGCTTCAGCCGCTGCCGCTGCCTTTTCCTCCGGCGTCGGCTTGCGCTTCTCGTCGCTCATAGATTGGTCACCTGCTTCCCAGTCTTCGCTTCGTAACGGATTTTTTCTTGGAGCTTATTGATTCCGTAGATCAAAGCGGCAGGGTTAGGCGGACAACCCGGAATATATACGTCGACAGGCACAATCTGGTCTACACCTTTTACCACGCTGTACGAGCGCACGTACGGACCTCCCGCTGTCGCACAGGAGCCCATGGCAATCACCCACTTTGGTTCAGGCATTTGATCATACAGCCTGCGAAGCAGTGGTGCCATCTTTTTCGTGACGGTCCCGGCTACGATCATGACATCAGATTGTCTTGGGGATGCTCGAAAAATAACGCCAAACCGGTCGAGGTCATAACGCGCCCCACCCGTTCCCATCATCTCGATTGCGCAACAGGCCAAGCCAAAAGTTAATGGCCACAGCGAGTTGCTGCGAACCCATCCCTTCACTGTTTCCAATGTCGTGAACATGACGTTGCGATTCAATTCCTCTTGCAATTCAGGCGCAATGCTTGTCAGGTCTAGTTCCATTCCAGCACCTTCTTTCTCCACGCGTAAATCAATCCTACGACGAGCAAGGATATAAAGATGACCATCTCGACTAAGGCAAAGAGCCCCAGTTCTTTGTAAGCGACGGCCCACGGATACAGAAAGAGTGTTTCTACATCAAAGATGACAAACATGAGGGCAAAGATGTAATACTTCACGTTGAAACGCACCCAACTGTCACCAACAGGAATGTTACCGCTTTCATAAGTAGTTTGCTTCTCCCGTGTCGGTTTCTTTGGACGAAGTAATGGACCAACAAAACTGACTGTAGCCACGGGCAACAACACACCAAGAATCAAAAAGATCGCGACAATCACATAATTGTTGGTATAGATGTCACTCACCCACGTTCCCTCCGCTCTTGAGAAAGGTATGAATCGTCTTGCGCTGTCCTCCAGAAGAAGTCGAGACTCCCTCAAAAGGGTACTGCTCGCAGCGTCAAAGGTGTAGGTATGAACGCTGTCGCTGCTAGAAAAAAATACCTTTATCATTATAGCAAATTGCCAATAGGGTGTCTAACGAAAGCCTTCCTTTTGTGCCATATAAAGGGAAAAAACTCAGAGATTTCCCCCTGAGTTTTTCCAGCATAGTATGATGACCAAACGAATATGCCCGTCTGGCTCTCTTATTCTCTTAATTATTGAACGTTGTTTGAAAATTGCTGTCCAAGGAAGTCCTCGTAAATACGTTCCCATACAATCGTGAAGTTCATCTTCTCGTCTTCTGGGATTTCCAGCATATTTTCAATCGCATCTTCCATATATGGAGTCAGCTTGATCAGAACCTCTGCCAGCATTTGGTCATTTGTGTTCAGCAATTGCTTCATTTCTGCTTTGGACATGCTGAACGTATTTTCTTCTTGCTCGTGCAGCTTCATTACGAGGCGGCTAAACATCGGATGCACCAATGCTTCCAGTTTAATATGAGCCAACGCAAGAGATTCTGCTTCACTCAGCTTGAACAATTCAGATGCATCTGGGAATGGATAAACCGGTACATCCCAGGCATCTTCATTATCGATTACCAGACCCCACTTCACGAAAAGTTCAATTGCTTCGTCAAGAGATGTCGGATATGCATATTCGGAACGACTCATGAATGCTTTGAATCTGTTCAACAGGTTTACATAGCCTTTAAAATCCTCTTCAGACTTAAAGCCTTCTTGAACAGGCTCAGTGAATGTGCCTTTCAATGCATCGAACTCGTCCAGAGCTTTTCTCATCTCTTCTTTAGACTCATGCTTCGTTACCACATAGCACATTGCTTGGAAAAGAACATTCATTTCATGAGATAGCACGCTTGTCCAGCCATTTGCCGCAAAGCTGCTAGGAATCACTACGCCATCTTGATTGTGGCGGATATCGCGAACGGTTTGCATCAATTACACTCTCCTTTAATCCCAATAGCCAATGCCGCTTTTTCCCGCTGTTTATCATGATAACGTAGCTCGTCGGCAGGGCATTAGGTCTATTATACACAGAAACATTAGGCAATTACCAACTGGAAATATCATGCCCGATTACCATGGTTCATCATTCATCGCCTATAACCGAAAAATCCCCGCAGCCACATGGGCGCGGGGATATCAAGCTTACGCTTTACTTCGATACGTCGAGACGTGCCATCGCACGTTGCAGCGCGCGTTCTGCACGCTTGACGTCGAGCTCGGCATATTTCTCAGCTAAACGCTTTTCAGCACGCTCTTTCGCAGCCTTCGCGCGTTCAACATCGATGTCTCCCGGCAATTCAGCCGTTTCAGCAAGGATGGTCACTTTATCGCCGCGCACTTCCATGAAGCCGCCGCTTACAGCCATCTTTACTTCTTTATCGCCTTCTGTCTTAATCCGAACTGGCGCTGTTTTCAGCGGGGTTACCAACGGCATGTGGTTTGGCATAATACCAATTTCCCCTTGCAAGCCGCGAGCAATCACCATTTCAGCCTGACCGCTGTAGACAACCCGTTCAGGAGTTACGACTTCAACTGTCATCTTACTCACTTACTCGTCTCCCCTTTCCAGGGTGTCTTACGCCATTTTCTTCGCTTTTTCTACCGCTTCTTCAATTGTACCTACGTACAGGAACGCGCCCTCTGGCAAGTGGTCATGCTTACCTTCGAGGATTTCCTTGAAGCTGCGAACAGTTTCCTTCAATGGCACGTATTGGCCTGGGTTACCAGTGAACTGCTCGGCAACGTGGAAGGACTGGGACAAGAAACGTTGAATGCGGCGTGCGCGTCCAACTACTTGCTTGTCGTCGTCGCTCAACTCGTCCATACCGAGAATCGCGATGATATCTTGCAGTTCTTTGTAACGTTGCAGGATTTTTTGAACGCTACGAGCCACATCATAGTGTTCTTGTCCTACAATATCAGGAGCCAGAGCACGGGAAGTGGATGCGAGTGGGTCTACCGCAGGGAAGATACCCAACTCAGCGATGGAACGCTCCAAGTTCGTTGTAGCGTCCAAGTGAGCAAACGTAGTAGCAGGAGCCGGGTCAGTGTAGTCATCCGCTGGTACGTAGATCGCTTGAATGGACGTTACGGAACCTTTTTTCGTGGAAGTAATACGCTCTTGCAGCTGACCCATTTCGGTAGCCAATGTTGGTTGGTAACCTACCGCAGATGGCATACGGCCCAAGAGAGCGGAAACTTCGGAACCCGCTTGAGTAAAGCGGAAAATGTTATCAACAAAGAGAAGAACGTCGCGGCCTTCTTCATCACGGAAGTATTCCGCCATAGTCAGACCAGTCAACGCTACACGAAGACGTGCACCAGGCGGTTCGTTCATCTGACCGAATACCATCGCGGTTTTCGGCAGTACGCCTGCGTCTTTCATCTCGTGGTACAGGTCGTTACCTTCACGGGTACGCTCACCTACACCAGCGAATACGGAAATACCACCGTGCTCTTGCGCGATGTTGTTGATCAGCTCTTGAATAGTAACGGTTTTACCTACACCCGCACCACCAAACAGACCGATCTTACCGCCCTTGATGTACGGAGCCAAGAGGTCAATAACTTTGATACCTGTTTCCAGGATCTCAACAGTCGTTGCTTGGTCTACGAACTCAGGAGCTTTACGGTGAATTGGGTCACGACGATCTACTTGACCAAGTTCTTGCAGGTCGATCGGCTCACCCAATACGTTAAATACGCGTCCGAGGGTAATTGCACCCACTGGAACGGAGATAGCTGCACCGGTATCAACTGCTTCCATACCACGAACCAAACCGTCAGTGGAAGACATTGCAACGGTACGAACCAAGTTATCGCCCAAATGAGTAGCAACCTCAACAGTCAAGTCGATGTCGCGCTCACCGGCACTTTGTGCTTTATGTTGAATCTTGATCGCATTGTAAATGGCAGGCAGGTGTCCGCGGTCGAACTCGACGTCAACAACCGGACCCATTACCTGAACCACACGTCCATTCGCCATCTTACTTCTTCCCTCCTGTAAAGCTAAATTGGGAGCTATTCGCTGCCACTAAGCCTGTGCGTTTGCACCTGCAACGATCTCGGAAATCTCTTGTGTAATGGCTGCCTGACGAGCACGGTTGTAGCTCAACGTTAAACGGTTGATCATATCCGTAGCATTGTCTGTCGCGTTGCCCATTGCAGTCATACGGGAACCTTCTTCAGAAGCTTTTGCTTCGAGAAGTGCACTGTAAACCAGTGTTTCCGCATATTTCGGCAACAGGTCCGCCAATACTTCTTCCGAGGACGGCTCATACTCGTAATTGATTGCGCGCGCATTGTTGCTCTCGGGAGCTTCCAATGGCAGCAATTGTTTTACGGTAGGTATTTGCGAAATTGCACTTTGGAACTTGTTGTAGCACAGGTACAGTTCGTCAATCTGCTCATTCTCGAACATTTGGACTGCTGCACCGGCAATTTTCTTGATATCAGCAAAGGCTGGGCTGGTTGGCAGACCTGTCACTTCCTCCAAAAGCGGGTAGTTCCGTTTGCTGAAGAAGTCACGACCTTTGCGGCCAATCACAAAAATACCATATTCATCCTTGGACTTGTGCTTCTCGTTAATGGTATTTACCACTTTACGGAGAATGTTGGCATTGTAACCCCCAGCAAGTCCACGGTCGGAAGTGATGACAATATAACCAGTCTTTTTCACCGGACGATTTTGCAACATTGGATGCTTGGAACCAGAGGTCCCACTCGCGATGCTTGCGATCACTTCCTGGATCTTGTCAGCATACGGGCGTGCCGCCTCAGCTTTATCCTGGTTACGGCGAAGCTTCGCAGCCGCCACCATTTTCATCGCTTTCGTGATTTGGCGCATATCTTTTTTACTTTTGATACTGCGTCGAATCTCACGTATTCCTTTAGCCACTCGTTTTCACCACCTTGAGGACGCATGCACGGGCAAATCGCCCGGCATGCATCTGATGTCTATCAGGTTAACGATTAGCGAGTTACCGAAAAGCCTTTTTTGAACTCTTCGATCGCTGCGTTGAATTCTTTTTCATCTGGAAGGTCTTTCGTTGTGCGGATGTGCTCCAACAGTTGTGGTTTGTTGGAATCCAAGAAAGACAACAGCTCTTTCTCAAAGCGGCGCACTTCTGCTACTGGAATATCATCCAGGTAACCTCTTGTAGCGCTATAGATAGAAGCAACTTGCTTCTCAACAGGCATTGGATCGAACTGACCTTGTTTCATGATTTCCATCAAGCGCTCACCACGGGTCAGACGAGCTTGGGTCGCTTTGTCCAGATCGGAACCGAACTGAGCAAACGCAGCCAACTCACGGTATTGAGCCAACTCGAGCTTGAGTGGACCTGCTACCTTTTTCATCGCCTTGATTTGCGCGGAACCACCTACACGGGATACGGAAAGACCGGTGTTAACCGCTGGACGTTGACCTGCGTTGAACAAGTCTGTTTCCAGGAAGATCTGACCGTCCGTGATGGAGATCACGTTCGTTGGAATGTATGCGGAAATGTCACCCGCTTGGGTTTCGATGAATGGCAGAGCCGTAATGGAACCAGCGCCCAGATCATCAGACAGTTTCGCAGCGCGCTCCAGCAAGCGGGAGTGCAAGTAGAATACGTCACCAGGATATGCTTCGCGACCTGGAGGACGGCGGAGCAAGAGGGACATTTCGCGGTATGCAGCAGCCTGTTTGGACAGGTCATCGTATACGCACAGAACGTGTCCGCCTTTGTACATGAAGTACTCAGCCATTGTTACACCTGTATATGGAGCCAGGTACAACATTGGAGCTGGGTCAGACGCAGTAGCAGAAACGATGATTGTGTATTCCAGAGCCCCTGCTTTACGCAGAGTTTCTACGATGTTTGCAACGGTAGATTGCTTTTGACCGATTGCAACGTAGATACAAATCATGTCTTTACCTTTTTGGTTGATGATCGTGTCGAGCGCCACTGCTGTTTTACCAGTTTGGCGGTCACCAATGATCAACTCACGCTGTCCACGACCAACTGGGATCATCGCGTCAATCGCTTTGATACCTGTTTGGAGTGGTTCGTGTACGGATTTACGTGCCATAACACCAGGAGCTGGGCTCTCGATTGGACGGAAACCGTTATTTGCGATAGGGCCTTGACCATCGATTGGTTGACCCAGTGGGTTTACAACGCGGCCGAGCAGCGCTTCCCCTACTGGAACTTCCATAACGCGGCCGGTACGTTTTACAGTATCGCCTTCCTTAATGTCGCGGAAAGGTCCCATAATAACGACACCCACGTTATCCTCTTCCAAGTTGAGTACCATACCCATTACGCCATTTTGGAACTCGAGAAGCTCCCCTTGCATGGCCTTTTCCAAACCGTGAACACGAGCAATACCGTCACCTACTTGGATGACTGTGCCAACATCCACAACTTCGATTTCAGATTTAAAGTTAGCGATCCGCTCTTTAATGAGGGAGCTAATCTCTTCTGGTCTGATTGCACTCACTTAATTCACCCCATTCATCCAACTTCTTAAAAGCCATCGAACTTTACGCTTTTTGCGCAAAGGTTTCCAACTTCGTTTTCAGGCTGCCATCGTACAGACGGTCGCCAATTTTGATAATAATGCCGCCGAGAATCGCTGGATCTACGACTGCTGTCATACGCAGCTTTTTATTCAGCGTTTGACCGAACTTCTCAGCCAGCTCATTTTGCTCTTCAGTAGAAAGCGGCTTTGCACTAGTCACAATCGCATCTGCAAATCCACGTGCTTCGTTCGCCAATTGTACAAAAGAACGGTAGATATCAACCAGATCAACTTCGCGTCCGTTCTCAATCAGGACGTTCAGAAAATTAAAGGTTTCTTCCTCTACATGGCTTTTGAACAATTCGTCAGCGAGTGTAGCTTTCGCATCTGCTGCGATGTGCGGGTGCAACATGATCTTTTTCAGATCTTCATTGCCTTCAACCGCTTCCACGATCGCCCCCAGGTCTCTCTCAACCTGATCAATCTTGCTACGTTCACTCGCTACTTCAAAGAGCGCACGAGCATAACGTTTTCCTACTGCGCTACTCATAGGCGATCTCCCACTTGTGCGAGAAATTTGTCAACAGTAGACTTTTGAGCTGCTTCGTCCAGTTCTTTCTCAATGATCTTGGAAGCCAAGAGCACGGACAGGCTGGTCATTTGCTCACGCAGTTCGAGTTTTGCTTTTTCCACTTCACGTGCCAGTTCAGCGCTTGCTTCCGCTTTCATACGCTCGGATGCAGCTTGTGCTTCTGTCACGATTTTGGTTGCTTCATCAGACGCTTGCTTTGTAGCGCGGTCAATGATTGCTTTCGATTCTGCACGCGCTTCATCCAGCACGCGACGTTGCTCAGCCAGAAGAGCTTCCGCTTCAGTGCGGTTCTTCTCAGCTGAGGAGATTTGACTTTCGATATGCTGACGACGTTTTTCCATGATCCCTACGATCGGGCCCATAGCCAATTTACGAACAAGCAGCAACAACAACAAGAACACAATTGCCTGGGTTAACAGCGTTCCCCATTCCAGGGATACCGCTCCAAAGTCGAGCATTCGTTTCACTCCTTCCTGCGAAAAGAAAGATGTATCATCAAGGTTATTAATTGTCTTTGTCAAAAATATAGGCGGGTATCAAGTGCCCGCCTATTGTTACTAAATGCTCGCTGATTACAGGCGACCGAAGAGAATGAAACCGATCGCTACAGCGATGATCGGAACTGCCTCTACCAGACCAAGACCCAGGAACATGAGACCCATCAGGCTACCACGTGCTTCTGGTTGACGAGCTACGCCTTCAATTGTACGAGAGATTACCAGAGAGTTACCAATCGCTGCGCCAAGAGCAGCCAGACCAAATACGATACCAATTGCAAGAGCCAAACCTTCCATTGTTTAAAAACCTCCTTAGTGTTTAAAAAACGAAAATAAAATCGGGTAAGCGAAATTAGTGTTCTTCATTCACTTGCTGTGACAGGTAAACCATCGCCAGCGTTGTGAAAATGAATGCCTGTACGGAACCAACGAACACTGAGTAGCCCAACCACAGGAACAGCGGAATGCTTCCGAAGATCCCTACACCCAGCAGGAAGGCGATCAAAACCTCACCCGCAAAGATGTTACCGAATAGACGCAAAGGCAGCGTCAACGGCTTGATGATGAACTCCTCCAGAATGTGAATCGGGTTCAGGAATGTATGTTTCAACCATCCGCCGAAGCTCTTCTTGATGCCCAGATAGTGAGCGTAGAGAAGAACGATGAACGCCAGAGCGAAAGTTACGCTTGGAGTCGCTGTTGGCGATTTCCACCAGCCAATGACAACGCCATGCGAGGACGGATCGGTAGAGTTCAACTCTTCTTCAAGCTTGGCCATCTTTTGTTGCTTCATTTGTTCATTCGTGGAAGCCGTCAACATGTCTTTAACCTTTTCACTTACTTGATGGTCAGGACCGTTGTGGTGAGCCGTGTTTACGTTAAATACGAGACCCAGTTGGTTTCCAAGGAAAATGTAAAGGAACAAAGTGAGTGCCAGCGAGACAAAGCCCGCAGCCTTCTTCGGTGTGATGTAGCTTTTTGTAATGCCGGTAACGAAGTCCACAATCCATTCCATCACGTTTTGCGCGCCGCTTGGAGTTGCGGAGGTCAGGTTGCGGGTCATCCCGATACACAGCAAAAGCACCACCAGAGAGGTAACCAAAATCATGAGAATAGTGGAGATGTCAAATACCATGCCCAACCATTCAAACCGCAGAGAATAATGCATGTATTTCACCCCTTTCTTCCGCGCGAGTCTATTGCTTACGTACGTGTAAAGAAAAAATATCTACTATCTATTTAAAGGAGCGATACACAAATAGGAAACTGAGAATCTGAAAGAGGAATAAACCTATCAACACGCCACCGATTCCAAACAAATGAGGAAAACGCATTGTCAAAAAGACTGCAAAGCCTGCCACAGCCAGTCGCTGCAACATACCAGTCCCTTTTGGCCGGACATTTGAATCAACAGCCATCTGACCTATGCGCCAGGTTTTGCTGAAGAGGACCGTGCCATTCACCAAACTGCAAACCATCCCAAGCAGGAGGCTTTGCAAAAAGAAACGATACGATGGCAACACCGCCCAGAGTATCGAGGCAATTGCCATACAGAAAAAGGCATAGCGAAACGTGGATCGCATTGCCGAAGAAAACGTTTGCATGTTCCATCTCCCTAGAGGTAACCGCGAACGATGCGGTAGACGCTATACACGCCTATTCCTAATCCCGCGAGCAGCCCAACCATCAAAAAAAGCGGATTGGTAGAGAAAAGACCATCCAAGTATTTTCCCAGAAGGACTCCCGAAATCACGCAAACGGCCATATCGACACCGATCAGGGTGACCAACGTGATCGCTCGCCACGGATTATCCAATTTCGACACAGAGTAACATTCTCCTTTCATACATAAGGAGAGGGCTGGTGTCAAGTGCCCCTTTGCCCTCATTCATATTAACGAAGAATTATTCCCTTTGTCAACGTTCGGCTCAGTCTGTACACAAAGCGTTCACAATTTAAAATTTAAATTTTCTCGACAATTGTAGAGACCCCTTGTCCACCGCCGATGCAAAGAGTCGCTAACCCATATTTTACCCCTTCGCGTTTTTGCAATTCATGCACGAGTGTGACCAGGATTCTCGCGCCACTCGCACCAATTGGATGCCCCAAAGCAATGGCTCCGCCGTTGACATTCAGCTTCTCACGATCAAAGCCTAGTGCTTTGCCTACAGACAGCGATTGGACGGCAAAAGCTTCATTTGCTTCGATCAAGTCGATGTCAGCTATCGACAGACCCGCTTTTTCAAGTACGCGTTTGGTCGCAGGAACTGGACCGTACCCCATGATACTTGGATCAACACCTGCACTCGCATTGGCTACAATACGGGCGAGAGGCTTCACGCCCAGCTCTTCTGCTTTTTCGCGTGTCATAATCAAGAGAGCTGCTGCTCCATCGTTGATGCCAGATGCATTCCCGGCTGTCACGGTTCCATCCTTTTTAAATGCAGGCTTTAATTTGCCTAGCGCTTCGGCCGTCACGCCAGCGCGCGGGAATTCGTCTACGGCAAACAGCACCGGATCACCCTTGCGTTGCGGGATTGGAACCGGCACGATTTCTTCCTGAAAACGACCGCTAGCGAGCGCTTGCTGAGCCTTTTCCTGGCTCCACGCTGAAAACTCATCCTGCTCTTCGCGTCCGATTTCGTATTTGGTGCAGAGGTTCTCTGCTGTAATGCCCATGTGGTAGTCGTTGAAAGCACACCACAGTCCGTCGCGAATCATGGAGTCTACTACTTTCTGATCTCCCATGCGGTAGCCTGAGCGCGCACCTTCCATTAAATATGGTGCCTGACTCATATTCTCCATCCCGCCAGCCAAGACAACTTCTGCCTCACCTGCAAGGATTGACTGCACGGCCAGATGAACGGCTTTTAGACCTGAACCACAAACCTTGTTGATTGTCAGGGAGGGAACTTCATGAGCAAGGCCCGCGTGAATAGAAGCCTGGCGCGCCGGGTTTTGACCCAAGCCTGCTGACAATACGTTCCCCATAATCACTTCATCGACCGCATCCTTGGAAACACCTGCACGCTCTAGCGCTGCTTCCAGTACAATCCCGCCCAGCTTTGTCGCGCTGACACCTGCAAGCGTTCCTTGAAAGCTACCTATAGCAGTGCGCACAGCACTCGCAATGACGATTTCTCTTTGACTCATCTTCCACACACCCCTCGAATAAACAGGATAGGCAACCTTCTTAAGATTCCATCTTTTTGTGATAATTCCTGCCAGGAAATCGCTTTCTTTTCCAATTCATATAAAAACGTCACAGCTCTTAGGAGAGAGTGACGGTCTGTATGATTTATAGAAGCGCCTCTGCAATTTCATCGACGATATTGTTGATGGCAATCGGGCCGTAATAGGCAATCCACACAGTTGTGTTTACCTCGTACACCTTATTTTCCTTGGCTGCTTTTAGCCCTTTCCAAATGGAGCTATTTTTGAATTCGTCCGTTAATGCTTGGTTCGCTTTGTCCGTTACGACAAATATGTGATCGGCATTTACCTCTGGCAGCACTTCCAGAGAAATCATCGCAGCTGTATCAGATTTATCCATCGCTGGCTTGGGAGGAGTCAGTCCCAAATCGGAATACAAGATAGCAGCCGTACGGTGTTCAACTGTGTGCAGTCGAATGGCATTATCACGCGGACGAATAAGTGCGACGGACTCACCCTTGAGCTTGGTTGCGAGTTCTGCTTTCAGTTTGTTCGTTTTCTCTTTGTAGTCTTTTACGATTTGCTCAGCTTCTTGTTCTTTTTCGAGAATTTTCCCGAATGTAAGCAGTATATCCCGCCAGTCTTCGTTTCGGCCAAACATGATGGTTGGTGCGATTTTGGACAGGTTATCATAGATTTTGTCCTGGAACTCCGTGCAAATAATCAAGTCAGGCTCCATGGCCACGACCGCTTCCGAATTGGGCTCGTCCTTTGTCCCGAGTACATGTACATCTTTTAGCTTGTCCATGAGATACTCAGGAAACTTTGTACCGTCCCCCGTTGTAATTACACTGCCTGCAGGCAGCTCGCCCAAGGCCAGCATTTGATCTGCGTACTGCGTATCCAGCACAGCGATTCTGACTGGTTTAAAATCAAGCGTCAGCTCGCCTTTCATGTGTTTGATAGTACGTGTCTCGCTTTTCTTCACTTCTTGATTCGCGCTAGGTTGCGTGGTATTCGATTGCGTCGCTACCTGCTTCGAGGCGCCTGTTGCTGTACTCCCCGAATTGCTAGAATTCATGCCTCCAGCCGAGCAAGCTCCCAGCAGCAAGGTAAGGCTCAGCATCAGGTTCAGCGCCAGCATCGCTTTTGTACTCTTATACATCGGTACGGCTCCTCCATCTCTTGAATGCGGGTGATTTTGATTTTCATTTTCAATGTGATCATTATATTTCCGCAGCTTTTGACCAGCAATGGAATATCGCGACAAGAGTGATGGACTTTGGCGACGTTGTTCCGGTGTCAGAGAATATTCTTTATAGGAAGACGGAGATATACCTGTGTATTTTTTGAAGATACGACTGAAATAATAACTGTCGGCATAACCTACTGATTCCGCTACTTCTTTTAGTCCCAAATTCGTTTGACGCAGCAGTTCCTGCGCTTTTTGAATGCGCACTTGGATCAGATAGTCGATAGGGCCGACCTCTAGCTGGGCTTTAAAGGTGCGTTGCAGGGATCGGGAGCTGCAGTTTAAGAGCACAGATAGATCATCGAGTGTGAAAGTCTCTGCGTAGTGCTCCTCGATATGCCTGATGGCCTGTTCGACCAAGTTCGGTACTGTTACTCCGATTCCTTGTGACTGCATCTGTGCCATTAGCTCACATACGAGTTGATAAAGCAGAGCCTTGGCTCGCAGCTTGTCCAGATTGCCGCTCTGATTCCATGCTTGCTGCATACGTGATATTGCGACAAATACATTTGCCTGATGCATGGGAGTAAAGCCGTATTGGATGTGAAAAGGTTGTGTTTTCTCCAGTAAACGCAGCAGCTCCTGCCGGCAAGGCAACGGCAAATGAGCTTTGTACATAATCAGATAGTATTCCAACTCATCCTTTATTTCCTCGATATCCACGTAAGTACCTTTGCCAGCATGGGCAATATAGCAATTCTTGATCGCATGCACATTCCCGTCAAGACGAATCAGACCACTGCCTCTCACCGAAAATAGAAAGGCACTAGCCGGCAATTGATAGGACCGCAGCTGTTCTCCGGCTCGCATGACGATATGCCGTACATCATGTAATCGTACACTTGCCTGATTCCATAAAAAAATATGATCATCTACGTTCATTGTCCCACATTCAACTCCTTGATAGCCCTCCCATCGTTCCTCTATTCATTCTATTTGATAACCATTCTCATTTCCATAACAAAAACAATTGATAACACACTACACCGATGAAAATGCGCGAACGTAAATAACTTCGTAGGTGACAGGGATGCCTGTTTCTCTTTTATACGTCTGCTCATAGTATTGAATCATTTCTGCAAGGAGTTTTCTGCGGCCAAGACCGCTCCCTTGCTCCATACTTGCACTGGCGCCCACAGCTTTCACGGCATGCAAAAAATCCCGTACACCCGGGTACGTTAGCCGCTCATATTTCCTAATGATCTCTATATCCGTAAACCCTGCTTGCTTCAATTGCTCACGCCAATCACGTGCAGAGAGAAACTCCAAGCCATGGCGCACTCCCTTCTCCCCCAAAATCGCATGAGCATTCGCAAACGAATCATGAAGCTCCCAAAAAGTATCGGGTCCAAATGTTGAAAAAACCAAAGGTGCTCCGGGCTTCAGGATTCTTGCCAATCCTTTTAGCGTATGCGTTGGCTTGGCAAACCACTGAAAGCATGCTCCTGAAACGATCAAATCCTTTGACTCCGCCTGTTGTTCCCAAACCCATTCTTCGGCATCAGCTTGAAAATAGGAGCAAATCAGGCGTTGCTGCTCCAGATTGTTCTTCGCCTGCTCCAACATGCCTGACGCAATCTCTACCGCCTCGTAATGGGCAGCAGAAAAATAGCTGCGAATGACGCGGGTTAACCCCCCTGTCCCACAGCCAATCTCTACGATGTTTCCCACATCATTCTCATTCGCTATCTCTATAATCATTTGACTCAAATGATCGACCATCTTCTTTTGCACGAGTGCGTATTTTTCGTATGAGACAGCCTTCTCACTAAATCGGCTGCTGATTGCCCTCTTCTGCAAGCTGCTCCACCATCCTCTTTAGCGAATCTCCTACAACCTCTGGAACAAATACATGCGGGGCATGACCACAGTCAGGAATTTGCACAAAATGGGCACCCGAAAGGCTACTTGCCAGCTCTTCTCCCGCTGAGAACGAACAGATAGCATCCTCCATTCCATGAATGACGAGAGCAGGAGTAGTCAGCGAAGACAGAAACGGGCGGCAATCCTCTTCTTCTAAATAGGTCAAGCCCGCAACCAACGCCGCCGTACTCCAATTCTGGCTGTCCAGTCCCACTTGCAGACCTGTTTGTTCTCGCTCTCCTGGTGTTAGCATTTGTTTGACAAAAGTGTCCATCACACGCTCGCGTGCAACAGAAAGCTGCCTTTTCATTCTTTGCAAAACAACGGGATGCCACCCTTTGCGAAGATCATGCTGTTCGCTCGTAAAGCGTGCTGTCGTGCCGATCAAAACTAGTCCTGAGACCGGGTACTGGGCAGCGAGGCGTAATCCGAGCATTCCTCCCATAGACCATCCCACTACAATCAGCTCCTGAGCCGATTGGGAGCGGACTTCCTCCTCTACTCTCTCGTAAAATTGCGAGGAATCCGTGACGTCCGAATAAGTAGGGATGATATGCTGACAGGAAGGAAACTGTGAGCGAACTGCATCCCAGCTGCAATCTGGCATTCCCCACCCGGTTAGCCACAGCATCACTTTTCTCACGATATCGCCCCTCCTTTGTGAAGCTCGTCTCTGATTTCGCTCACTTGCTCACAAGCCCACTCCAGCTCTTCGCGCGTATGGTCAGCCATCACCGTAAAACGGATACGCGCGGTTCCTGCTGGCACAGTAGGAGGTCGAATCGCCACTGCTGCAATCCCTCGCTGCCGAAGCCTTTTGCTGAATTGCAAAGTCCACTCATTCTCTCCTAACGTGAGCGGGATAATTGGCGTATCTTCTTCGTCTACGGTAAACCCGTGGGAGCGAAGCAATTGGCGAAACATGAGCGCATTCTGCCTCACTGCCTTTCTTCGCCAAGAGTCTGTTTGTACCAAAGACAACGCCGCCAGATTCGAACCAATCACAGCAGGAGGCAGAGCTGTGGAATAGACCAGCGAGCGTGCTTTTGTCATCAAATAACGAATGATGATCTCATCTGCGCATACGTATGCGCCATAAACACCAAATGCCTTGCTGAAGGTTCCCATCAAAACATCGACTTGTCCGGCGATGCCTAGCTCGTGGCACAAGCCCTGCCCTTCTTCACCACGCACTCCCCCTGCATGGGCTTCGTCAACCATCAGCATGGCATCGTAACGATCTCGCAGCTGTACCAATTCAAGAAGGGGAGCTTTGTCACCGTCCATGGAGAAAATACTGTCCGTGACGATCCACTTCCGTTTGGCATCCTGATGCTTTCTCAGCAAAAATTCCAAATGCTCCATGTCGTTATGTCTGTACCGAAAATGCTCCGCCCGACTGAGCACGATCCCATCTACGATGCTGGCGTGATTCAACCGATCACTAAAAACAGCGTCGCCTCTTCCAGCAAGCGCTGCAAGTACCCCTGTATTTGCCTGATAGCCATTTGCAAAAACAAGCGCCCCTTCTCTCTCTTTCCACGCCGCCAATTGTTGTTCCAGCTCGTCGTATAACGCGTAGTTACCATGGACGAGGCGAGAGGCAGTTCCTCCTGCCCCCCACTCCTCTGCCGCTATCTTGCCAGCTTCCACGATTCGTCGATCATGAGCCAAGCCCAAATAGTTGTTCGATGACAGGTTTAATAATGGTCTCCCTTCGACTTGAATCCACGTGCCAGCGCGATCACTGGCTGACTCTACGGTGTTCCATTCTCTTGCCAACGATTGTTTGCGCAATGAATCGTATTCTTCTTCCAGCCATGTGTAGCGTTTCTTCATCACTGACCTACTTGTCCTACAACGCACACAGCTCGATTTCAAACCCGAGGTCTTCAATCATCTGATGGTCTGTCGTGATTTCTTGCCCGGGTGTCGTCAAATAGTCACCCACAAACAATGAGTTGGCTGCATACAAGGAAAGCGGCTGCAAGGTGCGCAGATTCACTTCGCGACCACCCGCAACACGAATTTCTTTATCCGGGCAAATAAATCGGAACAAGGCGAGAACACGAAGAGCCTTCATTGCCGGGGTGCGTCCTTTTTCCTCAAGCGGGGTTCCTGGAATCGCATTTAAAAAATTGATCGGGATGGAATCTGCGTCGAGATTGCGCAGGGCAAATGCCATTTCAACGATCTCTTTATCGCTCTCCCCCATGCCGATGATCACTCCTGCGCAGGGCGACATCCCTGCTCTTTTTACGGTATCGACTGTCTGTACACGCTGATCGTACGTGTGCGTTGTCGTAATCGCTTCGTAATGGTTGCGACTCGTGTTGAGATTATGGTTGTAGCGGTGAACACCTGAATCTTTTAGTCGCGTTGCTTGTTCGTCGCTTAGTATCCCTAAGCACGCGCAAATTTTCAGTGGCATTGTCTCGCGGATTTCTTTGACTGCCTCGATGACCTGCCCCAGCTCTTTTTCCGTGGGACCACGTCCTGAGGCGACAATACAGTATGTACCTGCTTTTCGATTTATGGCTTCTCGCGCACCTGCGAGCAATGTCTCCTTATCCAGCATCGTGTACTTGGATACGGGAGCATTCGAAACAATCGACTGCGAGCAGTAACCACAATCCTCCGGGCATAGGCCGCTCTTGGCGTTGATAATCATGTTCAGTTTGACCTTTTTTCCGAAAAAGTGCTTTCTGACGCGAAAAGCTTCGTTCATGACCAGCAGCAGCTCATCATCTGGCGCTTGCAACACCTTCATAGCCTCTTCCTGCGTAAACTCTTCTTTGGCAATCGCTTTATGGGCGTATTCCTTCCAATCCAGACAGGTGCTTTGCTTCATTTTCTCGTCTCCCCTTCATTTTATTTATGGCTCCACTGGCACAGCTGTCCGATGTCTACACATTCGTGGATTAGCTGTGTCAACTGCTGACGCCCTAACGGTTGGTCTATCCATGGAAGTACGCCCCATACAGGAACTCCCCCATAGCTCTCAATCATGCTCGCGTTTGTTTTGACACTCTCATCGATGACACCAGCTGAGTTGTTTTGATTCAGGATGACACCTACAACCTCGATCCCGAGTTCCCGTGCATACCAAACGGACAAAAGCGTATGGTTAATCGTGCCGAGCCCAGCCCGAGCCACGATGAGCATTGGCAGGTTCAGTCGAGCAGCAAGATCCGCCATCGTTTCGGTTGGAGTCAATGGCACAATCAGACCACCGGCTCCTTCGACTAGGAGTGCCGGATAACGTTCCATCAGGGGGTGCCCTCCAGCAATTACTTGCTCCATAGTCAAGCTTTTCCCCTCTGCTTCCGCAGCCAGATAAGGGGTAAGCGGTGCCGCAAAACAGAGCGGAGCTATCTCCTCACACGCGTCATGCACTCCACTCCACGATCTCAAGCGCATTGCGTCACTGCCCTCATCCTGTGCTCGTGCTCCTGACTGGACCGGCTTCCAAACCCCGATGTCCACTCCTGTCTCACGCAACACGGATGCGATTCCGGCAGTCACAATCGTTTTGCCTACCCCAGTATCTGTTCCTGTGATGAACAATCCGGAAAAGGGGCGATCAGCCATATCAATCACTCCTCGTATCGCCTGTCGTTACGTCCTGAATCGATTCCGCCAAAATCTGAACCATGTCAGCCAATTCTTCGGTTGTAGATACAAGCGGTGGGATAAAAACGATGACGTTGCCCAACGGTCGTGTCAAAAGCCCTTTTTCTCTTGCTACCTGACAGACACGTACACCGATCCGCTCATTCCAGTGATAAGGCTCCTTGGTCTCTTTATCCCGAACCAGCTCGATTCCCGCCATCAGGCCTTTTTGCCGAATTTCTCCTACATGAGGCAGGTCGTATAACGGCCCTAGCAATTGATCCAGATCGATTGCTTTTTTTGCCACTTGTTGAACGACTCCACGCTCCTCCATCAGCCGCAGGTTGGCGAGAGCAACTGCACAGCCGAGTGGATTTCCTGTGAACGAATGTCCGTGAAAGAAGGTTTTCTGTTCCTCATAGTCGGCGAAAAAAGCATCATAAATCTGCTCGGTTACTAAGGTAGCGGCTACTGGCAAATACCCGCCCGTGAGCCCTTTCGCAACCGCCATGATGTCCGGCACGACCCCATCATGCTCACAAGCGAACATTTTGCCCGTGCGTCCAAATCCTGTTGCTACTTCGTCTGCGATCAGCAATACATCATGGGCGCGCAACAGCTCCGCGATTTTTTTCAAGCAACCGTCTGGCATGATAATCATGCCACTTGCTCCCTGCACGACAGGCTCTACGATCATCGCCGCAATCTCATGAGCTCTTTCCCGAAGCAAGCTTTCCAGACTGCTCAACGTGGCCTGAACGGCTGCTTCTTCTCCTCCCTGCCGGTATGGATAAGGGTATGGAATGACGTGTGGAGAAAAGAGCAGTGGTTTGTAAACTTGATGGTAGAGAGGAATGGCTCCCACGCTGGTAGCTCCAATCGTATCCCCGTGATAGGCATTGTTCATCGTGATAAACGAATGCTTGCCGGTCTGACCGCGATTTTGCCAGTATTGGAACGCCATTTTCAGTGAGATTTCGACCGCCGTTGCCCCGTTGTCAGAGTAAAAGACCTTGCTCAATCCTTTTGGAGCGAGCTGGATCAGTTTTTCCGCTAATAAAATGGATGGGACGTTTGCCATGCCGAGCAAGGTAGAGTGGGCAATCTGGTCGAGCTGGTCTGTGATTGCCTGATTTAGCTCGGGAACGTTGTGGCCATGGACGTTCAACCACACGGAGGAAAAGCCGTCGTAATAAGCCTTGCCGTTCACATCGAACAGCTTGATCCCTTCTCCTCTCGCAATAATCAATGGCTCCTGTGCAACGTAGTCTTTCATTTGGGTGAAGGGATGCCAAACGTATCGCTTGTTTTTGGCAGAGAGCTCTGCATAACTATTTAACAACCAAATCACAACCTTGGTTAACATATATTTGTTAACTGTTATTTTAAAATGGTTAACTCATTTTGACAAAGCTTTTTTTCGATCTTGAAAAATAAAAAGACTTTCTGGTTTTAGTCAGCATAGGGGAGGAGAAGAAAAAGCGCAGTTCTCTTCGACTCTGACACGCCTGCAAAGGGGATTTACTGTCCGTCTCCACTTCCAAAAGGGGACCGTCGAGCCAAAGCCACCCTACGGGCGGAAGCTTCTCAAGGAAGAAGTGTTCGACAAGCGTGGTCCCCTTTTAGAAGCTCCGACTGGGTAGGCGTTGTCAAGGTCTACGAGCCCTGCGCTTTTTCTTCTCACCAGCTTTGTCAGTTTATCGATACCTTCTAAAACTCAGGAAGCCTACAAAAAAAGTCAAGCTTCTCTCGTTAGAGAAGCTTGACCTTTTATATTCCGATTCTATTTATCTTGATGCAGGATGCGATACAGCGCTACGACACACACTGCTCTCGTCGTCGGTTTATTCGGTTGGTAATTTCCTCCAACTGAATCAATCAGACCGAGTCCGACCATGTTATTGATAGATGTAGTTGCCCAGGATGGCCAGGTCCCTTTATCGGAGAGCTTTTTCGCCGCTCCCTTTTTATTCACGAGACGATCGAGAATGACTGCGGCCTCTGCGCGAGTCACCGGCTGATCCGGACGGAAGGTATTATCGTTATACCCCTTCACCAGACCTTTGGAAACGGCAACCTGTACGGCACCTTGCGCATAGGAAGGCACCTTATCCTTGAATTTCAGCTTTGGCGAGGAAGGAAGCTCCCATTCAAAAGTGCGCGCGAGCAGGGTGACGAATTGTGCTCTTGTCAAAGAAACCTCTGGGCCGAACGTCGTCTCCGTCAACCCCTTCACATAGCCCTTTTCCGCCATGTAGGTGATTTCTGCCTTGGCTGGATGCTTCGTGATATCTGTAAATCCAGCGCTGCCCGTGCCCGCATTGTCCAGGTAGTACGGAATGTACTTGCCGTAGCTATTGACTTCATATACCCACTGACCTTGAGCATTCATGGTTCCCAGAAGCGGATCCAACGTATTGTTCACTTGGTTTACGTACAAGAGTCCAACACCTTTTCCAGCGAGCCATTGCTTCGGTGCCAAGGTCAACTGAATAGACGAAGTGGAAATTGCGTCCTCTTGCCCTGCTTTTAGTTCGCCCGGTTTAATCGTAAACGAATAATCAGCAGGTACATATCCTGGCATCGGCTGGGTCACGATCGACTCCACATCAATCAGCGCACTATCCAGGTAAGATGCGGTATTTTCAAAGGAATAGTGGAGATCGAGCTCTGCTCCGAGTGACATGCTTCCTGGCAGTTCAGGGACAACCGCCGCATCGCTTGGCTGACCTGTCTGGTTGCCCAAGAGGAGCGAGAATTCGTCGAAGTACAGTGTTCCTTTGTCGTGTGTAATGCCATCATTGGCCTGGTCAACGACATACACACTCTTCAATTGCAATGGATAGGCAACATTGCTCGGGAAGTAGCCTTTCACTTGCTTCCAGCCTGTCCAATTGATCTCTTTAGCCAGATCGACGTAGACCGGCTTCCCGTTTGCATCGACTGCTTCTGCACGGAGCCAATGTCCGCTGTTGTCACCATTGACCCACAAGCCCAATCCGAGCGGCTTGCCAGGAATGGTCACAGGTTTTGCCCCCAGAACGCCGTACGAAATCCGCATGTTGTTCGCTGGTGCTCCAGAGAAGTTGTACACCAGCTTCGCTGCCTTTTTCGTGCGGAATGTCTGATCGGAAACGAGCGCAAACGAACCAGCCGAACTGATGCTGGATGGATTTGCTGCATGGTACATGCCGGCTTGATTATCGAAGGTGAGCCATGGCTGCTCAAATTGTCCAACGGCAAATGGTACGGTTGTCGCCACGCCATCATACGTAATCGTCAGGTTTCCGTTGCCCGGCTCATTGCCTGCTACCAGTTGCAGATTGTCGTTGATCGTCGCTACAGAAGAATCGACACTCGCTTTTACGCTAAGTGGTGTCGCTTGTACGGTTGAGCCCTTTTTCGTTTTGATTTTGACATCGAGAGTAAGGGATTGTCCCGGTGCAATCGTGATCGGATTCGGGGAAACGATGATTTGCTGAACATCGTTGCCGGAAATGACTTGAATGTCTTTATTTTGCGTCACATTGCCCAATCGCGCAGTCAAAGTGATCTTGCCAGAGCGAGCTGGTGTGAAGTGCTTGCCATTTACGGAGCCCGCTTCGGACTGACTAGCATCCCAGCTCACATCGCCTGCATTGATCGCATACGGCTGGTAATGCACGTCATAACCTTTGGATGCGCTGAGCGGGATAGATTGTCCGATAAGCACATCTGCCGGTACATCGATTTGGAAGCCTCTCAATTCTCCCGCAGGTGCCGTGTTGTATACGGCCAGTCCAGTAGGTACTCGGCGCTCAGCACCGCCGCTCGGCTTATTCGCCAGATTTGCGTGTGTCTCACCCAGCATGCGAGCTGCCATGGTCGTAGAGCCACCACCGTCAAAGTTTACAGCCCGATAAGAGCCGAGCTCCGCCATGATTTTTGCCAGCTCGTCCAAATAAACGCCTTGGCTCGCATCGATCGTAACCATGTACAAGGTCTTCCCGTCCTGGGAAACTCCGACCGATGTACGTGCCGTCTTGTTGATGATGGACTTGTCCGCTTGAAAGGAAGTGAGGGCTTTCCCTTGATCAACCAAAATCACATTGCCGCCTACCGCTTGCTTTAGGTTGAGTGTCTGTGGTGTTGTTTGGTACTCAACCGCTGCAGTAGCGCCTACAGGGAAGTTTTGCTTGAGGAATGCTCCTGCTGCTCCATGTCCCCAAAGGACATAGCCGTTATAAGGTATGTATACGCCAGGTTGATTCACACGAACTTCTTTGGCTACGTTGTCTACAAACAAAATCTCGACGACATCTTTGTAGCCCGGTATCGTCCCCAAGCTGGTTTTGCCAAAGGAAGGGGTATAGACGTTCAGTTGGTTCTGGTGACTTTTTCGTGAATCACTCGGGTTGTACTCTTCCTTGTTGACACCCTGAATCGAATAGGTAGCGCCATTAGGAGCCGTAACCTTGCCGCCAAACCCAAACTTGTCGACGATGGCCATCTTGTCGCCAGTCAAGCCCAACGCGTACCAGTAGGAGACCAAACCCATGGACGAAATGAGTTCATCGTCTTTCATGACGATACCAAACGGCGCTCCCCGTTTGGACATGTTAAAAAAGTCGGCATTGATCGCTGCTATAGCTCCGGTTTCACGCGCCATTTGTGTAACCGTCTGCCTGTCTGTCAGCTTGCCTTTCGTTCCGTATACCGGTTTGACCTCAACGTAAGGATTATTCAGATCAACCTTGGTTACCATGATCGTGACTACTTGATTGGCAAATGATTTCGTATATTTCTGTAAAGTGGTCCCCTCACCAATTGGGGTTTGCCACATCATATTCAATGCACTTGTCTCCGCTCTGGCGTGTGCGACATTGGTCGCAAACGGCACAAACGGAACAAAAGCTCCCCAGGCCATGGTCGTAGCCGTGAGCAGCGTCACTATCCTTTGCGCTCTCATGTTGGTAACTCCTCTCCGTATTCCAAACTCTGTCTTTCTACCATCTAAGCCAAGCAACTAAATATTAGACGCAAAAGGTCATGGATAGTTTCGCCAATTCTCTCGATTCTCTATTAGAAAAACATACCAAATCGTCAGTCATCGAAACCCCAAAAATCGCTCTACAACAAGAAACCCGCCCGGTTTTGACGAACGGTACCTGGCGGGTTTTCCTAGCTGTATGTTACTGACCTGGTTGGAAAGGCTCTGGTTGTTCAGCCCGCAAACCAAAATGATAGAGGATTGCTTCTACGATACGACGGGAAGCCTCGCCATCCCCATATGGGTTGACAGCATGCGCCATTGCATCGTAAGCCGCTTGGTTGGTCAGCAATTCTTTTGCCATTGCATACACTTGCTCTTCGTCGGTTCCCACGAGCTTCAACGTGCCTGCTTCAATTCCCTCAGGACGTTCTGTCGTATCGCGCAGAACCAGGACTGGCACGCCAAGAGACGGCGCTTCCTCCTGCACCCCGCCGGAATCGGTCAGGATGAGATGGGCACGACGAGCGAAGTTGTGGAAATCAAGGGCATCCAATGGTTCGATCAACGAAATGCGATCGTGATTCCCGAGAATCTCCTGCGCCACTTCTTGTACAGCAGGATTCAAGTGAACCGGATACACAACAGCAATCTCAGGATGCTCATCCACCAGTCTTCGAACTGCACGGAAAATACGGCGCATCGGCTCGCCCAAATTTTCGCGGCGGTGTGCCGTCATCAGCACCAGCTTCTGACCAGCTACGCGATCAAGCACCGGATGCGTGTAATCCTCGCGAACGGTCGTTTTCAACGCGTCAATTGCTGTGTTTCCTGTCACGTAGATGCTCTTTTCCGGCTTTGCTTCGCGACGAAGGTTGTCAGCCGATCCATTGGTCGGGGAGAAGTGAAGGTCAGCCATGACACCTGTCAGCTGACGATTCATCTCTTCCGGGAACGGCGAGTATTTGTCCCATGTGCGCAAGCCCGCTTCCACGTGACCAATTGCTACCTGGTTGTAAAAAGCAGCCAGACTCGCCACAAAAGTGGTTGTCGTATCCCCGTGTACGAGGACGATGTCCGGTTTTACTTCCTTCATTGTTTCATCCAGGCTCTCCAATGCGCGAGTGGTCACACCCACCAGCGTTTGGCGATCCTTCATGATGTTCAAGTCAATGTCTGGTTGAATATCAAAAATGTCCAAAACCTGATCGAGCATTTCACGATGTTGGGCCGTCACGCAAACGACAGATTCGATCTGCTCGCTGTACTTGTTCAATTCATGGACAAGCGGTGCCATTTTGATCGCTTCCGGACGTGTGCCGAATACCGTCATTACTTTTACAGTTTTCATCCGTTTTTCCCTCTCCGACTACTTCGTGCCGTACAAGCGGTCACCCGCATCGCCCAAGCCTGGCACGATGTATCCATGGTCGTTTAAATATTCATCAACAGCTGCTACATAGATATCTACATCAGGATGCTCGTCCTGAACCAGCTTGATGCCTTCTGGAGCAGCGATGAGGCACATCAGTTTCAAGTTTTTCGCTCCACGTTTTTTCAAAGCAGTAAGAGCGGCAACAGCAGAGCCACCAGTCGCCAGCATTGGGTCAGTTACGATCAACTCACGCTCAGCAACATCGGATGGCAGCTTCACATAATACTCAACAGGCTGCAGGGTTTCCGGATCACGGTAAAGACCTACGTGTCCTACTTTGGCAGCAGGGATCAGCCTCATCAGGCCATCCACCATACCAAGACCAGCGCGCAGAATCGGTACCAGCCCTACTTTTTTACCAGCAATTACGTTCGACTGACAGGTAGCCACTGGCGTTTCGATAGTAGTTTCCTCCAACGGCATATCACGGGTAATTTCATAGCCCATCAGAGTAGTCACTTCATCTACCAGTTCGCGAAATTCCTTGGTCCCTGTATTCTTGTCACGAATATACGTAACTTTATGCTGAATCAGCGGATGGTCAAACACATATACACGGCTCATGTCATTTCCTCCGTTTCCCTATCAATACATCCTTTCTATAATAGCTGGTGAGAGTGGTGCCGTCAATTTGCCTAATCTTCGTACTTTTTCTCATCCTTGATCCCTAACGACAGCCGCGAAGTGGAAAAAAAGCAGACCCGTATGGGAAAATTTCCACCGGGTCTGCTTCACGTTGCCTTGCTTAGATATTCATGCCTTCGTACATCGGGAAGCGTTGGCACAAAGCTGCCACACGTTGGCGTGCTTCCTCGTGCTTCGCAGCATCCTCTGGATTTTTCAATGTCAGAGCGATAATCGCTGCTACTTCTTTCATTGCTTCCTCATCAAAACCGCGGCTTGTAACTGCTGGCGTACCCATGCGCACACCGCTTGTAACAAACGGGCTTTGTGTATCGTAAGGAATCGTATTTTTGTTCGTAGTAATGCTTACTTCGTCCAGCAGATGCTCAGCCACTTTACCTGTCAGGCCGATTTTGCTTACATCAACCAATACGAGGTGGTTATCCGTTCCGCCGGAAACAAGCGTCAGACCTTCAGCAGTCAGTGCCTCAGCAAACGCACGCGCATTCTTGATGATGCGATTTGCATAATCCTTGAATTCTGGTTGCAGGTTTTCACCGAAGGCAACCGCTTTTGCTGCGATCACATGCATCAACGGACCACCTTGAACGCCCGGGAATACGGATTTGTCGATGCCTTTCGCGAATTCTTCCTTGCACAAAATCAATCCGCCACGCGGTCCACGCAGAGTCTTGTGCGTCGTAGAAGTAACGAAATGTGCATGCGGTACTGGGTTTGGATGCAGACCTGCCGCAACCAGACCAGCGATGTGCGCCATATCCACCATGAAGTACGCGCCCACTTCATCCGCGATCTCACGGAACTTGGCAAAATCAATCGTACGCGGATAGGCACTCGCCCCACAAACGATCAATTTTGGCTTATGCTCCAATGCTTTTGCACGAACAACTTCATAGTTGATCAGGTGCGTGTCTTCATCTACACCGTAATCAACGAAATTGTACAGAGTACCGGAGAAGTTTACTGCGCTACCATGCGTCAAGTGACCACCGTGGGACAGGTTCATTCCCAATACGGTGTCTCCTGGCTGAAGAATCGTGAAGTATACAGCCATGTTCGCCTGAGCGCCGGAGTGTGGTTGTACGTTTGCATGCTCTGCTCCAAAAATTTCTTTTACGCGGTCACGCGCGATGTTTTCCACGATATCCACATACTCGCAACCACCGTAATAGCGACGGCCTGGGTAACCTTCTGCGTATTTGTTCGTCAAAACGGTTCCCATTGCTTCCATGACTGCGCGGCTTACGAAGTTTTCAGAAGCGATCAGCTCAATCTTGTCGCGTTGTCTTCCGAGCTCCAGTTGAATGGCTTCCAATACTTGCGGGTCTTGTTTACGCAAAAAATCTAGCATAGTAGTTTCTCCTCCTCTTTTATGTGCAGCTTTCATTTGGTGGTGTCTTCTCATAAACGGCGCGCGGTCCGCCAATCAGCTTGGGACGTGTGCGCGCTGCTGTAACATGTGCTTGTCCAACAAGACGCTGCTTCGGACGTACCGGTACTGCCACATGCTTCAGATGCATACCGATCAGCGTATGACCGATATCTATCCCTGCATGCGCGCGAATTTGCTCCACAACGGCTGCATCCGTGAACTGTGTAAACGCATGCGCAGCCATAGAGCCTCCAGCAGTCGGAACGGGAACAACCGAGACCTCTTCCAGTCCGTATCGCAATGCAACCTCGCGCTCGACGACCAGAGCCCTGTTCAAATGTTCACAACATTGAAAGGCCACAGCAAAGCCGCGCTTCTCTACAACAGACTGGATCCCGCGATACAGAGCCTTCGCTACATCTTGGCTGCCAGCTTTTCCAATATGCTCCCCGAGCACCTCGCTGGTACTGCACCCAATCACCATGAGTTGTCCTGCTGCAAGCTCTGCCAAATCGGCTACTTCCTCGACAATTTCACTGATTTGTTTTTCGATAGCGGATAAATCCACTTACTTCACTCCCGCATGCTTCGCTTCAATTTGGGAAATCTTTTCTACACGGCGCTCGTGGCGACCACCTTGAAACTCTGTTTCCAACCAAATTTTCACGATATCAAGCGCAAGACCCGGTCCAATAACTCGCTCACCCATCGCCAACACATTGGTGTTGTTATGCTCACGAGTAGCGCGTGCGGAAAACGTATCATGCACAAGTGCACAACGGATGCCTGGAACCTTGTTGGCTGCGATCGACATGCCGATACCTGTTCCGCAAACGAGAATGCCTCGATCAAATTCCCCCGCTGCCACCTTTTCCGCTACTGGCAAAGCATAATCGGGATAATCAACCGATTCCTCGCAGGTGCAGCCGAAGTCTTCCGTTTGGATGTTCATGGAGGCCAGCAGAGTCTTGATCTCCTCTTTTAGCTTGTATCCACCGTGATCAGCAGCAAGTGCTACTTTCATCTGTCATCCCTCGCTTGTCTCATAATCTTCGTCTAGTATACATCAAAAAACAATAAGTAAAAAGTGAACATTTTTATCAAGTCACTAAAAAATCGTTCGTACTCTCACAAAAAACAAGGTCCTGGCTATACACCAGCACCCTATTCGTCCACTGATTTACGAAGACCTGGGTCCTTGAGCATCAATGAAAGCCTTTCCAGTGACTCTTCGATTTCTTCGGCGCACCTGCGATAATCCATCAGTGATCCCCCATACGGATCAGCAATATCACTAAAACCTTCTATCCCCACGAACTCTTGTAGGGTATGCACCTTTTCAGCGGCTGAGGGGAAATACGTCAAGATCGCGCGCTTGTGACCGTGCGTCATCGTCAAAATGACATCAGACCATTCAATCAACCCATCATCTACCTTGCTGGCCTTATGATCGTGGGCAATTCCTCGCTCTTCTAATACTTGTTTGGCGTGCAAGGAGGCATCCTGACCAGCAAATGCCGCCACGCCGGCTGATCGTATTTCAAGCCCCTGCCCGTCTGTCTTCGCACGGAACATCGCTTCGGCCATTGGGCTTCGGCACGTATTTCCCGTACAGACGAAAAGTATCCGTTTCACGTATGGTTCCTCCTCTCCTGTTAATAAGCCCGGTTATATCATAAATTTTAACCCAAAACCAAACAAAATAAGTCCACCTATTAATTCGCTGTAATCCCCAAGCCACCCTCCCACACTCCTGCCTAACATTAAACCGAAGTAAGACATCGTGGCACCCATTACTCCAAACAGGGCAATGGCCAAAATTCTATTGACCTCGATCAAGCCGAACGAGAAACCGACGGTGAAAGCATCCAGGCTGACACTAAATGCGAAGAGCATAAGTCCGAACCCTTTTGTCTTCAACACACTTTTTTGATCCCCTTGAACGAAGCCATTCCATAGCATATGCAAGCCGATGATCATCAGGACCCCACCGCCAATAAACACGGCTATATCTCCAATCAAATCGGACAAGTACGCTCCAACGACAATCCCGATGATCGGCATCATAATGTGAAACAGTCCGATGGTGATACTTACTTTGATAATCTCTCGTAACCGAATCCCAACCATCCCTACGCCAATTCCCAACGAAAAGGCATCCATACTTAAGGCGAAAGCAATAATGAGCAACGTCAAAAATTGCCCCCATTGGAATAACACCTGATCCAAGCAGCTCCCCTCCCGTCTCTTCACCTTATGCGGACAAGGGGGAGTTTAGGACAGGTTTACACGGACAAGACGCGGCCTCCAGCAGCCTTTTCCAAGCGATTCATCACGGCCATGCCCAACCCGTTTCGCGGGAAAGTCTCGCCGACAATATACTGCACTTCCTGATCGTCGAATTCTCGCAGCACTGCATATAGCTGTTGGGCAACCGCTTCGAGATCCGCTTGTGATCCAACCACAAGAACGACATCTGCCGCCGCGTGGCTTTGCCAAAAGGGCGCTGTTTCTTCTGTTGCCAGCACACCCGTTTTTTGACCGTGCTGCTTAGCCTGTTGCAGCATGTCTTCCATTTTTGCCCGAACTTTTTCACTCTCTCCTGATACTAGCCACATTTCCCCTTCCGGAGCGTAATGCGTATATTTCATCCCCGGAGAGCGCGGTGCCTCGGCTGCTCCCACTTGAAAAGAAGGGTCGAGCTCCACATAGCCAATCACTGGTTCCATTTGCTCCCGTGTAATGCCGCCTGGGCGCAGAATCATCGGGGGGTCCTGCGTCACATCAATAACAGTAGATTCTACCCCAACACCTGTTGCCCCACCATCGACCACTCCTGCTACGCGTCCATTCAAGTCAGCCAATACATGAGCCGCAGTCGTTGGACTCGGACGTCCGGAGCGATTGGCGCTCGGAGCTGCAATCGGTACACCCGCTTCCTTGATCAAAGCCAAGGCAATCGGATGATCAGGCATGCGAACCCCGACTGAATCCAGCCCTGCCGTTACCAGCGACGCTACCTGATCGGTTTTTGGCAAAATGACCGTCAAGGGTCCAGGCCAAAACGCCTCCATCAGCTTTTTCCCTTTCTCTGGAACCTCACTTGCTACTGTGGACAACTGGTCCCACGCTCCAATATGTACAATCAGCGGATTATCGCTGGGTCTGCCTTTTGCTGTAAATATTTTTTCCACTGCTTCGTTTGATAATGCATTCGCTCCCAAGCCGTAAACCGTCTCCGTGGGAAACGCCACAACTGCCCCTTCTCGAAGAAAACGGGCTGCATCCACAATCTGTGCACAACTATACTGATTTTCCACATCGTTATCCACAGACCAGACTTTTGTCACAAAATTCATTTCCATCGTTAAAAAATCCTTTCTCTAGCTCGTTTCTTTGTAAGGAGTGCCTTAAGTATAGATGTGCACCAAAAAGTTTTCAACAGGCTGTGGGTAACCTGTGAATAACTTTTCTGAACAGCGTGGAAAAAAGAGCATTGTTACCTTTTTTTAACTTTATCCGTCATAGCCTTGTAGTAGAATGAACACGAAAACAAAACAATAACTTTCCCTTTATCGAAAGGACCGTGAATGAAATGTCATCTTTTAAATCTTTAGCTTCCAGCCTGCTTGGCACAGCTGTATTGTTAACAGCCGTTGCTGCTCCAGTATTTGCAGCACCCGCTTTACCCGCAACCTCCACAAAGCCTGCTGTGCAAGCACCAAAGCCACAAGCTAACGGTGTCGTGTTCACACCAAAAACCATTACGGTCGATACGAAAGAATTTCAAGGTAAAGTATCCATCCCAGTCATTAGCGGGATGAAGGATAAAGCTTTTGAAGCAAAACTGAACGCTACGCTGCTGAAAGAAGCACAAACAGGCCTGGCAGAAGGACAAAAAGCCGGCAAAGAAGATGCGGCAGAAGCGAAAAAGAACGGCTGGGAGCTACGCCCTCATGCACTCGACATCTCCTATGAGGTACACAATGCTGGCAAGCTCGTTTCTTTCTCCGTACAGACATACATTTATACAGGCGGAGCACATGGCATGACGGATGTTACGTATTACACTATCGATAATCAGGCCAAGGCAAAACAACTGAAGCTGGCTGACCTGTTCCAGCCTGGCTATGACTACCGTACTATTCTCAATCAAATCATTACACAACAAATCAAAGCAGAGACTCAGGCGGATGGCTTTAACCCTTATGATGCATTCGAGGGCATCAGAGAGGATCAAGGCTTCTCCTTTAAAGACGGCAACCTGGTGATCCACTTTGGTCAATATGAAATTGCCGCTTATGCAGCAGGAATGCCAGAGTTCACGATCCCTGCTCATCGTTACCAAAGTCTGTTGAAGCCTGAGATTCGTGAGGCTTTGTTCAAAAAGTAATAGTGGCAATTCAAAACGACACCTGCACGTGCGGCGGGTGTCGTTTTTTTATGTCCGGCTAGGAGAGCCAGCCCTCGATTTTTTCCCATAAGTAAAATCGCACTTCTACTTCAGGAGCAGAGGCCGTTACTTCTTCTTCTTTTTCTACCTCTTCGGTTTCTTCTACCTCTACTCTCGTTTGCTCGGCATCCACTTTATTTGTTTCGGATTTCAACCCTACTTCGTTCTCTTCCAGGGAGAAGACCGCTACTTCCTTTTCCTCGGATTCAGCTACTGTCTTTTGCTCAGATTGTTCCGGCTCTGGAGTTGGCTTGGCTTGTACAGCGTCGCCATTGGACATGTCAATAAAGCAGAGCGGCGGGAACAGGACACACCACCAGTTTTGACCTTTTGCCTCTCCAATTTGCACACGGACTGCTCGGTAATTACCCGCAGGATACACATAGGAGCCGTACAGCTTCGTTGGAAAAGGAACTTCACCGAAATCGACTACTGCTTTGTATGAAAAACCGCGTTCCTCGATCGTCTTGTCTACCACTTGTTGAAGGACAGGCAATTGTGATTGAATCACTTGCTCTGCTTCCGCCAAAGTCTCGATATCGTCCGCCCACGTATTCATTTGAGCGATAATCGCATCTCTGACTTCGCGCTTTAACCATTGATCTTGGACCGAATCGCTGTTCGCAATAATGCGCAAACGAACGGATTCTTGAGGGATCGGCCCATTATCCAACACATTGGCCGAAGTAAGCTGCCCCTCCCAGCTCATCATGAGCATAATCAGGCTAAATGCCATTAACAACATCCGTTTCATCGTTATCCGTCTCCCTCTCTACTGATCTTCTCTCTTTAGCAATCAGTATGGACGGATTCACACGATTTCAAACATTCATTCCTATGTAAAAAAGGCGAGACGAGCCAGTGCTATCGTCTCACTCCGATAACAACCCGCTCGATCCCCGCCAAGTCTGGAACAATCTCTACCTCATTCATGACGCCGGATGCCCTCATCAATGCCGCTACATCCCCAGCCTGATAAATGCCTACCTCAAACGCTACGACCGCTCTTTCTTTCAATAGATTCGGCAGCGCGTTACACAGGCGACGATAGCAATCCAGACCATCTTCGCCGCCATCCAAAGCCAAGCGAGGCTCATGTACGCGCACCTCATCGTCCAGCTCCTCGACATCGCGACTCGGGATATAAGGTGGATTGGATACGAGGATGTCTACCTTTTCGCCAGCTTCCAAAAGCGGCTGCACCAAATCCCCTTGTAGAAAGCGGACATCCGCACCAAGATGACTTGCATTTTCCCGAGCAATTGCCGTTGCCTCAGGAGACAGGTCCACCGTAGTTACACGCCATTGCGGTTTTTCTAGCGCTAGCGTAATACAGATGGCTCCACTCCCTGTGCCGATATCCACCACCGCTAGCTCTTCGCTCTCAGGCCAGAGCTTTGTAGCGGCAGCCAGCACTTGCTCCACCAGTATTTCCGTTTCCGGCCTTGGGATCAGCACCCCTGGTCGCACCGTAAAAGGACGCCCGTAAAACTCCTGTTCGCCAAACATGTATTGCAATGGCTCGTTATTCGCCCTGCGCACGCACAGTCCGTCCAGCTTCACTAATGTTTCTGCATCGATTGAATCCGCCATGGACATTAAAAAGCGCGTCCGATCCCAGTCGAGACAATGACGAATCATTAGCTCCGCTTCGAACAAAGGATCCTTTGTCCCTTTTTCCCGCAAAAAGGAAGAAGCCCGTAATAGGGCTTCTCGAATCGTCGTGACATCAGACCAATCAAGCTGAGTGTGCATGGCTTTTCAGAAGCTCCGTTTGTTCATGCAGGATCAGGTTGTCGATCACTTCATCCAATTCGCCTTCCAATACCGATTCCAATCGGTGCAGGGTAAGACCGATGCGGTGGTCGGTCACGCGGCTTTGTGGATAGTTGTACGTGCGGATGCGCTCGCTTCGGTCACCAGTACCCACCAAGCTTTTGCGCGTAGCATCTGCTTCCGCATTTTGTTGTTGCATATAGAAATCATACAGACGAGCGCGCAATACACGCAGCGCTTTGTCTTTGTTGGAATGCTGGGATTTCTCGTCCTGACAAGAAACCATGATCCCTGTAGGAATATGCGTTACGCGCACCGCAGACTTGGTCGTATTAACGCTCTGACCGCCCGCACCACTGGAGCAGAACGTATCGATGCGGATATCTTTTTCGTGTACTTCCACTTCCACGTCTTCTGCTTCTGGCAGAACCAGTACGGTCGCAGTGGAAGTATGGATGCGTCCGCCGGACTCAGTAGCCGGGATACGTTGCACACGATGGGCGCCGCTTTCGAATTTCATTTTGCTGTAGGCACCGCGACCAGACAGCGAGAAGACAATTTCCTTGTATCCGCCGATATCGGTTGGGCTTGCCTCCAGCACTTCAATTTTAAAAGCGTTGCGCTCAGCAAAACGTGTGTACATACGGAACAGTACCGCTGCAAATAGTGCAGCTTCATCGCCACCCGCAGCACCACGGATTTCTACAATCACGTTTTTCTCATCGTTCGGGTCTTTTGGAAGCAACAGGATCTTCAAGCGATCTTCCAGTTGTTCCTTGCGTGCTGACAATTCGTTGAGTTCGAGCTTGACCATCTCACGCATCTCGTCATCCAGCTTCTCTTCCAGCATCGCTTTGGCGTCATCGATTTGACTCACCACTGATTTATATTCACGGTATGTCGTTACCGTCTCTTCCAACGAAGATTGTTCCTTGGACAGTTCACGCAAGCGTTTTGTATCACTAATGACGTCGGGGTCACATAGGAGGTTGGTTACTTCTTCAAAACGCTCTTCGACTG
Source organism: Brevibacillus sp. MER 51 (assembly GCF_023714195.1). Lineage (NCBI taxonomy): Bacteria > Bacillati > Bacillota > Bacilli > Caryophanales > Paenibacillaceae > Brevibacillus > Brevibacillus sp. MER 51. Next base: position 219,437 of record NZ_JAMAUS010000006.1, on the reverse strand, counting down.
CAGATAAGCGTGTAAACATTTTTATTTCACCCCATCGCAAAGAATAATAGCCTTTTGGCGCAGGCGAAGCCTTGGTAGCATGTATGTTAGATATGAATTGCGATAAAATGCTATCTACCATAAAAACGGTTATAACAGATAAATTATAGGAGGAATGGCGCAAGAAGTCAAAGTGCATTATAACTGGAAATGTTTTACCGATGCCAAACAGGCCCGGCGATGCCGAGCCTTGCTACATACGTCCTGCTCACCTGTCAGCGATGGTAACCGTCATGCGAGGTTAAGTGAAAATCGTAACGCGGGAGTCTTTCCTGAAGAAGCGAAATCACCTGCTGTTCGATGGTTCGCGCCTGATTCGCAGTGATGTTATGCACAAGGTCAAGAGTAACATATGCATTGGCATCGCTGAGTGTGATGCGAGCGTTTTCCACACCTTTTACCGACATGGCCATTCTTTCCATATTGGTCACGTCGACTTGGGTATTACGTGAGTTCCAGTGGCCGATAACCATATTCGGATTCTGATTGCGCCCCATTAACGGGTCACGATCCGCAGGAACAGGCGCACGGCCTTGAAGTGTATTGCCGCTTTGATCCCCTCTGATCTTCATATTGTGCTGGGTATTCCTCGTATCCGTACTATAGCCCTGTTGCTTAGCCGTATTTCCCCCGCATCCGACAGTGAGGACAGTCGTAAGTACAACCAAGCCCAGAACGACACGCGGGCTGCGCAAAAGCCAATTTGGCTGTGTCCACATGAAAAAGCCACCTCCTGTTTTGCTTAGTCTGCGCATCGCCTTTTGGGCTCATGCACGGGACAAACAGGGGGTGGCTTATGCTTTCTTTATTCGGCAACTGGAGGGGTATAGTAATGCTTGCGACAGACGCTGCTGTATGTATCATTTCCAGCAATTTCAATCGTCTCCCCAGAGTAGACGGGTTGTCCATTTTTGAACTTGAGAATATGTGTCGCCTTTTTATTGCAGTACACACAAACTGTTTTAATTTCTTCTACTTTGTCTGCCTCGCATAAAAGGGCGGCGCTGCCAGGGAAGAGCTCATTCTTGAAGTTTTTCAACAAGCCATAGACGATTACGGGGATTCCCAGCTTATCTACGATCCTGACGAGCTGATCTACATGGTGGCGGCTGATGAACTGAGCCTCGTCAACCAACACGCAATGCGGCTTGACTGATTCTGCCTCTACGATTTGGTACAAATCGGTCTCTTCGCTTATCGGAATCGCTTCTCGGCTAATCCCAACACGCGAAGCCACTTTTCCCACGCCATAGCGATCATCAACTGCTGGAGTAAACACTACTACTTTTTTCCCCGATTGCTCGTAGTTGTGGGCAACGGTCAATAATTGAATGGATTTGGAAGCATTCATCGCTCCATACCGAAAATATAGTTGTGCCACGTCTCTGTCTCCCTTTGCCTAAAAATCGTTACTCAGTCTTTGCATGGCGGTCTTTTGCCTCCTGAAACAAGGCCATGGCCAGCTTTCTTCTTTGTGCATGGTCCACACAAGGAAGCGGGTAGTCGAAGCCAATCCTGCAGCCTGCTTGCTCTTGGATATGCTCCGGCATGTCCCATGGTTTATGAATATATTGTAGAGGTACTTCACGCAATACGGGAAGATATTTTTTGACGAAAACACCGTCAGGATCAAACTTTTCCCCTTGCGTGACAGGATTAAAAATCCGAAAATACGGTTGCGCGTCGGTACCAGTCGAAGCACTCCATTGCCAGCCCCCGATGTTTGCCGCTTCATCGAAATCGATCAACTGCTGTGCGAAATAGGCCATTCCCCACCGCCAATCCACAAGCAAATCCTTTGTCAAAAAAGAAGCCGAAATCATCCGCAGCCGATTGTGCATCCATCCCGTTTCATTCAACTGCTTCATGGCAGCATCCACAATCGGGTAACCTGTCTCCCCTTGACACCAGCGAGCAAACAAATCCTTCCTGTTTTCCCAAGCGACCTCTTCAAATTGCGGCAGGTAAGCATGGGCAGTCGTGTGCGGATGGAAAAAAAGCACCTGCTGATAAAATTCTCTCCAAATGAGTTCCGTCAGAAAAGTTTCGATCGAGGTAACCTGCTCACCCCGCGCATCGGAAAGCACTTCCTGTACGCTATGATACACCGTCCGTATAGACAAAGTACCTGCATTTAGGGCAAAAGACAGCCGGGAGGTCGCATTCACCCCTGGCATGTCACGTTGTTCTTTATACGTATAAATGTCACCATCTAAAAATTGCTGCAATCGTTGACGTGCGGCTCGCTCCCCGAACTGCTTCATTTCCCACTCAATGCCAAAGGGTCGGTTGCGTCCGAAATCTTCCACAGTAGGAACAGGCTCACTCGGCAACTCCTTCAACCGATCAAATAGATTCCAGCTCGTCGGTTGAGGGAATGGACGGTCTTTGGGCAACGTCTGCCAAACGCGGCGATAAGGCGTAAAAACCGCATATGGTGTACGCTGCTTTGTCATAATTTCCCCCGGCTCATGCAAAACCAAATCCTTGCATGCATGCACAAATACGCCCTGACTACTCAAGACTTCTGACACGAGCTCGTCTCGCTTGCGAGCGTCTAGCGTATAATCCCGATTGAAAAACAGCTTATTTGCACTCGTCTCTTCGGCTAATTGGCTAAGCACTTGCTGTGGTTCGCCGTGGCGAATCAAGAGACGACCTCCCAGTTGAACCAAAGCGTCGTCGAGTGCAGCTATCGCGGAAAAATGCGCATGAAGTCGCTTATCCCCTACAGCCTCAGTAAGACAGTGCGAATCCTCCACTATATAAACAGGAACAATCGGATCACCAGTGAGCATGGCTGCGTGCAGAGCAGCATGGTCGTGCAAGCGCAGATCCCGACGGAACCAGACTATGGCAGTCATCGCTTGTCCTCCCCCAAAAAATCAGTGCCAGAAAAAGACAAAACCAGGCAGATTGCTCTACCTGGTTGTTCCCATACATTCTGATTAGGACAGATTGTATTTGCGTTTGAAACGGTCTACACGGCCGCCTGCATCAACGAATTTTTGTTTTCCTGTGAAGAAAGGATGGCAGTTGGAGCAAATCTCCACTTTCAACGCTTGTTTCACGGAACCGGATTCAAATTCGTTACCGCATGCGCAGCTAACTGTTACTACGTTGTACTTAGGATGAATGTCTTGTTTCATCTCTTCTACACCTCTTTCCGCCCTGAATCGTTTGCCGAAACAGAGTTATATAAACACATATCAGATAGTAGCATGAAACACTGTTGAAATGCAACTGGTTGGCCGATTACGCCATGTTTTTCCTGCGCTGGAGCTGATCCGGAGGAATATGTGTAAACGAACCGATAACGACATCTGGCAGCTCCTGCTGATAAATTTCGATAGCTTGCTTCATGCCGAATACTTCGCCTTGCGCTTTTGGAATCATCGCCAAGTAGCTCTCTGGATCGATATTCAGATTTCGCAACTGGATCAGCTTAATGCCTGTTCTGCGGATGAACTCGATCATCGCTTCCATTTCCTCTTCACGGTCAAACACACCAGGGAAGCACAAGTAGTTAATGGACGTATACACACCCTTGGATGCCGCGTACTCAGCAGAACGTGCTACATTTTCCAATGTGTAGTTGCGCGGGCGGTAGTATGCATGATAGTGTTCGTCAATCGCACTGATAATACTCACACGCATCAGATCAAGCCCGGCGTCGACAATGCCTTTGATATGATCCGTCAAGCCTGCATTCGTATTGATGTTGATAAAGCCCATATCTGTCGTTTCCCGTACGCGACGCATAGCAGGAACAATGATCGAAGCCATCGTAGAAGGCTCACCCTCACAGCCTTGTCCAAAGCTGATGATGCTCTCCGGTGTCTTCAAGTGGTGTAGCATGACTTCCACCAGCTCGTCCTCTGTCGGTTTGAAGTTCATCCGCGTCTGTGGAGAAGGGAACCCACTGTCATCTGGTTGCTCGGAAATACAGCCGTAACAACCCGCATTACAGGTATAGGAAACAGGCAAGCTGCCTTCCCAGCGGTTGAAAAAGTTATTGGAGGCCGTCAAGCATTCGTACTCCAACGCACAGTGGGACAAGTGGTTCAAAATGCGGTTTTGCGGAAACGTCTCCAACGTCTTTGCCACTCGCTGGCGCAGTTCATCCATCGGGAAGTTCAACGGGTCCCATTTGTAAATATCGTCACTCGCGCGCCCCGTTACCCAAAAACGGTTATCCTTCCAGACGACTGCGGAGTAACCAAACAAAGGCAGCTTGCTTTCCTTGTTCGTTTTCACGTAGCCTGGCAGCAAGAGCCTTGTAATGCCTTGTGGCACAAGTGCACCTACTGCTGTACAGCCATCCAACTTGACCATTTCACCTGTGTCGGGGTCCATTCCGATCGGCTCGGTGTCTGGCAAACTGACCAACGTCGATCCTTCCGGGAGCGGGATCAGTTCTTCTTCCAGAATTTCTGTCAATATATCTCCGTTACGAGCCACTGCAAAAAGACCTGGGTGGTCGTATACATTGCCTTTTTCATCTGCGTAAACTAAATACATAGGAAAATCGCCTCGCTTCTTTGCTTTGCCCATTGTATCGCATTGAAAAAGCAATGTAAATTGTATAGGGTTACCTGCCAAGATAGGGAAGTGGATTGATCGGCACATCATCCTGCCGCACTTCAAAGTGCAAATGATAGCCCGTAGAATTACCCGTTTGACCCATGTATCCCAATATCTCACCCGCTTCTACGGTTTGACCAGGTGACACCAACAACAGACGCATATGGGCATAAAAGGTTTGCAAGCCATCTCCGTGATCAATCACGACCATCCGCCCATACCCAGACCGATTGGCGCCAGCCTCCACAACAACTCCTGCCCTTGCTGCCAAAATTGGGGTCTTTGATTCATGTTCATTCCACAAATCCACACCCTTGTGTGTTTTTCCCCAACGTGCTCCAAATCCGCTTGTAATCGTTGCTTCTTTGACAGGCCAACTTAGACCGCCGCGAATCCTCGTGATGACCTGCCGACTTGCTGCATGAACGGCACTTCGCTTCTGCTCCGGGTCGTTGCCCAACATCGGATTGCCTTTTGCGATAGGGACATACACGACCTGTCCTACATACAGGTTGTCCGACAGCCATTTTAGCAGCGGGTTTCGTTCGATTAACGATTCCCGACTCACACCGTACCGCCTTGCTATGTAATCCAGTGTTTCTCCTTTTTTCACCATATGTCCGACTTCATCACGCTTGATGATCAGCTTCATGCCCACGCTTACCAGATGGGGATTCGTAATGCTATTCGCTTCTACCAGGTTTTTTAGAGAAAGGCCGTATCGCTGGGCAATACCAGATAGCGTATCTCCTTGCCGAACAGCGTACACCACTGAATTTCCTTTCGTTGCTGGTGCAGGTGAAGTCAGACTGGCATAGGGATTAAACGCTTGAAATAGCGCTTGCTCCACGACTGCTTGTTTCGCTTCCATCTGTGACTCCACCGGAGCGCTAACTTGCACGTACTCCACTAAGCATCTCCTCCTTCTTTTCCAGCTCCCTTCCTAACGGTATGCCAACGCCACAAAAAAAATGACGGTGAGTCATCATGAACTCACCGTCGTGCTAGCTGCTTTCCCTCTTCCCTGTTGCTTAGACTCAAGGGTTTGCAAAAATTCTTCGTTTGTTTTTGTATCTGCCAACTTTTTAATAAAGGAGTCGACAAACTCATTTGTTTCATTCATGTTTTTCCGGATCATCCACAGCTTATCCAGCTCTTCTTTGGTGAGCAGAAGCTCTTCGCGGCGCGTACCCGAACGGCGGATATCGATCGCCGGGAAAATCCTGCGCTCCGCCAGCTTGCGATCCAAATGAAGCTCCATGTTTCCGGTTCCTTTGAACTCCTCGTAAATCACATCGTCCATACGGGAGCCGGTCTCAACCAAAGCAGTCGCCAAAATGGTCAAGCTGCCGCCTTCTTCAATATTGCGCGCTGAACCAAAAAAGCGCTTCGGACGATGGAAGGCTGCCGGATCAATACCACCGGACAACGTTCGACCACTTGGAGGAATAACCAAGTTGTAAGCACGAGCGAGACGTGTAATGGAATCCAGCAGGATCACCACGTCTTTTTTGTGCTCAACCAGTCGCTTTGCACGCTCCAAGACAAGCTCAGCAACTTTGATGTGATTCTCAGGCAACTCGTCAAAAGTCGAGGCAACTACCTCTCCTTTGACAGATCGCTGCATATCCGTCACCTCTTCCGGGCGCTCATCAATGAGCAAGACAAACAAGTGGATATCCGGGCGGCTTTCGGTAATGCTGTTGGCAATTTCTTTGATCAGCATGGTTTTCCCCGCTTTTGGCGGAGCCACAATCAATCCACGCTGACCCAGTCCAACAGGAGAGAGAAGATCCATCAGGCGAGTGGAAACACGTGTAGGGGCTGTCTCCAGTACGAGCTTGGTTTGAGGATACAACGGTGTCAAAGCGGGGAAATGAAGACGCTCTGCGGCTGTCTCAGGGTCTTCTCCGTTCACTGCCTCTACTTGAAGGAGCCCAAAATAACGTTCATTCTCCTTCGGTGGTCTTGCTTTTCCTGATACCACATCCCCCATCCGCAGATCAAAACGGCGAATCTGCGACTGGGAAATGTAGATATCTTCTGAGCTGGGGAGATAGTTAATGGGGCGGAGGAAGCCGTATCCCTCCGGCAATATTTCGAGAACCCCCTCCATAAACATGAGACCATCCCGCTCCGCTCGTGCCCGAAGAATCGCGAAAATCAATTCCTTCTTCTTCAGCTGGGAGTAGTACGGAATATGGTATTCCTTGGCCAACTTATAGAGGTCGGTCAGCTTCTTTTCTTCTAGTTCAGAAAGTAACATACATCCACCACTCTTTATTTACTCTTGAAAAAACCTAGCTCAACAAATAGATGCGAAAATGATTTTCTTACAAACCTTTCATCGGCTTGCGTTCCAAGCGGTGGTTCCCTTCAATGAAACGTACCGTTCCGGTTTTTGCACGCATAACAACGGAATTGGTCGTCGCACGAGTTCCCTGGAAGCGAACCCCTTTGAGCAACTCGCCATCCGTTACACCTGTCGCTGCAAAAATAGCGTCATCACCTTTGACCAAATCATCCATGAACAGTACTTGATGAGGGTTCGTCAATCCCATTTTGACACAGCGTTTAATCTCATCTTCATTTTGTGGCAAGAGCTTGCCCTGAATTTCTCCCCCGAGGCATTTCAAGGCAACTGCTGCCAGAACACCTTCAGGAGCTCCTCCAGAACCGAACAAAATGTCTACACCTGTATCCGGGAAAGCGGTATTGATCGCAGCCGCTACGTCTCCGTCAGAGATGAGGCGAATACGCGCCCCTGCCTCACGAATCTCGTGGATCACCTTGGAGTGGCGATCACGGTCAAGTACAATAGCGACCAAATCGCTGATATCTTTCCCTTGTGCCTGTGCTACCGCCTTCAGGTTATCGCGAACCGGTGCGTTGATATCGACCTTGCCGACTGCTTTAGGCCCTACTGCCATTTTCTCCATATACATGTCAGGAGCATGCAACAAATTTCCGCGGTCTGCGATAGCAATGACCGAAATCGCTCCCCACGTACCTTTTGCAAGGATATTTGTTCCCTCCAAAGGGTCTACAGCCACATCGACTGCTGGAGCCACTCCCTGGCCCAGACGCTCACCGATGTAAAGCATTGGCGCTTCGTCCATTTCGCCCTCGCCAATTACTACGACGCCATCCATCGGCACTTTCATAAATTCATTGCGCATTGCGGTCGTTGCCGCATCATCAGCCTCATCTTTTTTTCCGAGACCCATCCAACTGGCAGAAGCCAAAGCAGCGGCTTCAGTCACACGTACCAATTCAAGTGTTAAACTGCGTTCCATTCTGGAAGACTCCTCTCCTGGTGATTGGTTAACGCTGGTGGTTTTCCATGCTTTGCAGGCCCACACGAGTAATGTCGGCCCCCAAGGCTTGCAACTTGCCCACCAGGTTTTCGTAGCCACGATCTATATGTTCGAGTCCTTCTAATTCTGTCGTGCCGTTCGTTGCCAGGCCGGCAATGAACAAAGCTGCTCCCGCACGCAAATCTGAAGCCACCACCTTGGCACCATTCAGTTTGCTTCCGCCTTCGATGACAGCCGATCTTCCTTCAATCTTCAAGGAAGCTCCCATACGGCGCAGTTCATCTACATGTCGAAAACGTGAGCTGTAAATATTGTCCGTCACGATGCTTGAGCCTTTGGCAAGAGTCAGCAAGGTCGTGATCGGCTGCTGGAGATCCGTTGGAAAACCCGGATACGGACTCGTTTTCACATCGATTGATCGATAAGAATCATGTCCGATGACTTGAATACTGTCATCCTGCTCTACCACGTGCACACCAATTTCGCGCAGCTTGGCCGTTACAGACTCCAAATGTTTCGGAATAACATTCTCCACCATCACATTGCCGTTCGTTGCCGCTGCCGCAATCATGTACGTCCCCGCTTCGATTCGATCGGGGATAATCGTATGACGGCATCCGCGCAAGCGTTCGACGCCTTGAATGCGGATCATATCCGTTCCTGCCCCTTTGATGTTTGCTCCCATATTGTTGAGCAAGGTTGCTACATCGACGATTTCAGGCTCACGGGCAGCGTTTTCAATAATGGTCACACCGTCTGCTTTGGCAGCAGCCAGCATGATGTTAATGGTCGCACCAACACTGACCAGATCGAGATAAATTCGCGCACCCTGCAAACGTCCATTTTGGGCACGGATAGTCATGACGCCGTTTTTGTTCTCCACTTCGGCGCCCATCGCTTCAAAGCCTTTGATATGCAAATCTACTGGACGCGGGCCCAAATCACAGCCACCTGGCAAGCCTACCTGGGCTTCACCGAACTTGGCGAGCAAAGCTCCCCACAAATAGTACGAGGCACGAAGCTTTTTGATGCGACCATTTGGCATGAGCATCAGCCTCATACTGCGTCCGTCTACTTCCATCCAATCTTCTTCGAACAGCACGTCAGCTCCCATTTCCTGCAAGAGCTCGTGATAAATACCTACATCCTGAATACGGGGGAGATTCTCAATAACAACGGGTCCATCTGCCAGCAACGCTGCTGGAATGAGTGCGACCGCGCTGTTTTTTGCTCCGCTGATGGTCACCGTCCCCGCGAGCGGTTTTCCACCGTTGATGATCAGCTTATCCATGCTTTGCTCTCCTCAGGCGTAATCGGGAAAGAAGCACCTTCCCCAATGGAAAAGGTGCTTGGACTTTCAACACGTGTCCTTATTTTTGCATGCTTGCCCAGTCAGCGAGGAATTTCTCCAAGCCACTGTCTGTCAGTGGGTGGGCAATGAGTTGTTTGAAGACTTTCGCTGGAATGGTAGCGAAGTGAGAACCACGGCGGGCTGCCTCCGTTACGTGAACAGGGTGGCGCACAGATGCCGCAATGATTTCGGTGTCGATACCGTGAACAGAAAAGATTTCTGCAATATCTTCGATCAATTGCATACCATCTTGACCAATATCATCCAAGCGTCCCAGGAACGGAGACACGAAGCTCGCACCTGCGCGCGCAGCCAAAAGTGCCTGATTCGCGGAGAACACCAGTGTTACGTTTGTTCTGATTTTGCGCTTGGCAAAATACTTGGTCGCCTTCAAACCTTCTGCGGTCATTGGCAGCTTGATAACGATGTTTTTCGAGAGAGCAGCGAGCTTCTCTCCCTCTTCGATCATGCCTTTTGCATCGGTACTGATGACTTCGGCACTGATCGGACCGTCAACAATATCGAGAATTTCTTTCAGGGTTTCAACAAAATCGCGTCCTTCTTTGGCAACCAGAGACGGATTTGTCGTTACGCCCGCCAGAACTCCCCATTCGTGAATCTCGCGAATTTCTTCAACGTTTGCTGTATCGATCAAAAAACGCATGATTATCCTCCCAGTTACGCGCGGTTGCTGCTTCCGAACAGGCGCATTTTTCCTTTGACTACTTCCTTGATCGCATCGCGAGCAGGGCCCAGGTATTTGCGTGGGTCGATCTCATTCGGCTTGGCAGCCAGCACTTTGCGAACTGTTTCCGTGCATGCGACTTGGCTTTCTGTATTTACATTGATTTTTCCTACGCCCAAACGGATGGATTCGATAATCGCTTCGTCTGGTACGCCGGAACCACCGTGAAGAACGATCGGCGCTCCAATGTTGCTCGCTACTTTTTCGATAATGTCGTAGCGGATTTTTGGAACTCCTTTGTACATACCGTGTGCTGTACCTACAGCAATCGCTACGTAGTCTACTTTTGTTTCTTCCCAGAAGCGAATTGCTTCCTCAGGATTTGCCAGAGTGGCATCTTCCTCGTCAACAGACAAGTCGTCTTCCACCCCGCCGATGGTACCGAGTTCACCTTCTACCGATACGCCAACAGCGTGAGCAGCCTCTACAACCTGTTTGGTCAGGCGAAGGTTATCTTCAAACGAATGATGGGAACCATCGAACATAACAGAAGAGAACCCAGCACGAATGCACTTCATTACCATGTCAAAATTGCTACCATGGTCAAGATGCAAAGCAACAGGAACTCCTGCTCGTTCAGCAGCCACTTTTGCAATCGCTACTGTATAATCGATCCCCATGTATTTCAATGCACCCTCAGAAACACCAAAGATCACAGGCGATTTTTCTTCCATCGCAGCTTCCGTAATCGCTTGAGTAAACTCCAGATTGTTCAGGTTAAATTGTCCGACGGCGTATTTATGCTTTTTGACGTCTTCGGTAAAAGCGGTCATAGGTACCAGTGGCATTTTGTAAATCCTCCTCTAGCAGACTTCAGTCATGTGGCTTATTATACCACAGACAAGCATTTGTTAACAGGGACGCTTGTACCCTGACCTTTGCAGTCTGTTTTCTAACAAGCTAATTGCTGATGTACTGCCATTCGTAGTTCATCGATATCAAAAGGCTTTGTAAAATGAGTCAATGCTCCCAGTTGTGTTGCTTCTTTGATCATGTCCAGCTCTCCGTAAGCTGTCATCATGATGACTTTGATTTCCTGATTGATCTTCTTGATGTGTTTCAAGATCTCAATACCATCCATCCCAGGGATCTTCATGTCGAGGATAACCAAATCTGGTGATTCTTTTTCCACGATTTCCAATGCCATTTTCCCGTTTGCTGCTTGAAAGGTCTTGTACCCTTCTTTTCCCAGCACCTCATACAGTAAAATGCGAATCCCATACTGGTCATCCACAACCAGTACCTTTTTATCTTGTTTGTCGAACAATCTGATTCCCCCCTGACGAATGCGTTTTCTTAATTATTATGGGTTCGCCTAAAATCAGGAAACTCCTTCACCTTTTTTGCTAAACGTCAACTTAAAATTTCCCATGGGCCTCATTTCGAGTATAATGGAAAAACCAATTTCCCCTACACACAAGGAGCCAGATACTTACTATGGATGCTCTGTGGCTGATTTGCTTGTTAACATTTATTATCCATACGACAGAGACACTTACCTACGGAATCCGTTTTGCAGGGGTACAAACGGGCAGGATTGCTGTAGCGATGTCTTTGGTCGGGATCGTATTGCTCCTCTCCCGTACTTCCAACCTGATTCAAGGACCCTTTACTGGGGGATTGATGGATCAAGCTGCAATGGAACACTTTGATCCTAGCACGCATTTGCACGTAATTATTGCTGCGTCCTCGCTCGGAACCTTGGCGGCTATTGTACTGTTTCCCACTTTTGTCCAAATATCGAAACGAATGATCTCGCACTTGGAGATAGCTGGCTCGATTCCGCAAATGATTCGCACGGCAGTTAGTGTCGATACCATCCGACGTGTCCACCACCATGTTCGGATTCCTAGCTGGCAAGCCATCTCTCGGTTTCGAATCAAAGGCGTTCCCAAACGATTACTGTTATTAAATGCATTTGGGACAGCCATCTACACAAGCAGCGTACTGTCCGTGTTGTACGCGACATTGCTAGCCCCCGATTACAAAGCAACCGTTTTGATGTCTTCCGGATTAATCAACGGATTTGCCACGATTTTCATGACGATTCTGGTAGACCCGCAAATTGCCCTTTTGACAGAAAAAGCAATGCAAGGGAAAACCACGCAGCAATCGATTCGTGATATGTACCTGTGGCTGATGATCTCACGTTTTATCGGAACGATTTTGGCTCAATTCCTACTCATTCCCGCCGCCTACTGGGTAGCCTGGCTATCCCCCTTGTTCCATTGATCTGCTTCTAAAAGCACAAGACGCACCTGCGAATACATCGCGGGTGCGTCTTTCTATTTATCGATCTATGTTATTTGTTCAGGGAAGCCTTCACGAAGTCACGGAACAGTGGCTGTGGACGGTTCGGACGGGATGTGAACTCTGGATGGAACTGTGTCGCTACATACCATGGATGTTCGGGAACTTCCACGATTTCAACCAGACGACCATCTGGAGTTGTACCCGCAAAACGCAAGCCCATTTGCGCCAATTGATCACGGTATTCGTTGTTCACTTCATAGCGATGACGATGACGTTCATAAACCAGAGTGCTTCCGTATGCAGCCTCAGTCAGCGTGCCTTCTTCCACTTTGGTTGGACCGAGGCCCAGACGCATTGTACCGCCCTTGTCCTCGATATCTTTTTGCTCCGGCAAAAGGTCAATCACCGGATACGCTGTATTCGGGTTGATCTCGGAGCTGTTTGCTCCATCCATACCCGCTACGTGGCGAGCGAACTCGATCACAGCGATTTGCATACCCAGGCAAATTCCGAGGAATGGCACTTTATTTTCACGAGCATAGCGCGTAGCGATGATTTTACCTTCGATACCACGATCGCCAAAGCCGCCTGGTACGAGGATACCATTTACATCACCGAGCAATTCGCCAACATTTTCTGGCGTAACTTCTTCCGCGTGCACCCATTTGATTTCTACTTTGGAGTCGTTCGCATAGCCACCATGGTACAGCGCTTCTGCTACGGACAAGTAAGCATCATGCAATTCTACATATTTACCAACAATTGCAATGGTAGTCGTTTTCGACAGGTTTTTGATTTTCGATACGAGCGATTTCCACTCTGTCATATCCGCATCCTGGCAAGTCAGCCCCAGGTGGCGGCATACGTAATCGTCCAAGCCTTGTGCTTGCAATTGCAGTGGCACATCGTAAAGGCTATCAGCGTCTACACATTCCACTACCGCGTTTTTATCGATATCACAGAACAGAGCCAACTTGTCTTTCATTTCTTGCGTCATCGGTTGCTCCGTACGTGTCACGATCACATTTGGTTGAATACCCAAGCTGCGCAGTTCTTTCACGCTGTGTTGCGTAGGTTTGGTTTTCATTTCACCTGCTGCCTTGATATATGGTACCAGGGTTACGTGGATGTACATGACGTTTTCACGACCGATGTCACTTTTGATCTGGCGAATGGATTCAAGGAATGGCAAGCTCTCGATATCCCCAACAGTTCCACCGATCTCGGTAATCACTACATCTGCCCCGGTTTCGCGACCTGCACGGAAAATGCGATCTTTGATTTCGTTCGTGATGTGAGGAATTACTTGAACGGTTCCTCCCAAATAGTCGCCACGGCGTTCTTTGGCGATGACAGTCGAGTAAATTCTACCCGTCGTCATATTGGAGTTAGCGCTCAGGTTGATATCGATAAAGCGCTCATAGTGGCCCAAGTCCAGGTCTGTTTCCGCACCATCGTCCGTTACGAAAACTTCCCCGTGTTGATATGGACTCATCGTTCCCGGGTCAACGTTGATGTATGGGTCACACTTCTGAATGGTTACCTTCAGACCCCTATTTTTCAAGAGTCGGCCCAGAGAAGCCGCTGTAATTCCTTTTCCCAACGAGGATACAACCCCGCCTGTCACAAAAATATACTTCGTCATCGTTAACGTCCCCTCTTTCCCTCACCCTTAAGTTGTTATAAAAATCGAATGAAGACGGCTCCAAAAAAAAAGAAAAACAAAAGCGAGTCCTATCCCGTAAAGAAATGGGGTAGGGGCACTTTTGTTTTATAGTTTCCCATATTTGATCCTTCTTCATGTGAAGCCCAAGGAGTATTTTATCTGTCCCTTAAGCGGAAGTCAAGGATCTATTTCTCGTCTTCGTCGTCGAGCTCTTCGTCGGATTCCTCTTCCTCAAGCTCTTCGTCCTCTTCGAACATCTCATCTTCTTCGTCTTCGAGTTCTTCCTCGTCGATTTCTCCATCGATTTCTTCTTCTTCGATATCAGAATCTTCGTCGACGAATTCCTCTTCGTCCTCAAAGATGACAACATCGTCGTCTTCGTATTCTTCGACACCTTCGTCTTCGGTATCGTAATCGTCGAAGTCGTCTTCCGTGACGATTTTCTTCTTCTTCGTTCCGCCACCCTCTTGAGTTTCCTCTACGGTGTCAGTTGGGTACCAACGTTTCAATCCCCATACATTGTCACCAAGGCACACGAAACGGCCATCAATGTTAATTTCTGTGTATACTTGCGCGATGATTGCCATGAGTTGTTCATCAGTTAGCTTGCGCACTGCAACCAGTTCATTCATCAGCTCGCGGAAGTTGTAAGTGCGGTTAGTTTCACGCAAAATTTCATACGCAATGTCAACTAACGCCATCTCACTCAGTTTCTCGGAATCAATATGAGCAAACAATTGACTCACTCAGGGCACGTCCTTTCCATATGAAAACGATTGATTTGAATACTGACCCGGTGCCCTGTTCGGGGGACGCAGGCCTGTATAAGTCATTCATAAATGATATCGATTTCTTCGATTGTACAACGTACAACATAAGAAGGCTATCATACAGTATTCCTTATTTTAGACGAAAATGCAAGGCTTTCAAACAGGGGCTGACTAATTCTTGTCGACACCAAAACCAAAGACATCCCTCGGCAATCGCTACCGAGGGATTTGTCTTACATATTTCTGCGGTATTGGCCGCCTACTTCATACAAGGCAGCACTGATTTGACCAAGCGATGCTACTTTTACCGTCTCCATCAGCTCGGCAAAAATGTTTTCTCCCGCCATAGCCACTTCCTGCAGGCGCCGCAGTGCAGCCGCAGACACATCCTTGTGGCGCTCCTGGAACGCACGGAGATTTATGATTTGCTGTTCTTTTTCCTCTTCGGTCGCGCGAGCCAATTCAATCTCGTAATCGTCCTCAGATGCATTCGGGTTAATGAACGTGTTCACCCCAATAATTGGCAGCTCACCCGTATGCTTTTTCATTTCGTAATACATGGACTCGTCTTGAATTTTGCCGCGCTGGTATTGAGTCTCCATTGCCCCCAGCACGCCTCCGCGAGAACTGATCCGCTCGAACTCTTGCATAACTGCCTCTTCTACCAGATCTGTCAGCTCATCGATGATGAATGCCCCTTGAAGCGGGTTCTCGTTTTTGGCGAGTCCCATTTCCTTGTTGATGATCATCTGAATCGCCATCGCCCGTCGCACAGAGTTCTCAGTCGGGGTTGTAATCGCTTCGTCGTATGCATTCGTATGGAGAGAATTACAGTTGTCGTAAATCGCAATCAAGGCCTGCAAAGTCGTTCTGATATCGTTGAAATCCATCTCCTGCGCGTGCAAGGAACGGCCGGACGTCTGAATGTGGTACTTCAGCTTTTGACTGCGGTCATTTGCACCATAACGATTTTTCATCACAGTTGCCCAAATCCGGCGAGCCACACGTCCAATCACGGTGTATTCCGGATCGAGACCATTGGAGAAGAAGAAGGACAGGTTCGGCGCAAAGTCATCGATGTTCATCCCACGGCTCAAATAATACTCGACATAGGTAAATCCGTTAGACAGCGTAAACGCAAGCTGCGTAATCGGATTCGCCCCCGCCTCCGCAATATGATAGCCGGAAATGGACACGGAGTAGTAGTTCCGCACTTTATGGTCGATAAAATACTGCTGGATATCCCCCATCATCCGCAAGGCAAATTCTGTCGAGAAGATACACGTGTTTTGCCCTTGATCCTCTTTCAAAATATCTGCCTGAACGGTTCCGCGAACAGTCGACAGCGTGTACGCTCTGATTTGCTTCGCTTCCTCTTCGGTAGGCTGACGCCCTTCTTTTTGAACAAAGGCATCCAACTGCTGCTCAATCGCCGTATTCATGAACATGGCCAAAATCATTGGAGCAGGACCGTTGATTGTCATGGACACAGAGGTGCTAGGTGCACAAAGATCAAAGCCGGCGTACAGCTTTTTCATGTCATCCAAAGTACAAATGCTAACCCCACTCGTACCGATTTTCCCGTAAATATCCGGGCGGTAGTCAGGGTCCTCTCCATACAGCGTAACCGAGTCAAAAGCAGTACTGAGTCGCTTCGCTTCATCATTTTGAGACAGGAAGTGAAAGCGTCTGTTCGTCCGCTCTGGAGTACCTTCGCCTGCAAATTGTCGCTTGGGGTCTTCTCCCTCGCGTTTAAACGGAAATACTCCTGCAGTATACGGGAATTCCCCCGGGACATTTTCTTTTAACGACCACTTTAAAATTTCGCCCCAATCCTCGTAATCAGGGACGGCTACTTTTGAAATGCGTGTACCCGACAAAGATACGCTGAACAGCTTGGTAACCAATTCCTTGTCGCGAATTTTCGTGACGAATTGATCCTTCCGATAGGCCTCCTTGAGCTTGGGCCAATTTTCGAGGATACGTCGGCACTCCGGATGCAGCTTTTCTTCAAAGAGAACGATTTGTTTATCAAGTACCGCCACCAGCTCGGAAGCCGCAGAATCTCCCGAAGCCAGAATCGTTTCCTTCGCACCCTGCAACTGAAAAAGCTTGCGTGCAATCGCTGACTGTTCTTCTGTATAGGCACGATATTGACGAACGGTGTTGGCAATGTCTTGCAAATAATTGATTCTCTCTGTCGGAATCAACGAAGTTTTATGAATCTTTACGGGGGTCGTATCCAAATGCTCTACAGACCAGTCAACGCCAGTCTTTTCTACAATCCGATGCATCAGGGCAGCAAACAACACATTCGTTCCCGGGTCGTTAAACTGGCTCGCAATCGTACCATACACAGGAACTTTCTCATCCGGCAGCTCAAAAAGCTGATGATTGCGTCGATATTGCTTGCGAACCTCGCGAAGAGCGTCCTCTGAGCCTTTGCGCTCAAATTTGTTGATCGCGATCACATCAGCGAAGTCGAGCATATCAATCTTTTCCAGCTGAGATGGAGCCCCGAATTCACTGGTCATGACGTACATGGAGACGTCGCACACTTCTGTGACCTGCGCATCCCCCTGACCAATCCCGCTCGTTTCCACAATGATCAGATCAAAATGGGCAGAGCGTGTTACTTGAATCGCGTCTTTTAATGCAGCAGACAGCTCCATGCCTGATTTGCGAGTAGCGAGACTGCGCATATAAACGCGCGGTGTCGAGTTGGCATTCATGCGGATGCGGTCACCAAGTAACGCTCCACCTGATTTTTGCTTGGATGGATCGACAGACAAGATCGCAACCGTCTTCTCGGGATAAACGCGAATAAATCGACGAACAAGCTCATCGGTTAATGAGCTTTTTCCTGCTCCACCCGTACCTGTAATCCCTAATACCGGTATGGTTGAATCGGCTTCCACTAAACTTTCACGGAGAGGCTCTGCCCATTCGGGCTGGTCCACTGCATACTCCGCAACGGAAATAAGCCGGGCAATCGCCTGATGGTTTTGCTCGCGCAAGCCTGCTACTTCTTCCTCCAGCTGCTTGACGGTTGGGAAGTCGCTGCGTCTGATCATGTCATTGATCATACCCTGCAGACCCAATCGTCTGCCGTCATCTGGCGAGTAAATCTTACAGACTCCGTACTCTTCCAATTCCCGAATCTCGCGTGGAACGATAACGCCGCCACCGCCGCCAAAAACACGGATATGCTCTGCTCCCCGCTCGCGTAATAGATCAATTACGTATTTGAAATACTCCACATGACCGCCTTGATAGGAACTGATGGCAATCCCTTGCACATCCTCCTGGACAGCGGCTGTTACAATATCGTCAACAGAGCGGTTATGTCCGAGATGGATAACCTCTACTCCCGACGATTGTAAAATACGGCGCATGATATTAATCGAGGCGTCGTGACCATCATACAGACTGGCTGCGGTCACAAAGCGAACCTTGTTTTGCGGACGATACACTTCCGTTTCCATCGTTCCACTCTCCTTTTTATACGTTTAAAAAGGCGGAAAAACAGGGCCAAGCAGATCAAGGCGCGGTAGACGCGAAGTATGCTTGGCACCCTATGTTTCCCAGACTTTTTAAACTCTCTTCTTAATCGGAGACACTGATTTCGCGAAGCAACAGGGCAATTTGCTTCTCTGTGTACTCCTCAATGGTATAGTGCTTTTTCAATGCCCAGCGGCGGAAGACCCACATTTCGCCCAAAACCATGATATTGTCCGCCATTAGCTTGACGTTCTTTTCGTCAATGCGCAACGAACCATCGGCAATCCCTTTTTCCAGGATTTCGACGAAAATATGCGAAATGGCTTCTTCACGGCCCAATACGTAGCGGAGTGTTTCTTTTGGCAATGATTTGGCTTCCTGATAAATAAGCAACACGCGGTCGCTCATCTGATCCATCACGCGGATCAGACTTTTTAGTGCTACCTTTAATGTTTTCAAGCCAGTTCCGTTGAAGTTGATCGCTTCACGCAAGCGCGTCTCCATCTCCGCATGAATGGCATCGCAAACAAGATAAAGCACGTCTTCTTTTGACTCGATATACTCGTACAACGTACCAATACTAAATCCAGACGCCCGGGCAATCTCCCTTGTCGTCGTTTTATGAAAACCTTTATTAATGAAGAGATGAACGGCAGCCTCAATAATCTGCTCTCGTCTTCTCTCGATCAGTTTTGGGTCCTTTACCAGGGACGGTATCGTTTTTCTCTTGTCAGACACTCCAAAATCCACCTTTCCAACCGACTGAGCGTTTGGTCAGACGCCTCATAGAAAAGAAGGCGCAAACACTCTACTTTTGTATCATCGCAGATCATTATACGCGAGTAAGAGCACAAAGCCAAACTTTTCTTTTCTATGTGTGTAATCGTGTTGGAAGACGGGACAGCTTCCTACTCTTTTAGCAGGAAATTGCTGATCACGACACGTTGGATTTCATTTGTTCCTTCATAGATTTGTGTAATTTTGGCATCACGCATGAAGCGCTCCACAGGATACTCCCGCGTGTAGCCGTAACCTCCGAAAACTTGAACAGCCTCGGTTGTCACTTCCATCGCTGTATCCCCTGCAAATACTTTGGACATCGCAGATGCTTTGCCATATGGTAGACCTTGATCCTCCAGCCACGCTGCTTGATAAGTGAGCAAACGGGATGCCTCGATCTTGGTTGCCATGTCTGCCAGTTTGAACTGGATTGCCTGCAAGGAAGCGATTGGTTTGCCGAACTGACTGCGTTCTTTGGCATAATTCCGTGCATGCTCGTACGCACCTTGTGCAATTCCCAATGCTTGAGCAGCGATACCGTTTCTTCCACCGTCCAATGTCATCATTGCGATCTTGAAGCCTTGACCTTCTTCACCCAGTCTATTTTCTACCGGCACGCGCACATCTTCAAAATTGACCGCAAGTGTTGGCGAGGAACGGATGCCCAGCTTTTTCTCCTTTTTCCCCATCGTGAAGCCATCCATGCCTTTTTCAACGATGAAAGCCGTGATGCCCTTATGCTTCAGCTCTGGTTGAGTGACCGCGAATACGATGTAGATTTCGGCTTCGCCTGCATTAGTAATGAAGATTTTGGTGCCATTTAAAATGTAGTGATCGCCATCACGTACGGCTGTCGTGCGCATTCCAGCAGAATCGGACCCAGATCCCGCCTCGGTCAAACAGTACGCGCCCATCTTCTTGCCTTCTGCCAATGGCCGCAAAAACGTTTGCTTTTGCTCCTCTGTCCCGAATTTGTAAATCGGCCAGCTCGCCAAGGAGACATGGGCAGACAGTGTCACCCCAATAGAGGCATCCACACGGGAGAGTTCTTCCACTGCAATGACGTAGCTCAGGTAATCTGCACCTGCTCCACCGTATTGTTCTGGCCAAGGAATCCCTGTCAGTCCAAGCTCAGCCATTTGCTCAAAAATGGAACGATCAAAGCACTCTTCTTCGTCGCGCTCGGCTGCTGTCGGAGCTACTTGATTCTCTGCAAAGTCGCGAATCATCTTGCGCATCATGTCATGTTCTTCCGTCAGTTGGAAATTCATATGGCTCACTCCCCCATGTGCTTTTCATTTTTCTATCAATCAGCAAGCAAATGCTTGGCGATAACAATTTGCTGAATTTCATTAGTGCCCTCATAGATTTGCGTTACTTTCGCATCCCGGAATAGTCGCTCAACCGGATATTCTCTGGTGTAGCCATAGCCGCCAAAGATTTGTACAGCTTCTGTGGCGAGCTCCATAGCAGAGTCTGTGGCAAAGCGTTTTGCCATCGAGGCTTCCATTCCACAAGCAATTCCTTGACTGCGCAACCACGCCGCTCGGTATACCAGCAATCGGGCTACTTCTGCTTTTGTCGCCATGTCAGCCAGCTTGAAAGCGATGGCTTGCTGCTTGGCAATCGATTGTCCGAACTGCTTGCGTTCCCGGGCGTACTCTGTCGCGTATTGGACTGCGGCCTCGCAAATACCAAGGGCTTGTGCAGCAATCCCGATGCGACCGGAATCCAGATTCGCCATCGCGATACAGAAGCCTTCCCCTTCCTGCCCCAACAGGTTGGCAGCCGGTACACGCGCATTGTCGAATACGAGCTCTGTCGTATAGGAACCGTGAAGTCCCATCTTCTTTTCCTTTTTCCCAACCATGAAGCCCGGTGTATCCTTGTCTACGATAAAGGCCGATATTCCCTTGGTTCCTTTTGTCGCGTCAGTAACAGCAAAGGCGATATACGTATCTGCCTCCCCGCCGTTCGTGATGAACACCTTGTTTCCGTTCAGGATGTACTCATCGCCCTTTTTCACGGCTGTGGTTCGGATACTGCTCGCATCAGAACCTGCATGCGGCTCGGTCAAGGCAAAAGCCCCGAGGTATTCCCCACTCGCAAGCTTGGTCACGTATTTGCGTTTTTGCTCCTCGGTACCGAAGTAGAGAATCGGGTTCGTCCCGACGGAGGTATGCACGGACAAAATGACACCTACTGTCGCACTCACCTTGGAAATCTCGTGAATGGCCAAAATGTAGGAAATAAAGTCCGCTCCCGCTCCTCCCCACTCTTCGGCGATTGGAATGCCCATGAGCCCCATTTCGCCCATCTTTTTGAGGATCTGACGCGGGAACTGGTCCGTCTCCTCCATCACCGGGACGAATGGTGCGATCTCTTTCTGGGCAAAGTCTCGCACCATGCGGCGCATCATCTCTTGCTCTTCGTTCAATCGGAAATCCATGTCCGTCCTACCTTTCTGCGAAATCTTCGGCTAGCTGTACACGTAGAAACCACGACCGGATTTTTTGCCTAGCCATCCTGCTTTTACGTACTTGCGCAGCAATGGGCATGGGCGGTATTTCGAATCACCGAACCCTTCGTGCAGTACTTCCATAATGTAGAGGCAAGTATCCAGCCCGATGAAATCAGCCAGTTGAAGCGGTCCCATCGGATGGTTCATGCCCAGCTTCATCACTTCATCGATCGCTTCCGGTGTTGCAACTCCTTCGTACACGCAATAAATCGCTTCATTCAACATTGGCATCAATACCCGATTGGACACAAAACCTGGGAAATCGTTGACGCTCACGGGTACCTTGCTCATTTGTTTGGACAAATCTTCTGTCAGCTGATAGACCTCATCGGACGTTTGCAGCCCACGGATGATCTCAACCAGCTTCATCACTGGAACGGGGTTCATAAAATGCATCCCGATTACTTTTTCCGGCCGCTTTGTAACTGCCGCAATCTCAGTAATCGGCAGCGAGGATGTATTGCTCGCGAGCACCGTATGCGGCGGACATACTTCATCCAGCTTGGAAAAGATTTGCGTTTTGACCGCCATGTTTTCTGTCACCGCTTCTACCACAAAATCTGCTTCAGACGCATCTGCCAGATCAGTAGACAGTGTCAAACGGCCGAGAATCGCTTCCTTATCTGCTTCGCTGAGCTTGCCTTTTTCCACGTTGCGCGACAAGTTTTTCGTAATCGTGGCCAGACCGCGCTCTACAAATGTTTGCTGGACGTCGTTCAGAAAAACGCGAAAGCCAGCCTGCGCCGCTACTTGGGCAATCCCGCTGCCCATCTGTCCTGCCCCGATGACCATAATCGTTTGTACGTTCATGTAAAAAGGCCTCCCTTACTCTACTTTAATCAAGATGGCGTCACCCTGTGCGGCACCACTGCAAATGGCCGCGATCCCTAAGCCGCCGCCTCGTCTTTTCAATTCATAGGCGAGGTGCATAATGATCCGAGCACCACTCGCGCCAATCGGGTGTCCGAACGCAATCGCTCCCCCGTTTACATTCACTTTCTCTGCGTCCCAGCCAACGATTTTGCCACTTGTCAAAATCACCGCGGCAAACGCTTCGTTTACCTCAAATAGATCGATCTCCGAAAGCGCGACGCCTGTCTTTTCCAAGAGCTTGTTGATCGCAAGTCCCGGAGTTGTTGCGATATAAGGAGCCTCTGCGCCGACTGCGGCGTGCCCCAGTATCGTCGCAAGCGGCTTGATGCCCAGCTGTTGTGCTTTCGCGTCTGACATCAGCACCATTGCTGCCGCCCCGTCGTTGATGCCCGGTGCATTGCCTGCCGTGATTGTTCCGTCCTTTTTGTACACGGGTGGCAGCTTCGCCAATCCTTCCTCGGTGGTATCCGGACGTGGTCCTTCATCGACGGTAACTTGCAGCGGCTCCCCTTTTCTTTGCGGAATGGATACCGAGACAAGCTCGTCGGCAAAAAGTCCTTTTTCCATCGCTTGTGCGGCTCTCTGCTGGCTGCGCAGCGCCCACGCATCTTGCTCTTCTCGCGTAATCCCGTTCTCTTCCGCCACATTGCTGCCGTGAACAGCCATCGCCACTTGATGAAACGGGCAAGTGAGGCCGTCGTACATCATGAGATCGCGAACGGTTGAATCTCCCATCCTCATTCCGTTACGTGCATCTGGCAGTGCATACGGTGCGTTGCTCATACTCTCCATGCCGCCAGCGACGATGATTTCTCCGTCTCCGGCCCGAATGATCTGGTCCCCCATCGTCACTGCACGCATCCCGGACGCGCATACTTTGTTGATCGTCTCACTCGCTACATTCCACGGCAAACCAGCTTTGCGAGCTGCCTGGCGTGAGGGCACCTGACCCGCACCTGCCTGCAAGACCATACCCATGATTACTTCGTCCACCTGATCGCCGGAAATACCAGCGCGCTCTACCGCTTCCTTGATCACAATGGAGCCGAGCTCTACTGCCGATAGCGCTTTCAAAGCTCCACCAAACTTACCAAAAGGGGTACGTACTGCCCCTGCAATGACCGTTTTCATCGAATGACCTCCATTCGGATGGTGTTTCACATCAATAAAAACCAAATTGATCGAGCGTTCGTTCATTTTGCTTACTTTTATTTTGCCGTCTTCCGTACGAATAGTCAATCTATAATGAAAAAAAGAACAGCCTGACTTTTGTGAGAGCCAGGCTGTTGCTGCTATTGTCGTGCCATCCAGCTTAGTTTCCAGATGCCTTGTTTGTTTTTCTGCATTTTATATCCAACCTTATCCCTGTTGTCCTTGAAGGTCACCCAGACAACCGCTTCCTTGTCAGACGTTTGTTCAAGCGTTAAGTCATTTGCCAATTCTCGCATCGTTTTCAACTGCTTCCAGCTATTTCGTGCTCCAACCGGATCTTTCTTCATATCTTCCAAATATTGCTCCAGTGTCGGCTTCTCGAATCCATCGTCCTCGATATGCAAAGCGTACTGCATTTCGAGCTGACCCTCTTGCTGTGCTTTCACATACAGCTTCCATACATCGATTGGAGATAATCCACGCAAAAGCTCATCTTTTTTCTCATACATGTAATTGTAATAACGATCCTCTTCCCCTGGCTTTAAGTCGAATTTAGACGGAGGAGCAGGTGTCTCGGCACCATCTTGAACGATTTCTTCTTGGACAGTTCCGTTGCTGTTCAGCTTGAGAAAATGGACTTCTTTGCCTTGGACATAGCTCACGGAGTACCAATGAAGTTTTTTATCCTTCCATCCAACTAACATCTCCAAGCCCACGTCTCTTTTTAGCAGGGCCTCCGTCTCAATCAATGTCCAGTCTTTTCGCTTATATCCTTCTTTTGCAAGAATCGAATAGCCCCAGTACTCTTCTGTGCCATCGTCCCCGCTTCCGCCATAATCGTCTACAACTGTGTAAGGGACCGAAAACTTTTCTTTCATTTGGTCTTGTGTCATCCCAACACGCAAGACCTCGACGATCCCATCTACCGTTTCCATAATTACCTGATCATCAGAGGCCGGGTGAGCTTTTGGATTGGGCTTTTGATGGGTACCTGGCTCGGCAGACGTTTCCTTCGGCGTATGTGTACTCGTCGTGCTTTCCTTCTGTAGTAGATAAGGGGTAAGCACGATGACAAGCGCGACCGCAACAAGCGCTGCGCTTACGGGGTAGATGAAACGAAACCTTTTCTTGCCTTTCTTCTCGATATTCATGCGAATCCTCTCCTCCAAGCCAGTCGTATCGTCCATTCCGCGCAACAGTGTCCTGTCAGCCGTTTCCTTGAATTCCGCCAGCAATTTATCCAGATTCATTCGATCCCCTCCTTTTCCAGGAGCGCTTTGAGCTTCTGGCGTGCGCGGTGCATTTTCGTATAAATGGCTCCTGCGGACGTGTCCAAAATGACCGCGATCTCCTCTACGGACAACTCCTCGTAGTAGTGAAGGACAATCAATTGACGATAGCTATGCGGCAGCTTCATAACGAGATGGGCAAAACGGGCGCGAAGGTCATTTTGCAAAACAGCCGACTCTGCTCCCTCCACTACCTCTATGTCCACTTCCGGCTTGAAAAACAGGTGACGAAACGACCACGAGCGCAGATGTTTTTTCGCTTCGTTGACGGCGATTCGGTACACCCATGTTTGCATCGAGCTCTCTTGGCGGAATTTCCCCAAGTTTTTGTAAGCTAACAGGAACACTTCCTGGGTAATATCCTCAGCAAGACTACGGTCCTTGACCATCAAATACACGAGTCGCAGCACCTTTTTTAAATAGTGCCGGATTAATTGATCAAATAATGCTTCTTTTGTTTTTGTTAAACTTTTCTCTGCAAGCTCCAGCTTCCTCACTCCCTTCCCACTCCTTTAGATTCAGCTGGCTCCTTTATCTTACAGTTTTTTGCAAAAAAATAATGCGCAGGCCTCGTCGCTTTGATTAGCACCGAGACTTGCGCATGGTATGAACCTAGATGGCGTCTGCGAGAATTTCCGCGACGTCGCGTGTTTTAACGTGGTCTTCCTGCTCTTTGGTCTTGATTCCGTCGTTCATCATCGTCAGGCAGTATGGGCATGCACTCGCGATTTCCGTCGGGTTGACCTCCAGAGCTTGCTCCGTAC
The DNA here is from genome assembly GCF_023714195.1 of Brevibacillus sp. MER 51. NCBI lineage: Bacteria > Bacillati > Bacillota > Bacilli > Caryophanales > Paenibacillaceae > Brevibacillus > Brevibacillus sp. MER 51. The sequence goes on along the minus strand of NZ_JAMAUS010000006.1, from coordinate 193,832 downwards.
GTGTGACATTGACACGAGAGCCTTCATGTTCCTCCATCCACATCAAGCCGCCGCCCGCTCCGCAGCACATGCTGTCGCAGCCGCTGCGCTTCATTTCGACTACCTCTACGCCAGGAATGGCTTCGAGGATCACTCGTGGCTTGTCGTAAATTTCGTTGTAGCGACCCAAGTAGCAGGAATCGTGGTAGGTGATGCGCTCTTTGACTTCCTTGGTTGGCTTCAATTTGCCTTCCTTCACCCACTCCGCCAACAGCTCAGAGTGGTGGTACACCTCTGCCTTCAACCCAAACTCCGGATATTCGTTCTTGAACGTATTGAACGCATGCGGATCGCAGGTGACGATTTTTTTGACTTCATAGGCTTCAAACAAGGCGATATTTTCTTGGGCAAGCTGCTGGAACAAGAACTCGTTACCAATGCGGCGGGCCGTATCTCCAGAGTTCTTTTCCTCGTTGCCCAGAATGGCGAACTTCACGCCGGCTTCGTGCATAAGCTTCACAAATGCCTGCGAAATTTTTTGGCTGCGCAAGTCAAACGATCCCATCGAGCCTACCCAGAACAAGTACTCGAATTCCTCGACCTGCTTCACAGTTGGCACCTCGTACTCACCGTTCAGACCTTCAATCCATTTCGTCCGGTCTTTGCGGTTGATTCCCCACGGGTTGCCCTGACGCTCGATATTGTTCAAGGCGCGCTGCGCTTCTGCTGGCATGCTTCCTTCTGTCATAACCAAATAGCGGCGCATATCGATGATTTTATCGACATGCTCGTTCATTACCGGGCATTGGTCTTCACAGTTGCGACAGGTCGTACAAGCCCATAGCTCCTGCTCGGTAATGACATCGCCGATCAAGCTTTTCTCATAGACCGCGGTTGCTCCTTCCGCTGTCGCCGCTACTTCAGATGCTTGGAACGCAATCTGATTGGCAGTCGTCTGCGAAAAAGCGAAGCTCGGCATCCATGGTGTACGCGACGTCACCGACGCACCTTTTTCCGTCAAATGGTCGCGCATTTTCGTAATCAGATCCATCGGGGAGAGCATTTTTCCCGTTCCAGAGGCCGGGCACATATTCGTGCAGCGACCGCACTCCACACAAGCGTACAGGTCGATGAGCTGCGTTTGTGTAAAATCCTCGATTTTGCCGACACCGAATTCTTCCTGCGTCTCGTCCTCGAAATTAATGCTCGTCAGCTTGCCTGGCGGGTCCAGCTTCTTGAACCACACGTTGACTGGCGCAAACAGCAGATGCGCGTGCTTGGACTGCGGCACATACACCGCGAAGCCGAGCAAGATGATCAGATGCAGCCACCAGAAAACGTAAAAGCCTACCACTGCACCCGTTGTCCCTACCCCAATCGCAGAGAGAGCCATCGCGAAAACAGAAGAGATCGGAGCGAACGCCGATGGCTCATGTCCGAGCCAAATTTGTTCAAAAGCGAGCGAGAGCAATACAGTCGCCATCAGGGAGGAAATCAGCAAGAGAACAATCCCTGACTTGAAGCCACGCTTCAGACGCTTGAGCTTTTCGATATAGCGGCGGTAAAAAGCGTAGCCGACTGCAGCCAAAATGAGAAACGTGGTGATCTCCTGCATGACAGAGAAATATTTGTGAGCGCTGCCAAAAGGAAGCTCGTAGCCTTTCGAAAGCCCTTTGATAATCAGCTCGATGGCCCCGAATTGCAAGGTGATAAAACCGTAAAACATCACAACGTGCATCACGCCGCTCTTTTTGTCCTTTAGCAGCTTCTTGTGGAAAATGACGTTGTCGAGCATCAGATTGATGCGTGCCCCAAAGTCATTTTTCACATCCGGCTTTTTCCCCAGCTTGATAAACAAGTATCTGCTGTACACGACATGCCCAGCTAAATACAGCCCGTAAGCAAGAACCAGGAAAAAGGCGATCAAATTAATGAGTGCCAGCATGTTTTCTACTCCCCTCTATTGCGAGTTTGTCTTAGGACGTGGAAATCGTTTTTTCTATCTTATCAGAATCATGGAAATAAATGAATGAGTATTCAGTCAGTCTGTTTATTTTTTTCGAAAAATGAAACGATACTGAGCGACCGCTCATAATGGGTATAACTCGATCTTAACACACAAGTTGCGAATCATCCATCCTCTTCGAAGAGTTGGAAATATTCTTACGAAAAAAGAAACAGCTACCTTCATACGGGTAGCTGTTCAACATGCTTATTTTCCTGAAGCTTCTTTGGTCTCGGCAGTGGTCTGTTCTTTCTTGGCCTTTTGCTCCGTGCGAACATCTGCGAGTGATTTGACCTTGGTTGCTTTGATACGCTTGTTGCGCGGCAGATCAGTCGGCTCCAGATTGTCTACCTCGTCTTGCATGAGTGCTGCGATACCAACTGCTTTGCCTTTTGCAGCCTTGCAGTATTCGCAGTTTTCTTCATCATGCTCATGGTATTGCTTCGGCTCTGGGTAGGACGTGATAACGCCTTCAAAATTACGCAGGACAACTTTATCGGACGCTTGCGAAATGATGTAATTCGGACTGACTGGAATTTTACCGCCGCCGTGTGGAGCGTCTACTACAAAGGTCGGAACTGCATAGCCGGAAGTATGGCCGCGCAGGTGCTCAATGATTTCGATCCCTTTGCTGACGGGCGCGCGGAAGTGTCCGATTCCCTCAGACAGGTCGCATTGATAGATGTAATACGGGCGAACGCGGATTTTCACCAGGTCCTGCACCAGCTTTTTCATCGTATTCGCGCAATCGTTGATACCGGCCAAAATAACTGCCTGGTTGCCGAGCGGAACACCAGCATTGGCGAGCATTTCGCAAGCCAGCTTCGCTTCCGGTGTAATCTCTTTTGGATGGTTGAAGTGTGTATTGAGCCAAACCGGATGGTATTTTTTCAAGATATTGCACAGGTTTTCAGTAATGCGCTGCGGGAATACAACGGGTGCGCGCGTACCGATCCGAATAATTTCAACATGCGGGATGTCGCGCAGGCTGCTGATGATGTACTCCAGTACGCGGTCATTGATCAACAGACCGTCTCCACCGGAGAGCAGTACATCGCGGACTTCTGGTCTTGAGCGAATGTAATCGATACAGGCATCCAGTTGTTTCTTTGGCACGCCCATGCCGATCTGACCGGAAAAGCGACGGCGCGTACAGTAACGGCAATACATGGAGCATTGGTTCGTCACCAGGAAAAGCACGCGATCTGGATAACGATGTGTCAGACCGGGTACAGGAGAATCGGTATCCTCGTGGAGTGGGTCTTCCATGTCGTATTTGGTACGAACCATCTCAGAGGACAAAGGTACAGACTGCATGCGAACGGGATCGCTTGGATCGTCTGGATCCATCAAATTAGCATAGTACGGTGTGATGTTGAGTGGAATCGTTTGCGTAGAAATACGTACGCCCTCTTCCTCTTCCGGTGTCAGGTTGATCACCTGCTTCAAATCATCGACCGTCTTGATCGTGTGCGTAAGCTGCCACATCCAGTCATTCCATTGCTCGTCCGTGACATCCTTCCAAAGTTCTATCGAACGCCAATCGCGTTTTGTCGCTACTGTCATGTGCATCCCGTCTCCTCTCGTCTTATGGTGAACCTCTTCGCTTCACTCAATCAACAAGAGATGCAAGTGCCATGCCAACAAATCAAAAAATTTAGAAAATAGGGAATAGAGCGTTTTGTGAGCGCTTCTATTCCCTGTAATCCTTCGCGAGTCTGCCGAATTTTCGGCAATCAACAGGGAGGGATCATCCGCTGCGATAGCTTGTATTGCAGCGTCTGTCTTGGGATGCCCAAGAGCTTGGCGGCGCGAAGTACATTGCCATCCGTTTGCTGCATCGCATCTTTGATCACTTTTTCCTCTACCTCACGCAAAATTTCGGGCAGCGTACAGCCTTCCTTGGGTAGGAGTTGAGCCGAAATTGACGCTTCTTTTTTCTCGGACTGCGAGCGTTCCAGCAAATGAGCCGGAAGATGATCCAGCAAAATCATGTCTGACTCCACCATATTCATGGCTGCTTCTATGACATGTTCCAGTTCACGGACATTCCCCGGCCACTCATACGCAGCAAACAATTGAGCCACTTCCCTGCTGATTCCACGCACATTCATACCGAAGATCCCGTTGAACTTTTGCAAGAAATGATCGATCAGCATCTCCACATCTTCTCTGCGCTCGCGCAATGGCGGCAGTTCAAAAGAGACGACGTTGATCCGGTAGTACAGGTCGGCACGCATGACTCCTCGCTCCACGAGAGACTGCGGTGCTTCGTTGACTGCGGCGATTACCCGCACGTCTACTCTGGTCGAATGGCTCCCACCGATCCGTCTGATCTGACCGTCCTGGAGGACTCGTAGCAGCTTTGCCTGCAGGTCGAGCGGCATGCTGTTCAGTTCATCCAAAAATAGAGTGCCGCCATCCGCCAGCTCGAATAATCCTGGGCGATCATCGGCTCCCGTGAAGCTTCCTTTTGTCGTGCCAAACAGCAAGCTTTCGAGCAGCGCGGCAGGCAGCGCGGCACAATTTTGCGCGATGAATGGCTTACTGCTGCGGACAGACGCGTGGTGAATGGATTGAACAAACAGTTCTTTTCCCGTCCCGGTTTCGCCGTATATCAATACAGGAGAAGTTGTCCGGGCAGCCTTTCGAGCGCGCTCTTTGAGGCGCTTCATTTTTTCACTCATCGTCAAAATGTCTTCGAAATGGAAAGTCGTTTCATCAACCGTGCGTTTTGTCCGTTTCGGCTTGCTAATTTTGGCCTGAAGATCGACTAAGCGTTCCGACAGTTCTTTTAGCTTGCCGATATCCTTCGCCACCTCGACTGCGCCGACTAACCTTTTGCCTACTCTTACCGGGAGTGTCGTGTTGATTGTCTCTACACGCATTCCCTTCCAGTTCTTATATGTCTGTGTCTGGTTGTAAATTGATTCGCCACTATCGATAACACGCAGCAGGGTACTCGACTGTCGATCAAGCGAAGGAAAAACCTCCAACAATGGCTTTCCCAACACCTCTTCTGGGGTCAACCCATCGAGCTTGGCTGCGACGTGATTGTAGAAAATCGTAATGCCATTTGCATCCACAACGTGAATTCCTTCATCGATAGCACCCAAGATCGCCTGCAACATTTCTACCGTATCTGACAACGGCATCCCGGCTTTCACTCCTTCCTTTCATCCATACTGCCAAAAAATCATCACTTCGCCGAATATTCGGCACTTTTATGCATTTATCGATTTCGCCCTACCTGAATGGCAAGCATTGCGGTATACAGTAAATGTCCCAATATCCAGATGAGGAACGCTGTCATACTCATCGGGGATTGACTCAGCACACTAAATGGGAAAAACGCAACAGAAAAACTGAGCATCCAGTACAGCAAATATCGTACCGACCGGGCTTTTCGTTCCCGCGGGTAAAAGTGCATGAGAAAAAAGGCGACGATCACACTAATCAGCAGATGAATCAATAGTTCTACAATAGAGGGCAGGTTTTCCATACCCGGTACATAGCTGACATCAATTAAAACGGGAAAGGTATTGGTATCAAACAAACCATCCCCGAGCGCTAAAAAAGCAGCAAGACCCAGACCGGCTATTAGTCCATTTGCGAGTACAAACATGCTGTATCCCCCTCCCACTTCAGCCGCAAGTACTCCTATTGTACGTGCAAAAAACCGCCCTTGCAAAGGGCGGCTTATTTTCCTAGCTCTATTTTCAGCTCATGCTCACCAGCGTACTGCTCATTCATCCATAGCTGGTACGCGATTTCTACCTGTACAGGAACCTCTGCTTCGTAGCGGATTCGCAGCTTGTTCGTATGCGTCTCCATTGCAAACGGACCATAGGGACTTTGATAGGTAGAATGAGTGCTGGCACCTTTTTCGAATTGCTGCCTGGTTGAAACTCCGCCCTGACGAACCAACGTTATGGACGTATCTGTCAGCTTCAGTGTCGTGCTTACTTCGCCTACGCCCTCCATCTGCTCTTTGTAGGTCAAGTACCACGCGGATGCTTTTTGTACGCGCCTGCCCTCATAGCTGTGGGTTGTTTCTTCCCAGTTGCCTTCGACATGATGCCGTGCCGTCAATTTCACTTGTATGTCTTGCATGCTGCTTCCACACTCCACTTTCTTTCGCTTCCCATTTATCCCTACATTCTACCCTTCATCGCTCTTCTGTGGCAACCGCAGCCTCTGCTTTGGCATCAGCCAGCAGGTATCTCATGGTAGCAGCAATCCCGATTGCCGCCAGCAGCAGTAGACCCGCCAACACCAAGTACCCGACTCCTGCCCCCGTGTAATCAATCATAGCCGTAAACAAACCGATCAGGACCAGACGCATCATCATGCCGATTGAGTTGAAAAAGCTCATCACCCGCCCCATCTGATGCTTCGGTACAACTGTCATATAGAGCGATTGCCGAATCAAGCGCACAGAAGCGTTACTCCACCCGTAAAACGTGTACGCCGCAATCAGCGCCCAGCCATACGGCATAGCAATCATGACGACAATGGCAATCGCGAACAACAACGTATTGCCGATCATGGCTGCCAGTTGTCCCATCTTGCGAACGACGATCGCAACGAGTAAACCTGCCGCCACAGCCCCCAGTGCATATGTGACCTCTCCCAGCGAATAAACCGAGACACCCTCCTGCAGCGTTTGGCTTATGTAAACAGGCTTCAATAAGTTCGTCGCCATAACAGCGATGAAGGGCATGAGTGCGGATATGCCAAACAGCAGGAATCCTTTCTTTTGCTGAATGTACCGCCAGCTTTCCATCAGCTGCCCCGTCCACGCGACACCCTGGTTTTGCTTCGCTTCTTTTTCCAGCGTGAAGGTATACGTCATGGTAGACAGCAAGGTAAAGGCGAACAAGTACGTAATCGCATTGAAAATAATCACCATATGCAGTCCATAGGAGCTAAGCAGAATCCCTGCAAACGCGCCAGCAAGAACGGATGCCGTCTGTCCTTCGATCTCGAGCAGACTGTTGATGCTGTTGTAGTGTTTGGGCTCAAACGTCTCCTGTACCAGCGCGGACTGCGTCGGGTAATGAATTTGGTACATAAAAGTCGTCGTCAAATAGATGACAATCAGCATCCACTCGGTGTACTCTCCGAAAAAGCCCCAGATTGCAAGCATGCCAAGCACGCTAAATCCGATCAAGTTTTCTATCAGCAGCATCTTCTTGCGGGAGTAACGATCGATGAGCGTCCCGATATACGGCCCAATGAAAAACATCAGTACCGCAGAAGTAAACATGGTCGAGCCCAAAAGTTGAGCAGAACCTGTCGTTTCCACGAGGAACCAGGCAATCCCGATCATCGTCATCCCTTGCCCAAAACCGGAGAACAAATTGGAAAAGAACAGCTTTCGAAATGGTGCGTAGGCAAATACCTCTTTCATGCAGACAACTCCTTTGTAGGAAACCCTCCGTCGACTTTTCAATCATCTTACTATTATGATTGTACTGACAATTTTATACTTTGTAAACTAAAATGTTTATTAATCGAAATTAACGTCCCAACTAATAGGAAAAGCCCCCGGTTCTTTTGCAAACCGAAGGCTTATTTAAAGCGGATATCTTATTTTACAAAGCTCAAGAGCAGCTCGCGAACGATTTTGGATGCCGCGATTTGCGTCATTTCACTGTGGTCATACACAGGAGCAACCTCCACCAGGTCACAACCGATGACATTCGCACCGTTGTTTGCCATGAAGTGAATGGTATCGAGCAGCTCACGAGACGTGATGCCGCCTGCTTCTGTTGTACCTGTTCCTGGAGCGTGCGCAGGGTCCAATACATCGATATCAATCGACAGGTAGATCGGACGGTTGCCGATGGTAGGCAGCACTTGCTTCACTGGCTCCAGTACATCGTATTTGTACAGGTGCATGTTTTCTTTTGCCCACTCAAACTCGTCCTTCATCCCGCTGCGGATTCCGAAAGAGTATACATTTTTACCGCCGATCAGGTTGCATACCTTTTTGATCGGGGTGGAGTGGGAGTATTCGTATCCCTCGTAGTTGTCGCGCAGGTCAGTATGCGCGTCAAAGTGGAATACGACCATGTCCTTGTACTTTTCATAAACCGCTTGGAATACTGGCCAGGAAACCAAGTGCTCTCCGCCCAGACCCAATGGGAATTTGCCATCTGCCAATACTTTTGCCACGAATGTACGGATCGCGTCCAGGCTACCTTCCACGTTTCCAAAAGGAAGAGGAATATCGCCAGCATCAAAGTATTTGATGTCTTCCAACAGCCTGTCCAAGTACGGGCTGTACTCTTCCAGTCCGATGGAAACCTCACGAATACGGGCAGGGCCAAAACGAGAGCCCGGACGGAAGCTCACTGTCCAGTCCATCGGCATACCGTAAATAACCGCTTGGCTTTCTTCGTAATTCCCGTGACTACGGATAAAGACATTTCCAGAGTATGCTTCGTCAAAACGCATAGGTGTAGTTCTCCCCCGATTAGTCGCGGGTCAGCTCAGCCACAAAGTTAGGCAGTTTGAAAGCAGCGTGGTGAACTTCCGCATTGTAGTATTTGGTGCCCAAATCTTTGATTTTCGCTGGATCTACTTCCAACGGATCATGTTGCTTGGAAGCGATGGTGAAGCTCCACAGTCCGGATGGATAAGTAGGGATGCTGCAAGTGTAGAGACGAGTAACCGGGAAGATCGATTTCAGGTCTTTGAACACACGCTTGATCAGATCACGGTTGAACCAAGGAGATTCTGTTTGAGCAACCATGATACCGTCTGGTTTCAAAGCATCGTGAATGCCTTGGTAGAAACCTTTTTCAAACAGACCTACGGCTGGTCCTACTGGCTCTGTAGAGTCAACCATGATCACATCGTACTCACCTTTGTGGTCGTGAATATGTTTAATGCCATCGATTACTTGTACATCTACACGTGGATTGCCTGTCAATGCACTCGCAATCTCAGGGAAGTATTTTTTGCAAGACTCAATGACGCCACCGTCGATTTCAGCCAGAACTGCTTTTTCTACAGACGCGTGCTTTACGATTTCACGAATAGCACCGCCATCGCCGCCGCCTACAACCAGAACCTTTTTCGGGTTCGGATGCGTGTTCAACGCGATATGAGAAATCATTTCATGGTAGACAAACTCATCGACATCGGTAGTCATAACCATGCCGTCGAGCACTAACATGCGACCAAACTGCTTCGTATTAATTACGTCGATTTGTTGAAACTCGGATTTCTCACTGTATAGGGTTTCTGTAATTTTCGTTGTTATCCCGTGATTTTCCGTCTGTTTTTCGGTGTACCACAATTCCATGTTCATGGCTATGTAACCTCCTTCAATTAACCGCATGAAAATACAATATAACAAGAAAATTATAGTAGCTGTCTTCCAAATTGCAAGATATTTTTCTAGCAAGGAAAGTTTAACCAGCTTGCAAGCGACACATACTACTAGTAACGTAGTATGTCCTATTTTATTGATTCAACCGCAGAAAGGAGGAGAGGCACACATGGAAGTCATTCGCGAAGCCCCATTACTGCGCTATTTGCGTTGGGCTAAGAAATTCGTAAAATTTACCATTCTCAGCCTATTATGTTTCTCTTTTGCCATCTTGCTACTCATTTTGTACTTACGCTCACAACCACTCCCGGAAACGTTTGTGAAGCAAACCACGACGATTTACGCTTCCAATGGAGAGGTTTTGGATACGATGCACCGTGGCGAAAACCGGATTTCTGTGCCACTTGCAGAGATTTCACCAGCATTGCTTGATGCGACCATCGCTATCGAAGATCGTTCGTTCCGCGAGCATTTTGGTTTTGATTGGAAACGGTTAGCCATGGCTGCTTATGTCGATGTCGTTAACATGGACATGCGTCAAGGTGCCAGTACCATCACCCAACAATTGGCGAGAAATTTGTACCTCAGCTTGGACAAGACCTGGGAGCGAAAAATCAAAGAAGCCCTTCTTGCGATTCAGCTTGAACTGAATTACAGCAAGGATGAAATATTAGAAATGTACGTGAATCAGATTTATTACGGTCATTCAGCCTATGGCGTACAAGCTGCTGCCCAAACCTATTTCGGCAAGGACGCCAAAGATTTGACGGTAGCAGAGAGCGCCATGCTCGCAGGCATCCCGAAGGGTCCTACTTATTATTCACCGTTTGTCGATTTGGAGCGCGCAAAAGCCAGACAAAAGCTCATTTTGAATGCGATGGAGCGCGACAATCTACTGACATCGAAGGAAGCAGAGCAAGCCTACGCGGAGCCAATCAAGCTGAAACAGCGAGCAAACGAGAATGTAACCGAGCCAGCTCCTTATTTCCGCGATTACATCGCCAATTTGGTAAAAAACAAATATGGCATTGACGAAGAAAAATTTATTCATGGCGGTCTGAAAATCCACACGACCCTTGATCCAGTTGTACAAAAAAAGGCCGAGGATATTGTTGCTTCTGTCTTACCAAAAAATAATCCGAATTTGCAGGTAGCCCTCGTCGCCATGGACCCTGCTACTGGCTATATCAAAGCGATGGTAGGTGGACGTGACTACAAGGTGAGTCAGTTCAATCGCGTGCTTGGCAAGCGTCAGCCCGGTTCCTCCTTCAAGCCGATCATGTATTTGTCAGCCTTGCAAAACGGCTATACACCGCTCACGTTGATGAAAAGCGAACCGACCGTTTTTACCTACGATAACAATAAGCAGTACATCCCCGGCAATTTTGGTGGAAAATATGCAAACGCACTGATCAATATGCGTGAAGCAATCAAAACCTCCGACAATATTTATGCCGTCAAGACCATTGATTTTCTCGGGCCACAAAAAGTGGTTGATCAGGCAAAGCAATTAGGTATCACCAGCTCGATGCAAGCAGTTCCCTCTCTCGCACTAGGAACTTCACCTGTCTCTCCCTTGGAGTTAAACGCAGCTTATGCAGCAATCGTCAACAAGGGACAAGCAGTGAAGCCCATTGCCATCACCTCCATCGAGGACAGCGAGGGCAACATTTTGGTTGAAGAAAAACCTGAGAAAATACAGGTAGCTGATCCGGTCGCCTCTGCTCTCTTAGTGAATATGATGCAAAGTGTATTTGAACAAGGCGGTACGGGATATCGCGTAGCTGGCGAAATGAACCGACCGGTAGCAGGGAAAACAGGATCAACAGATTATGATGCTTGGCTGAGCGGATTCACTCCGCAGCTGGTTTCGACCGTATGGGTAGGTTACGACAAAAATCAAAAGGTCGATGATGTAAAGGAAGGCTATCTGTCCAAAAAAATCTGGGCTCAGTTCATGGAAAGTGCGCTCAAAGGTCAGCCCCCTGCGCTCTTTGACATGCCAGCTGGTGTTGTTTCTGTCTATATCGATCCCGCTTCTGGAAAACTGGCGACCGAGCATTGTCCGAATCCACAGCTCTTTTATTTCGCCAGCGGAACAGAGCCTCAAGATTACTGCACGGATCACATCCCGACAAATGAGACACCGACACCTTTAAAGCCGCCAGATTCTTCGACCTTTTGGCAGCGCATGGGCAGTTGGTGGAAACCGAATCAATAAAGAAAAAAGGACGTTTCTCTTGATCGAGTACGTCCTTTTTGATATGCCTATTAACCTAGCGTGCTCTGATTGTCCCCGCCGCCCACGACTCCATCTCCATCGGCAAAAACATGGTCGTTGACGATCGTAATCAGGCCGGCATGATCAAGCTGTTCCAATACTTCGAACAAGCTGTCCCTTTTTCCAGCAGGGAGCTTGCGTACAAAGTTGTTTATCTCGGTCGGAGTCACGTGTGTGCGGAAATGGACACCACCGTGCCTCACAAAATGATCATGCGATTGTTCATTACCACGGAGATCTTCTTCCAATGGGTACCGCCCCTTCCCTCAAACAGTTTGGTTCAATCCCCATTAGTGTTCCGCGATTTCCCAAAAACTATGATCAGCAATGATAATTATATATAAGACAAACAGGGAAAGAGTGACGGCTCTCTCCCTGTTTGCTGACCAAGTGTACATGTACACAATATGGAAATAAGTTTACCTGACTTCAATTGTGTGAACAATTGATTTCACGATTTGTTCACAGACCGTTCACGATTTCCAACTTTAGGACAAATTTTGCTTTAATTCCTCTGTGGAATTCTCATACATCGCTGCGTTATTTTCAATCAAAAGCTTTTTCAAAGCGGCCTTTTCCTTATCGGATAGATCGGACAGCATAATACGTCTCTTCATGGAGTAATCCATGCGATTCACGTGATCTGCCAAAATTTTGTATCCCCGACGCGCTTCCCGATCAATTTCCATGTAGCACGCAGTTGCCCCTGCATAGTAAGGACCAGCTTCATTGCGATCGACTGTTACCCAAACGAGCCAATAAGGCTTTCCATTTGGTACTTCTTCTTTATTTGTCGTCCATTTGATGCCCTTTTCTACAGAACTTTTGGCATGCAAGGCACCCATGTCAATGTACGCTTCGTCCCCATCGATTATGACCGAGGATACAGCATTCAGGTCGAGTACACCTTGACCAAAACCGCCATGTACATCGGTTTTTCCACTCATGATGGTAAAGCCGCCTTTTTTATTATCAAAAATATCCATTTGAATAACCTCCAGACAATCATTCTCCTTCCTTTATTCTACTCGAAAAGCGTGCGATGACGCAATTTGCCTATGTGCCCAGTTATTTATCCATGGGCTATTGGGTGTTTCGTTTTTTGTTTACGAGCTGGATCATTTTTTCGATGCCCCACATGATCAGGATTGTTACGACGGCTGTATGGACCGCCATGGCAACCTTCATGACTAACAGTTCACCTAGCATCGTGTCAGAGGGAACAATAAACAGGTAGTACACAAAGCTGATAAAAAGAACACTTAGAAAGATCAACCAGCCTCGAAAGCCTAGCGTGAAGCGAATGGAAGCGGCGATGAGCAAACCGATCAAAGGCCCCGCAAACATCAATGAAAATACGAAAGGACCGAGTATGAACCAGACTATCCAATTATCATCCATTGCCTTACACCCTTTGTTTTTGATGACTACACATCATTGGAATCCGTAGATTCTTCTACCTCTGTCAGTCCACGCACATCAAGCACGTAACGTCTTCCTGTTTCTTTGTAACGCTCCGAATCATCTGAAGAAAAGCGTTTGATCAGAAAGCGCGCTGGCTCCTCTCCCTCTACAGCTACAGGCGGCTGGAATTCCAAGTTTTCACCATCTCGAACATGGATAACAACGATGCGATCGTGATATTCAATTGACAGGTCTTCCCGCACTTCTTTTTTATTGGCGTCGAGCGTAAAGGTCTGACCGGATTTGTTTATCGTCACTTCAGGAAAGCTTTTGTCATCTTGTGCAATGATGTAATACAGGTAGTCAGCATTTTGGTCCGGAGCATTGCGCAATCCTGATTGTAATTCCTCATCTCCCTGTAGCAATCGCGTTACTTGGTCGATGACTTCTGGTATGGTCGGCAGTTTGGCGTGTTCGCCTTTCACGTAGTATCGTTTTTTCATATCCTTCTGGGCGTAATTGGCACTCATATACGGAACGGTACCATCCCCAACGCCAGGATCGAGAATCGGGGACCATTCGTTATAAAAAGAATCGTAAAAGTAACCGAGCAGTGTTACTTGACCTGTACCCACGATGGAATACTGGGGAACATTGATCGTTTTGTTATCCCACTTTTCATGCATTTTGCCGCCATGTTTGACGAGCGGCGCATAGTCGAGGCGAATATTTTTGTCCTTTAAAAATTCATCATAGGTGTAGTACTGAATGTTACTCCTTTTCAGGAAGCCAACCGTTTCAAAGTATTTTTTAGAGGGTAACAGCTCGTAAACGGCAGGTGCATAAGAGGAAATCACTTTCCCTGTTTCCTCATCCAGCCAAGGGATCGAAAAATTGTATCCGTGCTTAAGAGCCTGATAGGCCCGTGGAGAGCCAAGGAAGGGTGTGCCCATGTATACGACACGATTCACTTTGCGCTGGTAGGACACATTGGATAGAAGTGTTTCTTTTACCAAGAGCCCACCCATGCTATGTGCCACCAAATGCACCTGATTTGCCCCACTTGCCTTCAGTGCAGCGTCGATTTTCTCTTTTAGAAGTTTGGCATTTTTGGTGCTGCTGTAACGCCAATCGTACGGCAGTGCAAATAAGGTGCGGTGCTTTTTGTATCCTGCCTTCTCCAGTTCCTTTACCATGCTGTAATACTGTTCGGTAAGTTCTTTTAAAAACGGTGCATAGGAAAGATACTCGATGGCATAAAAATCATCTTTTTCCGGGTGGATCGTCGCATCACGGACGACTGGCTGCACATCTACACTATTTGGCTTGATCGGCTCCAACGAGAGTAGCCGACGGTGTTTAGGATCATTAATACCAATGAGACTATCGCCAAGTCCCAACCATATTTCCGATCTCTTTCCATTCTGCTCCACTTCCAGGCGCGATCCACCCACTCCCGGGATTAAGATAACCGGAATCGTTCTGTCTCCTATATAAAGACTGTACGAGTTAGCAGTAAATCCCGAGCGTTGGCTGGCCATGACCTTGACTTTGTAGGTTCCAGGATAGGCATTGAAGATAATATGTTCATCCGAATTTTTCGCTTTCTCGGACCTAGCGACGACTTTTCCGGCCTCGTCGAGGAGAAATACGTCCATATCCATTCCAGTAGGGATATCCTTGAGGGAGACCTCCACAGTAGAGGAGAGCTTAATGGATAAGCTGTAAAAATCCACATCCGTCTTTGAATGAAGATTCCCTACGATATTTCGGTTATACGCATCCAGCTCGTAGGCCTCTTCCATTGTGTCGTTTGGCTCGTATCCATCTGCCTTGCCCCCTCCTTGATCTGCGGAGAAATCAGCTCGCAAGCGGTAGTAGTAATCTTTCGAAAACGAGCCCTGTTTTCCAACGACCTTGATGAAGTACCATTTGTCTTTTTCAAGTGCCAGTCCCTCGATGAGCTCAGGCTCATTTCCATGCTGCTCTGAACGGGCAAGCTCCCGTTCCTCCTCATCATACATATACAAATTGTAGTCTTCGTTTGCCCGAATATCTGTGAGGGATATATTCATCTGTCCATTTGTTGTTCCTCTGATTTTCCAAAAATCAACATCATCCTTGCTGCTAATCTTTCCATGGCTGTCCTTTCCATCAAAGAGCCAATCCGATTTGCTGCCCAAGGTATCATTCGGTTCTACCTCAAAGCGAGCTTCTCGACTGCGCAGTTCCGCTTCTCCTGGCTTATTCTCACCTGAAAATTCCGCATAAAATTCCTCTGCCAGCCGCGAAAGCTCTTCATCAGTGGCATCCTGCTCCTGTTCTTGTTCTGCCTCTTCCGGCGGAGCTGCGTTTTGGTCTTCAATCTCTAGTTCAACCAACTCTAACGGCTCTCCCTGATCGGCAGTCATTTCATCCCAAGGCGCCTTTTTGATTTTTATTTTTTCTACGGTCGGCTCTATATTTTCAGGCAACGATATCTGCCAGCTACGTAACGGCTCCTCGGAATCATCTATGAACATCGTTATTTGGACAGGGCTATCATCTGTAGGCATTACAGCGAGGGAAATCTGAGACTCCTTGTGAAAAGAACGAGTTTTGCTGTCGCTGTCCTGATTGACAGACAGCTCTACTTTATCCGGAGTACCCGATAATTGTGCCTGAAAACGCACCTCTCCCTCGTCGATCCATGCCCACGCCTCCTCTATGAATATCTCCCGTTCTTTTGCCCAGCCCTGTTCTACTATATTTCCCAAGCATAAAGCGAATAGGAGAAGTACACATAGCAAGCGCCGCGTGATTATTCCCACAAAAATCCCCCTCATCCTTTTTCTAGCTTTACTGTAGAAAAAGACAGAGAGGGGGTGCAAATATTTTTACTGAGTCGTATGGTTGCGGATTCCTTGTCGTTCCCATGCATTTGCAATGATTCGGAAGGGTAGTTGATAATCTTTTAGCTCGTGCCCTTGCCCGGAGGCTTTATTTTGATTGGGGAAGCCTTTGTTCACGTCAAAACGAAAGGAAACAGAGTAATAGACTGCGTAGCTCGCATCCTTTTGGAAGCCATGCTGTTTATCCCCCATCAAAGGCGTATCTACGCCCACTTCACGAGCTCCTAGCTTGGATGCGGAATAGGAGGGGCCTCTCCAGAGCCGAGGAGTCGCTTGTTGCAAGGCTAACAACGACTGTAACGGCGTTTGGCGTATGCCAGTTTCTGAAATCCACGCCTGCGCAGATGTCACGACGGGAAACTGGTTACTCACAGGATGACGGTGTCGATCCTGCAGCTCCACTTGTGTCAAGATGCGCTCACCCGCATAGTAATCATTTGGCTGGCTGTTTGGATACCGGTCTCTGGCATGATACGCTTCCCATTCGGCTGTATGG
Source organism: Brevibacillus sp. MER 51 (assembly GCF_023714195.1). Lineage (NCBI taxonomy): Bacteria > Bacillati > Bacillota > Bacilli > Caryophanales > Paenibacillaceae > Brevibacillus > Brevibacillus sp. MER 51. The sequence continues at coordinate 177,434 of NZ_JAMAUS010000006.1, read as the reverse complement.
CGAATCGAGCCTGTTGCATTGGGCTCAAAGACCTCAAAGGAGCGCTCTCCCCCTTTTACCGTAATGATATAGCGTCCTGCCATCGTTTTGGATAGGTTCTGTGGTTCACACACCTCTTCATCTTCGTCGTTCATAGCACAGCTCTCGTAGGACAGCTCAAAATCGACCTGATAATCCATCACGATGACAAAGCCGTTGATTTCTGCTTTGTACTTTTGCGATTGGAGTACTTGGCGCCAAGTAGTCTGTGTTGGGACCGTAGTTCCTGTGTACACGACCTCAGTACCTGTAGATGCACTGCTTACCTGCCATTGCATCGGCACTCCTGGGCCTGTCAGCTTCAGATCGAGCTGTGGTGGCGTATAGACAGCCATACTCTTGGCATCTGAAATCCACCCCGGATTCGCAGTGACAGTTACGTTTTTAATATTGTCCCCGCTGACTGCACTCTCCAATTGTGCTTTAAATTGCGTGATTTTCTGATTGATCTCCTGCTCTGTTTTTTGGAAGCCTTCGTTTATTTTCGTCTGATCTATGACCACGCGAATCGTAGCGGGCTCACGTTCCCACACGCCGTCAGCATGTAATGGCAGTTTTTGTAGCTGTCGACCGTCACTGTCATAAATCTCCAAGCCAATTTCACCGCCATCAAAATCGCCCCCACCGCCAGGCGGCTCCGGAACTTCTCCACCGACAATCTTCACTGGCCAAGCCGCACGATTGTCTGTCCAGATCGTCTCGTTTTCCGGCATGGATTTCGCAGGATTGATATGGGCGATAAAATCCTCGGATTTTCGCGGATACTTCGTCGGAACCGTGATCTTGCGCACCTCACCCGGCTTGAATTCATTCACGTCCAAGCGAGTTTCCTTTTCTGAGCTACCCCAGCGAACAGCCAATTTCGTATCATGCGTTAATTTCCCGGCATTCTTCACGTTAAATGTAATCGTCGCATCGGTTCCTGCAGCTCGAGGGCTCTTCGGATCAATTTGAAAGCTCGATTTCACAATGAGTAAATTCTCTCCATCCGGTTTTGGATCACCTTTGCCGATTTGCACAAAAAAATGACCGTCGCAGCCGTCACTCTGGGTTGAATAAAATTGCACCTTGTACAGCCCTTCTAAAAGAAGACCATTTTCGTCTCTCGGGAAATACACCCAGTGGCTATTTGTGGAGCTGTTTGAGCTATCGAGTGCCTTTCCGTCTCGCTTTCTTTCCCAAGAGCCAGACGCAGGATCAAACCATCTCATTGAAAAGTGACTATCATCCGACAAAAACATCCGAAACCGATACTTGTCTCGAATCTCATCTGCTGCTATTTCAATGGTTTCCCCACGTTGGATATCCTTGCTCCACTTCTGATTGTTTCGATCAATTTCTACTGACGCTAGAATATCCCAGCATTTTTGGTCAGACTCAATGGTGAATCGCACCTCACCTGTACAGCCCGTCTCGGACTCGAACAGCAGTACAATTTCATCGCCAACATCTACGTTTGCCGGCAACATGAGCCTAAATGGCTCGCCCGCTGCAAGCTTGTCGGTTAACGCTGTTTTTCCACCGGGGCTCTTCCAATACCAAGTACCAGATACCTTCGAAGAAAACGATAGATTGGTATCGTATTGATCTCCAACCTCTGTAAAGTACTTGATGTATACGGGGTCTTTCAGTGTAAAACCTGAGCTGACCGATCCGTTCATGCTTTCCCCTTCGGGAGAAAATGGCAGTGGTGGTTCGCTATGCACCAAAAACGCAACCTTTTTTTGATCAGCGATTGAGCAGGAAGCATCTTTTACCACAATCGTTATTTCCCAATTGCATTCAGGTCGCTCCCCCCACTTTGTTCCATCGAAGTTTAGCTTCAGTTTGTACGTTTTTCCTCGCTCGAATGGAAAATAGTACGGGTTATGAACATTTCCGTCCGGAAGCTTTAAACTGGAGGAATCATAGGGTCCCCATCTGCCATTGTCATTTTCTTTGACTGGCAAGGTATAGATTTTTCCGTTTGGAAGCGATACATCCCACTTGAGAGATGCCTCCGAGCTATCTCCGTATTTGGTTGTGTATTTGGCTCGGAACGCAAGTGTATCGAACGGCATAATCTCAATCGTTTCACCGTTTCTTACTGCAGATGCCGATAGCGTAACGATGGGGCATGAGTCTTCCCCATCTGGCGACTCGACTCTCAAATATTTCTCCCAGCACTCTGTTCCATCATCACTGATGTAAACGACTTTTACCCGTCCAGAGCTACCCACCCTACCTGTCGCGACCTTCCGATTCCCATTCGCTCCAGGCTTCATGTCATAACCATTCATCGTGTATTTTCCCGGTTTATTGGCAGAGAGAGTGATATCGGCATTTTTTTCGACGGCAATATCTGAGCCGCCGCTGGCAACAGCATTGTGGTCTTTTATATCCTTGTCGCCAACGACTTGAATGTTCAGTTTGGTTTTTGTTGATCCGATCAAACACGCTGGGCCCGGGTCAGGCTTTTCGGGATCAGGCTTCTCCGGCGGGATTACATCTCCTACTGTGAATTGTGCTATATAAGGTGTGGAAACGCTTATGCTGCTTGATCCTTGGCGGCTTCTTTGATGCAGGTCAGTGATTGTTAACGATACTTCATACACTCCTGGCTCGGTAGGCTTATATTCGGTATTTTTATAGGTCCACTTGTAGCCCGGGGGATTGCTTGTCTCGTTTACTGTGGGTGTAGCCGTGCTTGGATCGTTGAATTTTTGATTAGACAAGAGGCTCTTGTATCCACGTCCTGTTGTCTTGTTGATCACATTTAAAGACCATACAAAAATGCCGCGGTCATAGTAAGAAAAGTCCGTGGCATTTGCATGGATCTCAACTGTTTCGTTGAGGTTGTATTTGGTTTTGTTGGTGGTTATGCTGCCGCTGGGTTGTGGGGTTGTTCGGAAGTGGCCTACTGAGATGTATCCGCCTTTGCCGTCTGGGACGAGGTTGTCTCCTTTGGTGTAGCCTGCGCCGCCTGAAGCGGAGGCTAGTTCTGCGAGGTTGTAGGCTTGGTACTTTTTAAAATTAATTGAAGTGTCACTGGTAACCTCCTTACTATAGACATTACCAACTCCACCGAGAATGTAGTTGAAATTTCCACCAAAACGTTTGATCCAATAGATAGCTTCCGACTCGTCTACAAAATACCAACCCCGATCCGCCTTTTGGAATACATCAGCAAAGAGCAACACTCTATTACTATCAATAACTCGATCTACTTCAACGTGCGAAACTGTTGCACCTAGATCTGCATCAATCCCCTGGATTTGGAGTATATCGTATACGTTTTCTGGCGCAAGCTTTTTATTTGAATCAACAGTAGCGAGAACAATACCATGATCATTAGGTGAGGCTTTCGCCAAATTTGGCTGAGTCATTAATAACCCAAGCAGGAGAAAAAAAGAAAGCGCAGAAAGAAATAATTTTCTATGCTTAGTTAAAAAGATTCGCATTTATTTCTCCCCTTTCACTTATTCATGGAATTTTGGGGTGTTATTTATTCGTTCTAAACCGGGTAATTTTGTATACAAGTAGGTACCTGCTGAGGTTGAGTCGTTGAAATTTATTACTTTAAATACAATATAGCTTACGTTATTTACTGAAATACTAAAGATTTGGTTGTTTGAATAACCATCTCTTCCACCTTGTTTTTTATTAATTTGTGTTATTATCCTGAAATTATTACCACCCTTAGGCACCTTCCCACTAATCTTCCCATTCACAACCTTCAAGCTCTTATGAAACTCATCCGCAAATTTAGCCCCTTGCTCAAGCTGCCACTTATCCTTCCACAAATAACGCAAAATCTCCGCCGCTTCCCCTCGTGTCACAGGCAAATCCTCACGAAATTTGGGCTGTCCACTAGGCGCAGGCTTCATCCATCCCCACGTGATCAGCGCCCCGGTATTGGTTAAATTCGGATTCTTTTCACCCCGAATCGGCTTCCATGCAGCATACACCAGCGCTGCTGTTTCTTCCTTCGTCATCAGTCTGTTCGGCTCGACTTTCACTCCCGCCAAAATCCCCGCCTTCTGCGCCTTCTCATAGCTCATCTTCGCCCAGTGCCCCGCTGGGAGCTGCGGTACGGGCTCTGCCTCCTTCAATCCGCGAATCGCTACTAAACTCGCAATAAACTGCCCCTGCGTGATTTGACTATTCGGATAAAAGTTCCCCTTGCTATCCAGCCATAAGTATTTCTTCTGTACACCGAAATCAATGGCTGCCTTTGCTGTATGTGAAGCGTAATCCTTCGCTGACGCAGCAGCCTGTACGTTAGAACTGTCAGCTACTCCAGTAAGCCCTGCCATTGCGAGAACAGCTGCTAGTAGACATGACATCATTGCACGTTTGTTCATGGAATGCCCCCCTCTTTACCGGATATTTTACCTATATTATCCATTTTTAGAAAGAGTCTGATTTAGGTTCCTTTGCAAAAAGCTTCGCAACGTATTCTCGGGTACCGCCCCTTCCAGCTTGTCGACCACCTTACCTTGTTCGACGACAAAAACAGTGGGAGTTGCCTCTGCCCCGAGGCGCGACGCTTCATCCAGCTCTTTCTGCTCATGGATATCCAATCGTTGAATCATTTCCGGTGGATATTCCTTCACGACTCTCTCAAATGTCGGCCCAAACTCCGTACAATACACGCAGCTATCACTATAGACATACACCACTCTCACTTCATGCGCACTGGCTGTCCCCCACACGCTTATACCGGCGACAAGTATCACAACACCGAGCGCGATCCACAGCCACCATTGCTTGCTTCTGCTCACGTCCATCTCCCTTTCGCTAAGCAAAATGTTTCATACCTATGCACTTGTCAAAGAACGATGCCCGTATTATGCAGCTCCGAACTGAGACAAAAAAAGCCAGCCCCATTGGACTGGCTGACATGTATAAAAAAAAGACGTACCACAACTCTTGCAAGTTCGTACGCCGTGCTTGTCCTTGTATGGTGTTCCCTATTGCTTACTTGCATTGCCGCCGTCTTCCTTCATCAGGGCACGCAGTTCTTCGATAAACGCTTGCCCTTTTTGAATCTCTTCCTCGGTGTAGCGCTGCTTGCTCTTAAACGTAAAGATTTTGCCCTTCATTTCCTCATAAGGCAGGTGGTTGAAATACAGAATCGTAGAAACCAGCTCGAGAAAACGGGAATTCTCCTCGTTCATGCGCAAAATCGCACGTTCTCCACTCCCGAAGTCAACCTCATGAAACTTGAGAAAATCATGACCGGTTTCGTTCAAAGAGTAACGATACATATGAATGGCACCTTTACTCTCCATTTGCTCATCCAGAAGCCCCATGTTGCACAGCTCATCTACTCTAAGCGTCAGTTCCTCCGAATATGGACCGTACATGTGAAACTCGTAGCGCTCATCGAAATCCATCTCCAGATGTTTTCCTATGTACACCATCTTTTGCAATTTTTTTCGCCCGCTCACTTCGCCGACTATCTCAATCAGGCGTATGATCTTGGCGTGACGATTAAGCATCCTCCATCACTCCCAGACGTTCTCGAATCTTACGGGAGAGATCCCCCGGCAAAGCCATGACTTTATCCAATGGAAAGTACAGCTTGTAATCAAAGCGCCGCTTTCCGCTAATGGCCTGTACAATTTCTGACTTCTGTGACAGCTCGACCAGCTCGCCTGAAGGCATTTGGAGCATAATCGGAATGCGCTCCTCTTCTTCTCCGGCACGGTAAAAATCATACGGAAGATCGGAGGTCGTGTCTACCTCCAAATAATACATCGGATCAATTCCGGCAGATTGAAATAGTTCTTTTAGTTCTGACAGCAAGCGAAAATCCCTCGGATTATATTCGACGTATTTAAAGAGATTCCTGTCCAAAAAACGGGCGCACAAATCTTTCAACACAGGGTCTTGCTCTCTGCGCCAGAGTTGCATATAGAAAAGAATAATGGATTCATCGAGCGCCAAATAGTCAGCGAGCTCTACCTTTTCCTGCAAAAAAGGCAACAGCATGACAGGTTCCTGCATGAACGGATAGCCTTGGGAGAACAAGAGCTTTGCCCGTTGAAAAATTTTGCACAAGATGACTTCCGCACTTCGTGTAACGGGATGGAAATAGACCTGCCAGTACATTTGATAGCGAGACATGATGTAGTCTTCGACAGCATGCATCCCGCTGAATTTAAAGACAATGCCATCCTCCTGCGGCCGCATGACACGCAAGATACGCTCAATCTCGAAATTGCCATAATTGACGCCCGTATAGTAGGCATCACGCAGCAAGTAATCCATCCGATCGGCATCGAGCTGGCTGGAGATGAGGCTTACGATCAGTTTATTGTCATATGTCTTATTAATCACTTCTGCCAATTTCTTCGGGAAGCTATCATCAAACCGACGAAGAATGCGGTTGATTTGCGTATCTCCAAGCAAAATGGCGCGCGTCCAATCCTCGTGATGGTACTTGAACACCTTTTCAAACGAATGGGAAAACGGACCGTGGCCCACATCGTGGAGCAAAGCCGCACATAGACACAGCAGCTTTTCCTCGTACGTCAACTGAATCCGACCTTCGAACGTCTCCAAAATTCTGCGCATCAGTTCATACACGCCAAGCGAGTGGTTAAAGCGGCTATGCTCTCCACCGTGAAACGTAAAAAAGCTGGTGCCCAGTTGCTTGACTCTGCGCAAACGTTGGAATTCTGCGGAGTTGATCAAATCCCAAATGAATTTGTCCCGCACGTGGACGTAGCGGTGAACAGGGTCTTTGAATACCTTTTCTTCATGAAGAAGCTGGGGCTGTTGCATCCTGGACACTCCCTTCCTGTACTGCTCTCTATCTATTACTGACAGTGAATTTTGATTCTATCATATCATACGTCTGATACCATTTCTTGCTTAATCAAACTCTTACAAAAATCTGAAGAATGCCATTTTCGCCTAGACCGAGTAAAAGGCATATAGGATTATATGGAAAAATGGTTGGAATGAGAGGTTTTCGCAAATGTGGACAAATACATTTCGATACGTAACCAAAAGCCCACTTTTCCTTCTTCTATTGATGATGATGCTCTTTCTGCCCCTGCTCGCCTCCTGGGGACAATTTCTCTCCTCAGGTTTTTTGGGACAAACGGTTTCCGTATCTCTCCTATTCTGGCCGAAAACCGATTGGAAGGTCGCTGTCCCTCTTCCTGGCTGGCTTATTTTTGGTGTGATCTCGCTGCTTTACGCTGGCGGCATCTTATGGCTTGTAGGGAGGAAAAAATTGGGGCAGGCATTTCTGTTCATCCTTGTCGGTCTCTTATTGGCAAAAGCGGCTGGAGCTGCTTTTCAGGCGATTAGCGGATGGTCTAGCACGCAGCCAATCGGTGCACAGTCACTCGCTGACAAAGCAAATCTGCTTGTGTTTGCCACTTGGCATAATCCTTTGTGGGAGGAGCTTGTCTTTCGCGGCATCCCGTTTCTCTTGCTAACACTCCTCTATCGGGGGAACACAGACCTGCCCACTGGTGCAAGATGGATGTATCTACTCATTCCTTCGATAATTTTCGCCTACTATCACGTACCTGGGCATGGTCTGGGAGCTATTTTTGAATCGTTTCTCATTGGTGTTTTGTGGGCATGGGCAGCACTTCGCTGGGGACTGCTAGCTCCGATCGTCCTGCACATTTATGCAGACGCGATGATCATTCCTTCACTCCCCAAAATGAAAAACATGCCTCTGGAGGAGATTCCCTGGCTAGTCAACCAAAGCATGCTGCTACAGTCAATCTGGGCTTTATGTGTACTTGTTTTTCTCATACTGATCCTTGCTCTTTTGATAATCGGCTGGCGAAAAGCAAGAAAAGCTTACTAAAAAACAGCGACAAACTCCCGAAAGAAATAAATCGGAGAGTTTGCCGCTGTTGCATGTATTACAGTGTCTCCGCCTCAGGCCCGTACAAGTCCGGGCGCTTCGCGGCTTTTTTCGCCAGCTTTTTGATCTTGTGCTGCGTCAGAACCATATAGAAGGACGGCACGACGATCAAGGTCAAAAGGGTCGAAAACGCCAATCCGGAAATAATGGTGACCGCTAGCGGTTTGAACAAAACGTCACCTGAAATAGCGAGCGGCATCATACCCGCAATCGCTGTAAGCGAGGTCAAAAGAATAGGCCGCAGTCGCGCCTCACACGCAGAAATAACCGCCTGCTTCAGCTCCATGCCTGTATGGCGTGCCTCCTCGATGAACTCGATCAAAACGATTCCGTTACGCACCACGATGCCCGCCAACGCAATAATCCCCATCATTGTCATAAAGCCAAGTGGCGTTTGGGTCACGAACAAGCCGATCAAGCTCCCTGATACAGCGAGATAAATCGTACTTGTAACCAGTATCGGAATGGTCAAGGAATAGAATTGCATCGCGATCAAAATCAGGATCAGGAAAACGACCAGAATCGAGAGTTTGCCCATGTCGATGAAAATATCAGTCTGCTCGGAAGTCTCGCCGCCAATCTCATAGCGGTATCCTTCAGGCAAGGACATATTATCGAGCATCGGCTTGATCTCTGCCATTACTTCTGTCGCGGTTCTGCCTTTCAGATCACTGGTAACTGTCACGCTCCGCGACAAATCACGATGCGGGATCGTCTGTGTACTGAAAGTCGGTTTTACCTCCGCGAGCTGTGACAGCGGGATCAGCTCTCCTCGCGCATTGGCGATGCTGAGTCGCTGGAACAACAAGGCAGGGTCTTCCTGGCCTTTTTGCAAGAACAGCTTCATATCTATCAAGTCTGAGCCCGTATCAAACTCGCTGACGGTAATGCCTTCGCTCACCAGACGCAATGTCGTGGACAAGTCCGTGTAGTTGACGAGCTTTTGCTCCATCAGCTCTTTGTTGACGACAAATTCCAAGGTGTAGCGTTCTACCCCAAAATCGTCTTGCACATTGTACGTTCCCTCTAATCCGGCAACCTTTTCTTTTGTTTGTGCAGAAAGAGAGCGCAGCGTCTCAATATCCTCTCCATACAAACGAATCACAACTGGTTTTCCAACCGGGGGACCTGCCTCCAACTGCTTCATCAAGATACTCGCTTCTGGATACAGCTTTTTGAATTCCTCCGTCCACGGCTCCAGCATGTTCTCGAGATGGGTCTCTTTTTCATTATAACGAACCACCAGCTGTCCGACGGTAATGCCGCTTCCGGCAGCCGTATCTCCGCCGAACATTTTCGGTGCACTGCCTCCAGCGTAGGCAGATACTGCCTCGATGCCGGGCTGCTTCAACACCCAGTCTGCCGTCCCACGCACCACCCGGTCTGTTTCTTCCAGACTGTTGCCCACGGGAAGACGGATATCGATGAGAAACTGCGGGCGATCATCGTTCGGGAACAATTCCACCGGAGTGAGCGGTATCAATCCATAAGCTGCCGTTCCAATCAATACGCCAATCATTCCTGCCAAAAGCGGTCGCTTCAAAATTTTCGGCATGAACTTGCTCGCATACCACTTGGTCAGCTGCAACAATTGTTTTCCCAAAAGTCCAGCGGGCTTGCGATACCCTTCAACGCCGGCCTTTCTACGTTGCTCATACCATTGGCGAAAGATCGGGATGATCGTCAGCGACATGAGCATGGACGCCAGCATCGTCATCGAAATAATGACCGGAACCGGGCGAATGAACTGCCCGACGTTGCCGCTCAAAAACATCAAGGGCGCAAACGACGCAATCGTAGCCAGCGTAGCGGTCGTGATCGAAATTGATACTTCCTTGGCACCATTAACCGCCGCAGCCATCGGTTTTTCGCCCAGGACAGACAGTCGCCGCTCGATATTGTCATTGACCACCACGGCGTCATCGACCAAGATCCCAAGAACAATAATCAAGGAAACGATCGAGATCATGTTGAGTGAAATACCCAGAGATGGCAGGAACATAAGCCCCACAGCCAAAGAAATCGGAATCGCCATCGCGACTACCAACGATGTGATCAGGTTCAATCCGAGCGCACACACCACCAAAACAGCGATGATGGCAATCATCATTTCTCGGGTCAGGTCGCTAAAAAGCTCATCGACGCGTTCATTTTGACTATAAATCGAGTGTCTTTCGGCCCCTGCCGGAAGTGTTTTATCCAGCGTCACCATCATCTCGTCTACGCGCTTCTGCAAGGACGGCACATCACTTCCCGTCTCTGCATTGACGCTGATCGTGATCGAAGGCTTCCCATTGAAATACGAGGTTGTTTTCACCGTCTCCGTCGTCATTTTGATCGATCCGATGTCCTTCAGATAGATCGGGAAACCCTCTTTTGAACGGGAGATAATGACGTTGTTCAGTTCTTCGACATCTGTATTTTCCGCCAGCTTGAGCTGGTAGGTCCGTTTTTCTGTGGTCAGGTCGCCAAGCGGGATTTTTTCATTTTCCTTTTTGACAGCCATCATCACCTGACTCCACGTGATCCCGTACTGGCTCAGCTTTTGCGTATCAACCTCGATGTGGACTTCCTGCTCCGGTAGACCTTCCACCAGTACATCCGCTACGTTTGGAATAGTGCGCAGCTGTTCTTTCCACGATTTCAGCATGGTACGCATGCTGTACAATTCCTCACGCGTGTCAGCAGTGACCGCAAACGATTGGACAAACGTACGGTTCAAATCATCATTGATGATCGGTTGTTTCGCATCGGCTGGCAGATCAGCCTCTGCGTCTTTTACCTTCTTCCGCAATTCATCCCATTTTTGCTTCGGGTCTACGTCACTCTTTGCTTCCACCATGATAAATGAGACGCCGAGGGAAGATGAGGATGAAATATAGTTAAGTCCCTGCAATTCATTGATTTTTTCTTCCAGCTTTTTCGTAACAGCCTGCTCGACCTTTTCCGGCGAAGCTCCCGGGTAAACCGTCGTGATCGTCGCCATGTTCACGATAATATCCGGCATCTCTTGCTTGGGCAGTTGAAAAAAGCTGAGGGAGCCCACAAGTACGATCATGCTGAAAAACAGGAGCGTGATTTTGCGCTTTTGTACGATGTACTTGATCACGGTTGTGTACCTCCTGCCGCCTCGATTGGGTCACCGTCAAACAAACGGTCCACCCCTTTGACGATCAGTTGGTCTCCTTCTTTTAGGCCGTTCTTAATCTCGAGCTTGTCACTTACAATCTGCCCGATAGCTACGCTAGTTTTGACAGCCTTGCCGCCTGCATTAACGAAGACATGCGCATCATCTTTTCCTCTACTGATGACTGCTTCTACTGGTACGTAGACACCTTCCTGCCCCGTTACCGTTTTGGTTGCTTTCACCACCTGACCAGCAAACCAGTCTCGAGCTTGGTTGGCGATTTGAACCTCTACGCCAATCGTTCCGGTATTTTGGTTCGTGGCAGGAAATATTTTTGTCACTTTGCCATCCCGTTTTTGTCCATACAGGTCTAAGGAGATCGTCTCGCCTACTTTCCATGCAGAAATCTCACGGTCAGGAACGGGCAGCACGACTTTTAATGTGTCGATGTTGCCGACCTGATAGACGGGGGTACCTGAACCGACCAAATTGCCCGCAGACGAGAGCTTGGCGATGATCGTCCCATTAATCGGCGAACGAAGCTGCGTTTTGGCAAGTGTATTGGCTGCCACTTCTTTGGCGATAATCGTCTGATTGTATACAGCCTGCGTCAACTGTTTGTCTTCCGCACGAGCCCCTTGAGTAACCAGTGAATAAGACTGCTGTGCGTTTTGCAAATCCTTTTGCGCAATCGTCAATCCATTTTGTGCACTTTCATACTCGCTTTTGGAAATGGCATTTTGCTGATAGAGCTTTTCAATCCGATTGAAATCATCCTGCATTTTTTGGAGTCCAACTGTTGCCTTCTCCACAAGCAAACGCGCCTGTGTCACTTCTTGCTCTCTCGCGCCATTGTTTACCTTGCTAAGATTCGCCGCACTTTGCTGCACGGCAGCGCTGGACGAAGCAACCTGGAGTGAATAATCTGTGGCGTTTACACGGGCAAGCACATCTCCCGCTTTGACCGTGTCCCCTTCTTTTCGGTTCATCTCCACAATACGACCGCCTACTTCAAAAGAAACGAGTGCTTCCTCCAAAGGAGCCAGCGTACCAGACAACTCCGTGACGGTGACAGCCTGCTCCTTCTTCACTGGCGCAACAACGACATGCTTCACTTCCTTCTGGGGTGCCAAAGCGGGCTGTTGCTCGCTGCAAGCCGTCGTTGCCAGTAGTCCGATCATCATTACAGATACAAGCCATCTTCTCTTCATGACTTCCCCCGCCCCTATGTAGCTATGCTGTTTATTTGAGTCCTCTGATGCCTTGTAGCAAGATTTCAGAAGCATTTTCAAAAAGCTCTTCTTCTACCATTTGGATATCGAGATTGACCCGATACTTCGCCATGAAGGCGTAGAAAAAAGTGGAGACGAACATAAGAGCTGCCGTGAACGGATCTGCCTTTGGCAAATGCCCTTGCTCCTGAAACGCAAGGAGCTTTTTGGACAATACCTCGACTGCGGTCATCGGCAGACTGCTGAACATCTGCACGACTTCCGGGTGGTTATCCGCTTCAATCATGCAGATCATGAAAATTTCTTTGCGCTCGACCAATAAGCCGTAATACGTACGTGCGTAGCTGACCAGCATTTCCTTGATATCAGAAAACTCGCCTTGCAACCCTTGCTCCAGCTGCTCCCGGACATCCATGATTTCTTTCAGGAGCTCTGTCAAGATGCCTACCTTGTTCTTGAAGTGACGAAATACCGTTACCTCATTAACCCCCGCAAGCTCAGAAATCTTGCGTGTAGTCGCTCCCTTGTATCCCTTTTGTGCCATTAGCTGACGTGCGGCCGATAAAATTCGCTCACGGGTTTCCTGTTCCTCTTCGCCTCTCCCCCCCAGCTTCTGTTCTATATCTGGGTGATCCATAACGCACCTCCATGCCAAGCAAGCAATTACTTGCATTTTCATTTTTTTCCAAGCTCATTATATAAAGAGACTGCATGCATGTAAATACTTGCATGCAGTTTGGAATGTTCATTTTTCCTTGTCAGTCTTACCGTTGTGTCAGCGTCTTAATCTGTGAGCTCGGGTCTTGCTTGCATTCTGTGCTGTATTCGACCAGATCAATTTCGCAGTCGGGACCTATCTCGATCTTGTTACCGCGAACGACCTTGGCCTTTGTGTTTTCCAAATAGATTTCGTCACCTTCAATCGTCTCTACGGACAAGGTATTGTTGAGAAAATGCTTCAACAGCTTGCCCAAAGTGCTATTGCCTGTTCGGCGCACCTCGATGTGCTCTCCGCCCATTTCTTTTGCCTCACAGCTGCCATGCAGAATGACCTCAATTCGCCCCGCATTCAGCAGTCCTCCGATATTAAACGCACCATTTGCCCGGAACACTTCGGCTTCACAATCCCCTGCGGTTTTTAATGATCCGTGAACCTTTACATCCTCTCCAGCCATATTGCCCTGTACTTTGACATTGCCACCGACTTTTAGACATGTAAAATTCAAATCGTCCGCAACATCAAGCTGACCATATACAGACAATGTATCCATTTTCACTTTGCCTTTAATCGACGCGTTGCCCTCTACTTTTGCCGAAGAGCCAATGAGATTTCCCGTGATACTGACATGTCCGGCACAATGAAGCGACTCGCACTCTACATCGCCATTAATCTTGCCATAACCTTGCACATCTACTTTGTTGTATACGCCACCCGTAGCATTCACTGCCCCATGAAAGATCAAATCTAGCTTGTTCTTATTCTCGTTCTGCATGGTATGGTCTCCCCCTACAAATATTTTCCTTTTAATTCCTCGATGCAATTGGCTAGATCGAGCCGTTTCACTACCTTTACACCGCTATCAAAATACATTTCGGTAGAGCCAGACACCAACACGAACGTGGAAATCCCCATCTTGCGCATAAAGATCAGCTCACAAGGCTTCCCTTCGAATTTGGGATAGTGGCTAGCCAGTACCTGCAGCAATCCGCCGCCTTCATCTACACTTAAGTCTCCTGCGGCCAAAAGCTTTTCTAACACATAGGCGTATAGTGCTTGCTGGAAAGTAAAGGTCCGCAGACTCCCGAGAAAAACGTTAAACACTTCTAAAGAAGTTGTCGAAACAATGTTTCGTGCCAACAATTCCTCTGCGGTCAACGACGTGTCACTCATACTTGGTGAAAACATGTCCGCCAATTCATCCAGCGACAGGTCGTCTTTCATGTTCAGGATCTTGTCGATTCGAGCCAAAATCTGTTCCCTTGGGAAAAAGGTTTCTTGCCCTGTAAAAGTTGCCCGACGAATGAACCACTCCTCTGGAATCAAGTTCTTTCGTTTCCAACGGTACAATTGTCCATACGAAATGCCAGTAAGCTCCAGCAGGTCCTTCTTCGAAATTACATTTGTGTCCAAGTGAAGCACCTCCAAAAACAATGTAACATAACACTGTTACGTTATTCAACTGCAGATTGTTTGACACTCGAATGATTGTCACAAAATCTCATGAGCTGGATCAAATAAATGATTGGAATGCAGAAAGGAAGAAGGACATATGAAAAAACAAACACTAGCTGTGACAAGTATGATTGCCTTGCTGTTAACCGTAGCATCTCCGTTTACAAACACACAGACACCAGCATACGCAGCTGGTCAGGCGCCAGCAGTAAAGCCAGAAATGAAGACCCTCGCCCAGCTTGACAAAAATGTCGTAGAAGCCGCTAGACAAGCGATGCAAAAGCAGGCGGGCGATGTGCCGATCGAACTGGACGAGATTAGGGGAGAAACGGCAGATTGCTGGGTGATTACGGCCAAAAACAACAGAGGTGAGGTGCTCGTTACCAAGCAGGAGGGAAAGGTTGTATCTGTAAACGTAAAATTAAAACTTAGCGAAGTGGCAGCTGATTTGCAGAATACTGTTACGAGCACGTTAAAAGGAATGGATAATCAGCATGCCTTTACGATTGATTGGGTAGAACGGATCAACTGGGAAAAACAAAACATTTGGCTGTTCAAAGGGCAGCATGCATCGGTCAGCATTGACGCTGCCACCGGGAAGGTCAATGCTGCGAAATTGCATTATACAAACAAGCAAATAAACCCCAAAGTGATCGATACAGCGCAAAAGGCGCTGAAGTCTCTTTCCAACGATAAAGCATCGGCGCTGCTCCCTGAGGTAACACTGGTGAAAGAATCGAAAGAACGCTTGGATCAAGTATGGGCTTTCATGGATACCGAAGGGAAATACAGTATCGTCATAGGGGCGAAAACAGGGAAAGTGGTGGCAGCTACCCTGATCAGCGAGTTCATAAATGAGAACTATACCGCAGACGAAGATATTCCCAAGGTGTTTGCCAAACCATTCTTTACAAAAGAAAAGGCGATTGCTGCTGCCAACCCGATGATGAAAAAGGTTTTTAACCTCGATCTGACTGGATACAATGTTTCGTCCAAATATAACGTATATACGTTTACGAAAAAGGGGAAACCGACTGTTACGGCATCGATCAACCACAAAGGAGTCTTCCATGATTTCGTCGTTTCGCCTGAAAACGGCTTGATCAACTAGGGATGCTCTAAAATATCGGGGGCACAATCCACCTTTACCAAATACACCAATGAAACCACCTTTCTATTAAAGGTGGTTTCAGCTTCTTGGCCGTTCTTATGTAAACTCTGCTTGCATCAAGCGCTTCATATCCGATGGTATCGGTGCCTCGACTACAATCTCTTTTTCGAGAAGCGGATGTAAAAAGGACAATTTCGAAGCATGCAGAGCCTGTCGGCGTAACAAACCTCTCGCTCCCCCGTACATCGTATCGCCAGCAAGCGGGTGTCCAATGTGGGCAAAGTGAACGCGAATTTGATGGGTACGACCCGTTTCCAGCCAGACGCGAGCAAGCGTCATTCCCTCAGAGGTCTGCTGTACCTCGTAATGCGTGATGGCAGGATCGCCACTCTCCACGACACGGCGCTTCGTAGGATGACGCGCATCTCGGCCGATTGGCGCCTCAATCGTTCCAGCTCTCTCTGACAGCACCCCACTGGCAACCGCAAGATACTCGCGATGAATGCCCCCTTCGCGCAGCAGCTTGTCAGCCAATTGATGACCATAGCTGCTTTTGGCTACCAGAATAGCTCCTGATGTATCCTTATCCAGCCGATGCACAGGATGTACGCTCGTCTGCTCACCACGTGCCGCCAGTACGGCAGCGAGTGCATGTACCAATGTGTCGGTCTCCTGTTTAATCGGGTGCACCATCATGCCTGCCGGTTTGTTTGCAATCAAGAGATGATCGTCTTCGTACAAAATGTCGATGGACGGCATTGGTGTGATCGGTCCCTCTGGCTTTGTATCATGCTGGGGCTGCCTAGGCGCTTGCTCTTGTCTCTCGATGACACGAACAGCGATTGTATCTCCTGTTTTTACTTGTCTTTGCAGGAAGGGCTGCTTGCGATTGAGCAAAATCCCCTTGCTTCTCGTCAGCCGCTGCATCATACGACCTGACACGTTGAGCTTTTGCCGGACGATTTGTTCCACGTTCATTCCCGTGTCTTGTTCACTGACGATGTATTCGATCCAATCTTTGCGGCTCACGTCTAATCCCTCTGTTCCATGCTTTTTTCTTATTGTAGCAAAAGGATGCCAGAGATGCTCGTTTGTAGTCGTCCAACGTTTGTGGTTGGGGAAACCCCGTAGGAAGAAGCGCATTTCCAGTCCAAGCGCCTCTGGAGCCCAACCTAGCGTAGGAATAAATGGCGGGGAATTTCAGCTTCATTTATGAAATCCTTCCTCGAAACTTCTACGTTTGAAGCGCTCCCGCAGCTAACAGTCAATCCCCCTTGCGGGGCGTAGGCCGAAGCGTAGACTGGAAATGCGCTTCTTCCCTCACCGATAGCTACGTAAAAAAAGCCACCATGCTAAGCATGATGGCCCCGTCATTTCGCTTTACCCTTTTAAGTTTTCCGGATTGAGCCCTTGCAACTCTGGCAAAACGAACAAACCGTCTTTGCGAATCAGCACATCATCAAACCAGATTTCGCCGCCGCCGTACTCAGGACGCTGGATGTTTACCATATCCCAGTGAATTTGGCTGCGGTTGCCGTTATCTGCGGTGTCGTATGCACGGCCTGGTGTGAAGTGGAAGCTACCAGCAATTTTCTCATCGAACAAAATATCATTCATTGGATGCAGGATGTACGGATGTACGCCTATCGCGAATTCCCCAATGTAGCGCGCCCCTTCGTCCGTATCGAAAATTTGGTTGAGTCTTTCTGTATTGTTAGAAGTCGCTTCGACGATTTTTCCGTCTACAAACTTCAGACATACATTTTCGAATTTCGTGCCCATGTAGCTTGTTGCGGTGTTGTACGTAATGGTTCCATTCACAGAGTCGCGCACAGGAGCTGTAAAAATCTCGCCGTCTGGAATGTTGCGAAGTCCGGAGCAGATGACACTTGGGATGTCCTTGATCGAGAATTGAAGATCCGTTCCCGGTCCAACCAGACGCACTTTGTCCGTACGATCCATCAATTGCTGCAAAGGCAAAAAGGCTTCGTGCATCTTTTTATAGTTAACGGAACATACGTCAAAATAAAAATCTTCAAAAGCAACGGTAGACATGTTGGCATTTTGCGCCAAAGCCGTTGTCGGGTAGTTGAGCAGTGTCCAGCGTACATTGTTGGTCAGGTAGTCATGCAATTCTTGCATCACGCTTTGATGCGCACGACGACACTCTACCGGCACATCTGCCATCTCACTGTCGTTGGATGGACCATTGATGACGATATAGGTATCCAAATCTTTGTACATTGGCTCTTCCCATTTCGCCAAATGAGTCGCACGCTCTGCACTTGCACCGAGCATCAGCTCACGTTGGATAGACGGGTCAATAATCCGTACGAACGGATAGGCTCCCAAGTCGTATGCCTGCCTAACCAATTCCTTCGCCAAGGCGTGACCCTCGCCACGAACTTCAATCAACAAGCTTTCTTTTTCCTTCAGGCGTACAGAATGGCTCAGCAAATTTGTAGCCAACTTGACGATGCGTGTATCCAGCATGCGATATCCCCCACATTTCTAGCATGATTTGGTTGTTGTTAAAAAATATTTTACCGAATAGAAGCCCCTTTTTCAATTCTATATGTTCTTGGTACTATTCGAAAAAAACTAAAAAATTATCTTGCATAAATTCGACGATTTCGAGTATTCTAATCAACAAGAGTTTACCTATGTAAAAAATTTGAAAGACGGGAGTGCTGAGTTCATGGTATTTTCTGTAGTTATCTTCGCTTAGGTGGGGCCTCTCTTAAGGGGCACTGCCTCTTATAACCCTATCAAAAGCTAGAAGCTGCAGGATGCCTGAACCGCTTCCGTCTTTTTCCCGATATGAATTGCGGGCCATGTTCTCGGGTGAACAGTCGGTTTACTGTACCTAAAACCATAGGTAGGTAACCGTCTCTCTTTTGTCCCCCGTTGAATTGGTTATTTCCCGCCACCTTTGTATCGTTTGATGAAGCGCAAGCGGAAGAGCAGTGTCTCTACCCCGTTTGCGCTTTTTTACGTGGAATTTTTCCAAAAAGAGAATCGAGGTCAAGGCACCTGCCGAAATGAATGGAGGAATTCGTGTCATGATTTGGCGTTCGTGGGATCTAAATTTGAAAGTACGTCTCTTTGGTGAATTGATTACGCACACATTCTTTTGGATGTACTTTCCGTTTATGGCGATTTATTTTAGCGATACGTTCGGGAAGGATGTAGCGGGTCTTCTATTGATGGTGCCGCCGCTGCTCGGGATGCTGTCCAATCTGTTTGGCGGATATTTGGCCGACCGGGTAGGGCGCAGATTCACCATGCTGCTCTCGCTCTGTACATCGACGGTGATGTTCGCACTTTTTGCGTTCTCTCCGTCTCCCTGGATCGACTATCTTGCCTTCATCGGGATCGGGATCGCTGGGGCTCTCTACTGGCCTGCCAGCTCTGCCATGGTAGCTGATTTGACCACAGAAGAGGATCGAAGAATTGTCTTTGCTACCTTTTACACAGCGATGAACATCGGGGTGGTTGCAGGTCCCGTATTGGGTTCTGTCTTTTTTGTCCATTATCGCCCGCAGCTGTTGATGTTCTGTACCATCGTTGAATTGCTTTTTGCGATCACCGTCTTTTTCCTGATCAAGGAAACGCTGCCTGAACACGTCCGTCAGGAGAAAGCAAAGGAGCGTTTTTCCCTGATTGAGCAGTTCAGGAGTTACGCCGTTATTTTCCGTGACAAAGCGTTTGCCCTGTACATTGGCGCAGGGATTTTGATCGCCATTGGATTCATGCAATTGGATATTTACATGGCTTTGTATGTCAAAGAGCATGTCATGCAGCAAGCATTATTCTCATGGGGCAATTGGACTTATACAGTCGGGGGAACCAGCGCATTCGGCTGGCTCATGGCCTTGAATGGCTTTTTGGTGGTTCTGTTTACACTGCCAGTCACACGCTGGTTCGAAAACTGGAGTGATCGCAACAGCCTCGTCATCTCCTCCATCTTATTCGGTGTCGGTCTGTTCTTGATGGCCTTTACGACGAATATTTGGCTTCTGTTTGGCTGTATGGCGATTTTGACATTCGGCGAGCTGATGCGGACACCAGTCGCCCAGAGCTTCATCAGTAAATACTCGCCGGAGGATGCACGCGGTCAGTACATGGGAGCCTCTTCACTTCAGTTCTCGATTGGTCGCTTCATCGCTCCCCTGACGATCGGTCTATCCCAATGGCTCGCTCCTGTTGGCGTATTCGGTGTCGTCCTGGGCTTAACCCTAGTCAGTGCTTATCTGTATATCATTTTGTTCCGCATGATCGGTGCCAAAGAGGTTAGCAAAAATAGCTAGAATAGAGGCATTCCCGTTCTACCAAATCCCCTCCTCTCATATAAATGGATCATAGATAGCTTGACCAGGAGGGGATCGTCATGAACCAGCCGAATGCCTTTGCTACCTTTAAGGAGCATCGAGGAGTCGTCTATCGAATTTCTACCTATCTTCAATGGGGACCGAATTCAGAGGGCCATCGCTCTCTTGGGAGCTGTCTCTTACTGAACCCTGGTAGTGCCAAGCTTTTTCGTGAAAGACCTGCATCCGGTCATAGCATCATGGGTCAGACCACACTCGATCCCACCATGCGACAATTGATCCGACTGGTGGAAGCAATCTACGGAAAACAGGCATTGGTAGGCAGATTTCATATGTACAACCTGTTTTCTGTGCAAAATGCTGCTGCCGTGAGTGCTATATCTCATTTTGAGCAACTTATTCAGGAGAAAGAGACGACGCTCGAGGCTAAGCTCGTATCTACGCGGGAACTGCAAAAACATCCGTGGCTCCTGCTTGGTTGGGGGCTTTCCCACCACCATTCGTGGCAGCAGTTTTCTTCCCTCAAGAAACGGTGGAAACAACGGATCGCAGCAGCAGGGGTACCGACTTTTGGCAAGCCCTGCCCAAAAGGAATCGATTACTACCATCCGAGTCCCCCTCTACATGCGACGAAAGAAAAGATCCTGCAGGAACTGGTGGGGATCTATAGGAAAACGATCGGGCGAGAGTCTGTCCATCCGCTTTAGATAAAAAAGAGTCTGTCTCCCCTTAATGCGGGAAACAGACTCTTTTCCATTCACTACGGCATCTCGCTGCCCTCGAAAAATTCTGTTCTGTCAAAACGACCGCGCATCCATTTGTACGTATCATCATAGATGGCGCGTTTGACAGGGTCCGTGCTCTTGACAGACTCTAGCAATGTCTTGGAGCCGAAGTAGTAGGCGTGTACGTTGTTTTTATCCATCCCCAGCTTGTGGGTGGCAACTAACTGATTGTAGTAGGTCTGATAGAACTTCGGATCATTGTACATCTTCCAGTCGCCTTCGATCTCGATGTCCATGTCGTACTTGTTGACGACATCCAGTACCCCTTGAATACGGTCAATTCCTACCGGCTTGTCGCTGTAATAGCTCGGCTGCAGGAATGCCTTATCGAAATAAAGAGATTTCCACTCGGACACTCCCGGTGATCCGAAATACGGAATCCAGTAGTAGCGCAACGCCTCGTCATGCACCATGCTACCCATGTCACGAATCAACTGACGCTCTTTCGGTGCGCTATCTTCCACCAGCTCATGGAACCAATAGATTCCTTCCAGCTTCAGATAAGCGTATCCTTCCTTGTTCCAGCGCTTCATGAGCTCCTGGAAGTACCATTCCAACGCAGCTTTGCGATTCAAATACGCTTGCTCTTCCCCAATTCCCGCAGGGTTGAAGGAGAGGGATGGTTTCTTATCATCCAGCTGACCAAAATTGGTCTGACTGGCATTCGGATACGGCAGTGCCAGCACGACATTTTCCTGCGTCGGTGTCGTATACAGCGTTCCACGCAAGCGGTTATACTCCCGCATAGCCTGGTTGAGAGCGTCGAGCTGCTTGTTCGAGCCGAACAAATCATTCATGTACTTTGTCCAGCTTTCTTTCGTAGCAGGAATGGTCTGATATGGCAGGAACAGAATCGTATCAAACATCTGGTCACGCATATAACCATCTACAGTGCGGTAGCCAACCATCGGGAGGAAATCCTCTTTGGTCCATGTCCCGAGTTCGCCATGCTCTCCTGAATAAGCGAGCAGCATATTTTCCACACGACGCCCTGCTTGTTTGGCTTCTTCCAGCTTCGCCGGATTTGGTGGCGGCAGCAAGACAGCGCCATTGTTCCAGTCGCTATCCGTTTTTGCCCATACCTCCAGCTGGCGAGCGAACGTAAATACTTTCACCGGGAAGGATACCCGGACATAGCGGGTGTTCACGTCAGGCAAGGTCACGCTCAATGTGCGTGTAACCAGCTTGTCCTCTTTGGCGGAAACATCGTGAACAGCTCTTCCCGCATACGACCACACTTTCCCGTCGCGAGATACCTCGACTTCCATGTATTCTGGCATCGTGATACCCGAAGTCTTCTGCTGCTTAAACGTCAGCGCAATTCTTTCCAATGGCTTCGCCTCGTCGAGCTCAACGGTCACCTTGCGTCCAAACTGACGGTGGTATCCCGTCCAGTCTTCTGTAGGCGTTACAAGTCCCCCTACTGGACCAGGATATTGCTTCTCCAGCTCTTGGAAATACGAGTCTGGCGTTCCAAAAGTAGTAACCGATGTATAACTGCCTGGTGCGATATTGACCAGTTCGTCCTTCTCTGCTGGCTCCTTCGCCTCTTCTTTTGGATCAGCAGGCTTGGTTGCATCCGTTTCTGTTGTTCCTTTGTCTGCGTCTGGTTTTTCTCCCTCTACTGCCGTCTTGCTTTCATCGACTTTCGTTGCCGAGTCATTGGAGGAAGTCACAGTTGAAGTCTTTGGCGTGTCCTCCACCTTTTCGACAGCTGGCTTACCAGCGTCCTTGATCTCAACCGGAATTGTCGTCGTTTGGTAGCCGACTGTCACCGTGAGATTTCCTTTTCCTGCTGTAGAACCAGCTACAAAAGTTCCGTCAGCCGAAATGGTTCCCAACTCAGGACGATCAAAAGCGAAAATCGGTGTAAAAGGCAGCTCATCCCCACTGATACTGCTTACCTTCAAGCGTTGGCTCGTGCCAGCAGCCAAACTCAGCCGCTCTACATCTACCTTGTATTTCACCTGCTCTGCTTGCTGGTAGCGTGCATCCAAGACGCGCTCAGCGATCACAGCTGCCTCCGCACGTGTGACGGTTCCTGTCGGATTAAACTTGCCGCCTGCCCCTTGCATCCAGCGCTGATTCGTCACTTCTTCCACAGCCGTTTTGGCGTAGTCGGCGATTTCTTCTTCATCGCTGTATGTAACAGGAGTCTGACCTGCCACTTTGGTCACAGAGCCCTCTTTCATCAAACGAGACAGCATGACAGCCAGCTCTTGTCGTGTAAGCGGGTCTAAAGCACCCATGGCATGCTCACTTCTGCCGTTCATCACACCCAATTCGGAGAGTCCATAAACGTACGGTGCATAAGGACTTTCCAACGGAACATCTTCAAAAGCGGCATCCTCAATTTCCGTTGGTTGAAGACCGATTACTTTTGTCAAAAGCACCGCAATATCCTGTCGAGAAATCGTGTTTTGCGGGTTAAAGCGGTTTTCTCCCTGACCATTGATCATATGAAGCGCTGCAAGTCTGTTTACGGCTTTACTAGCGTAACTGTTGCCCAAATCGGTAAACTCCGCGTGCGCTTCTTCTTGTTTTTTGAATTGATCTTCCAGCTTCTTGGTGTCTGCTGCCGGTTTCTCTGGCTCTGTTGCAGCATGAGTCAACGGCGTACTTTGGACCAGTAATGTAGTCGCTGCCAATAAAGCAGCCAGCATTCTGCTCCCAAATCGTTTCTTGCTCATTACATTTTCTCCTCCAATTATGCCCCTTCTTTATGTTTATTCGGTCGGGGTAACCATTGGTCCGCGCGGCGGTCTAGGTCCGAAAAACTGGTAGTAATCTACCTTGATATTTCCGTTGTAGAGCTTGCGCTTTTTGCTTGCTGTACGACCAAAATGCTCCTCAAACTGTTCGTCGGAAGTAATAATGTAGAAAGACCACGTATCCATGGCAGCAAAGGTTTTCCCCATTTCGCCATACATCTTGGCAACCTGCTTCCATTCTCCCAAGCGCTCCCCATAAGGTGGGTTGCAAATCAAGTAGCCGTACTTGCGCTTGGTTCGCACATCCCGTACATCCATGCGCTGAAAATGAATCAGGTCATCTACACCAGCCTCCGTCGCGTTGCGGCGGGCAATTTTCAGGATTTCGTCATCCATATCTGTCCCGATAATCTCCAGCTTTTGATCATAGCGCGCCAAATCATGCGTTTCTGCGCGAGCTTCACGCCAAGCTGTTTTCGGAATGATAGGCCATGTCTCGGAAACGAATTCCCGGTTCATTCCCGGAGCGATGTTTTGTCCAATCAACGCCGCCTCAATCGGAATTGTACCTGATCCACAGAATGGGTCCATGAATACCCGATCAGGCTTCCAGCGAGACAACATAATCATCGCCGCAGCCATGGTTTCCTTCAATGGTGCTTGTCCGATCAATTCCCGGTAGCCGCGCTTGTGCAGGCCCGGACCTGACGTATCAATCGTCAGCGTCGCCACATCCTTGAGAAGTGCCACCTCGATCTTGTACAGCGGTCCTTGCTCATCGAACCACTCGCGCTTGTAGGTCTTTTTCAGACTTTCTACGACTGCTTTTTTCACGATGGCTTGGCAATCCGGCACACTGAACAAGGTAGATTTGACCGATTTTCCTTCCACAGGAAACGTCCCATCCTCTGTGATCCAATCGGCCCACGGCAGTGCTTTTGTCTTTTCAAACAGCTCGTCAAACGTAGTTGCTTTGAACTCCCCTATCTTTAGACGCACGCGGTCGGCAGTTCGTAACCACAAATTTGTGCGGGGAATCGCAGAAATATCTGCGGTGAACGTTACCTTGCCGTTTTCCACCTGTACCGGACCGTATCCGAGCGCCTTCACTTCTTCTGCTACTACTGATTCCAAACCAAAAGTCGCCGTAGCGATCAATTCTACTTTTTGCATATGTAATCTCCTGTCCGTCCAATAATCCTTCGGGTCATGCCCTCATCCTACTTACCTTACATATTATATTACCCCATTTCCTAATAGCGTTGGTAAACTTGTCTAAATTCAAAAGACCCATCACCAAAAAACAGTGACGGGTACGGCATGTGGATCATTCATATGGGAAATCCTACGAAAAACTTTGTGTAACGGGAGGGAGTCAGCGTGCCAGAATTACCTGAGATGGAGACCTATCGCCGACTGCTACAGGAGAAAATCGGTGGCGGAACGATAACAGCCACACACGTTCAGCGGGAAAAAACGATTAATCTGCCGCCTGCGGAATTTTCTCGTCTTTTGCAAAGCAATCGTCTGACACTTGTCGACCGGCGTGGCAAGCATCTTCTTTTCCATCTGGAAAGTGGACATGTTTTGCTGCTTCATCTGATGCTCGGCGGATTTCTATACCTGGGTTCTGCGGAAGACAAGCTAAAGAGAACCGCCCAAGTGACTCTTGCTTTTGGAGAACGCATCTTATATTTTCACGGCCTCCGTTTAGGTTATCTGCATTTACTCACCAACGTTCAGATCGACGAAAGGCTGGCTCCTCTTGGGCCCGAGCCATTGGACATGCTGTTTACCTTTACCCGATTTACGGAGCTGCTCGCTGATAAACGCAGTGTCCTCAAAACAGCATTAGTCAATCAGCATTGGATCGCGGGCATCGGCAACTGCTATGCGGACGAAATCTGCTTTCATGCCGCCATCCTGCCTACCAGGACGATCCCGACACTTTCTCTCGAGGAACAAAAACGACTGTATCATTCCATGCAAACCGTGCTTAAAGAAGCAATTCGATTCGGCGGTTACATGCAGCCGCTTTTTCAAGGCGATTCCCTGACAGGGGGCTTCGATGAGCGCTGTCAGGTGTACGATCGCGGTGGAGAGCCTTGCCCGCGCTGTGGACAGCCTATTGAAAAGAGCGAGCTCTCCTCCCGCAAAGTATTTGCCTGCACGAACTGCCAGCATTGACAGACTTCTTTACCCCCCTTAAACAACAGGGGTCTGTGCAGGTTCCATCTGCTTGATCATAAACACCTGCTCTGTCTCGGAAGGACTGAATCCCGCCGCTTGCAGTATTTCGACAAGCAAGGTATCAGCCGCACGCAAATTAAACGTAGACCGGCGGCAATCGTGTTCAAGCGGCCCATACACATGCGCGAGTGCGGTTTGCAAAATGTCTGGTGCATCAGGATGCTCTGGCTGTGCTACACATTGACGCAGCACGATCCCACTCACTTTGCCTTCTTCGTTTACCGCACACTTGTACATCGCATAGCCGACCGCCTGACCCTCTCTGTCTTCTACGAACACGGCCTGCGCGTCTCGCAAGTTCACCCAGTAGTTTTGCCAAGGGACATCGGTCACGTAAAACGGCAGCGTGGCCGCTTCCTGGGCCAAAATGCGCCGAACCCGATAATCAGCCTGTTCATTTGTCTGAAAGGCATTCTCTGCCAGTGATCCACTCTGCTGCAAAAACAACAGACGATCCACGACGTCATAGCCTTTTTGCTCATACAAAGCAATCGCTTTGGTATTTTGGCTCAACGCCTCCAAGGTAGCTACTTCCACCCCAGCTTCCCTGTACAGATCCAATGTCGCCTCGATCAGTTGCTTCCCTACTCCTTGGCGACGATATTCCGTAGCGACACCCGTTCCACCATTCCACGCGACTTTTTTCACTGCAACGGTCCTCATCCCGCTGGCCACTAAGCCAATCGGCTCTGTGCCGTCAAAAGCAACCACCGACAGGGACAATACGTATCCCTCGCCCCCCAGTCGCTGGACAAGCATTTCTTCTGTCATCGTAAACTCGATAAAATAGCCTTCAAAGCCTCTGTTCCACGCTTTGGTCACTTCTGCAAAGGTACAGTCGCTCATCCGCTTGATGGTAATCATGGTATCACCTTCCTAGTTTTTGATAAAATTATTTTAATCGATAAAATCTAAAAATTCAATCATCTTCGAACGCTTTCTCCAGCTTTGTCACCCACACGCCTGACATGGTAATATGAAAAAAATCACTTACTCGGGAGGTTCCTATGCGCAAACAGCTTACGGTCGGCTCGCTCATTCCTGGACGATCTGACGTACAGATGTCGAGTCCAGCTCCCGTTCCCGTGCATACGCATACGTCGTTGAAAAAAACAGACCCGGCTCGCCCACAATCAGAGCAGAAGCTCGTACAGGTGAAGCAACGCTCACAAACGATGCCAGTCCGGTACATTCCCTCCGAGACATTATTACAAGCTGCGCTCACGCAAGATCAACCTATCGCTTACAAATGCCAACAAGGGCATTGCGGCAAGTGCAGTGTACAGATCGTAGCTGGTGCATCATTGCTCGAGACCCCGACTGGACAGGAAAAAGCAAAGTTGGGAGAAAAACTCGCTACAGGCTATCGTCTCGCTTGTCAGAGCACATTTCGCTCTTCGATTCCTACATAGAGGATATTTCCAATAGAAAAAGGTGGCCGTAGCATGAATCCTACACGCATCCTACTATTCGCCGGAGGCAATCTGGGCGACTGGGCGATCCAGGAGATTCGCGAAAATGATTGGCTCGTCGGTGTTGACAGAGGTGCCTTGTTCCTTGTTCGCAACGGTCTTGTGCCAAAATTGTCGATCGGTGACTTTGACTCAGTCAGTTCCGAGGAAATGGCAGAAATTGAACGCCACAGTATGCACGTCTCCTCCTGCGATCCCGTTATGAAAGATTTAACCGATACAGAGATGGCCCTTACTTGGGCAATCGAGCAACAGCCTGAGGAAGTTGTGCTGCTCGGTGTGCTCGGCTCTCGTTTTGACCATATGCTGGCAAACGTACAGTTGCTGAACAAAGCGTTACAGACGGGCACCAACTGCCGCATCCTCGATGAGACCAATGAAATCCGTCTGATTGACCGGGAGAGTACGATAGAGCAGAATCATTTTGATCATATCTCCCTGCTGCCTTTTACACCGGAAGTAACAGGGATTACCTTAACCGGATTCCTCTATCCATTGGAGGACGCAACCCTGCGGATTGGTGACACTCTTGGTATCAGCAATCTGCTAACGGAACAGACTGGAACGATCACGATTCAAACGGGCATGCTGCTCGTTGTCAAAAGTAAAGACTAATCACATCAATAAAGAAAGGATCTCCCTTGCATGCTGAAAAACAATGGAGATCCTTTTCCTTTTACCTTCACAAATGCAAGCTACTCTTCCTCTACATGCATTGGCAACTGCCAATCAATCTCTTGAAGCCCGCGCGAACGCAAAAACTCATTGGTCCGCGAAAAAGGACGACTGCCAAAAAAGCCGCGATTCGCCGAAAATGGGCTCGGATGCGGGGAGGCGATGACGAAATGCTTGTTTCGATCAATGAATGCCGCCTTCTCCTGCGCATGCTTACCCCACAGGATGAAAACAAGTGGAGTCTCCCGGTCGTTCAACAAATGGATAATTCGATCCGTAAACGTCTCCCACCCAATGTCCTTGTGCGAATTCGGAGTGCCCTGACGAACTGTCAGAACGGTGTTCAGCATCATGACGCCTTGCTTCGCCCAATGGTTCAGGTAACCATGCTGGGGAATTTCAAAACCGACATCGCTTTTCAATTCTTTGTAAATGTTGACCAGAGACGGCGGCGGCTTGATTCCCGGCCTGACCGAAAAGCTCAATCCATGTGCTTGTCCGGGTCCGTGATACGGGTCCTGCCCCAAAATCACAACCTTTGCATTCTGATATTCAGTCAGGTGCAGCGCTGTGAATATATGATACATATCCGGGTAGATTGTCTGCGTCTGATACTCTTCCTTCAACGTTTGACGAAGCTTTACATAATAGGGCTTCTCGAATTCATCGGCCAACACGGGGGCCCAGTCATTTTGCAATATGGTAGCCATGTTCCTCACCTTGTCCGCTGTTTTTTTCTACCTTACCACAAACTTTCCAATCACTGAACCACTGATTCGAGAACTAGGACTATTCTGATTTAGTCCTAGTTTTCCCATGATTCCTAGTCTTTGTTTCCTAGTACCCTCGTTTGATAGCTTTTCTCCTATGATCTTTGACATAATGATGGCTGGGAAGATTTAGAGAAAAGAGAAAGGGAGAGGGTTTCACATCATGAAATGGGACATCAAGTCATTTTTGGGGGGCATTGTTGTAGGTTCGGTGCTCTTCTCCGGAATTGCCATTGCAGCACCCGCTTTTCCAGACGCGGAAGAAGGAATGAAAACACCGTTCACCTACTACTTTGACGGGTTGCCAAAATCACCAAACAGCGACGTACAAGGCATCATGTACAAAAACTCCGTCTATGTTCCAATCCGCTTCGTAGCTGAGAACCTGAACAAACCGGTCATTTACGACGCAAGAACCAAATCGATTTTCATCGGTAAAATTCCATCAGCAAAAATGTACTCCAAAATGGAAGCGATCGAGCTGGTGAAAAAGAAATTCTCTGGCAAACTCTCGCCGACACATGTAGTCGAGTACGCTCATGACGACGAAAAAGGTCACTATGTCATCCAAGTGTACCAAACGGTCGTTAACAACTTCCAATCTGGCGACAGCTACACCAGTACGTATGGCTGGTTCGTGGTGAACCCGAATACCGGGGAAATTAAGTCGTTGTTATAATTTCTTCTGCACTTATTTATTCGTATGAAAAAGACAGCGGACTAGGGACCCGCTAGCACCGGAGGATATCCTTCCGGTGCCTTTTTGTTTTCTGGGAAAATTTAGGTTGAATACCACTTGTCCCTTGTGATACGATCTCCTTACTGACACTTTACAAACATTTTTATTTATTAATTATTTTATGTAAGGAGTGAACTTGTTTATGTCTGACTTACCGAACTGGGCGAGTGTATACCTACAACAAATACAGCTAGACCGCAAGTCCCCTAGCCTCTCTTATCTCAGTCAGCTCTGTCGTGCGCATCTGCAGACCTTCCCTTATGAAAATGTAAGCAAGCTGCTCTTCTTTCGTGACGGAAAACATAATATACCTTCCCCGGAAGAATATGTACAAAACGCAATCAGTCATCACTTCGGCGGCACGTGCATGACAAACAATCACAGTTTTCTCGCACTGCTTCGTGCACTTGGATTTTCCGGTAATCTGGTCTTGCCAGGCGGAGGGCATGCTGCCATCCTGATCGATGGTCCCATTACGGGAGAAACACCTGTCTATGTAGATACAGGCGCTACTGCTCCTATCTTTGAGCCGATTCATTTTCTGGAAAGCGGGAACCACGCCAGAAGTTTTGGCACTGTCTCGATGGATTTGACCAAAAGTCCCGATCATCCTGAACATTATCGCTTTACGCGGTATGAAAACGGAAAAGTGGCAATTCCTCCGTGGGATTTTCATCCGAATGAACGAAAAGAACTGTCCGACTTGTCCGAAGTCATCCGCTACTCTTTTTTACCAGACGCCTTCTTTTTGAATCGACTTCACATCCATCGTTTTCAGCTGGAGCAAGATCGCTTCGTGGTCCTCAAAAACAACACTCTCCACATCGGTTATTCAGATGGCACAGACCAGATAACACCCCTCCACACTATCTCTGATATAGAAGCCGCCGTAGCCGATGAAATGCAACTGCCACTTCTCCCTGTTCGCGAGGCGGTAGAAATCCTGCTTGAGCGTGGTATTGATATTTTTACTGCTCCCAAAAAGGACACATGAGTTTTCATATTGCTATCGAATCAAACATCTTTGTCTTTGATATTATTGGTACTCAGTTATTAAATAGTAATGCTAAATGAATAGCCGCAAGGATTCCCATTGGATAAATAATTGTTCTTGAAAATGTATTTTTAAATCCATTACGGGGGTGCTTTTCAAAAAATAGGTGCAGAATTGTATGTATGATTAAAAATAAATCTAGGACCCAAAAAGTTACTGTCTGATATTTACTAAAAAGTAAACAGAGTATGATTGTGTAAAGTGGAAGGTGGATAAATGTGAATACTTGATAAGCTTTAGAATCTTCCATATCCTTAAGCACGATAAACAATCTCCACTCAGAACGTCTTATCGCATCCATTTCGTGCAAAAGAAATAAAGATAAGTTTATCAAGAATATCACAAGCAAGAGATCAGGCATTTAAAGCCCCCCTACAATTTTATTACTTTATGTTACTACACCCTAATAAATAAAGAGGTCAAAATACAAATCGAACACAACATTATCACAATTTGGAAAACCATGGCCTGTTCGTCCTGCCATTTCCTAATATCTGGTTGACAATGATAATATTTCTCAATAATATGGGAAAGTAGGGAAATGGGATATAAGGAGTGTCGCACTTCATGATGATGGAAATAAAAACTTACGTCGTCCAGGAAGGTCATTCAGACAAAATCGTACAAGGCTTTAGCGAGCCTGGTGCTGTTGAGAAGGCTCCTGGCTTTGTAGATTTGAGCGTGCTGGTACAGAAGCCACGCAAAGGCGAAGAAGAAGTGGTCGTCATGATCCGTTGGGAATCAAAAGAGGCGTGGAAGCAGTGGGAGCTGAGTGATGTTCATCTGGCAGGTCACCGCCAAGCACGTGAAGAAGAAACTCCTGAGTGGTACATTAGCGGCAAAACCGGCCATTACGAGCTGAAAGCGAAAAAAGAACCGCAGCCTTCGTAAATACAAGCAAACCAGCCCAGACCTCGGAAAACTCCGCGATCAATTCTGGCTGGTTTTTTTATTTCCTCTATCCTTTTTCCAATCCGTACTTCTCCATCTTCCGATACAAGGTCGACAAGCTGATTTGCAGCTCATTGGCAATCGCGGCTTTGTCCTGTCCATACTTGCCTGCATTCAAATAGCGCTGGAGAATGGAGCGTTCGTATTCTGCCACCAGCTTTTCCAGTCCCAAATCGCTGCCTGCTGTCGGCGGCCCATCCTCGAACAGCAAATACTCAGGAAGCTCCTCGTTGCCGATGACTTGCCCCTCCGCCATGTTGACCATATACTCGACGGCATTTTCCAGCTGACGTATATTCCCCGGCCATTCGTATGCTTGTAGTCGTTGGACGAGTTGGGCTTCGAGCTCCAGTCGGCCTTTTTGCAGCAACGTCCCGTACCGATACAGGAAGTGCTGCAAGTAAAGCGCGATATCCTCCGTACGTTCACGCAACGGCTTTAACCGCAGCGGGATGACATTGAGTCGATAATACAAATCCTCGCGAAACGTCCCTTCCCTGACCATGCTCTCCAAATCTCTGTGTGTAGCCGCAATGACACGTACATCCACCCCTAACGTCTTCACGCCGCCTACCCGATCTACTGTTTTCTCCTGAAGGACGCGCAGCAGCTTGGGTTGGAGGGACAACGGAATATCGCCGACTTCATCCAGAAAAATCGTTCCCTTGTGGGCCAATTCAAATTTCCCCGGCTTGCCTTCGCGTCTGGAGCCTGTGAATGCGCCGCCTTCGTACCCGAACAATTCGCTTTCTAGCAGAGTCTCGGGAATCGCTGCGCAATTGACTGCCACAAACGGCTGTCTGCTGCGCACACTCTCGCAGTGAATGGCTTTGGCCAACAGCTCCTTGCCCGTTCCGCTCTCTCCCCGGATCAAAACAGTGGATATGCTGTTCGTCACTTTTTTCGCTTTGGCAATCACATCGCGCAAGCCTGTTTCCGCCCCAATCAACTGGGCGAAATACACCGGATGAACCGAGGCCTGCGGCATTTCCTCCTGAATATTGCAGCTCTTCTCCCGCTCCGCATCCAGCTCTAGCAGCTTGTGCTCTATCAAGGAACTCGTATGCTGCAAAAACGGCATCCATTTTTCCGAGTGGTGCAGCATTTTTTCCTTTTGTTCAAGGGAAAAGCCGATAATTCCGATGACTCCTACTGTTTTCTCCCGTTTGTGCACAGGAAATCCAATCGTCGCCAGCTCCTGGCATTGCTGCAAAAACTTGCAATTGCCACACTCCGACTCGTTTTTTTTCATGTCAAAAATCATTCCCGGCTGTCCGGTTTGCAGGATCATTCGGAAAAACGATCCCTCCGGCGCAGGCAATCCAATCAGCTCCTGATAGTAGCCGGTTCCGCTTACACGTATCCCTTGTTCATCCAGGATGGTGACATCGAGTCCCAGTACCTTGGAAATATTGTCGGCGTACGATTGAATGAATTCCTCGATCCGGGAAAACTCTGTCATGCCAAATCCTCCAGTTTCACGTTCCTTTATCCCCTGGTCGCTGCCGCCATTGGCAGACTAGCCAGCGCCTGCTCCAAATCTGCTATGATATCCTCCACATCCTCCAATCCAGTCGATAAGCGAATCAGACCGTCCGTGATGTTGAACTTGATCCGCTCAGAGGCAGGGATCGAGGAATGGGTCATCGAGGCAGGATGCTGTACCAGTGTCTCGGGATCTCCTAAACTAAACGATATCATAGCCAAGCGCAGAGCGTTAATGAAAGATTTGGCTGCCTCGTAGCCGCCCTTTACTTCAAAGGAAACGATCCCGCCCATTCCAGCCATTTGCCGTTTAGCCAGCTCATGCTGTGGATGCAAAGGCAGACCAGGGTAGTAAACGTGCGAGATCGCAGGGTGCTGCGCCAAAAACTCCGCCACTGCCTGCGCGTTTTGTCCATGCTGTCTGACGCGCAAGCCGAGTGTCTTTAGCCCACGCAGGATTAAAAAAGCATCCCAAGCATTCAAATTTTGTCCCAAGTCACCCATGACATTTTTGCGCATGAATTGGATATGCTCCTGCTTCCCGACGATGAAGCCCGCGATGACATCGCCATGTCCGTTTAAATATTTGGTGGCGCTATGGACGACGACATCCGCCCCCAGCTCAAGCGGTCTCTGCAAATACGGCGTTAAGAAGGTGTTGTCGACGATTACCACAATGCCATGTGCGTGCGCCAATCGGGACAGCTCCGAGATATCCAAAACAGTCAGGCACGGGTTCGAGGGTGTTTCGATGTACAAGACTTTTGTGTTTGGCAAAAAGGCACTCTCGACTGCGTGCAAATCGGTGCAATCGACGAAGTCCGTCGCAATGCCATAACGCGGGGCCATGGTCGTAAGAAACTTGTAGCTCCCCCCGTACACATCTCGCGTACACACCACATGATCACCCTGCTTCAAAAAGGCGAGCAATGCCCCCGAAATGGCTGCCATCCCACTGCTTACACCCAAGGCAGCTTCGCCATTTTCCAATGCGGCTATCTTTTGTTCCAAAGTGGTAATGGTAGGGTTGCCATATCTTCCGTAGTACGTTCCTTCCCGCTCGCCAGCCACGCACGCTGCGGCGGAGTCTGCATCTGGAAACGCATAGGCCACGGCAGGCACCACTGCGGATACGACAGCTCCTGTTTTTTGGCAAGGCGTTTGTGCGGTATGAATAATGGAGGTGTCCATCTTCCACTTGTTTGTCGTCATTGATTGTCTCTCCCTTTGGTTTGTGCTGTTACCAAAGAATATAGCAAGGAGCATGCCAACATGAGAAACCAGCATTATACCAGTACTTTTCGCTTGTGGTGCTCGTAGACATTCGCAATCATGCAAATGAACTTTTTCAAATGTACGCGAAAAAGCCGTTAGTTGCCCCAACGACTTTTCTCATAGTTGCAATTACGTTTTGCATGACTAGAAAAACAGCTTATACGAGCATGCCACCCGCGCTTTTCCTGTACTTCAAAATACCCTCTGCCGCTCGATAGGAGAGAGCACCCATCGTTCCAGTCGGATTGTAGCCGCTATTGTGTGCAAAGGCAGAAGCTCCGACGACAAATACGTTTTCTGCATCCCACATCTGCAAATAGTTGTTGACTGCCGAAGTGTCAGGTGATGCGCCCATGATGACGCCGCCTGTATTATGCGTCGATTGGTATGGTGTGATATCGTACGGCCCGAGCTTACGGTTGATTTCGAGCTTATCGCTCGCACCCATTTCTTTGACAATTTCCGCGCACTTATCTGCACAAAAAGCCGCCAGCTCTCTGTCCTGGTCGACGAAATCATACGTAATGCGGATCAACGGATCACCAAATGCATCCTTGTACGTCGGGTCCAGATCAAGGAAGTGCTGTTGAAATGGCATCGAAGCTCCTTGGGCGCCTACGGATATGAACCGATTCGCGTATTTGATCGAGGCAACCTTGAAATCCTTGCCCCAGCTAGGCGTTCCCGGCGGTACCTTATTCGTGCCGATTGGTCGGAAGCCGGTTTGTGTGACAGAGATATTCGCGCCATGGATAAATTTCAAATCGGAGTGATCGAAGTTATCACCGTTGTAGTCATCCAGACACATTCCCAACGATCCTGCGCCTGCATAATTGTTAAACTCCTTGTCGTCGAAGAAGCCCACCGCGCCTCCTCTTATGACCTGATAGGCGTAGTTTTTACCGATCACGCCTTTTCCCGTTGCTGGATCATATGGTTTTCCCAGCTTGGACATGAGCAAAATTCGCGTGTTATTGAATACATAGCTGGTCATCACCACTATATCGGCGGGCTGTTCGAATTCCTCCCCTGTCGTGACATCTGTATACAAGACGCCTGTCGCCTTGTTCCCTGTATGTAAAATTCTGCGGACATGGGAATGCGTGCGAATCTCAAACTTCCCTGTCTTCTTGGCTACCGGGATCACGGTCACTACGGGATCGGCTTTTGCTCCGTACTCACAACCAAACCTTTCACAGAAGCCGCAGTACTGACAAGCTGCCCGTGCCACCCCGTCTGGATTCGTATAGGCTTGCGAGAGATTTGCAGATGGAAGGATGTATGGATGCAGGTTTTTCTTTTTCGCCGCATCCGCAAACATTTTCATACTCGGTGTAGTACGCATCGGAGGTATCGGATAAGGACTGGAGCGTTTCCCCCCCAACGGATTCTCCTCGCCAGCGATTCCCGCCATCTTTTCAAACTTATCGAAGTACGGCTCCAGTTGATCGTAGGTAATGCCCCAATCCTGGATTGTCATTCCCTCTGGAATTTTCTTTGCCCCATACCGTTCAATCGTCTTGGAGCGGATTTCGAAATCATACGGCAAGAAGCGGAATGTCTGTCCGTTCCAGTGGACACCAGATCCCCCGAGTCCTGTCCCGAGCAAAAAGGAACCGTATGACCGCATGGGAAGCGCACGAACGTTCATTCTACTGCGGAACGTAATCGTTTCCTTGGACAAATCTTGCATCAACTCGTAGCGAAGAGCGTAACGCAATTCGTCGTGTACCATGAAGTAGTCTTCCGTTTTGCGCTCCTTGCCTCGCTCTAGTCCCACTACGGTCAGACCTTGCTTGGTTAGCTCAGAAGCGATAATGCCTCCTCCCCAGCCCACCCCTACGATCACGACGTCAACCTTAGGCAACTTTTTGGCCATATCTACTGTCCTCCCTTAATGTTGATGATCCCGCAAGCTTAAGGGAGCCATCTTCACAAACTCAGGCTTGTCAATCACCTGTGTATACGCCATCTGATTGCCTGGGAAATTCTTCATTTTCCAGCCGTCCATATTTTTATTGCCTCCGTATAGAGGGTCTGCATAAACGCCTTCGATCGTACTGGCCCGCAGCATGTTGAAAAAAGTGCTCGCCGAAATGGTCGTCAATTTTACTTCATCCGTTTCAAAAGCCTTTAAAACAGCGTCTTGCTGTTCCGGCGGGAGCTCATAAAACCGTTTTCCGTGGGTACTGTTACTGTAGTTGTTCATCTCTTGAAGGCCGATATCGAATATTTCCCTTCGTTTCAACCTGCCTTGATAGCCCTGTGTAATCTCACCTGGATAAAAGGGAGCTTGCATGTATTCTCGAGCATTAAAGCCCCAATCACCCGCTAGCTGGTGGTCAATGAAATAAGCTGCACCGAGTGCCTTCGCCCCCGGCCCCAGCTCATCCTCAGGAAAAATGCGCTCACAAGCAGCATCCGCCACCTTGAATTGTTCAGGCGTAAAAAACATGAGCGCCTGATTGTAATCGGCTGCGGGGGGCGGTGTTGCTGGCTGCGCCGGGGGTTCCGGTTTGCGGAGCAAGCTCCCTGCCACGCCACCCACGACCAAGCTACCAAGCACCAAGCCAGAGTTTTTCAAGAAGTTCCTTCGGGATACTGGCTGCTCCTTCACGTTGTTTGAATCTGCCAAGTCTACCACCTCCAGTGATTTCCTTCCTTTGGTTTGTGCATTTTTTCCCCAAGATAATCGTGGTAGCGGAAATTTTTCCAACAAGCTCCACTCATAACTTCAGGCAGCGAACAAAAGATAACTTTACATAGGTAGGAAGACTTGGAGGGATCGTGATGAAGCACTTCCACAAATGGGTTGGAACCGCAGGATTAGGAACTGTACTTTTACTGACAGCTTGTATGAATCAAGCCGCTCCGCCTACGAAGCCACAGCCACACACGCCAGCACGGACACAGTCCGTTGCGCAAGCTCCAAAAGGCGCTACGGTAATTCCAAGCGTGGATCGCGATAAGAAACTCACGACAAATGCACACGGTCATACGTATAGCGGTATGGGCAATGCTCTCTACAGCTCCATGGGCAGCTCACACCTGCACACGGGTGGTCCTTCTACAAAGCTGGAAGCCCAACTGAAAGCAGCGGGCGTTCACGGCGTCCAGGCATTGATTGTAAATGATGCGATCTATTTGGCACCTTCTACTGCCAATGCACAATCAATCAATCAAATGGACCCGATGCAGTCCCATCTCATCAGCAATTACTCTGGAAGCTCCAGTCGCGGGCACGATGATGCCCGGACAAAATCAGGGAGCGGAACCTCAGGGACATTGGGTACGAGCGATCATCGGAACACATTTGCACAAGCTCGCACCCAAATCGAGCGAATCTATGGAACGGATACACCCGTGAAGTTCGTGAGCTCAAAAAAAGGCATCAAAGCGCTAGAAACGGTGAAAAAGCACATAAGAGATCAAAAGAATCAGCAAGCCATGGCAGAACAGTTGAACGTGCTCATTCGTGAAGCGAAGCGGTAAACAAAGAAAAAGGGACAAGCACACTCGCTTGTCCCTTCCTTATTTCGATAAAAAATCATGGATTTCGTTCACGGTCTCTTGCGGATGCGTCACCATCAGCAAGTGTTGTGCTTTCGGTATCATTTTCACCTTGGCCTGCTTCACAATCCGTTGATAATGGACGACTGCCTGACGATGAAACTGCTGCTCTTCTTTTGACATTAGGCTGTCGTCAGCCAGTAGTAAAAGCACAGGGCATGTCAGCAGTTGGAACAATTCCGGCTGGCTGTGGACGCTGTACTCCTGGAAGTAAGCAGAGAACGCTTCCCTCGGCAAACGGTAACCGTAGCTGCCGTCTTCCCTTTTCAAAAGCTCGTCTCGCATCCAGCCCTTTGGCATCATTTTCGTACCATACCGTTCTGCGAACTGCCTTTCTGCTTCCTCTACGGAAGAAAACCGCGTGGTAATCAGCCTCTCGACAACCTTCTCCCTATTGAATCCGGGCACTTCACCCAAGGAATAATAGCCTCCATCCAGCAAAACGATCGAAGCTACGCGCTTGGGCTCGCGAATCGCAAGCATCTGGGCAGGGACAGCAGAAAAGGATGCTGCGACAATCGTGACTTGTTCGAGCTGTTCTTTCTCCAAAAGTTGAATCAAATCCGTAACGATCCGCTCAAATGAAAAGGAACCATGGCTCACAGAATTCCCGTGACCACGGATATCTACCGCAATCACCCGATATCGCTCTGCCAATGCTGGCAAGATGGGCGCAAACAGTAGCTTGGTGTTGCGAATGCCATGCAAAAGCAGCAGGGCAGGTGCATCTGGCTTTCCCGTGACGCCGTACTCCAGCGTGCCCTCTTCTACCTGCAAACGATTGACTTGCGAGAACAATTCTTCGTTCATTTTGCGTGCCTCCTTACTAAATACGCCCCGGAATTAGTACGCCAATATGATCGGGATGTAACCTGGCGATGTAAAATAGTGCGGCGACGATGCATACACCGGCTACTAGTGTGATTACTTCCGTTTTTCTCCACCGTTTACTGCGGTAAAAACGATGCTGACTGTTACGCATGCGAAAGCCTTTGGCATCCAATGCATTGGCGATCAATTGCACACGCTTGAGAGAATTGAAGATGAGCGGTACGAGCAAATAGCTGTACTTCCTGATGCGTTCTGGAACACTTCCTTCGCTCGTCGACATCCCTCGTACCATCTGCGCTTCCCGAATGATCGCCAAATCATTTTTGACGAGGGGGATAAAGCGAAAAATGAGCGAGAGCAAATAGCTGATCGGAAATGGAACGCCAATCCCGCGAAGTCCCATTGCGATTTCTCTGGGCGTTGTCGTAAACATATAATACATGGACAAGAGTGCTACATTTGCCAATCGTAGTCCCATTCCCAATGCCCATAAGACACCGACATCCGTAATTTGCACGGGATAGTGGATCAACGGAATCGTGCTGCTCCAGTACGGAGTGCCTGCATTGGTAAACGGCAGCCACGTAATCACAGCAAAGCACGAACCGATTCCACCAACCAATACATACACCTTGATCATGGAGCGCTCCCAGCCCAGCTTGGCAATCAGTGCCATGTTTATCGCCAACAGAATGATAAGCGCGCGCGGGTCCTGGAATAAAAAAGGGAGCAAGCCCAGCAGCATAAATACAAGCAGCGCGTAGCTCGGATGGGCATTCTTCATCTTAGCTCCCCTCTCCCAGCAGCTGTTTTTTCATCGCTGTCAGCGTGAGTGGAATCGGGTCAAGGACACCTACCGCTTTCCCGAAACGATACATGGCAGGCGCTTCTACTTGGGCAACAGCTAATACTTGCGGCTGCGAAAATACGTGCTGTGGGTCCCCGTCGCATAGCAGCTTTCCTTTATGCATAACGATCACTCGCTGGGCGTACTCCGCTACCAGACGCATATCATGCGTGATGACGATAATGGTATGGCCTTCCGCGTGTAAATGCCTTACCAGCTCCATCATTTCCTGCATCCCTCGGTAATCGAGACCGGTCGTAGGCTCGTCCAGTACGATCACTTGCGGCTTCATCGCCAAGATCGAAGCCACCGCAATTTTTTGCCGCGTGCCTTTGCTCGAAAAATGAGGCTCTTCTTCGCCTTTGTCGGATAACCCCACTGCTGCCAACGCCTCCGCGACAGCTTGCTCAATCTTTTCAGACGGCCAGCCCATGTTTTTGGGCCCAAATGCTACCTCCGCCTTGATGGTCGAATGAAAGATTTGATGATCAGGATTTTGATAGCAATACGCCACGACTCTTGATAGTTGGGCAACATTCATCGTCTTGGTATCAAGACCATTCACTTTGACGGTACCCTGTGTCGGTTTGTATAAACCGTTACAATGCTTGGCCAACGTCGTTTTACCGGAACCATTTCCCCCGATGATCGCGACGAACTCTCCCTGTTTTAGTTGGAGCGAAACGCCATGCAGCACCGGCTTTTCTTTTTCATAGCCATACCAGACCTCATCGAATTCAATGACGGCAGTCACAGGCTTCCCTCCCGAACGAGCTTTCCTTCCTTGTAGTGGAGTGCCAGCTCCTCAACAGTCAGAGGCACACCAGCAGAGGAGGCCGACATGACGCCTCCCTGACATAGCTGGTGGTAGAGTCGGATGACGTCCGGGACCAATATACCATGCTCGTCCAACATGTCCACTTGGGCAAAAAATTGGCGAGTCGGCTGGTCCAATACGATTTTCCCCCCGGCAATCAGAATCATTCGGTCGCAAAAGGCCGCGAGCTCTTCCGTTGCATGGGACGATACCACAATCGTCATTTCTTTTTCCTGCTTCAGCCGTGAAAGGAGCGAGAAGACCTCCCGCGCTCCCACCGGGTCCAGCTCGGAAGTAGGCTCATCCAAAATGAGCACCTTCGGACTGTGGGCAAGAGCGGATGCAATTGCGACCCGCTGCTTTTCTCCCCCCGACAGCTCAAGAGGCGAACGATTAGCAAAGCCGTGCAAGCCGATCAGATCGAGTACTTCTTCCATTCTTTTTTCCATTCGCTCGTCCGACCAACCGGCATTCTCAAGCGAGAAAGCAAGCTCCTCTTCGACGGTCAGCCCGATGAACTGGGTTTCCGGGTCTTGAAAGACGATGCCTTGCTCGCTTTTGGACTCGACACTCCCCACGAAGTGTCCGCCGTAGTTGGACGGAATCAGACCCGACATCGTCAATAGCAGCGTCGTTTTCCCTGCGGCAGCAGGCCCGACAACGCCAACCACTTCCCCTGGATAGAGCGCCAGATGAATGTCCGCTAACGCAGGCATTGCTCCCTCTTCATAGTGCCAATAGACTCCGTTTACTTGCAGCAATGGTTCTGTTTTCACCTTGCGATCCTGCTTTCATTTCCAAGATAGTTGAATTCCTGCAAGGGACGGCCCCGGTATAGTCCAGAGCGTTTCACAAATGGGTACAACAGCTTCAAGAGGATTGGCCCCAGAATCGCCGTTGAAATGGCTTGGTTCAAGAACACGGTTGGGATGTACCAGACCGCCACTTCTTTTGGTGTCAGACCCAGTGCCACGTTAATCAAAATCGCGCACGCTACCACAATCGAGCTGATAATGACAACAAACACGATGTATTGAAGGATGCTCCGCTTTGTTTTCAGTGCAGGGTGACTCACAGCGAGCAACCCGATAAAGCCTCCCATAAAATTAGAAAAGAAACCGACCGCGATCGCATGAGGCGGGGCGCTTCCGGTTAACAAATCACTGACCATATTTCCAAAGGCAAGGCCAATGCATCCCGGCAGGCCGAATAACATGCCAAATACGGGCTGAAGGGCATTGGCTGGACGGATCGGGACGGAAGGAATGAGCTTGATATTGGCAAGCATAATAATGGCAACAGCGTAGAGCGCGGCAGTGACGACAATCAGAACGTAATCTACTGTCGTCCATTTCCGCCGGAATAGAGTCGAAAGCATCAGAATAAACCCTCCTTGTGTCAAGCGTTAATGTTTGGAATATTCCTGTAGCCAGTTTACTCTCTCTTTACTTGATCGTCTAGAAGAACCCCTTTGTTCTGGCTGTAGTGGTGGGGAGGAAACAGGAGGATAAAGACAAAAAAGGGAGAGAATCATTGTTCTCTCCCTCCTGAATCCACTTTCAAATATGATTTAAATCCCACGTTAGAAGAAGTGCATTTCCAGTCCAAGCGCCTCTGGAGCCCAGCGCTCCCGCCATTTATTCAGGAGCGTCAATCCCTCTTGCGGGGCGTAGGCCGAAGCGAAGACTGGAAATGCACTTCTTCCCCACTACAGCCGCTCCCCTCTACTCTTCAAACTTCAGCATTTCCAAATTGCTTTTTTTGACTTTCACCAAATACAACAAATAGATCAGGCCGACAAAGGTCCAGAGCAAGCCGAGCATCATGGACGTTGCTTCCAGGTTGACCCACAAAAAGGCGATGAACGTTGTCCCGATGAGTGGAGACAGCACGAAGCCCCACCAATCTTTGATAGGCTTGTTCTTTTGTTTGCGGAAATAGTACGCCATTACGCTGATGTTCACAAAGCTAAAGGCGATCAGTGCACCGAAGTTAATAAAGGAAGTTGCCGTTAATAAATCCAAATACAGAGCGAACAGCATCAGTGCTCCGACCAGCAAGACGTTAAACAAAGGCGTTCTCAGCTTCGGATGTACATAACCGAACCAGCGTTTCGGCAAAAATCCATCTCGTCCCATTGCGTACAACAAACGCGTGACACTCGTGACGGATACAAGCCCGGAAGCGAGTGTAGAGGACAACGCCGCCGCCAAAAACACCAATTGAAAGATCGTCCCACCGATAAACAGAGCAATCTCCGCAGAGGCCGCTTCTGGATCAGACAATACCGAAACATCAGGAAATAATGATTGCATGAAATAAGATGCCGTAATAAATAGCGCTCCTCCTGCGAGTGCCACGAGCATAATCCCGCGAGGAATCGTCTTTTCCGCATCGACGGTTTCCTCTGTGAGTGTGGTTACTGCATCAAAGCCCAGGAAGGAAAAGCAAAGAATCGACGCACCGGAAAGCAGTGCAATGACAGACATATCCGGTGACACAAATGGTCGCAGATTGAATACTTGCCCAAGACCGTCACCATTCATAAGACCACGGATTGCCAATCCTGCAAACAACAAGACGACCACGACTTGAAACAGCACCAAAATCGAGTTGACGGATGCAGTTACGGTTACGCGAAATACGTTTAGCCCCGTCACCAAAACAATGAAGCCAATAATCCACCACGCTGTCGACACATCAGGAAACACGGATGATAGGTATACCCCCGTCAACAAGGCGTTAATCATCGGTAAAAACAAATAATCCAGCAAGGATGCCCAGCCTACCAAAAATCCTGCGTAGGGATGAATCGTTTGCTGCGTATACGTATACGCGGTCCCTGCTGAAGGGAATAGCCGTACCATCTTACCGTAGCTTGCCGCCGTAAACAGGATCGCAAGAAGTGTGACTGCATAAGCAGCAGGAACGTGCCCCCCCGTTTCTCCAGAAACAATGCCAAAGGTGTCAAAAACGGCCATCGGGGCCATGTAGCCCAGTCCAATTACGACAATATGCCGCAACTTCAAACTACGTGT
The DNA here is from genome assembly GCF_023714195.1 of Brevibacillus sp. MER 51. Classification (NCBI taxonomy): domain Bacteria; kingdom Bacillati; phylum Bacillota; class Bacilli; order Caryophanales; family Paenibacillaceae; genus Brevibacillus; species Brevibacillus sp. MER 51. Next base: position 134,272 of record NZ_JAMAUS010000006.1, on the reverse strand, counting down.
TAGTTCTGCTCTCCCGTTCACTGCCTGTCCCCCTTTTTGTAACAGAATAATTATACACGCCGATTTATAATCACGAAAGAAAAAAGCGCTGCTGCACACGGGATCTCCATGCACAGCAGCGCTTGATTTATATGAGTATTTCCTATGCTTTTGGCAGTTCAAAGGAACTCTTTAACGATACAATCCGGTTGAATACGAGCTTATCATCAGTCGTATGCTTCGGATCGACATTGAAATAGCCATGACGGAAAAATTGATACTTGTCTTGTGGCTTGGTTTCTTTCATATTTGGCTCCACATAGCCTTGCAGCACTTCCAATGAATTCGGGTTAACGTTGTCGAGGAATGTACCCTCTGCGTCCTCATCATCCATAATCAATGGCTCGTACAAACGGAATTCAGCAGGAACTGCATTGGTCGCATCCACCCAGTGAATCGTCCCTTTTACCTTGCGACCAGTAAAACCGCTGCCGCTCTTCGTCTCAGGGTCATAGGTGCAATGGATCTCGATCACGTTGCCGTCTGCATCCTTCACGACGTCATTGCATTTAATAAAGTACGCGTGCTTCAGACGCACTTCATTTCCCGGGAACAGGCGGAAATACTTGCTCGGCGGGTTTTCCATGAAATCGTCCTGCTCAATGTAGATTTCGCGGGAGAACGGAATTTGACGATTGCCCATCTCTGGGTTCTCTGGGTTGATCTCCGCTTCGAGCATCTCGACTTGTCCTTCCGGATAGTTCGTGATGACGACCTTCAATGGATTCAATACAGCCATCGTACGTGGTGCCTTCAGTTTCAAGTCCTCGCGGATGAAGTACTCCAGCATTTTCTCGTCAACGGTGCTGTTCGCGCGCGCTACCCCTACTTCACGGGCGAATGTACGAATTGCTTCCGGTGTATAGCCGCGACGACGGAAGCCTGCGATGGTTGGCATGCGCGGGTCATCCCAGCCGTCTACTACATTCTCATCGACAAGCTGTTTCAGCTTGCGTTTACTCATAACGGTGTTCGTCAGGTTCAAGCGGGCAAATTCGTACTGGTGAGGCACATTCTCCATTTCGCACTCGCGGACTACCCAATCGTACAACGGGCGATGATCTTCGAATTCCAGTGAGCACAGAGAATGTGTCACGCCCTCAATGGCATCCTCCAACGGATGAGCGAAGTCGTACATCGGGTAGATGCACCATTTGTCACCTGTGTTGTGATGCGTTGCATGGGAGATCCGATACAGAACCGGATCACGCATGTTGAAGTTTTGAGAAGCCATGTCGATTTTCGCACGAAGCACCTTTTCTCCGTCCTTGAATTCCCCTTGGCGCATACGTGCAAACAGATCCAGGTTTTCCTCCACTGACCGGCTGCGGAACGGACTATCTGTGCCTGGCTCTGTCCATGTTCCGCGCATTTTCCGCATATCTTCTGGAGAAAGATCGTCTACGTAAGCCAGACCTTTTTTAATCAACAGCACCGCACGGTTGTACATCTCTTCAAAGTAATCAGATGCAAAAAACAACCCGTCCCATTCGAAGCCAAGCCATTGAACGTCCCTTTTGATGGCCTCTACGTATTCGATGTCTTCCTTCACCGGGTTCGTATCGTCAAAACGCAGGTTGGCCTTGCCGGAGAATTCTCGAGCCAACTCAAAGTTGAGGCAGATCGCTTTTGCATGTCCAATATGGAGATACCCGTTCGGTTCTGGGGGAAAGCGGGTAATGATTTCCTTTACTTTGCCCTCTTGCAAGTCATCAATCATGATATTGCGGATAAAATTGGATGCCGCTACCTTGTTTTCCAATGAAATCAACCTTTCACTTCACCTTTACATTCCATAATACTGATTCTCTACCCAGAGTTCAACAAAATCGGGTCGTTGACCGACCCGCTCACGTCTCCCATTGCTGCCTCGTTTGCCATTGTGACCTGCAATACAGGTGAACGACAGAATCAATGGCTAAGCGCTGCTCCGTGATTCCACGAATCGTTTCGAGATGCTTCGGGGAAATCAGATGTAGCAAAGGCTGTTCAACATGATTGAAACGTTGGAATGCTTCCGCTGCAATCCGATCCCACTGCGGGTAATACCGAAGCAAATCATCAGGCATTACGCGGGAGCGGTCCGTGTCAGACTCGGGCAAACAATCAAAAGGTTCATCCAAATTTAACGTTCCGTAATCATCGGTCAGCTCTTCGCCCGGTAAAATATCCCGTGCTGCCAATTCCATATCATACATGGTCGGCACACAATTCGCATGAAAGCTGTGGTTCACGTACCTTGCCTTATCCCAGCAAAGAATGTACTTTCCGAACTGGTTCTTAAACGAATATTTTTGTACGTCCTGTTTTCGTAATGAGTCAAGTCTTTCCACAAATGCAGGGTCCAATACCTGGTCCAAATCATCCTGTGCCCATACAATCGTTCCTTTTGGGATAAACCTTGTCGCAAACACACCGTACCCGATCTCATCGTTGATATAACGCAATTCTGTATCGGGATGCATCATGGTCTTTGTTTCACTCCTTGGCGAATGTGCCTTTTTATCATCATAAGCAGTTCTGCCCCAGGAGGTGTGTGAATGTATGCGAAAAACAACCTTTCCTATAAGCATTCCTGACTATTTTTCTGGATTAAAATATTTTTTCTTATTTACCACAAATGGTAAATAGTCTATATTATTGGCAAACGGACTTTTAGGAACATTTTCCCACAACGATCGAATCATTATTTGTGTCATGTCATTTTATGCTTCACCCATTGATATCGAAACGGCATACCCGGGGAAATCCGGCGACGCAAAGCTACAGGGGCTACCTCCGCAACAGCGGACACGCTTGCCAGCTACCGAAGTATTGATGTAGGACGAGACCAATGATCCTATATCATTGGTCTTTTTTTGCGCGCGCAATGTCTATTTTTGTCTATTTTTGTATGTTTGTGTATTTTTAACTTTTAAAGGAGGTGAGGCAACAGCGGATAGCCGGTTTAATGAAATCATTATTCTATTCATCATGAAGGAGGTTTCATAGGAATGTCATTCTTGAAGAAACTCTCGACCGTCGCGCTGACTGCTGTCATCGGGCTATCAACATTCTCTGGGGCACAAGCTGCTAACCGTCCAACATCGATGTCACCGAACGCTATGGTGACGACTCCCCACTATCTGGCTACGGCTGCGGCCCTGAAGACATTGGAAGACGGTGGAAACGCAGTAGATGCTGCTATTACAGCCGCTTCCACCTTAGCTGTTGTCTACCCTCATTACACAACCATTGGCGGAGATAACTTCTGGCTCATCTACAATGCCAAAACCAAAGAGCTGAAGGCACTGAACGGCAGTGGTCGTGCAGGCGAAAAGGCAACCATCGACTATTACAAAGGCAAAGGCTACGAAAAAATCCCGTCCCGCGGTTATGAATCGGCAAACACTGTCCCTGGAGTTGTCTCCGGCTGGTGGGAGGCGTACAACTACGCCCATAAAAAAATGGGCAACAGCAAGCTTCAATGGAACAGACTGCTGGAGCCTGCCATTGGATACGCCGAGAACGGATATCCAGTCTCCCCCAACCAAGTGTATTGGACAAAATACGCGACAGATCCAACTGACAATGACTTGAAGAATCTTCAACGTTTTGATGGATTCCGTAAAACATTCCTGAAGCCCAACGGCGATCCTTATGCAGCAGGCGAAATTCTCAAACAAAAGGACCTTGCCAATACTTTGCGAATCATTGCGAAAAAAGGCGCTGACGGTTTTTATAAAGGAGAAGTTGCTAAAAAAATCGTAGCAGACATGCAAGCCAACGGCGGATTGCTCACGTTGAAAGATTTTGAGAAGCATACCTCCACTTGGGCAGATCCTATTACGGTAGACTACCGCGGATACAAAGCATACAACGTTCCGCCTAACTCCCAAGGCATGGCATCACTCTCCATTCTTAATGTTTTGAATAACTTTGACCTTAAGAGCATGGGTGAAGGAACACCCGATTACTATCACACGATTGTGGAAGCTACCAAACAGGCTTTTGCTGACCGCGACAAATGGCTGACTGACCCAGCCTTTGCGGATATCCCTGTAGATGAGTTGTTGTCCAAGCAGCACGGGAAAGATTTAGCTGCGCGTATTGATATGAAGCAAGCAGCCAAATCCGTAGAACCGCTTGATCCAAAAGGCGATACAACCTGGTTCGGGATCGTCGACAAAGATGGAAACGCCGTGTCCATCATTCAGAGTCACTATTTTGACTGGGGTTCCGGCATCGTAGCGAAAGATACGGGTGTCCTTTTGCAAAACCGCGGAAGTTATTTCTCTTTGGATTCCAAACACATCAATCACTTGGAACCAGGCAAACGTACCTTCCACACAATTAACCCAGCGATGCTCTTCAAAGGGGACAAGCCTTATCTCCTTTACGGAACACAAGGGGGAGAAGGACAGCCGCAAACGCAAGCCGCTCTCGTCACGCGTATTGTAGACTTTGGTTTCAGCGTGCAAGACGCAATTGAAGCGCCAAGATGGCTGCATGGACGCAACTGGGGATCTGCTTCCAACAATCTCAAGGTGGAAAGCCGCATCCCTCAAGAAGTCTTGGACGAGCTCATTAAACGTGGGCATCCAGTCGAAAAGCTGGAAGCAGCCTATACCGACGCGATGGGACAGTCCGGCGCAATCCTGATTGACCCGCAAACCAATGTAAAATTTGGCGGTGCTGACCCTCGCGGTGAAGGCGCTGCAATGGGCTATTAATATTTTGTCAGACTGCTGAGTAAATCTCAGCAGTCTACCTGTTTCTATTTTGCATTCACGGATTAGGAGTGGAAAAACCTATGTTTTTGTTCAACAAGCTCAGGAACAAAATGATCCTTTGGTTTCTCATCGTGGCTGTCATTCCACTTACTGCCGTTTCTTTGTTTATCACGAACAGCTTTTCATCCATTTTGATTGATAAACAAAAATCATCCTATGTTGACCTTACTTCCAGTACAGCCATAGCTATGGATCAATATCTGGACCGGCGTATGACAGAAATTCAAATTTTAGCCCGCACCTCGGATATTCAATCCGATGATTCCGCGGCAAAAAACGAATTCATCCGCAAGTTTACCGAGGAAATGAAACTGTATGACGGGAATACGTTTATCGCAAGCGATGGAAAAGTAACGGCTGATACGTTCCCCAAAAGCGTTGGAATCAATCTTGGCGAGCGTCAATTCTTCAAAGACGGTATGCAGGACAAGCCCAGCTTCTCCGATGTTCTTGTTGCAAAGACAACCGGTAATCGCTCTATCATCGTCGCTTCCCCTGTAAAAACGAAAAACAATGAGAAGCTCGGTGTCTTGACCGGGCTCGTCAATGTAGATGACTTCACAGCTACCTTTCTCAAAGATTTGAAAGTAGGCAACGATGGTTATCCGATTCTCGTTGATAACAAGGATCAAATTCAGTACCATCCTACCCAGGATCTGATCGGAAAACCCCTTGAGGAATCCGCTCTGCCGCAACCATTAATGGAAATCCTTAAATCAGGAAAAACGGAAAAGGGCTCATACAGCTACTCGGACAACGGCAAGGAATACGTTGTCACCTACTCCCCCATTCCCAAGACCAACTTTGGATTGTATCTGCATATCCCTGTCGAGTCCATAACGTCTGCGGTTTCATCCGTTACTACCATGGTTAGGATCATTGTCATCGTTGTTGTCGCTGTCGTGACCGCAATCGCATACGCTGTTTCCCGACAAATCTCACGTCCTATTGCGGCAGTTGCCTCCGTGGCTAACCGCATTTCCGAGGGTGAATTGACTGTACAACCCCTGCAAATTCGAACCAAGGATGAGGTTGGACAGCTATCCCAATCAGTAAACACAATGGTGCTCAACCTGCGAACGATTATTCAACAAGTAAATGATACAGCTTCAGATCTGGCTTCTTCCGCAGAGGAATTGTCGGTCAACGCCGACCATACGAGCAAGGCTACCGAGCAAATCGCCATAACGATTCAGGAAGTAGCTTACGGTGCGGAAAAACAAGTGAAGAGTGTAGAGGAAAGTGTCACCGCAATTCAAGGCGTATCGACAGGGGCTCAGCAAGTTGCCACGAATGCACAGCAAGCTGCCGAATCAGCTTTGGGGGCTTCCCAAATTGCAGTGGAAGGCAATCAGGCCCTTCAGGTCGTTATCAGCCAAATGCAATCGATTGAGAACACGGTCGGCAACATTGCCGATATCGTCAAACGATTAGGAAACAGCTCACAGGAAATCGGACAAATCGTACAAGTCATCACCGCCATAGCTGAACAAACAAATCTGTTAGCGTTAAACGCAGCGATTGAAGCGGCGAGAGCTGGTGAACAGGGACGGGGATTCGCCGTTGTGGCAGACGAAGTGCGCAAATTGGCTGAGCAGTCCGCACAATCCGCGCAACAGATCAAACTGTTGATTACGACGATTCAGCTCGAATCAAACCAGGCTGTCCTTTCGATGGAACAGGGCACCAAAGAGGTCGCTACCGGACTTACGGTCGTTAACAATGCAGGCAAGTCCTTCGAACAGATCCAGGATGCTGTCACGCAGGTGGCAAGCCAAATTCAAGAAGTAAAAGCTTATTCCGAGCAAATGTCTTTTGGCACCAAACAGGTGGTAGAATTGGTCACTGTCATTGAAGAAGTAGCGGAGAATTCTGCTGACGGAACACAAAGCGTGTCGGCCGCCACAGAAGAACAGCTGGCAGCTATGGAAGAAGTCAGTTCATCAGCTACTTCTTTGGCAAGAATAGCCGAAGAACTGCAATCTCATGTAAGCAAATTCAAGATATAGTCCAAACAAGAAAAAAAGGAAAGCCGCCTTGCATGTCGCTCGGCGGCTTTTTCCTGCTTGTGCTTATACAAACTCCCACATCCGGTCAGGATGGTTCGTGCAAATTTGAACCTGAGGATGCCACGAAATAACTTCGCGGATATGCTTCGGATCATCCAGCGTCCACGCGATGACTTTGTAGCCTTTTTCAATCGCGGCTGCAGTTAGCTCTCTATTCAGGAACGGATAACCCATGGAGAGGATCGTAGCACCTGCTGCCTCCATCTGTTCCAGCATGAGTACAGGGCGACCATATACAATCAGGCCTGTCTGCACTTCTTGATCGAGCGTGCGAACGTGACGAATCAAATCGTGGTCAAATGAAGTCAGGCACACCTCTTGCTTCATTCCATGCTTTTCTACAAGCGCGAGCACCTTTTCCGCGATACCCGGGTACATGTCACTTGTTGCTTTCAACTCGATATTTAACATGCAGCGACCTTTTACGGCGATCAGCACTTCCTCTAGTGTAGGGATTCGCTCGCCCGCAAACTTGTCGCCAAACCAGCTCCCTGCATCCAACTCACGCAGTTCTGCCAAGGTATGATCCATGACCAGACCGCGGCCATTCGTCGTTCGTTCCAGCGTAAAGTCATGAATCAGTACCGGAACACCGTCACGCGTCAATTGAACATCAATTTCCATTGCTTTGATAGCTGGCTCTGCCAAAGCCAGTCGAATCGCTGTCATTGTATTCTCCGGGGCTTTGCCTGACCACCCGCGATGTGCCATACAAATGTTCATTTCGCCAGCTCCTCTATCATTTCGTTTCTGTTATTTTTTCAAAAGCTTGCTGCCTTTTTCCGTCGCCGCCTGCATCGCTTCATCTACAGTCGCTTGGCCAAGCATCGCACGCTGCAGTTCTTTTTGAATCACATCCTGCAATTCCTTGTAGCCTGGAGCCATCGGACGAGGATAGCCGTATTGCAACTGATCTACCGCTACCTTGAAGTTTGGTTCTTTTTCATAGAATGCCTTCATTTCAGCCGAATCGATAGCTTCTGTCGTAACAGGCATATAACCGGAAGCGATGGACCACGGAACTGTCTGCTCAGTATCGGTCATCCACTTCATGAACTCCCACGCTGCTTTTTTCTCTGCATCGGTCGACTTCGCCAGCATCACGAGATTCGCACCGCCCGTTGGCGTACCAAACGTTTTATTGGCTGGCAAGAAAGCTGCACCCATGTCAAATTTGGCATTTTTCTTCAATTCCGTCAAGGAACCTGTCGAGGTAAAAATCATGCCCACTTTTTGATTTAGGAAGTCTTGCTCCGCTACATCCCACGCATTGTAGTTCTCTCCTGGAGGGTTTTTCATGATGCCTTCCTTCACCATTTTGGACCAGAGCTCAAGTGGTGCTTTTCCTGCTTCGTTGTTGATCGTCAGCTCCTTGCCGTTCTCGCTCAGGATGTTGCCCCCGCCTTGGAAAACAAGCGCTTCGTAGAACCAGATATCAACAGGTGTCGAGAAGCCGTACCGGGTAATTTTGTCTCCTTCTTTTTTGCTCAGCTTTTGCGAGAAGCTGACCAGCTCATCCCATGTTTTCGGACCGTTTGAATCAAGTCCTGCTTCTTTTAACATATCGCGGTTGATGTACAGCAATGGAGTGGAGCGGTTAAACGGCACTGCGTACAGTTTGTCATCCCAATAAGAGTTTTTCATGAGACCTGGAATGTACTTCTTTTCATCTCCTTGGGAGTAGGGCGTCAAATCTTCCAAAACTTTTGCATCCGCAAATGCCGCAATCGAAGCGATCTCGACCATCGTGACATCTGGATTGTTGCCTGCTGCCACAGATGCCAGTACTTTGGAGTGGTTCTCTTGATACGCACCTTGGTAGGCCGGTTTGACGATAATATCTTTATGTGTTTCATTGAATTTTTTGACCATATCCTCAATTGTTTTCCCTCGAACGCCACCCAACGCATACCAGAAATCAATTTGGACAGGGCCGCTGGATGCTGTAGACGCTGCTGGCTGGGAAGAGCTTCCTGTACTAGTAGACTGATCTTTACCCGATGATCCGCAACCAGCCAAAACTCCTGACAAACCGATAGTCAATGCACATAGAATCGTTCCAGTCTTTTTCAATGAAAACATGGTTTGATTTCCTCCCTAAGAGCTCTCTTTTATTATTTGGATTGATAGATGAACGCTTTGATAATATGCCGTTGTGCCACGAAGAAAATCACGAGAATCGGTAGAATGAGAATCATGTTGCCCGCCATCATGACGTTCCACAAGGTTCCGCCGTCGGACATGTGCAAGCTGGATATTCCGATCGGCAAGGTGCGCACCTCGTCGCTGTTGGTCATAATCAGCGGCCAGAAATAGTCGTTCCAGTGGTAAATAAAGCTGAATAGTCCGAAAGTGACCAGTACTGGCTTCGCCATCGGCACCATGATCGTCCACATGATTTTCCATTCGGACGCGTTATCCAGACGTGCTGCCTCGATCACTTCATCGGGCACCTGCATGAATGCTTGCCTGAGCAGGAAGATTCCGAAAGCACTGGCTGCGTACGGAAGGATCAGCGACCACAGCGTGTTGACGAGTCCCCAGCCGCTCAATTGCACGTAGATCGGCAAAAAGATGACTTGTCCCGGAATCATCAAGACAATCAAGACAAGACCAAACAACAGATTGCGACCGGGGAACTTGTAGCGTGCAAAAGCGTAAGCCGCAGGCACCGCCGTCAAAAATTGCAGGATCAAAATCCCTACCGCAACCAGAATGCTGTTCCACGTAAACATAAGGAACGGACCTGATTCCCACGCTTGAGCGAAGTTGCTCCACTCCCACGTCTCAGGCAAAAGCGTCGGGGGAAATTGCCGGACCTCCGGCATCGTTTTGAAAGCCGTCGATGCCATCCACAGAAACGGGAACACAAACAGGAAAGCCACAATCAAAAGCCCAATCCATTCCACGGTCTTGCGTGAAGCCAAAACCACTCGATACATGCTCCTCCTCCTTTCTCATGAGTTCATCAGCGATAATGCACGCGCTTGGACATCACCAGGAAATGCAAAGCTGTTAAAATCCCTACCAGTATCAGCAAAATGACAGAGGCAGCCGAAGCAATCCCGCCATTGTAGAAGTCCATTCCTTGCTCGTAAATGTAGTAGACAAGCATGTTCGTACTATTGATTGGACCACCCTGTGTCATAATGGCAATCGTGTCGAACGCTTGGAAGGATGAGATCGTATTGATAATGAGCAAAAAGAAAATCGTCGGTGACAGCATCGGTATCGTAATCCGTCTCAACGTCCGCCACCATGGCGATTGATCGAGCGCTGCTGCCTCGTATATATCGCCCGGAATGCTTTGCAAGCCTGCGATGAAAATGAGCGTGTTATAGCCGACCCCTTTCCAAATGCTGACGATAATCAGTGACAGCAAGGAGCTTTTCGGGTCAGTCAGCCACGTATACGCAGGCAGTCCGACCGCTTCCAGTCCTGCGTTCAACAGGCCAAACTGCGGGTCCATCAGCCACATCCACAGCATCGAGACAGATACCAGCGAAATGATGTGAGGACTGAAAACAGTCGCCTGAATAATGCCGTACACCTTTGCCTTTTTGTTCAGCCATAGGGCGAGCAAGAAAGATAGCGTCAAGCCGACCCCCACTGTCGCAATGGTAAAGACTGCGGTATTTCCCAATACTTGATGAAAATCTCCGTCCTTCATCAAGTCCTGATAGTTTTGCAAGCCTACCCATTCCATTTGCTCCAGATTGATCAATGACCAGTCCTGAAAGCTCAAATAAATGATCGAGCCAATCGGGTAAAAGAAGAACAGGGCAAAGCAAATCAATGCGGGTGCCAGATACAAGTACGGACGCAGCCGGGATGCGAGGTCAGACCATGCAAATGCCTGTGAACGCACTTCTTTTTTCGACTGGCTTACACCCGGCAACTCCTGTACAGTTGCCGCTTTTCGCATCAGCTATCCCCTCCTGCGCGTGTCGATACAGGCACTCGTCCACTCATGCGACCCACTCGTTTTCCGCTCCCTTTTTCGAACACATAGATGTACTCCCACGGTACAGTGACCGTGACCGAGGAGCCGACCTGCATCGCTACCTCCGAGTCCGCTTTGACGATGACCCTGCCTTTTTCCGTCTCCACGTGAAGGAGCGTGTCTGAGCCGAGAATTTCTCTGGATACGACCTGACCGCGTGTATTCCACATCTCTTCGCTCGTGATGGCTGGGACAGCAGCAGGCAACAGCACTGCTTTTTCCGGGCGGAATCCCCATACGTGTTCACTCTTGCCCTCCGCAGAAACAATGTTCATCGGCGGAGAACCGATAAATTGGGCAACAAACAGATTTTCCGGCTCCTGATACAAATCCATCGGGGGCGCTACTTGCATAATGTGTCCGTCATTCATGACGACGATCTGATCGCCCATGGTCATCGCCTCGACCTGATCATGCGTCACGTAGATGAAGGTGCTGCCGAGCTGCTTGTGCAGGCTGGTCAATTCCACACGCATCTGATTTCGCAGCTTCGCATCGAGATTGGAGAGGGGTTCGTCCATCAGGAAGACCTTTGGCTTTTTCACCATGGCCCGCGCGAGTGCGACACGTTGCCTTTGACCTCCGGAGAGCTGAGATGGCTTGCGCTTGAGATAATCGGATAGCCCGACGATTTCCGCGATCTCCTCTACCAGCACCTGACATTCCTTTTTCGACGTTCCTCGGTTTCTCAATCCATAGGCGATATTGTCGTACACATTCATCGTTGGGTAGAGGGCGTAATTTTGAAAAACCATCGCAATATCACGCTTGCCAGGTGGCAATTGGTTCACCGTTTGATCACCGATTATGATTTTGCCGTCCGTCACTGTTTCCAAGCCAGCGATCATCCTGAGTGTGGTTGATTTCCCACAGCCGGACGGACCTACCAGAACCGTAAAGGAGCCGTCTGGAATGACCAAATCCAATCCTTTGACCACGCTTTGATTCTGAAAGGCTTTCGTTACCTGCTCCAACACCACACGTGCCATCTGTTTTCATTTCCCTCCTTGTGCTTTTGCGGCCAGCATTTCCGTAACAAATGTCTCAAAATCGGCGTAGCGGTAATCCGGAGAAGCGTAGGGCCATTTCTCTTGTCCGTACCACTCCAGCACGACAGATTGCACACCCGCTCCTACCGCAGCCAGTACGTCATAACGACTGTCGCCGATCATCATGGCTTGCTCGGGACGTTTACCAAGTGCCCCCAGCGCTTTTTGTACAGGCTCAGCCGACGGCTTGCCTCGTGATACATCATCGACGGTGACGATGGCCTCAAACAGATGCTCAATCCCCGCCATCTCCAGACCAGCCAATGTAAACTCCCGTTGCTTGTTCGTGACGATCGCCATCGCAAAGCCCGCCGCCTTCAGCCTTTCCAACCCTTCGCGGACAAACGGAAACAGTTTGACGTGTTCTTCATGATGCTCCCGTACATAGGCGAAGTATCTTTGCAATACTTCCTTTTTGTCAGGGACGCCTGCTGCAGTAGCAACTGCCGCCAAAAAATCATCAAACGATTCACCAAAACGCGCGAGAAGCTCTTCTCTGCTAAAATGTCCAGGTGCATACTGCTCAGCCGTAAAAGCAACGGCATCCACAACCGCATCCCGACTGTCCAGCAAGGTCCCATCCAAATCAAATAACAACGCTTGAATCAAGGTTCTTACACTCCTTCCACAGCAGCGGATTTCCGACTGAAACAGCTGTCGCTCCATGCTTTAATACTTCCTCCATCTGTTCTTGCTTGCGAATCAGCCCGCCAGAAATGATCGGGGTATCGATCACACTTCGAAATTCTTCGATAAACTCCGGCAGCAAACCAGGCATCAGCTCAACAGCGTCAGGCTGTGTATCTTGCAGGGAAGTTAGGCCTGATTTAATCGAGTCGCTATCCACCAAAAACAAACGCTGAATCGTCAGCAGGCCTTGCTTTTTCGCCAGCTTGACCAGGGTGTTGCGCGTAGTGACGATCCCGTCTGGCTTGACGTAATGCGCGAGAAATGCGATGCCTTCCCGGTCATGACTGATTCCGCCAATCCGCTCCAAATGAAGAAATACAGGGATATTTTTCGACTTGAAATAATCCACGTAGCCTTTGATCACACCAATGTTGCCAATCGAGAGTACCGCAGCACTCAAATTTGCCTCTGCCGCTTTTTCCAGGTGCTTCGCTTCTTTTACGGAAGCGATTAGCTTGTACTTTGCCAGTCTTGCACGAAACTGTTCCTGGTTCACTCGCTTACGCCTCCTTATGCCCAAGACAAAAAACCCTACGACATGACAATGCCAAAGAACTCTCGATGAAAGTGCTTGGAAAGGCTGTCGGGGGTTTCTCCATGGCTCCAACCGAAGGGATGTATTCACTTGTTACTTTGAATGGTACTGTACGAGCGTTAAGGAATCTTGAAGCAAATATTAATAAACGGAAAAGTTCATGTAAGGATTGGAATTGACGGAATGGAAGAGCGGATGTATGATCCATCTATATTCAAATAATCAAATATTCGAAAATACGAAAAGAAGGGTTGCAATCATGAAGTGGGCACCAAGATTCGAAGGCTACAATCTTGTTTCCTTTCGAAAAGACTGTGTATCAGGAGTAATCGTCGGTATTATCGCGATACCATTGGGGATGGCATTTGCTATCGCCTCCGGAGTAAAGCCTGAGTACGGAATTTACACGACCATTATCGCCGGGATTTTGATTTCTCTATTTGGCGGTTCCCGCTATCAAATCGGTGGACCTACTGGTGCTTTTATCCCGATATTATTTGCAATCGTCATGCAATACGGTTATGCAGACTTGCTCCTCGCTGGATTCATGGCAGGGATTCTCCTTGTTCTCATGGGGGTTCTACGGCTGGGAGGGCTGATCAAATTCATTCCGCGCCCCGTCATCATCGGATTTACTTCGGGGATTGCCGTTATCATTTTCTCCGGTCAAATTGCCAACTTTCTCGGCCTGGAGCATTTGCAGAGACATGAAGATTTTCTGTCCAACATGAGGGAAATCGTCCTTCATCTGAACACGATTAATCTATACAGCGTAGCCATTGCTATTTTGAGTCTCGCCCTTATTTTGGTGACTCCCCGATTCATCCGTAGCATACCGGCCTCTCTCGTTGGTCTCGTAGTCTCCAGTGTCGTTTCCGTCCTCTTTTTGGAAGGGAAGGTAGCGACGATTGGCTCCACCTTTGGAGAGATACCAAGTGCATTACCCGGCTTTCATTTTCCTGAAATCACATGGGAACGTGTCCAAAAGTTACTGAGTCCAGCCCTGATCATTGCTATACTAGGAGCGATAGAGTCTTTATTATCTGCCGTCGTCGCCGATGGGATGACACGCAGTCGCCACAACAGCAACCGTGAATTAATCGGCCAAGGGATTGCCAATATCGTGACTCCGTTATTCGGGGGAATTCCTGCTACTGGCGCGATTGCGAGAACAGCCACCAACATTCGAACCGGGGCAACCTCCCCCATGTCTGGCATCATTCATGGTCTGGTCGTTTTGCTCATCCTCGTGCTGTTCGCCCCTTATGCTTCGCATATTCCGTTGGCGAGTATGGCGCCGATCTTGATGCTGGTTGCCTGGAATATGAGTGAGCGCAAGGAATTTGCCCACATGTTCAAAGTGAAGACGAGTGATTCTCTTGTACTGGTGCTCACCTTCCTTTTGACCGTTTTCACCAATTTAACCGTTGCTATTGAAGTGGGATTGGTGCTATCTATCCTGTTGTTTGTCAAACGAACGCGCGATAGCTTGCGGGTAGCTCAGGTACTTCCTGATCCCTCGTCCAACCACGACAAAGTCATGCCGCATATGGTGACCGAGGAGCATGATTGCCCGCAAATCAGCATTTTCACGATTGAGGGCCCACTCTTTTTCGGGGATGCCGACTTGTTTGAAAGCTCCCTCACGCAAACCCTTCAGCGACAACCAAAGGTGTTGCTGCTGCGGATGGGAAAAGTCCCTCTGATGGACATGACTGGGGAAGCGAATTTGTCCAGGATTGTGAAACAATGTATGGACCAAGGAACAACAGTCCTTATTTCAGGAATCCAATCTGGCCCCAAGAAAATCTTGCAGCGTACGGGACTATATGGCCTCGTAGGCGAAGCTCACTTTTTTGCTCATACTGGAGACGCGATAGCGTATGCCCTTAGTCTGCTTGACACTGGGAAGTGCCTCGGATGCAAGCATTTTGCCTTTCGCGAATGCACGCGCCTGTCCGCTCCTACTGAAACTTCCACATGATGTTACGATCGGAGGAACCTATCATTGAATTTGGAACTACAGCAATTTAAAGCGAATTTTTTCAAGGCATTGGGTCATCCCCTGCGGATTCGGATTCTGGAGTTGCTGGCGGAAGGAGATAAGAATGTAAACGAGCTTCAGACACTCATCGGGAGTGAAGGCTCCGCTGTTTCCCAACAGCTCGCCATTTTGCGGAACAACAATATCGTGTACGGAACAAAGGACGGAAACAAAGTCACCTACTCGCTGCGTGATCCGATGATCATCGAGCTGTTGAGTGTGGCGAGACAGATTTTTAACAATCACCTGATTGATACGATCTCTATGCTGGATCGTTTTAACGAGGAATGATCACTTTGGTTTGAGTCAACATTGTGGAGGAGAAGAAAAAGCACAGTTTCTCTTCGACTCTGACACACCTGCAAGGGGGATTCACTGGCCGTCTCCACTGCAAAAAGGGGACCGTCGAGCCAAAGCCACCCTACGGGCGGAAGCTTTTCAAGGAAGAAGTGTTCGACAAGCGTGGTCCCCTTTTTGCAGTTCCGACTGGGTTGGCGTTGTCAAGGTCTACGAGCTCTGTGCTTTTTCTTCCCGCTAGCTTTGTTGGTTTATCGATGCCTTTTAAAACCTTTTAAAACCTTTTAAAACTTAACCGCTATTACAAAAAAGCCCAGGATCTCTGAAAAGTCCTGGGCTTACCTATTGTTACCGGGATACAGCAATGACTGCATCCAGTGCAATCAATGCTTCTGCTTCAATGGCTTGTGCCATCACATCGGTGTGGGGGTTATACGATTCGAGCAAGTCTGCATCTGCATATCCGTCGATTGCTAAAATAGAGCCTGCCTTCATTCCGCGAAGCGCCGCGATCACGAACAGGGCGGTGTTTTCCATTTCGACTGCCAAAACGCCAGCTTTTTGGTACAGCTTGTGGGGGAATTCCAGCACGCCACTGTAGAAGACATCGAGTGTCAGTGTGATTCCTTCGAATACCTTCAAGTCTGATGCGTTTGCTCCCGCTGCTTGTACGAGCGCGTCCACGACATGGCGATTGGCAACAGCCGGGAAGCCCGCCGGAACCAATTGACTGGTCAAGCCGTCTTGGCGAACCGCCGCGGAGCTGATAACGAGGCTGCCTGTCTCGATTTCTTTTTGGTATGACCCGGCAGTTCCTACACGAATGATGACCTGCACGCCGCCCTTCGCCAGCTCCTCGAAGCATACGGCTGCTCCCGGTGCGCCTACCCCATGGCTCACTACCGCTACCTCGACGCCTTTCCACGTACCCGCATAGCTGTGATACTCGCGGTTTTCCCCGATTTGACGCTGATTGTCGAGTTTCGATGCAATCAAGGCTGCACGTTTTGGATCACCGCATACGATGACACGCTTTGGCAGTTGTTCTGGATCTACCTTTAGATTCGTCAACATCTCAATCGAACTCCTTTTTCTCCCACTCATCCTCTGGGATCGGCAACGCTTCACCGGAGAACCGCTCTTCGCGGAACGGGTCTGCGATCAAGTGAAAACCATTTTGCTCCCAGAAGCCGGGCTTGTTTTCCGTCATAAATTCAATTCCTCTGATCCACTTCACGCTTTTCCAGAAATACAGATGAGGAACAACCAGGCGAAGCGGCCAGCCGTGCTTGTCCGTTAGTCGCTCTCCATCAAAGGAGTGAGCCAGCAGCACATCATCACGCTCCAGATCAGCGAGCGGCACATTGGCGGTATAGTCGTGATCACCATGCAGCATGACGAAGTTCGCTCGGGGAGTCACGCCAATCGCCTGTAGAAAATCACGAAAACGCACACCTGTAAACGCATTGTCAAAACGGGACCAGCGCGTCACGCAGTGAATGTCGCTCGTCACTGTCACCTGCGGCATCGCCATGATCTCTTCGTAGGTGAGCGTCACTTCCCGGTCTACCTCTCCGAAAACGCGCAGCGTCCATTCATTCATGTCATACACTGGCACGTCTCCCTCATGCAAAATGGGAAAGCGCTCTGTCAGGATTTGTCCTGGCGGAAGTCGTCTGGCGAGTCCCGGTCCCACCGGAGCGGGTACTTTCATTCTTTTGATCCGATCTGCCTTGTTCATATCGCATTTCCCCCTGTCTTTGCTGTCTATATAGCCTGTGTTTAACGGGTGCTCTGCTGATTGTCGTTACCGATCTGACTCTTGTTCTTCAAGAAGAACATCGCCGCAATTGTCAGCACGTATGGCAGCATCGCCGTAAATTGCGTCGGAAGCGAAAAGCCCTGCAAACGAATACTAAGGGCATCCATCAACCCGAACAAAAGACTCGAAGCCAAAATACCGAGTGGATGCGACTGCCCCATCATCATCGCTACCAATGCGATAAAGCCTCGACCAGCCGTCATACCTTCTGTAAACATCGTGACTTGCCCCAGTGAGAGCTGTGCCCCTGCAATCCCGCACAATGCGCCACTCATTACAATCGCCAGCACTTGAAGCGCCGTCACTTTCAGACCGAGACTACGTGCCGCAACGGGATTCAGACCAACTGCGAGGACGCGGAAGCCTGTAACCGTCCGATAAAAGAACACATACAACAGAATCGCCGCCAAAAACGCAAAGTACACGAGCGGCGAATGACCAGAGACAATGCCTCCGATGACTGGAATATCGTGAATGAACGGAATCTCGACGGTTGGCAAGCCAGCCATATCCTTATCGTAAAACGCCCCTTTGACACCGAAGATCGCCCGTAATGCAAATGTCGTCAACCCTAGCGCCAGAAAGTTAATCGCCACACCGACGACGATTTCATTCGCCCTAAGCTTGATCGTCATGTATGCGAATAAGAGTGAAAAGACAATGCTGACCAGTGCTGCAATCAAAACGGCCAGAAAGAGATTCCCGGTAAAATGATTGCCGACAATCGCAGAAAAGGCACCGACCAGTACCAATCCCTCCAAGCCAACATTAAAAATTCCAACACGTGCGCAGAGCGCTCCACCCAAAGCTGCCAACAAGATCGGCGTGACCATCCGAATGGTAGAACTGAGGAGGGACCAATCAAAGAGCTCCATGCGATTCCCCTCCTTTTGCCTTCCGCTTTTTCCACCAGTCGTAGCTGAACTTGGCGGAGATGAACAATATCAATACGGCTTGTATCACACTTGCCAGCTCCAGCGGCACATCCGTATTCCGCTCTACACCCATGGCTCCTGTCTGAAAAGCAGCAAGCAGGATCGAAGTCACAATGATGCCAAGCGGGTGCGAGTTCGCAAGCAGAGCTGCCATCAGGCCCGTCCAGGCGAAGCCCGGTACAGTCAGCGCCCCGTCCACAAAACGATAGTGCGCCCCCATTACCTCGACGGTTCCCGCCAAGCCAGCCAATCCACCACTGGCAAACATACCTGTCAGCATGACTCGAATGCGATTAATGCCTCCGTATTGAGCAAACAGCGAGTTTTGACCCAGCATCTTCACTTCATAGCCAAAAGGTGTAAAACGAAGGACCCAGAACAAGATCAGTGCCGCAACGATCGCAAACAAAAATCCTGCATGCACGCTCATCCCGGCAAACAGCTTCGGAAGCCACGCACTTTTCTCCAGCATGACAGTCTGTGCAAGTGCCGCAGAGCCCGTGCGATCCCGGAATGGCTCTGTCACGAGATAGCTCGCAAACAATACCGCGATATAGTTGAAAAGCAACGTAGAGATGAGCAATGGAATGCGAAAGCGCGCTTCCATAAAGCCTGGCAACAACGCCCAGAACCCGCCAACCGCCATTCCTGCGAAAATACCCGCCAAAATTTTGACCATTCCCGGTGCTGGCAAATAGATCGCGACTAGCGCAGCACTGACGGCACCCAGCACCATTTGCCCTTCCGCCCCCAGGTTGAATACCCCTGCCCGAAATGCAAAGGAAAGACCCAAGGCAATCAGCATGATAGGCGTGGCTCTCGCTAATGTAGACGTAAAGAAATAAAAACTGCCAAAGGCCCCTTTCCACATTTCCTGGTAGGTGCCCAAGATCGATTCGCCAACCGCAGCAATGACCAGCGCACCGGTCAACAAACCGATAACGACAGCCAAGATCGGCTGCACCAATGACTTAGATAGCTCTTTGATTGCTGCCATGAATGCTTCCTCCCGCCATGATCACGCTGATTTTTTCTTCAGTTGCCTCCAGGCGTGAAAGCTCTCCAGCGATTCGCCCTTTATACATGACCAAAATCCTGTCAGACAAGGCGAGAATTTCGGACAACTCGGAGGAGACGAGCAAGATCGCGTCCCCCTGATTGCGTTTTTCGATCAGCGCCTGATGGATGTACTCCATGGCACCGATATCCACCCCTCGTGTAGGCTCAGCCGCAATCAAAAACGGGGTTTCATGTCCCAACTCCCTTGCTACGATCAGCTTTTGCAAGTTTCCACCTGACAGATTTCCTGCCAGCTCCTGCAATTGTCGGGAGCCCGTCTTGATGGAAAACTTCTCAACCCAGCCTTTTACGACTTGGCGGAATTTCTCCCGCAAAACGACACCGCGGCGGTTGTATGCAGGCTTTCGCTGATAGCCCATCAACGCATTTTCCTCGACGCTTGAGAGTTTGGCCGCTCCCCACAGGTAGCGATCCTCCGGAATATGCGCCAAGCCGACATCCCGTATGGTGGCTACTGATTTGTTCGTCACGTCCTTGCCACCTAATCGCACCATGCCCTCCTGTGCCGCTCGCAAGCCACTGATCGCTTGCAGCAGCTCGGATTGGCCATTCCCGGAAACACCAGCGATTCCTACGATTTCTCCGTGATGTACGGTAAAGCTGACTTGATCGAGCAGTGTCTGCTTTTCTCGAACGGTGAGATTCTCCACCTGCAACAAGGGACCTTTATCCAGAGGAACTCGCTCAGCTAGCTCCTGCAATTCACGTCCAACCATCAATCTGGCTAAATCGTCCGCATTTGTCTCATTCCGCGAAACCGTTCCCGTCACTTTGCCCCCGCGCAATACCGTAATACGATCGGCTACCTCCATGACTTCCTGCAACTTATGTGTAATCAAAATGACGCTCTTGCCGCTCTCTGCCAGGTTTCGAATCGTTTGCAGCAGGTCGCGTACCTCCAGCGGGGTAAGGACAGCGGTCGGCTCGTCCAACACGATAATATCCGCTCCCTGATACAGGACCTTCAGAATTTCGACCCGTTGCTGTTCCCCAATCGAGCAATTCGCTACCTTGGTCTGCGGTTGAATCGGAATGCGATACTGCTCACTCAGCGCCCGCACCTTGTCCTCCGCGTCCTTTCTTTTGAAAAAACCCGCTTGCCTCGGCTCATATCCGATCACGATATTTTCAGCCACACTGAATTCTCCGAAGAGCATAAAGTGCTGGTGAACCATCCCGATTCCATTTCGAATCGCGTCCTCTGGTCCGCGAAAAACAACTGGCTTGCCGTTTAACACGATCTCTCCCGACGTCGGCTGCTCCATCCCGTACAGCATCCGCATCAGTGTCGTTTTGCCCGCCCCATTTTCCCCGACAATCGCGTGGACTTCTCCTGCTGCCAGTGAGAACGACACCTTGTCGTTGGCGGTAAAATCTCCGTACTTCTTGGTCATGGCCCTCATTTCCAAGCGTTCGGTCATTCCCACTCCCTCATTTCTGTACGTCCTTTTATGAAAATGGAAGACCGACTACACAGCCGTAGTCGGTCACATCCATCACTGTGCACAAGCATTTTGACGTGCGTGTTTAGAATTTATCTGGTACTTGGCGAGTTCCCGCTACGATCTCATCGCTGATCGCTTTCACTTTATCCACGACTTCTTGTCCAATAAAAGCGTTCAGCGGCGTTTTGCTTTCGTGCGTGACATAGGTTACGCCAACACCTTTTTCCTTCAAGCCGTACGCCACAACACCTGGTTTGAACGTTCCTTCTACAAAGGTCTTCACGGTTTCATAAGCTGCCGCGTCAGTCCCTTTCAATTGGGACAGAACAATATGCTCTGGGTCAATCGTGGTACGGTCAACGTCCTGACCTGCTGTGAAGAAGCCTTTTTCCTTCGCTGCTTCGAAAACGCCGAGATCGCCTACTGCTGCTGCACCGTTAATGAAGTCAGCGCCTTTGGAAGCTTGGAGCAAAGCCAACTCCTTCGCTTTTGCCGGGTCAGTGAAGCTTCCTACATAATTGACCATCAGCTCTGCTTTTGGATTCGTCGCTTTCAAGCCCTCTCCGAAGCCAACTGTCCATTTTTTCAACTGCGGAATATCAAGAGCGACAACCATACCTACTTTGTTCGTTTTCGTTGCCAAGCCTGCTGCTGCTCCCACCAGGTAAGCCGCTTCCTGCTCGCGGAAAGTAACACTGCGTACGTTTGGCAAATCTACTACGGTATCAATAATCGCAAAATTACGGTCAGGATTTTCGGTAGCTACTTTTTTCAATGCATCCTCTGATGTAAAGGAAGAAGTGATGATCAAATCATAATTTTCTGCAACAGCTACACGCAGATTTTCTTCAATCGCTCCATGGTCCGTAGATTCGATTGTTTTCACTTCTGCGCCCAGCTCTTGTGCGGCTTTCTTCGCCCCTTCATCCATTTGTTGGAAGAACGGATTTACACCGATTTTCTCGGGCAAAATCAAGGCAATTCGCTTTTTGGCCGCGCCCTCTTGTCCTGCTACTTGTCCTCCTGGCTGATCTGCAGGTGTGCTGGTTCCAGTCGAGCACCCTGTTGCCAATACTGCGAATGTCGTTAATGCCAGCAATAACTTCTTCATGATGTATCTCTCCCTATCCGAACTTTACGTTTTTCTTTATCCTATTAGGTAATGTACGGCTTTTTACCTATTTTTTCAATACTATTTACGAATATTATCTTATAAAATTAATTTATCGTTCGTTTATTCCCCCTCCCCATTTACAAATACACAAAAAAACTCTTCCCGGAGGAAGAGTTTGCGTACGTAGCCGTTCTCTTCCTCATCTGTCAAAACCATGGTACAGGTTTTGCAGGAATTGGCACCTTTCTGTTCATGCATAGACATGATCAGTGGTTGCCGGGCATCATCGGGCCAGTCCCTCCGCCGCTCTTGATAAGGTAGGTGAATATATTCAGTTACAATGGAATTCATTCTAGCAGAACGGTTCAAAAATGCAATTCTTTTTTCCTAATTCCAAACACTTCTAAAAGTGAATAAAAGTTTAAAAACTCGTCTTTTCAGCACCGATTAAATTGGCGAGAAGCACAGCCTCTAATTTACGTGAAAGGTTTGCTGGAGGCGATGCGACAACGTATTCAACTCGCCCAGCTCTTCCGTAATCTCACGCACTTTTTGATGCTGGTTTTCTGCTGTCGCAAACAGCTCTTCTAGGTTGGCTACCGATTCCTCGGTTACCGCTGTAATGGTCGACATCTCGATGGCAACTTCTCCAGAACGCACTTTTACCCGGTCCATGCTGGAGCTTACTTGATCAGCAGCTTCCAGGAAGGCCATCATCCCGGCACGCACGGCTTCGATGGAGGCCACTGTTTTTACGGCCAGCTCTTGGCCTTTTGCAACAGACACTTCCCCATTGCTCATATGCTGCACCGCATTCTCACTTTCCTGGTGGAGTGACTTGAGAATGTCGGTAATTTCCTGCGTAGCTGTCGCGCTTTGTTCTGCCAGCTTGCGTACCTCATCCGCTACAACAGCAAATCCCCGACCATGCTCGCCTGCACGCGCCGATTCAATCGCCGCATTCAGTGCCAAGAGATTCGTTTGTGTCGCGATCTGATTAATAGCGCCGACAATTTCCTCTACGCGATTCGCCTGTCGATTGAGCTGGTGAATCGTAGAGGCTGCCACATTGACTGCCTGTACAATTTGCTCCATCTGCGAGGACAGCTCGTTCATCATCTGAACACTTTCTGTCAGACGACGGTTATTTTGTTGCGATTCTGTTTTCATTGCGTTGGTCTGTGTTGTGACTGCCTCGATTTCCTGATCGATGGATTGAACCTCTTCTTCGATCTTCACCGTAGAATTCGCCTGCGATTCCATACCGACGGCGACTTCCTTGAAGGCTACCATCATTTCATCGGTATTGCGCTTCGTACCTTCCGCATGCTCATGCACATGATCGCTGGTACGATCCAGCTGCTCGGTCATTTGCTGGATGTTCAAAAGCATTTCTCCCAAACGGCGCTCCTTCTCTTCCGCTTCCTGCCTTGCGTCGTGCGCTTTTTGCAGGGAGGCTTGTCCAGCGAGACACAGATACGTGACGGCTCCCATCATCATGAGAAGCGTGACAATACGCATAAGCAAATTGAGCTCCGAAAAATCACCATCGAAGATCTGGTAGGTTCCTGTGTAGAACCCGATAACCGTGACAATGATTTGGGTAATTCCCGCTGTTACGACCAGCTTCCAATCCAAATAGGCTGCCAAAAAGCCCATGACGATAAAAGCGAGGAAGGTGATCTCCTGGTAATCGGTAAAGTGATCGAATGAAATCGCATAGAACATGAGTCCAATTGCTACCAGATAACGAATCACAAGACTATCTTTGCGAATGAAATAATACGGCGAAACAATTAAAGTGACCAGCAATCCCAAGGACGTCACTTTCCAGAAGTTCACATCCACTTGGTAGGCAATGAGTCCCGCCATCCACAAATGATTCCATAGGATGAAAATCATAAAGCCTTCTTTGTCAGTCAAGGTATTGCGAATCAATTGAATCATAATTGCCCCCCTTTTCCTTATTACTTATGTATCGGATTCTTTCCCCATTATATAGCCAAACCTTTGCCAAATTTGTGAAAAAAGTGAGAACAGCCAAAAACAATTTCGAATAGGCTATTACACAACTCACACGTACAGGAGGCAAACGGAAAAAAGTGGAACTCAATCAATTGCCAGCTACTGTGCTGACACGTACGATCAGCCGTCCGAACACCACGATTTACTATCCCCAATTGGCAGGCCTAGCCAACCAGCAAGCGGAAAAAGATATCAACCGGGCGATTTATCAAACGGTTCAAGGCTTAATTCATGAGCAACAACGGGTCCAGGTACCGGGAAATACAGAAATGCAAGGAAGCTACGAAATCAAGACAAACGAACGCGGTATTTTCAGCGTCGTGTTGAGCAACTACGCCTACACACCGCAAATGGCTCACGGCATGACCTTCCTCGGGTCGATCACCGCAGATATCCAAACAGGCAAGCTGTATACGCTGCGTGAATTATTCAAGCCAGGAAGCGATTACGTCAAGGTAATTTCCGAAAACATCAAACGTCAAATCAAAGAAAGAAACATCCCCACTCTTAATGGCTTTACTTCGATTAAGCCCGATCAAGATTATTATCTCGCCGATAAAGCACTGGTCATTTACTTCCAGTTGTACGAAATTACTCCTTACTACGTCGGTTTCCCCATGTTCCCCATTTCGGTCTATGAACTGGAGCCGATCATCAATGAAAAAGGGCCACTGAGTATCTTGTCCGCAGATTAATGCACTGTACCGCCGTATTTTCCACCCAGGCGAGCGTCTTCTTCCATGACACTCGCCTGATTCTATTTGTGTCAGAAAATCCATTATTTCGCCATCGAATAAACGTTTACTTATATGTCCGAAACTGCTAGTATGTTATTGTACATATTTACTTAAGCAATAAAGCTTACGATATATCGGACCAGCTTTCCTGGAGGTATATACTCATGCATTATTATGGTCATCGAATTAGCCAAACCGCAAGAATATTCAGTAAATCACTTAATGGGTCTATGGCTCCCATGGGATTATACAGCTCGCAATGGGGTATTATCCTTTGCTTGCATTATCGTGAATCGCTCACCCAGGTTCAATTGAGCAATTACCTGAATGTGGAAGCGCCGACGATTACCCGGACTCTCACTCGATTGGAAGAGATGGGCTGGATCATTCGCTCAGAGGGTGATGACAAGCGTGAGCGCTATGTGTCCTTGTCTCCACAAGCAATCGAACGGTTCCCGGAATGGCTGGAGGCTGCCAAAGAGCAAGAGGAACAGGCACTCCGCGGCCTTGATGAAGCAGAACTTGCTATTTTTAACCGCGTATTGAAAAAAATGAACGATAATTTGCAGCCGTCGTAACAAGTAAAAAATGACTTCGCCCAAAAGCAGTTTGGTGAAGTCATTTTTTGTTAGCCATTTTTCCTTGTGCTATCGATGATGGTGTTGAGCTCTTGCTCCAATTGAATCAGTTCAAGCTGTATCTGTTGCTTTTGCAATTGTTTTTTCTGTTGCAGCATTTGTTTTTTCAAATCATTTGATTCTTTGTCATTTGCCTCTTTCCCTGTAGAAGAAGTATCCTGGTCCGGTTCTACCTGTCCAGTCGAGCCTATAGCAGCGAGGAAGGCACCCAGAACTGCGATCCACCCGCCTACCGCTACCAGCTCATTCGCCAGATTTTTGTCGATCATCCTTCTTCCCTCCGTTTTTGCATGGCTTCTCCTGTAAATTCTTCTTTATATCTTGAACACTGTCGCGTAATTGGGCAATTTGCTCTTCAATTCGTTTGAATTGCTTATCTTCATCGTCGTCATTGCCATTCTTGTTCTTCCCATTGACTTGCTTGTTTAATTGAATGAGGGGCTGTATCAACTTTTCATTGTCGCAGGCAGGCTTTTGACTTAATCTGGTTGTTTTATCAATGGCGAGTATGACAAAACCAATGGAAATAATCCAAAGTGCAATTACAGCGGTATCGTCATCATCACAAAAAAACATAGATACCTCCCTGCCAACAAAAGGTCGTGGTTTGATTATTGGCCCTTCTATACAATACGCTTCTGCCTAATTCCTCGTGACATGTCGAGATCATTACTTTCCCGATACTGCTCCCTCATGAAAAAAGGCTCCCACCAAGCACAAGCGTGCCCGGCAAGAAGCCTATTTGATAAGATCTATTCGTTATTGCATGCGCTTCGCGATATTGCGAGCCATCCAGACCCCAGCAGCTCCGGCCTGAGCCAGACCACGCGTAATTCCTGCACCATCCCCGCCACAGAACAATCCCTTGATTTCTGTTTCGAATTCCTCAGTCAGTTTTGGACGAGCTGAGTAGAATTTCGCTTCCACTCCATAGAACAATGTGTGTTCGGAAGCAATTCCCGGCGTTACCTTGTCCAGTGCTTCCACCATCTCGATCAAACTTTTCATCGTGTTGTAAGGCAACACGAGTCCCAGGTCACCCGGTACCGCTTCCTTCAAAGTAGGCTCCAGGAAGCCTTCCTTAATACGCGACTCAGTAGAACGGCGACCACGCAAAATATCGCCGTACTTCTGCACGATGACCCCACCGCTTGACAGATCATTCGCTCGCTTGCAAATTTCTCTTGCGTACTCATTCGGCTTGTCAAACGGCTCTGTAAACGTATGTGATACCAAGAGCGCAAAGTTCGTATTCATCGAGCCCAGCGCCGGGTCTTTGTAAGAGTGCCCGTTTGCCGCCATCACTCCACTGTGGTTTTCCACGACCACGTGGCCTGATGGATTACTGCAAAACGTCCGTACACGCGTTCCGACAGATGTATTGAAAATGAATTTTCCTTCGTACAGGTGCTCATTGATTTCGCGCATGACGACATCGGACGTCTCCACACGTACGCCTACGTCGACTTGATTGTTGTACATTTTCAGGCGGCGCTTTTTCAGAATATCCGTCAACCATGCGGAGCCGTCCCGGCCTGGTCCGATTACCACGTAATCAGCTTCATACTCTTGTCCGTTTTTCAAGACGACACCTCTTACCTGATGTTCGTCTGCTTCTTTCACCGTAATGATGTCCGCGACCTCTGTCTTGAACATCATGTCGATATGCTTTTTCAAATGCTCGAAGATCGACTGGAGAATCTCCAGGTTTTGCTCCGTTCCCAAGTGACGCACCTGCGCTCGCAACAGCTTGAGTCCTGCTGCATAACCGCGCTGCTCGATGCTCTTGATCGTCTCTGTGGTCGGGTCCGTAATCGATTGGGTTGCCCCATGCTCCAAATTGATTTCATCTACGTATTTAATCAGCCCAAGTACAGTGGAAGGGCTGAGATAGTCTGTCATCCAACCGCCAAATTCGGTGGTGATGTTAAATTTCCCATCGCTATAGGCGCCTGCTCCACCAAAACCACTGGTAATCGAACAGGCCGGCAAACAGCCTGCGAAATCTTTTTTTCCTGCTGGTGGCGGGCAGAGCTTGATCTTTTCTTCCAAGATCGGACAGCGTCTGCTATAGATGTCATGCCCTTTATCAATCAACAGCACCTTGGCATTCGGTGCTTTGCGCATTACCTCGTAGCATGTAAAAATCCCTGCTGGTCCTGCTCCTACAACGATTACATCATATTTATTCATGTCGTTCCCTCCCCGAAAAAATGCAAAAAATTCCCGGCCGACGAATAGGGTATACCAAAACTGCCCTATTCGTAGCCGGGAATTTACGGTTCCCTGTAGAGACCCTCAAACCATATTTCTGAGGATATACGAATATAAATCACTATTTCATTCGTCAAGCCTGTGTTGTTCTTCACAACAATATGTATAGTAGCTTATAAGGTGAATCAAGTCAACCGAAGACAGCCCATTTATTCGTCTTTTAAAGTTATTTTTATCGTAAACATGCCTTTACAATCTGTAAACACATCAAAACACGAATATTAAAAAGCGAACATTCGTTATTTCCGTTCATGACCCTCTTTGTCAGGAAGGAATCAAACAGAAATGGATAGAATAGATAGAATTTTAAGAAATATCTACAGTTCTTCTTTTCATTCAAATCCAGTCCAAAAAAGGATGGGGCCTGTACATGCGGGATTATCGCTATTATCAGTCTGCCTTTGCCGGTGTTCCCAAGCCGTTTGCTTTCGTCGACCTAGATCTGCTGGAGGAAAATGCGGAGCAAATCAGTCTGCAAAGCAATGGAAAACCCGTTCGAATCGCGAGCAAATCGATCCGAAGCGTTGCCATTCTCAAACATGTATTGCAGTTGGACGATGGCTTTCGTGGTCTCATGTGCTATTCCGCTCCTGAGGTGCTTCACCTGTGCGAGGCAGGCTTCGATGACCTGCTGCTTGGCTATCCGCTCTGGGAAAAAAGCTGGCTTTTGTCAATCGCCTCTGAAATTAAGAACGGACGCTCCATTACATTGATGATCGACTCTCTCCCTCATGTCGAACAGCTCGAACAAATCGCCCGGGAAACGGGAACCAGACTGCCGGTCTGTCTCGATATCGACATGTCGTCTGATGTGTTGGGGCTGCATTTTGGCGTCTGGCGCTCGCCACTTCGCTCTCTCGAGGCGTCCCTCTCCCTTGCCCAGCGCGTTGCTTCCTCCGATCATCTCTACCTGGATGGTGTCATGGGGTACGAGGCTCAAATTGCTGGCGTAGGCGATCGATACCCTCGTCAATTCCTGAAAAACAGCATTATTCGTCTCCTCAAGCAATATTCCGTAAAAGAAATAGCTGCTCGACGTGCCACACTGGTGCATGCCATTCACGAGCTAGGCATTTCTCTCCGCTTCGTAAACGGTGGAGGAACGGGCAGCTTGCACTTGACCGGGAAAGAAGACGCCGTTACAGAGGTTACAGCAGGCTCCGGATTTTTTTCGCCCGGGCTTTTTGACTACTTTCAAGATTTTCGATTTCATCCTGCTGCCGGATTTGCCCTCGAGATTATCCGCAAGCCCGCAGCGCATATCTACACATGTTCCGGCGGGGGCTACATCGCTTCTGGTTCAGCTGGGCGTGACAGACTCCCCAAGCCTTACTTGCCAGCGGGAGCAAAGCTGTTTCTCAACGAAGGAGCAGGGGAAGTACAGACACCCATCCACTATCAAGGCATGGAAACGCTGGAGCTGGGAGACCCGATCTTTTTTCGCCATGCCAAAGCTGGCGAGCTCTGCGAACGTTTTACCCGGCTGTATTGCATCTCTGGCGGGAAAATCATCGAGGAAGTGACCACCTATCGGGGGGATGGATTATGCTCACTGTAAAGAAGCACGCGAATCACTGGAGCAATTGGACTGGAAATGTACAAAGCCAGCCGAAGCAAGTCGCAATGCCAGAGTCCGTAGATGAGGTCGTGCAGCTTGTCCTTGCTTGCAAGAAGGCAGGTACACGGATTCGAGTCGTCGGCTCCGGTCATTCCTTCACTCGTCTCGTCCAGACAGAAGACTGCTTGCTATCCCTGGATCATCTCCAAGGAATCGTCAGTGTAGACCCTGCCTCTGATACCGTTGAAGTCTGGGCAGGCACCAAGCTCAAGACACTCGGACAACTCCTGCATCAAGCGGGCTACTCACAAGAAAACCTCGGAGACATTAACGCCCAGTCCATTGCAGGGGCTGTCAGCACCGGAACACATGGCACAGGCATTCATTTTGGCAGCATCTCCACGCAAGTCGTCGGGCTGACAGTCGTGACCGCATCCGGGGAGGTTTTGGAAGTATCCGAGCAGGCCCGGCCCCAGCTGTTCAAAGCCATGCAAGTCTCTCTTGGTCTCTTGGGCATCATCGTGCGCGTCAAGCTTCGTGTCCTCCCAGCCTATCGCCTGCGCTACCAAAGCCGTCGCATGCCTCTCGAGGAGTGCCTGTCCTCTCTGGAGACGTTCAAAACCGAGCATCGGCATTTCGAATTTTTTATCTTCCCGTATTCGGACACCGTTCAGGTGAAATTTATGAACGAGACCAGCGATCCCCCTAGCGGCAATCAGCGATGGAGCTATTTGAAAAAAATGGTGGTGGAAAATGGGCTGTTTTGGCTCTTGTCCGAGAGCTGCCGATTGCGTCCTTCTCTCACCAAAAGCGTCAGCAGGCTGTCCGCCCAAAGCGTTCCCTCTGTCCATGAAAGCGGCTACAGCCATCAGCTTTTCGCCACCCCTCGCCTTGTGCGTTTTTACGAAATGGAATACTGCTTTCCTGCCGAGCATATGGGTGATGCCATACGGGAGCTCCGTCAGGCGATTGAGCAAGAGCGCTTTGCCGTTCATTTTCCGCTTGAATGCCGGTACGTGAAAAAGGACGACATCTGGCTCAGTCCCGCCTATGAGCGTGATAGTGCCTTCATTGCCGTCCACATGTACAAGGGAATGCCGTACGAAGCGTATTTTGCCCGGATGGAGAAAATTTTCGCCCGATATGGCGGACGTCCACACTGGGGGAAAATGCACAGCATGACCGCCGAGAGGCTTCATCAAGTCTACCCCCGCTTGCCCGATTTCCTCGCCATTCGCTCTGAGCTCGACCCTGACGGCTTGTTCGTGAACCCGTATTTAGCCGAGTTATTCGGCATTTCTTGAAAACAAACCTCCCACTACAAAAATGCCCCGACCATATCATCATGGCAGGGGCATTTTTCTATGGTGCAGCACGTCTTAACCTTGCGTTGGGAGATTCGGTTTATGCGCCTTTTTGCGTCCATAGCGCACATAATAGAAGGTATAGAACAGCACGAGCGCACCAATTCCGTAGAAGAGGCCAATTCGCTGTGTCGGGTCAAACGCCGGGAAGATAAGAATGAATGTGCAAATAGCCAGACACAGGAGCGGCATCACTGGGTAAAACGGTGCTACAAACTGTAAATCTTCTATTTTTCCACCCTCACGCAAGTATTGACGGCGGAAGTTGAATTGAGAGAGAGCAATCCCCATCCACGTGAAGGTGACCGCAATACCGGATACAGACATGAGCAGCACGTATACCGTATCCGCTGCAACCACGCTGGTTAACAAGGACAGAAGCGAGAACGCCAGCGTTGCCAAGAGTGCGTTCAAGGGCACTTTACGCTTGGTCAATTTGCCAAAAACGGGATGCGCCATATTGCTATGGGAAAGGGACCACAACAAGCGAGTGGCTGCGTACAAGCATGAGTTCCCGACAGACAACAAAGCCGTCAAGATGACGAAGTTCATGATATCTGCTGCAAAAGGAATCCCCACTGCATCAAATACCGTCACAAACGGGCTTTCCAAGAGCCCCAGCTCACTTGATGGAAAGAGGGCGGACAAGATCGTGACCGACGCCACATAGAACACGAGAATACGAAACACAACGTTGCGAATCGCCCGCGGAATGGTCTTTTGCGGGTCTTCTGCTTCCCCGGCTGCGATTCCGATCAACTCAGAGCCTTGATAAGAGAATACGACGTTCATCATCGTCACAAAGACAATCGCAATGCCAAACGGGAATAGTCCCCCATCTGCTGAAAAGTTGGAGAGAAACGGAGCGGGTCGTCCTTCCATACTGACAATACCGAATATAGCACCTAGTCCGACAATAATAAACATAAGGACAGCCAACACTTTAATTCCGGCAAACCAGTACTCCGTTTCGGCAAACCCTTTTGTCGTCAACGCATTAAAGGCAAAGAGCAAAACGATAAAGAGCGCGCACCAAATCCAAATCGGCGTATCCGGGAACCACCGTTGCATGACCATGCCCGCGGCAGTAAACTCTACCCCGGCCGTTGTAGCAGACCCTAGCCAATACATCCATCCCAGTGTAAACCCGCTCGCCGGACCAATATACTGGCTGGCGTAGGCTTGGAAAGAGCCTGTTACTGGCATTTTTACAGAAAGCTCACCCAGGCATGTCATGACCAAGTACAACAAAATCCCGCCGATGATATAGGCGACAAGTGCTCCGCCAGGTCCAGCCTGATTGATCGTGAAACCAGCGTTGAGGAAGAGCCCTGTCCCGATGACACCGCCTAACGACAGCATAAACAAGTGGCGACTTTTCATGGAGCGTTGTAGCTGTGTGTCTCTTTCATTCCCAGTGTTCATAAGATTCCTCTCTTTCACCTGCTTTTTAAGAGGTCTATCAGGGGGCTATAAAAGAAGAGAGAACTGCCTGCGCTAGAAACGCAGGGACAGGCAGCTCAATCCTCCGTCTTGTTTTTGGAATTCAGACATTTCCAGCTCAATCACATTGTAACCAGCGTCAGTGATTTGCTTTTTCGTGCTCTCAAAGCCCTTTGGAATAATCACGTAGTCGTTGATATGGATGCAGTTCGCTGAGTACTCGACTTCTTTTTCCACGACCAGATGCTTGTACTGGCTAAACACTTCAGAATCGATGAACTCGCCAGCCAGAACCAGCAAGTCATTGCCAAGGTAGGCGATACCTGTTTTCAGGTGGAAAAACTCTTTCAACGGGACAATGGTGACTTCATATCCGTATTTAGAGAGAATCTCGCGGAACTGGATGGCTCCTTCTTCATTGGTGCGTGTCGACAGACCGACATAGAAATGGTTGTCTACCTGCATGACATCTCCACCATCGAGGAAGCCAGGGGCCTGAATATATTCAATCGTGTCATAAAAACGAGGAAGCACCAATTTCATATCCTCAATTTCACCATTGCGGCTTTCTGCACCGGGATTGGTGATGACGGCGCACTTTTCCGTGAGGACAGCTGTGTCTTCCACAAACGTAGAATCCGGGAAACGCTCGTCCGCTTCCAGAACAGTTACATCCAGACCTGTCTGTTTCAGCGCTTCTACATAAGCGGCATGCTGTTTAAGAGCAAGTTCAAAATCAGGTGTACCCAAATCAGAAGTCGTCAAACCATTTACATAACTCTTTCCCGGTTTTCTTACAATCGCACGTGAAAATTTCATGATGATAGATCTCCCTTCTGTTTTCGAATCTTGCTTTTGTCTAACAGTGGGCGACGGAGAAACGAGCATGTAAACGCTTCCTCATCTGCTGCTTTTTGCTTGTTCATCGCCACCATATTGCATTCATTTTCTCTAAGCAATCACCCAGAAATATTCCGCATTGTGGAATCGCTTCTGCAATACAAAATTACACTCTTAATGTAAAATAGTTTCAAATTTTTTGTCAATAAATTTTTATCTCGTCTAAATTATATTGATTCGGCTGAAAAATTCTGATAGATTGAGGTCATATTAAGCTGGCGTGACATGCAATGAGCAGTCACTATGCAACAAAGCCAGGAGGTAACCCACGTTGGTACAATCGATTGACCGGGCGATGAGCATCATCTCCGTCCTGGTATCAGATCCTAACAAGCAGCATTGGTCCATCTCGGAAATTGCTGAACAAACGGACCTGCCGCTGAGTACGGTACATCGTTTAATTAGCAGCCTCATCAAGCATGGACTCATCCTCCAGGTTCCTGAGAGCAAGCAGTACAAGGTCGGCTATACGTGGATGGAAATCGGGCTGCGCATCCTGGACAAGATGGATATGCGCGCTGTCGCCCGAACTGTCATGGAGCAACTGGCAGCAGACGTACGAGAAACTGTCTATCTGAACATTCCACAGGGCTCACATGCCATCGTACTTGAACGAGTGGAGGGGCCCATGTCTGTCAGAAGCATGGATAATCTGGGCGAGCGTATTCCGCTGCATATCGGAGCGGCAAACAAAACGATTCTCGCCAGCATGAATCCGACCGAAGCAGAGCAAATCGTGACCGATTTAATCCCGGATGCAGAAAAACGTCGCGAGCTGTTAGAACGACTGCCAGAAATCAGACAAAACGGCTATGCAGTCAGCTACGGTGAGAAAACCGAGGGTACCGCATCCATTGCCGCTCCTATCTTCGGCGTTAACCAAAAGGTCGTAGGTGCTTTGAGTATCGGCGTTCCGAGCTATCGGATCAACGAGCAGCTCTTGTCCTCACTCATTGAACAAGCCCAACAAAGTGCCAAAGAAATTTCCCACAAGATCGGTGCCTTACCTTAATTTTTTTGCCCACTAACCGGAAACAGTTTTCACTATACGGAAAACGGAGGCGTTTTTTATGCAAAAATGGCAAACAAAAGAGCAGCTCATCGATCTCTTGTGCAATTTGGTAAGCATCCCAAGCATTACAGGATCATCTGCCGAGAAGGACTTGCCTGGCTACGTCGTCGATCAGCTTCGTACCCTGCCTTATTATCAAGCCAATCCCGATCATGTGCGTGCGAATCCGACTGAAGATGGGCGCCATTTTGTCACTGCTTTGGTCAAAAAAGAAGGCGTACGGGACACCGTCATTCTCGTCAGCCATTTTGATGTCGTCGACGTCGAGGATTACGGCGCCTGGATGAAGCATGCTTTTGATCCGAAGACCCTCACTCCTCTCTTCCAACAAAACCAAGAGGATATGCCAGCAGACGTTCAACAGGATATTCGAACCGGCAACTGGCTGTTTGGCCGTGGCACCATGGATATGAAATGCGGACTGACACTGCACATGTCGATGATTGAGCAAGCGATTGCTGGAGAGTTCGACGGCAACATTTTGCTTCTGACCGTCCCTGACGAAGAGGTGAATTCTGTCGGGATGCGGGCAGCAGTCCCAGAGCTTTTGAAAATCGCCGAAGAGTTCGACCTGAGCTATACCACAGTGCTCAACTCGGAGCCGATGTTTACCCGCTATCCAGGGGATACGAATACGTACTTGTACACAGGCTCCATCGGAAAAGTGCTCCCAGGCTTCCTCTGCTACGGCAAAGAAACACATGTCGGCGAGCCTTTTGCCGGGTTGAACGGCAATTACATGGCCTCGCAATTGACATGTGAACTCGAGCTGAACACATCCTTTTGCGAGGTCGTTGAGGGGGAAGCATCTCCTCCACCGACGAACCTGATTCAAAAGGATTTGAAAAAAGAGTACTCTGTGCAAATTCCGCACCGTGCCGTGACGCTATTCAACCTGTTCCTGCTGGAAAAACAAATGGAAGATGTCGTAGAGCCGCTGCTGGAATCGGCAAGAAATGTTGCAGAGCGCATGAAGCAAAATTATCTCAAGCACGCGAGCCAGTTTGCCAACTTCGCGCCGTTTAGCCCGCGTGATCTGTCCATTTCCGTCATGACTTACGAAGAACTGTATGCCTATGCGAAGAAAACGTACGGGGAAGAAAAACTGCGCCAGTTGGAAGCAGACGTGATCGCCAACCGCGGCGCCAAGGACGACCGTGACGCCACGATCGAGCTGGTGGATCAGTTAGCGATTCTGTGCAAAGAATTGTCGCCGATGATGATCTTGTTCTTCGCTCCACCGTTTTACCCGGCAGTCAGCTCGCGCAATCATCCTCTGATCCAACAAACGACGGAAGAGATGAAAGCATATGCGAGAGATCAGCACCAGGTCAATTTGGTCAAACAAAACTACTTTGGCGGAATTTCTGACTTAAGCTACGTCGGACTCCAATATCCGGCGGCATCCATGAAGCCATTAGTAGCGAACATGCCTTTGTGGGACAACGGCTACTCCATTCCGCTTCAGGAGCTCGAGGCTTTTGATGTACCTGTCATGAACCTCGGTCCAGTCGGACGTGACGCCCATCAGTGGACAGAACGCCTGGACATCGACTATGCATTTGATACGTTAAAAGACATGCTTCCTCGTTGCATCCAGTCTCTCTTGCAAAATGGAAAAGCTTTGAAGGAATAGAAAAAGGGAAAAGGTTCCGGTACCGATAGATTACTGTCGCACGGGAGCCTTTTTTTCTTATAATGAAGAAAAACCATTTCAAGGGAGGGTTACGCATGGAATTTCAAGCGAAAGAAAATGGCTTTGTCACTCAACTGTCCTACGGTAAGCTGCACGTATCGGGTGATGAACAGTATGGCTTTCGCCCCTACCAGCTCTTGGTATCTTCCATCGCTGTTTGCAGTGGCGGTGTTTTGCGAAAAGTATTGGACAAGATGAGAATGCCGTGCACGGACATGAAGGTAACCGCAGATGTTCAGCGGAATGAGGCAGAGGCAAATCGGGTTGAAAAAATTCACCTCCACTTCATCATTACGGGTGAAAATATGAAAGAAGAAAAAGTGCAAAAGGCCATTGAAGCCGCAAGCAAAAACTGCCCGATGGTCCAATCTGTCAAGGGAAGCATCGTCGTAACCGAGTCCTTCGAATTGGTATCATGACAGGAAATACAGTGCTAACGCCCAGTCCTTTGTTTTTGCTTCAAGACATACAGCAGGTCACCTTGTCACCGACTGAAGAATGGGCGTTTTCCGGCGAATCAACCCATGCTGTGCTCATCGTGACAAAAGGAACGGGCCAGATGCTGAACGAGTCGGATCAACAGGCTCTACTAGATGGAAGTGTGCTGGTTCTTTCGCGAGAATCTGCGAGGCAAATAAGCGCTGATACGGATGATCTACTTCGTTTCCTCGTATTTTATTTTGACGCCCTACAACAGCAAGATCAGGACACCAACGCCTACAGTCCGAGTCCTTCCTGGCATCTCGACCGCAGCTCATGTGCATTTCACCAGGTAGATAACAGTACGGAGCCTGCCCTCACGCTGTATGCCCATCGACAAGCCAATGATCCGTTGGAAGCTTTTCAAAATCAAATTCGCTTTCAACAATTGCTCCACCTGATTTGGAGCCATGCAGAACGGCAGGCTACCGTAGAAACGTCAAGCGTTGTCGATCAGACGGTTTCTTACATGCATACGAATTATGCGGAGCCAATCACCTTAGATGATTTGGCAAATCGAGCTGGCCTTACCCCGCGGTATTACACCGAAGTCTTCAAGAAAAAGGTCGGAAAAAGCCCGATCGAATATTTGACGAGCTGCCGGATGGAGCATGCCAAGACGCTTCTGCGCGAATCGAATAAACGATTGCGTGAGGTAGCACGTCTGGTCGGGTATGCCGATGAGTTTTACTTCAGCAGACGCTTTAAGCAGCAGGTCGGCGTGTCCCCGACTGTCTTTGTCCGCATGAATCAGAAGCAAATGGCACCCGTCACCTTTCACTATGCGGAGTATTTATTGGCACTCGGAATCAGACCGATTGGCGCTCCGGAAGAGCAGGTCACTTATTTACGCGAGCAATTACGGATGAAAGAGGCAGATGAGATTGTCAGCCTGCCCGAGAACACACCAGACTTAATCAAACCATTGCAACCCACATTTATTTTGACCGAATCGACAGGGGATAGCGCTGCTTTCTCCAAGATTGCACCTACTCTTGCCCTTCCGTGGCTGGATCGTGATGTATTTGGTCATCTGAAAATATTGGCCGATGTCCTTGGCATGAATGACCAGGCACACAGGTGGCTCAAGCAGCATGAACAGAAGGTTTTGAAGGCGAAGCGATGCATCGACGCGCATATTCAAAAGGAAGATACATTCTTGATTCTCAATGTGCGTCCACAGAGCCTATTGGCATACGGCGCCAGAAATATAGGGCATGTGCTCTACAAATCCTTGAAGCTGACACCACCCAAAATGATTCAAGAAGAGTTGACACGCAACCCCAATTTCTGGGCGACCACAATCAACGAGCATCAATTAAGCCAGTATGCAGCAGATTGGCTCTTCGTTCATATTTTTGATGATGATCTCTCACGGGCACACTTCCTAGAGTTGATGAAACAGGATGTCTGGCAACGAATTCCTGCGGTACAAAAAGGACAAGTGGTCATTCTCAACCCGATATGGTTTTCGTATGATCCCCTCTCCCTCGACATTCAGCTGGAAGAGGCTGTCCAAATTTTGACCCATGCAAACACCACCACATTGTCCAAAGAAAAACGGAACATTTTCCATGGATGAAAAGAGGGCATTCAGGGTAAGATGAACTCTATTAATGAGAATCATTTTCACTCACGGAGGATATAACGATGAAACGATCATGCATACAAGCTTGGCTGTCAGGATTGATGATTCTTTCCTTGTTCTTGCTCACGGCATGCGGCCAGACAGCCAGCCCCAATCCCACGGCACCTGCGCAAGAAAGTAAAAGCAGCGATACTCGTGTCCTGAAACACGCAAAGGGCGAATCTACCATTCCTGTGAAGCCTCAGCGCGTCGTAGTTCTGCAATATTTGGGCCCCATGCTTGCCCTTGGGGTGAAGCCAATCGGTGCGTTGAAGGGACATATGGAAGGTCCAGACATGGAGCCACTGGTTAGTGGAATCGAAGTCGTGGGAGATTATGATGCCTATAATCTGGAGAAAATCCTCGAGTTGCAGCCTGACTTGATCCTCACCGGTACCGAAGTCGAGCAACAGGTATATGAAAAGCTGACAAAAATTGCGCCTGTCGTGGCGATCGCCTTCGATCAGTATGATGTCTACGGGCATGTACAAAAGGTAGCGGAAGTTCTAGGTCGCGAGGAAGAAGGAAAGGCTTGGGAGCAGAAGTACAAAGCAAAGGTGGAAGAAGCACGTAAGCTGGTCCATGCTAAGGTCGGGAAAGACGAGACTGTTGCAGCACTAAACGTCCGTGCGAAAACGATTAAAATGTACGGTGCTCGCAATATGGGCCATGTTTTGTATAACGATCTTCAGTTGACTCCACCGTCACTCATAAAGAGCGAGATCGAAAAAGACCCGCTGTTTTGGTCAAAAGACGTGTCCATGGAGCTTCTACCGGAATATGCAGCCGACCATATTTTCCTAATGCTGTTCCCTGGAGAGGACGCCGCTCAGTATTTGAAAGAAATCGAGCAAAGCAGTCTGTGGAAGGACTTGCCCGCTGTCAAAAAGAATCAGGTTTATGTAGTCAATGTGGATAGATGGCTTGGCTACGATCCCATTCTGATTGAAAAGCAGCTGGATGAAGCTGTGCAGGATTTGACTGGAACGAAGAAATAATAAGACAAAGGCATTTGAGTCAACATTGTGGAGGAGAAGAAAAAGCACAGTTCTCTTCAACTCTGACACGCCCGCAAGGGGAATTGACTGTCCGTCTCCACTTCCAACTGGGTAGGCGTTGTCAAGGTCTACGAGCTCTGTGCTTTTTCTTCTCACCAGCTTTATTGGTTCGTCGATACCTTTAAAATTGTTACATTCGGAACCGCATAAAAGGTAAACAGAAAGGACCTGCCAGCCCGTGTTTGTTCACATAGGCTAACAGGTCCTCTCTTGCTTTCCAGTCCAGCTATTATAAAAGCGGAGACAACAGCCGCGTCAACGATTCCAGCAAGCGCAAACGCAGTGGTCGGTTCACATACTCTCCCAATGTCATTTCCCGGCAATCAGCCAGATCGGAGACGAACAGTTCCTCCAGCTCCTTTGCCATCTGCGAATCGTACATAAACGCATTCGTCTCGAAATTCAGCTTGAAGCTGCGAATATCGACGTTGGCCGTTCCTACAGACGACAACTGGGTATCGACCACAATGGCTTTGGCGTGCATGAAGCCTTTTTCGTAGAGGAAGCAGCGCACACCGCTCTTTAACAAATCGCCGAGATAAGAGTGGGTGGCCCAGAATACCAACAAATGATCTGGTCTTCCCGGGACCATCACCCGCACATCCACCCCAGACATTGCCGCCATTTTTAGTGCGGTCAGCATACTTTCATCTGGAACGAAATAAGGCGTCTGCAAGTAAATCTTCTTTCGTGCCTTGTAAATCATCTTCAAAAAAGCATGCTTGATTTGCTCTTTTTCCGAGTTTGGTCCGCTCGATACGATCTGAACCCCAATCGTTCCCACAGCCTCTTGAATCTCCGGAAAATACGCGAGTGACTCATGCATTCTTTTCGGTGCAGACAAATTCCAGTCCAGGAAAAAGCGTGCTTGCAGCATGTACACCGCTCTTCCCTCTATCAGCAAATGGGTGTCACGCCAATACCCCAGCTTCTTATCCTTGCCCAGGTATTCATCCCCGATGTTGAAGCCTCCGATATAGCCAATCTTGCCATCAATAATCGTCAGCTTGCGATGATTCCTAAAGTTGACCCGAAAATTCAGGAACGGAATCTTCGCCGGGAAAAAGGAGGCGACTTCTCCCCCTGCTTCTACCAACGGACGCAGAAACCGGGATGAGACACCAGAAGAACCTACCGCATCATAGAGCAGTCGAACCTCGACGCCCTCCTTAGCCTTCTTCGTCAACAGTTGAATGAGCTGTTTCCCTA
Organism: Brevibacillus sp. MER 51; assembly: GCF_023714195.1. Lineage (NCBI taxonomy): Bacteria > Bacillati > Bacillota > Bacilli > Caryophanales > Paenibacillaceae > Brevibacillus > Brevibacillus sp. MER 51. Next base: position 94,297 of record NZ_JAMAUS010000006.1, on the reverse strand, counting down.
AATCATCGTCATTCAAAATATAGTAGAGCAAATGTATATGCTCGCGTGCTTCCTCCATCTGTTTGAACATGAGATGGAACAGACTATGGCCTTCCTTAAAAACCTGGATGGTATTATCCTGCGTATAATACGCTCCATCACTTACCACGTTCATGAAAATCATGTCGCGGTGTCTCTCCATCTCAGGGTCGTTGACCTGCAGTTCACCTTGGGCAAGCAACTGCTTTTGCCTATCGACCGCAGCTCGAAAATGGGAAAACTCCCCTTCCTTGAGCCGATACAGCTTTTTCTTGCTCAGCTTATGTCCAAAAATCAGGTAAATAATAAAACCGATGCCCGGCAAAAACAGCAAAACCATCAACCAGGCCCAGGTTGCCGCAATGTTACGCCTCTCCATGAAAATAAGAACGGCACCCAAAATCAGGTTACCTATTGTTACTATCGCAATTATCTTTTCAGACAACGCCATCACACCACATCCAGCTCTAGGATTCCTCCCATATTACAACATTTACTATCGGGATTCATCCTTCCTATCCATCTAGTTTATCCTATGTTGCCAATAGTTTTCCGTTCTTCATGATACATTTGTCGTCCAAATACACATCCGGCTCTTTGACAACCAGATCAATATGTACCCCTGCGACAATCGTCCCGCCAAACGTGTTGTTGCTACCAAAGGCTACGTGAATCGTTCCGTACACCTTCTCGTCCTCCAGCACAACTCCCGTAATACGCGCCTTGTCATTCGTTCCGATTCCGAATTCACCCAGCATCCGCCCGTCTTGGTCTCCAAGCATTTGCAGGAGGCGTTCAGCCGATGTTCCTTCTGCTTCTGTGATCCGACCATTTTGGACCGTCAGCAACAGTGGCGAATCAATTTTTCCGATACCCGCGATGGAGCCATCGACGAGGATTTGTCCCTCCGCTGTCCCTTCCAATGGGGCGATATACGCTTCGCCGGAAGGCAAATTGCCCGATTCTCCAGGATTGACGTACATGCCAGTACTCGGCACCCCATTGCGGTCTGCGATGGAAAACGTCAGTGACTTGCCCGCTTTTTCGATTCGCACGGTACTTGCTCGCGTAAGCATTTCGGTCACTCGCTCGGTGAGTGCCTTTACTTGTGTATAGTCAGCGGAAATCGCTCCTGCAAGGAACATGTCTTCCGTAATAGCTGGCATGGTAGCCAGTCTCGTACCATTTGCTGCTGCTTCTTTGCGTGCTTTTGTATGCGTCAAAGAGTGCTGGGTCACACATACCACCACATCTGCGCTCTTCATCGCCGCTGCAACAGCCGCAGGAGGCTCTTGACCGGACTTTTCCCGCTCCTTCATGACCATCAGCATCGCTTCTGCCCCTAGCTGTTTACCAGCTTCCCAGATCGCTTCACCGATGTCCCGCTTCCGCTCGTCGGCCACCACTAAAAAGGTCTCATTTGCTTGTAATGCAAGGCAATTCATCAAAATGGCTTTGCTGGATTCTATCAACGTCATGTCAGAATCATTCCTTTTCATCTATCTTATGGTTAGATTATATCCACTTTTTTCTTGCAAACTCTTCTGTCTTCGCTAGATTAGATCGTTAGTCCTGCCCTTATCCTGTTTATCGGAATCTTCTTGCTTTTGCTGTTAAATTTAGTATGATTAGAATACAAATGAAAACGCTTAAGACAATGAGGTCTTCTACCCGCGCTTTATCAATAGGCGTGGGGAAGGCCTTTTTCTTTTGAAAAAATGATAGCGTTTTCATTTGGGGGATCGAGAAAAAGAAGAAGGGGATGACAACCATGTCACACAGAAAAGCACAACCCAAAACGTGGTGGCTGACCATGCTGATGATCGTCGCTCTGCTCGCGATGCAGTTGCCAGCTTTGGCCAAGGACACCAACGTGCAGATGCTCGACAAGGGGAAATGGGCACCTGCGACTTATCAAGCCGTCCACGAATTGATTGAGAAAAACGGCATCAAGAGTGCCTCCTACAATGCCAAAAAGAAGCCGTATGCCGTTTTTGACTGGGACAATACGAGCATCATGCATGACACTGAGGAAGCGCTGTTTGTTTACCAGATCAACCATTTGGCTTACAAGCTCACTCCAGAAGAATTCGGGAAGGTCATCCGTACGAATGTACCAGAGGGACCGTTTTCCGATTCGTATAAAAATGTCGACGGCAAGCCTGTCACACTCGATGCCATCGCGACTGATCTCGTAGCAGACTACAAGTACTTATATCAAAATTATCAAGGTCTTAAAGGAACGAAGTCGCTGGAGGAAGTGACAGCAACAGAGCAATTCGCAGATTTCAAAGCCAAACTGTTTTTCTTGTATGAAGCGATCAACGATACGCACAGCACCTCGATTGGCTATCCATGGATCCTCTACCTCTTCACGAACATGACAGTGGAAGAAGTGCAACAATTGGCGGAAGCATCCAATGATCATAGCCTGGGCATGGCGATTGAAAAAGTAAGCTGGACGAGCCCGAAATCGTTGGCAGGCAAAGCAGGTGTGGTAAAAGCCTCCCATACAACAGGACTGCGCCTCACTCCCGAAGTAGCAAACCTGATGAACACGTTGCGTGCCAATGGCATCGACGTATATGTCGTGAGTGCCTCCCTGGAGGATGTCGTTCGTGTTTTTGCCACTCTCCCGAAATATGGCTACAATCTCCCAGCGGAGAACATCATCGGCATGCGTCTGAAAACAGAAAACGGACGGATTACGAACGTGTACCAGCCTGACTACCCGATCACGGTAGCGCACGGCAAGACGGAAGTGATCCAGAATGTATTGGTGAAAAAATATGGTCATGGCCCTATCTTCATCGCGGGCGATAGCAACGGTGATTTCGAGATGATGACAGAGCTGGACAGCGTGCAGCTCTCGCTCGTCGTAAACCGCGTCAAAGGCGGCAAAATTGGGCAGCAAATTACCAAAGGTGCTGAGCAGATGGGCAAAGCAAACCCGACGGTAGTCCTGCAAGGACGTGACGAGAACACAGGCATGTGGATTCCGAGCGAAGCCACGATCCGACTTGGGCAGACAGAGCCGCAGTTGGTCGCGAAATAAACAGGAAAAACCGCCCTTTGTACGGGGCGGTTTTCTCTTTATGGATGGGTAACCGGAATTCGCCACTCGAGTGGATATTTTTTCTGTACGGCATCTAGTCGTAGTGTAAGCTTCTCCGGGAGCTTGGTTATTTCTCCTCCTTCCCGATGACTGCTGTCCTCCAGCCGAATTTTGTACGTTACTCGCTCGCGTCCTGACTGGTCAGCAGGTCCTGTTGATTGAGTACTCCTTCTAGCACGGTAAGTGGTTCCCTGCCCATCTTGGGCTACCCACCAAGGCAAATAAATATCTGAAATATCTTTGGATAGTACCTCAACCTCCATTACCATTTGCTGCTTTTCCGAAAACTCATCTTTTGCCAGCTGGACGCCTTTCACCGTGAAGATATCTTCTCCCACTTGTTTGATTACGGGCTTCTTGTTCAACTCATCTGGCTTGAAGGTGACACTCATATCATACGGTATTGCCTTGTGGAAGCTATTTATGACAAGCGTCTTTGATTTGCCTTTTGGCAACGGATCGTCGTCCATAATCCAGTGGAAATGTCCATAGCGATCAATGGGATGAGATCTTTCTTTGCGCCTTTCCTTCCCCTTGCTGCCATCTGCCTCCTCGTAGTAATATCCCAGCATATATTGCTGATACGGAAGAAATGGAGCATAATCAGGGTTCGTCGTCTTTCCGGTTAGCTTTTTCGCTTCTTGTTCCAATTGTTTTTTGGCCGCCTCTGTCCATTGTGTTTCCAACTCAATTCGGGTGGTCGTTGGCGTGTTGACGATCTGATGTAAGGTCATCCTCAATCCATGCTTCGTCACTTGCGTTTGATTGACAGGCAGCACAGTCGTTGCGGCCGTTGTTTTTGCCATCGTAATCGGAACTTGCAGCTTCCAGTTTCCTTTTATATCTCCAATTTCATCAAAGTGCATCGACAACGTTTTCGGAAGGGGCTCTTGTCCTTTTTCCCCAAGGATAAACCGGATGAATCCGACATTATCTTCAAAGGCTGTTCCCCACTTGTCAGAAATGACCGTCCCTTTGGCATCCAACAATTCAACTCCATTGAATTGAGAGTTACTTGCTGTCTTCCATTCAGGGCCGAGCTGATGGCCATCCGACTGTTTTATCATTAAAGCTACTATTACCTGCGCCGGATCAGCAATGATTTCCTTTACCTCCAAGGTGATCCCTTGATCGGTAACAAAAAGATTCGATGTTTCGGAGAAGCCTTGTCTCGCCGCCTGTTGCAGTCCTTCGTCGTTGAACACACCTTGTGCAAAGATCGATTTGACATAGGCCGCAAACGTTGGGGACACTTGCATGGTTCCGAGCAGCCCGAGTACGACAGCGGAAGCGATGCCGATGGAAGCCCATCTTTTGCTTCGGTAAAACGGACGCCTTCTCACCTGCAACGCGTTATTCTGGCTTGGCATTTGAAAACTCGGCGTCTCGACAGCTCCCGCTACTTTCCTAAGCGTCTCTTGAATTTGCCGCTCCTCGTTAGTCATGCGTCATTGCCCCTTCCCGCAAAAAATCAGATGGAATGCATTCCTTGTCCAATTGCTGCGCAATCAGCTTCCTGGCCTTGTGCATACGTGATTTGACTGTACCCTCAAAGGAACCCGTAATTTTGGCGATCTCCGACACGCTGAAGCCCTCGTAATAGTAAAGAATAATAACCGCGCGATGCTCCGCCTTCATGCTGCGAATCGCCTGCCATATTTGATGCTGCTCCTCTCGCTGGATCACGTTGTCCAGCGGCGTTAACGCTTCTTCCGGGATCATCTCTTCGTATTCCACCACAGGCTTCTGCTTGCGTACCAGATTCAGAGCCCGAAACGTAATGATCCGGTATAGCCAATTGCGAAAGGCCATTCCCCGTTTTTTATCGAGTCGGTCTATGTGCTGATACGCTTCGATGAGCCCTTCCTGAACCGCGTCCTGTGCCAGATGCTTGTCATGAATGATCAAGTACGCTGTCCGGTATGCCATCGCCAGATAGGGCTTGACCAATTGTTCAAAGGCTTCAGGCTCGCCCTCTTGGCATTTGGCAATCAACTCCCACTCATCCACAGCGTTCCCTCCCCTCGTTTTTTCTCTACTGTATATTCACGAGAACGCGGCGTTTGGTTCACGTTACATTGGCGAAAAAATATGAAACATGGAAAAACCCTTCCCCTGAACAGAAAATATGCTCCGCTATGCCATTACAACAAAAATAGGGAGCACCAGGCTCCCGGTTCCTTTGTAATTATCCGTGATCTCCTTTTTCTATCTCCTTCGTAATGATATTGCGGTTGAGAGACTTTGGGGAGCTAATTGGGAGAGGATAGAATGAGATGTTCAACTTCGTTTCTAAGTTCAGACATATTCTGCCCTGAATAATTTTCCTGGAGGAAATAAAGATTACCATGCTGATCTATTGTCTCTGGAGAAACTTGTGAAACCAGAGTGTTCTCGCTATTAATTTTAATCTTTCCTTGAACGGACCCTACTATGTTATAGACGTCATCGTCATCTTCTGTTAAGAAAACAAAATAGGTATTTCCTTCTTACATAGGAATACTTCCTGCAATCCCTACCGTTATGATTCCAGGATCACCAAGATAATCATTCAATTCAAATCCTGGCTTTCCTGAGAAATATTTGGTCACCTCTCTTTCATCGAATTCCCCTCCAGTTTCCAGTCACAGATACTGTATCATCTATCTCTACATCACCTTTATAGACTTTCGTTCATCTTAATTCAGAGACTGATACGCATCTAGTCTTTCATAATTAGGGTTATTTTTTTGAGAAATAACTTCAGCTTCGGCAATGATATCTGCATTTTCAGCCAGACCCTTCACGTCAGTGAATGTCTCAGTAAACATTGCTTCACCAGAAACTATTCTATAATCTGTATCACTGGAATAAAGAAAATTTTGTTTTTTCAAGTCACCTATATAGTAAACAGCAAGTCCTGCAATTGTTATAAAACCAATAGTAGCCAGTGCTATTTTTTTTGTGGATTTAAAATTTTTAATGCTAATCGTTAGTGCTCCCCTTTCAACCAAATGATAAATCGGTAGTAAAGCTACATAGCTAACTAGAAGCAATTTCGATATTATTTTTCCAACTTGTATTCCCATGACCCATTGTCATACTTGATTTTGAAAGACAAGGTTTCCCCATCTTCTCTAATGAACGCGAAATAGCCTTCTTTTAATGTCTCATCCAACAGAATAGTCGGAATGGAATCGCCGGGCTTAGCGTACTGTTGCATAATTTCGTCATGTATGCTGATAAACGGACCAGCTACATCCTCTTCATACTTTTTTCTCATTGTTTCTATAAGTGCTGTTCTGTTAGTAAATTCGTTGAAAATCCATTTCTTGCCGTTCTCATCAGTTATAGTAGCCATATTTTCCAGATTTTGAGCTTTCACTTCGATTCCCATAGCATGAATTGCCTTCATGTGATTACCTTTTATATACGACTCTATGTCTTCACTCGCGTATAGACTACTACCTACGAAGACAACGCTGACTAAAAGAAGACCAGAAAGAATTACATTTCTTTTTTTCATACTGTTACCTCCTACGTCTTTTTATTCAGGCCAACCGGCTTCGGAAACTCGTTCAGAGATTGCTATTGTACTATCTTGTATTTTCAATTACTACTTTCCATTGATCATTTTCTTTAACAACTGGAAGAGTTATATCTTCCGAAACATGTTCGTTCGAATAATGAAACGTAACACTCATTTTTTCATCTGCAATCTTTTCTACCGATACGGTATCCATATCTATATCCATCTTTTGAGTACCAAAACTTTCGTACACTTTCTGTTTTTCTTTATCATTATCAAAGCGCTCATCAATTGTGTATTCAACCATAGTTGGAGCGTCACCGTTCTCAAGAGCTTCCAAATAGATTTGAACCGTTTCTTTTACTTCATTTTCCTCATTAACCGAAGCGTAAGTGTTGGAAGTCCAAATACCGCCAGTTACCACAATAGCCCCAAGCAGTAGGATTGCAGCAACTTTAGTAAACTTTTTCATTCTCTTACCTCCCAATCAACCAATGTGTCCTTCTATATATTTACATGTTTTACCAGTTTGATAAATGGTACTAAAGAACCACTGACACCGAAAGCCGTTTACACCGCTTATCCGTCTTCCACTGATAGGGGTGAGGGATTCCGATTTCTTCTTTCGTGAAAAGTAATTTCCTTGGCTTGATGGATATGGGGTCTGCTCACGATGCAAAAAAATAAAATATGAGCCGAACCTTTTTCTGCTAAAGAGGCAATATAGTGTGTAAGCTGCTTATTCAGAAAACAAATAGAACAATCCGATTCACATTATTTACAACAAAAAAGGAGCGAAGTAATTATGAAAAAACGATTAATTGGTGGAGTGGTTGCTACTGCGATTTTGATTCCAGTTGCAGCATTTGCGGCTTCTGGCGTGATTGACATGCCTACAAGAACACCGATGACTGCTGAACAAGTCAAGGTGGATGAGGTTGGCAAATCAACACTTGAGAAGCTGTATCGCGCATATCCTGAAACAAAATCGTTTGAGATTATCGATGCAAGCAACGCTCAAGGTGATGTATCCAAAGGAAAAAATGTAACCAACATGAAACAAACAAGCATCGTACTACAAGAAAAAGGAGGAACCGGCAAAAAGATTACCCTCCATACAAACGGTAGTACGGGTGAGATTGAACACGTGATTCAAGAGAATTGGGAGCCTAAGGAGAAGTCACTCATTACGTTAACCGATCAGGAAATCAAGGCGAAGGTATCTGATCTTATTAATAAAATGTATGGCAACGTCGAACAATACAAGGTTGCTATAGAGCAAATGGAGAATCCAAACCAAAAAACATGGATGTTGAATTACACCAATGAGATGTTCGAAGAACCGGTCTACCAGGTTTTTGTTCAGGACAATACCATTAGTCTTACTAAGATCGTAGGTATTCCTACAGCTGATACACCTTCTGATACACCTTCAAACATGAAAGTAGAAGGCCTATTCTCTAGAAATGGTAAGCCTGATTATTTTGCTGATAACTTTTTAAATGATGAAAAACTGTTTGCTTTACTAAAAATCAGCCCGACAGAATTAAAACAAGAATTAGCAAAAGGTAAAACTGTTGTGGAGATTGCAGCATCTAAAAATGTCACGAAACAACAAGTGCTTGATGTGATTGCAGAAACACAGGCTAGAGGACAACTTCAAGGGGATGGAGTACCAATCACCGAGCAATCACTGAAAGAAATGATGAAAGCAGCTGAACCAAAAGTATTGCAAATGATTGAACACAGAACAGAAACGGAATGGTAGAAAAACCGAGTTAACTGGGGTACACAAGTAAAAGAGAAGAGGCGGGAGAACCGCCTCTTTTTTTATGCAGTAATTTTTCAGAATTCAGGCCACAATAAGCCAGGTAGTCTACCTTATTGGACTCGAAGGGTAACATACTTTACTGGACTTTCTTTTGAATCAAACGTAAATCTTAGTAGGTTTCCATTGTTTTCGTATTCCAATATAAACGTATGATCACCTGAGTCATCCATAAACTCTCTAGAGGGTTCTCCTAAGGTTTTTTTGATTTCCTCAGGTTTTCCAGTCATTCCAACAGTCTTTGGTTCGGCATTCATTAGGACGACTTTACTCGTATCCTTTACTTCATCAATTGAATTAGCATAGTCTTCGAATTGTAAATTAAAACCCTCATAGTATATTGTGAATCCATACTCAGAATTTCCGCTTTTGACGGGAGTTCCGATTTTATCCAGAACCTCTTTCTTTGTTGCTCCAATGCCAATTAAGACACCTTCTAATTGCCCATTTTTTACTTTCTCCAAAGTATCCGATTGAGCAGAATTAACAGGAATATCTTCAGTTTTTTCAGATATATTGGAGCAGCCAAGTAAAGTCATTGAGCTAAGAACTACAACAAGCAAAGCATTACGACATATTTTAGGCAGATCAACCACACTCCTTATAAAGCTTGATTTACCTTAAATTGTATAAAATTCAATATAATAACCTAGTTGTTTGTTATTACAATTATGGGTGAGACATCATTTCAATGTGAAAAGGGGTAGAGACATCATTCTGCACTTATCTTAACTACAATGTGACAATCACTGTTAAATAAATGGTTGTGACATTGTTTACATGTATTCAAAGAATTTATTTATATCGTGAACACATTAAAAATAAAAATTATGGGTATTTTGAATGATTAGAGAGGTTTAATGCAACGCTAGTGAAGGATCATACCAAAATACAACTGTTTTATTCACTTTGATAAATCAATTACATGAAATTTGGCACGACCTGTACTTTCACTTGGCTCCCACTGACCAAAAAATAAGTAATTCTCTGAATTAAAAATCTTTGATGTGCTAGCAAAGTCTTTACTAAATTTCTGGCGTTTGCCCGTATTCAAATCAACAATATAAATCTGATTAATCCCATAACGATAGAACAAATAATGATCTACAATGTAAGGCGTGTCATTCGTTAATTTTTCACTTTCAGCAAAATATTGGTATTTTATCTTTCCGTCATGCATGCTTGCGACTGTGACTTTGCCTTCTTCTGTCCATACAAACCAGTTTTTGTTTATTACATAGTCAATAATTTCCTTACCGTCAAGTAAATAAATTGACGATGACATATCATACGGATAGAATTTAATCTGGTATGTTTTTTTAGATTCGTTAGCTGACGTTTTCGTGTAAACCGACTCGTGAATTAGCATTCCGTTGTCACTCGGACGTTGAATAGCAAAAAAATGTCCATACCGTCCCTTCGTTTCATCCAATTTTGCCTCTGCTATAATTTTAGTTTCTTTTATAACAGGGTCATATAACATAGCCCTGCTCCACATGATTTGATTCTTTAATTCATACTCTATCCACGTTAAATACTTGTCTGTATTCGTCAATATAGGAACTGATGTACCATCATCGCTAATGCCTTTTTTAACAAGATACGTTTTTTTATTTTTAAGATCATAGGACATTATCTTCCATGGTCTGTCTCTTTTGGTTTGTTTTTCATATTCAACCCAAAATAAAGTATCATTTATTCCAACTAAGGTATTAATTATAGTATTTTTAGGGGAAAGATAGATTTTCTTATATTTTTTTGTTGTTCGATCAAATAATCCGATAGACGCTTGATTACTTCCACTTGGATTCATATCAAATATTATATAATCTTCATTTACGAACTGAGGTGCAATTAGATCATGACGAAAATCTGGATGCTCTAATTGATATTCCTGAATAAAAAAAGGGACTTTAAAAGAGCTATTCGCGTCGCTTTCCGAGACTTTGTTTACTGTGGGGAGTTCAGAGGTATCTATGTATGTATCTTTAGCTTGCAATGATGGAGCGGCTTTTTCTTGAATTAAAGGAGTAGTGTTTTGATTTAATTGAGGAATATTTGTTTTATTAGTTGATGAAATTTCTGTGGAAGAAGGCTCGCATCCTGAGCTAATTGTAAATGCTAGGATAGTCGCTAATACTGGCAGATACACTCTCATATTAATCCCTCCGAAGCTATTGAATACTAAGACAGAGTCCTTAAAGCAGTAACACTCATACTCTAAGGACTCTAATATCATACCTTCATTAATAAATGATCGCTTCACGGAAATGGGCTTGATTTGCTTTCCAAACACCATCGGCTGGATGCCATGTATTACCTAATGTAATACCACGATTCCCTTGGTCAAAAGGATCTGTCAATCGAATCTCATGATCCTCCCAGTCATAACCAGATGTATTCAGAATGTGACCCTCAACTGATTCTCTATATTTTGGCATGTACTTAGAAGTAATTTTCAAATCCAAAATAGTTGGATAATTATTGTCAATTCCCCATTCAATTTTGCTCAGCCATTTATCTTTTTCATCTGAATTGAATGTTTTATAAACATAATTATTGTCGTTCTGATTATCGTTTAACACATTATCAACCATAGAAAAATCTGTACCATTATCGTCATGAGTCTTAAGTTCAGATGCATAATCATCTTGACTATTAGAATTACCGTTAATGTGATCTAGCACTTGCTTGACTGTTGCTGGCCCACAGTAATAGTAAGTTTCTTGCTCGAACTCTGGAACACTTATTGTGTTTCGAGTTCCTCCGACACCAAGAACGCGAATACCTTTATTTTTTTTATATTTCTCGTCAATGTACTCGCTAACCAGTTTCTCTTTTTCTTCCATCCACTTCAAATCTTCTTCTGTCTTGATATCCTCAGTAAAGTTTGGATTATCTCCTGTACCTTCTGCCATAATTGTCTGAGGCATCGCTAGGACACAAACTAGTGCGCTTGTTGTCAAGAGAGCTTGTACTTTGCCCAATTTTAAACTCACTTCGAAACATCTCCTTCCAATTACTGTTAATACATACCGTATATTACCTTTCAAAAAACGTTAAGTCAAATTATTTTCTACCTTTTTTGAAATTAGTATATTTTCTGATTAATCCATCGTGTGGAGCGTAAAAGTCTGAACTTACCACGTTCCACCTGATTGTTTTGTTGCCAAGTACAGTCGCCTTTCAGATGTAACCGTCAAGTAAAAATGGACACTTTCTGCTGGTTAAGAGTGAACAGTTTTCTGGAAATTACTACTGTTTGTATGACACTTGACATAGAGCCTCTACGAGCGCGCGCGAGTGCATTAAACATTCTGATTAACGCAATTAGCGTTTGGAATACAGTGTATCTTGACAAAGTGACAGATATACAGCGGAGTATTTAATAATGGGCATTACCCGTTGTGAAAGCTCCTCCTTTCGGTTTACCCCCTCAAAATTTGAGTATTCTCCCTTCGAAACGTGTGGAATTCCTCCTGTAACAAAAACACTTTATATCCTATTTTTTTGCATCATTTTTGATTGAATTACCTGAATGTACCGATCCAATTGCTGACTTAATTCCACGACTTCATCATCCAAGAAATCATTCTTCTCTAAATACAATTGCACCAGTTGTTCTCGCAATTGTTCCACAATGTTTTTCAAATGATCAATATCGTGATAGGTTACTCCTTCTCGATCTAGAGGAAGCGTGATACATTTACTTATAGGAGTTTTAACTTCTCCTCCTGCGGGCGTTCCTTTTACCTGTCGAAGGGGTGGAACGCCCTTTTTAAATGCAATTGCTGCTATAAGTCTCACCCTACTTCCTTTACTACCGGATTATACACTTGGTTTTAGTAGCACCTGTGGCTCCTCTTTTAAAGATGTTCTTAGATTGCTATTGCTTCATAGAGCATTCTCCTCCCCTTATTTTGATAGTTATTACATAATTAACCATAAATTGATATGCAGGTTTTTACCAACTGCAAAAAATGGAATAAAAAAAACATCCTGGCAGAGGATGTTTCATCAATCTACGATTTATTCACAATGACTTAACAGGATGCTAGCCACCTAACTCGTTTTGGTTCCCTATTCGCTTATTCAAATTTCCTAACCATCCAAACAGGGTTATGTATGTAAGAGCCTCGTCATGTCGATTTAACAAATCCGCTAGAGAAAGACAATATATCGTTTCTTCAATTCCTCTCTCTATCCGCCCTTTACCGAACTCATAAATAGCCATCTGATATCGAAACCGAAGATGTCGATCCAATCCAATTGCTTCTGTAAATTGATCGAAACTAGTAATTCGGGAGGCAAAGCGCTCTAAAATCTCATCCACGCAAAAATGGTAGGTGTTAGCGGATTTCATAATGGCATTTAAACCAGCAAGAACTTCATTGGTGGGAAGACTATCGAGATAGTCTGCATACTCTTCAATGATGCTAGTATTGCCAGACAAAACCTCCAAAGTGTAGGAGTTCGCCTTTGCCCATACTTTGAATCTTTCTACCTCTTTACGTCCGGCTTCATCTAGTAATTCAAACCATCCTAAATCAGCGTAAACCTGCACATACTGCTTAGCCTCTTCATACAGTCCTTGCATTTCCAGTGTTGCACCTTTATATAAATGTCCCATTCCGTAATAATAGACAAGTGGGCGCTCTGGTTTCAGGGTTTCCCCTTTTTTGTTTCTCTTCAACCTGTCCAATTCATGCATGTGAACAGTTTCCGCAAGAAGCCGTAACTCGTCACCGTACTCCCCTGATTTGTTCCACTTTTGCAAAGCATAGCAAACCCGCGCTAATTGGAATAAAGCATCGAGTTGGTAGTTTTCAGGAAGCCGATTGCGATATGGAGAAAACCGAATCACACTCTCCCAATTTTCTTCTGAATTTGTCCCAAGTACAGCACGAAATAACCGATACTGACTCATCACAAAGTGGTCAGAAAAGCTATCTTTCTCATTCTCAATTACATACTCATAAAAGGGTACCGATTCTTTCAGTTGCCCTTTCTCATATAGCTGCTCTGCAAGGGCAAATAGAATCAAGATGTTTTTTGGATTCTCCATCATTTGGGGGACAGTAGCTTCTATGCAATCCTTTCTCCCAACCTCCACGCATCGAATCAAGTATGGTATTAATCGGGGGCGCGATATTCTCCCCTCTGATATACATTCTTCCGGGTATAATTCATACAACCAACCCGGATCGTGACCAAACACCTTGGCTAGCGTGTCTAACTGACTAATGGTGATGGCACGTGGAGGATTTCCATTTAGAATCTCGCTCAAGCTTCCGGGGTTAATGCCAGTTAATTCACCCAGCTTGCTTAATGTGTAGCCATGCTTTTTCCGATTTTGTTCGATTTCTGACCGCAGCGACCGATACAATGTCCCTTGCGCCCCCCATATAGCATAATTCCCTTGTTTTTTATTTTATGAATTTTAAAGGAACTAGCAGTTTCTAATATCCAAATAGAAAAATATCCTCTAATTCGGATATTTTTAGCCTAACATATATCACCCTGCCTACTTTGTTGCTTATCCACTAACGACTTTGATACCCACACCCATAATTTGAACAAACTGCTATAATTGTTATAGTTTTTAGTAATATCCGATAAAGAGAGACACTGAAACGTTTCATTAAGCCCCTCTGCATACTTCTCTTTTTCTAGTAAGTATTTCGCCATTTCATTCCGAAACTGGATATGTTCACTCATGCCGATAGCGTCTATGCGTCCTATGAAACTATCTATATTTTCTGCAAACTTATCAAATATTGAATCGATGGAAAAACCATGTTCATTGGCCGCTTTCACAATTGTTACTAAACCGGAAAGTATTTCTTTTGGATGATCATCCAGGAATTGAATATACTCAGGGATGACGTCACCATCCCCCATCAGGATATTCAATGTGTACAAATTGGCTGTTGCCCATGTTCGAAATTTCTGCACCTCGATTTGTCCAACTTCATCCAAGAGTTCAAACCAGCTTAAATCAGCATATCCTTCAACATATCGCTTCGCTTCTACATACAACTCCTGTTTTTCTAATGCTATACTTTTAATGAGAAATGATTGTCCATAGTACACAACCAGATGACGTTCTGTTGGTAACATTTCACTCGGTATGTTGTTTTTTCGCCTCCGCAACTCATCCTCATAGACAATTGTAGACAATTCTCTTAATTCATCTGCATAATGCTCCATTTGCCTCCACTTATGCAACGTATAACAAACATTGGCCAATTGCAGAAGAGCATCCAACTGGATATTTTCCGGTAAGCGCCTTCGATACGGATCAAATCGAATAACTGCTTTCAAATTTTCTTCAAAATTCGTTCCTTGTACGACTATTCGAAAGAGCCTGTACTGACTCATCACAAAGTGGTCAGAAAAGCTATCTTTCTCATTCTCAATGACATATTCATAAAAGGACACCGATTCTTTCCGTTGCCCTTTCTCATATAGCTGTTCTGCAAGTGCAAACAAAATTGAGATATTTTTCGGATTCTCCAGCAATATGGGAACGGCAGCCTCTATGCAATCCTTTCTCCCAACCTCCACGCATCGAGTCAAATAAGGAATTAATCGTGGGCGCGATATTCTCTGCTCCGATAAACATTCTTCTGTATACAATTCATATAACCAACCCTGCTCACGTCCAAATACCTCAGCGAACGCATCTAATTGCCCTATGGTCATAGCCCTCGGGGGATTTCCATTTAATATCTCACTCAAGATACCGGGGTTAATGCCCGTTAATTCACCCAGTTTGCTTAATGTATAACCGTGCTTTCTCCGACATTGTTCAATTTCTGACCGCAGTGACTGATACAATGTCCCTTGCAGCCCTACCATAAAGGTTCATCCCTTCGTTTTTACTTTATTTTACATTTTTTCGAAATACACTACTTTACCTTCCTAGCATTTCGTCATCTAGTTCATAACATTTTGACCTAGGAGTCAGCAGATACCCGGACAATGGGGTAACGGAAGGGTTTTTGGGGCCTTGAGGTGTGAGAAGAAGTAACCTTATCCTTACTTTTCCGTTTTCAATCTGTTTTGTGCAATGACAATATATTTATCCAATTGTTGGCTTACAGCCAAAACTTTATCATGTGAAAGACCATACCTTCCTGCCAATTCCATCATTTCCTGTCGTAGCTGTTCAATTCTATTATCCAACTCTAAGTGGCAACCGATTTCCTTTACCATGCCCCGGATCGTACACTTACTTTTAGGGGCTGATGCTGCTCCTCTTTTGGGGGAGTTTCCACTGTGAAAAGAAACATCCCTATCTAAAATATTTGCGATAGCAGTAATGTCCAACGCCCCCTCTCTTTTACATTTTATTACATATATTTACTATACAGGGATGTGCAGAAATTCACCGATTAAGAAAAATTGAATAGAAAAAACATCCCATCGGAGGGATGTTTTGGGGGGAGAACACTCTATTTAACAACCAGAATCCCAGTAAAATTCCTAAGCATCAGTTCCATGCTGATTTGCCTTGGCTGTATACATGTTGGAATGGCTTGAATCAAAATCAATCGGGATACCTGCGAGAAGTCCAAACGTAATAAAAAATGCGAGAATAAGTCCCTTCATCTTTTTAATCCCCCTCTTTCTACTTTATAACATTTTACATGCAACAATCTGGGTAATGCTAAATCCTAAGCATCAGCGCTATTCTCTAACATAACTATAACTGTTGCAGTGCATCTTTGAGAATGTAATACTAGGTACCCCTATGTAGCTTTGGATAATCAGATCGCTCTTTTACCCGTTACAATTGTTCGATACTGTTCCACTTGTGTTGTGGATGCATACTGCCGATATTCTTCAAATAATGCTACGCATTTAAGAGTATCGTCATATCGATTCATCAAATCTGCTAGGGAAAGGCAACGTAAAGTTTCTTCGATTCCTCTTTCTATCCGTCCTTTATCAAACTCATAAATGGATGTCTGATATCGAAACTGGAGATGTCTGTCCAATCCAATAGCCTCTTTAAATTGACCGAAACTAGCAATATGCGAAGAAAAACGTTCTAATATCTCATCCACACAAAATTGGTACGTATTAGCTGATTTCATAATAGAAATTAAACCAGCAAGTATTTCATTCGTAGGAAGACTTTCAAGATAGTCTGCATACTCCTCAATAATGCTTGTATTGCCAGCTAGTACCTCTAATGTGTATAAGTTTGCCTTTGCCCAAACACGGAACTTTTCTACCTCTTGGTGCCCGACTTCATCCAGTAATTCAAACCATCCCAAATCAGCGTAACCTTGTACATATGTTTTTGCCTGTGCATACAGGCCTTGCATTTCCAATGCCGCGCCCTTGAATAGGTGTCCTATTGCATAATAAAAGACCAAGTGCCTGTCTGTCTCAGGTAACTCACTCTTTTTGTTTCTTTTCAACCTATCCAACTCATGTATGTAAATCGTTTCTGCAAGAAACCGCAACTCATCTGCATACTGCTCTGATTTCTTCCATTTCTGTAAAGCGAAACAAACCCGCGCTAATTGAAATAAAGCATCCAACTGATAGTTCTCAGGAAGCCTATTCCGATAGGGAGCAAACCGAATAACTGCCTCCCCATTTTCTTCAGAATTGGTCCCGAGTGCAGCCCGAAACAATCGATATTGACTCATTACGAATTGGTCAGAATGTCCATCCTTCTCGCTATCAACGACAGCCTGATAAAAAGGTACGGACTCTTTTTGTTTCCCACTTTCATATAGCTGTTCCGCCACTAAAAAGAGAGTCGAAATATTTTTAGGGTTGTCCAACAATTTAGGAACAACCTCTTCGATGCAATCTTTCCGCCCAACCTCCGCGCATCGAACTAAATAAGGTATCAACCGAGGACGCGATATTCGCCCCTCTGTTATGCATTCTTCCGTATACAATTCGTACAACCAACCTGGCTCGCGACCAAACACCGCCGCTAGCGCATCTAATTGACCAATGGTCATAGCCCGCGGTGGATTTCCGTTCAAGATTTCGCTTAAACTCCCATGGTTGATTCCCGTTAATTCACCTAATTTACTCAAGGTATAGCCGCACTCTCTACGGTGTCTTTCAATTTCTGACCGCAGCGACCAGTGCATCGTCCCTTGCAGCCCCCCCATAAAGAATCAACCCCTACTTTTTTCCTTAATTTTACAACAAAATATATTTTTTTGATAGATTTTTCTTTACAATCCTTAACATTTCTGTAATCTAGTTCGTCACTCTTCGCACAATTCCTCCAATGTCTTACAGGTGTTTGCACTTCGTGACAATTACACTCAATTGAATCAGTTGAATCAGCTTTCATGCGAATACAGCCTCGTAGGAAGAAGCGGATTTCCAGTCCGCGCTCCCTCGGAGCGAACAGTACCCGCCCTCAGCAGGGCGTAGGCCGAAGCGTAGACTGGAAATCCGCTTCTTCCTCACCACTACAGCTACTATAGCCACATTGTAAAAAAAGCTCCGCCAAGATATCTGGCGAAGCTTTCATTTTCATACTGTGCTTATTGCATAGCTACTTTCATAACCGCACGAACGGAATCTGCGGATTTATCCAAGGCTGCTTTCTCAGCAGCAGTCAGATCCAGCTCGATGACTTGCTCGATACCGTTTCCACCCAAGAGGGTTGGTACGCCCAGGTATATATCGTTGTAGCCATACTCGCCTTGGAGCAAAGCGATGGATGGCAGGATGCGCTTCTGGTCTTTCAAGATCGCTTCTGCCATTTCTACCAGAGCGGCCGCAGGTGCATAGTAAGCGGAACCGTTGCCCAAGAGAGCTACGATTTCGCCGCCGCCTTTGCGTGTACGCTCGACGATAGCGTCCAGACGATCTTGTGGGATTAATTTTTCGAGTGGGATGCCGCCAGCGTAGGAGTAACGCAGGAGTGGTACCATGTCGTCACCGTGACCGCCCAATACGAAGCCTGTTACGTCATTCACCGATACATTCAGTTCCATCGCTACGAACGTACGGAAGCGAGCTGTATCCAGTACGCCGGATTGACCGATTACGCGGTGTTTCGGGAAGCCGGACGTTTTGTAGAATGTATAGGTCATCGCATCTACCGGGTTGGACAGGATGAGTACGATGGAGTTTGGTGCATATGTTTTCACTTGCTCAGCAACCGAGCGCATGATGGCTGCATTCGTTGCTACCAAGTCGTCGCGGGACATACCTGGCTTGCGTGCAATCCCTGCTGTGATGATTACGATATCGGAGCCTTCGATGTCTTTGTAGTCAGAAGTACCTGTAATGCTAGCATCGAAGCCGAGAACTGGAGAAGCTTCCATCATGTCGAGTGCTTTCCCCTTCGTTGGGTTTTCCAATTGAGGGATATCGACCAATACGATGTCAGCCAGCTCTTTTTGCGCCATGATGAACGCAGTTGTCGCTCCCGTAAAACCACTACCGATTACGGCTACTTTTTTTCTGCGGAATGTCATGCTGGATCCTCCTCGTCATGTTACAAGACTAGTTTTACACCACTTGCTTTTTGCTCCAGCATTTTGGAGAGGATTGTCCCGATGTGGGCCCCCGCCTCAACCGGAGATGTACCTTGACGATGAATATTCGAGATCACTGTACGCTCTGATTCTACCATACCTTTGCGTGGACGGTAGCACATGTACGCACTCATGGAATGTGCCGTAACCAATCCTGGACGTTCTCCGATCAAGAGCACCAATACTTCTGGCTCCAAAATCTCGCCGACGTGATCCATACTGGCTACGCGTCCGCCCTTGATAAAAAACGGAGTGCCGCAGGTCAGTCCGTAGCTTTTCAGAGAGTCCATCAGAGATGGAAGCACGTCTTTCAGGTTCGCATCCACCGCAGCGGCACTCAAGCCGTCTGAAACGACGATTTGTACCTGTGGCTTCTTTTGTCCGCGCTCTTGCAGCAAGCGTACGCCTTCCTCGGTGAGGACACGCCCCATATCCGGACGCTTCAAATAGTTTTCGGTGTTGTCATACTGTGTTTCCACTGTGAACAGGGAGAACTGGTCGAGCACCGCTTGACTGACTTCACCGTATACAGCATCTACAGCCGCAGCATGGTCGCGACGCAATTCGAGCATGGTTTTGGTCAAAGGTCTCACACCTGTACGCCAAACCCCGATGCGCGCTGGCGTGCTGGACAGCAATTCATCCAAGCCTTCCTTGTACTTCGGATTCGGTACATGTGTGGTTCTCTCTGGTTCTGTCGATGGAGCAGGCTGCTCATTCACTACAGAAGCCGGTGTCGGTGCGGCTGTCGCATTTGCTACTGGCTCTGCCTTTGGCTCCGATCTCAGTTGGATCAAGCCTGTCTCTGCTTTTGGTGACGGAGCTTGTTCTGTTGCCTCACCCAGCTTCTTTTGCAGCTCGGCTACTACTTTATCTACCAAGAAATCTAATTGTTGTTCCATCCGTCTTTCACCTCCTGATCTTACATGAAGATTGTCGGATCGCCTGCTTTTGCAGTCAGCCTACCGTTTTCCATGATGCCCATTTTCTCCAGCCATTTTTCAAAATCAGGAGCAGGTCGAAGTCCCATCACTTCACGGAATGCCGCAATATCATGGAAGCTCGTCGATTGATAGTTGAGCATGACATCGTCTGCCATCGCTACGCCGATTACGAAGTTAACCCCTGCCGACGAGAGCAAAATGCCGAGATTGTCCATGTCGTTTTGATCGACCTTCATGTGGTTCGTGTAGCATACGTCACAGCCCATCGGCAAACCGTGCATTTTGCCCATATAGTGGTCTTCCAGTCCAGCACGGATCACTTGACGGCTGTCGTACAAATACTCAGGTCCAATGAAGCCAACTACTGTGTTCACGATAAACGGATTGTACTTGCGAGCAAGTCCGTAGCAACGCGCTTCCATTGTTACCTGGTCCATGCCGTGATGCGCCTCGGCAGACAGCTCTGAGCCTTGGCCTGTCTCGAAATACCAGAAGTTCGGCCCGTAGGAGGTGCCTTCTTTGCGCATCAGCTCATCTGCTTCATCCAACAGTGCTACATCAATACCAAATGCCTTGTTTCCTTTTTCACTGCCCGCCAAACTTTGGAAGATCAAGTCTGCTGGTGCCCCATTACGGAT
The DNA here is from genome assembly GCF_023714195.1 of Brevibacillus sp. MER 51. Classification (NCBI taxonomy): domain Bacteria; kingdom Bacillati; phylum Bacillota; class Bacilli; order Caryophanales; family Paenibacillaceae; genus Brevibacillus; species Brevibacillus sp. MER 51. The sequence continues at coordinate 73,714 of NZ_JAMAUS010000006.1, read as the reverse complement.
GGCACGCATTTGTGTGGATACGTGAGCCAATACGCAGTTTTGCGTCGGGATATCAAACTTGGCCATCACGTCTTTGGTCATGTTCAAAATATCCTTGACGCTGTCCGCTGTATCGATAACCGGGTTGATCCCGATAACCGCATCGCCGATTCCGTAGCTCAGTCCTTCGTACAGAGACGCTTTGATGCCTTGTACGTTATCAGATGGATGGTTCGGCTGTACACGAGAAGCCAGTACGCCCTTCTGACCGATTGCTGTGTTGGCATGCGTCACAACTTTGATCTTGGACGCAGCCGTAATCAAGTCGAGATTGCTCATGAGCTTGGCAGTCGCTGCGATCATCTCACTGGACAAGCCGCGGCTGATTCGCTTGAGTTCATTGTCGCCTGCTTGATGGCTCAAAATGTACTCGCGCAGCTCAGCTACACTCCAGTTTTTGATTTCATTGTAAATCTTTTCGTTGATGCCTTCTTCGATCACACGTGATACTTCGTCTTCTTCTGCCGGAACCATCGGATTGTTGCGGATATCCGCCAATGTCAGGTCAGCCAAAACTTGCTTGGCAGCTACACGTTCCCGGGAATCAGCAGCGGCGATACCAGCCAGCTGGTCGCCTGATTTATCTTCATTAGCTTTCGCGAAAACTTCTTTCAAATCGCGAAATTGATAGGTCTGTCCAAGCACAGTCGTTTTCGTGTTCATCACGTCCACCCCTTCTTACGTTACGGCCTCTCATCAAATGCAAGTGTTTTGACGACGACGGGAATGATCGTTCCCGAGATCGGCTCACCGAGATCGATGTAATCGCCGTATTCCACACGCACCTGATCGATGCAAATGATTTCCGGTGCCCCTTTGCAACGCAGCGCCAAGGCCTGCCCGAGCGCTTTCGCCATATCTGTTTCACAGATCACAACCATGGTTTGACTCTCGGGGAAAGTCGCCCGGTATTGCTCCGACAGCTCCTGGGACAGCGTCTGCAGCAGAGCGTACGAGCAGTACCCGATGCCGGAGATCGCGAGTGCGAAAGGAATCCCTGTCGTTTTTTCAAACAGACGCTCACCCAATTGGTAGATCGCAGCCACTTCCTGTCGCAGTCGTGTGGCATCTGCCAATTGTTCCTCGGTAAGCTCCAGCTTGAGAATCGGAATATTTTTAATCGGTAGCAGATCCGGCTTGATATGCACGGTTGAACCACTAATCTCCGTACTCTGCATCCCCGCGCCAATTACCGTTGCCCGTACCGTTTGATCCGGGTCTAGCCACTGTACCGGATACGTTCCTTTTTCGCGCTCCTGCTGGAGGACATAACCGAGCAGTGGGCCGAAATCGCCGTATCGGCTCGCATCCGAAATATTTTGGACGGGAGGTCCGCTCATAAGCAGACCCACACCGCCTGAGACAGTCAATTCGTCAACAGGGATGGAATCGCGCAAATGCGGTCCCACTACAAGCAAGCCTGACACTTGGCGCTCTTTCCCCGTCAAATAATCGAGCATACTGCGTCCCAGCTGTTCGGCAACCTCTGTGAGCTGCGCGAATCCGATTTCCTGTCCGACTTGAATACGCAGTCCTTTTGCCGTCAGCCATTGTTGAATGTTCGGCGACACGTATTGAACGACACCTTGCGGACTGAGACGGATCAGTCTTCCTCCGACGTGGAACGTTACCGTCGCAATCGCCCGGCCACGTTGGAAGTAGGCTGCATTCGCTGTTCCTCCGCCAATATCGACATTGACGATCACACCTTGCATGGCTTGCGAGCGTTTTTCTGCGCCAGCGCCCTTGCCCGCCAGCACGCCTTCGAGGTCAGCACCTGCTGTCGCTACCACGAAATCCCCGGAGCGTTCTGCCAGCAGATGAACGATATGCTGTGCGTTCTTTTTGCTGGCTGTTTCTCCGGTAATGATGACCGCCCCGGACTTGATTTGAGACAAGCTGATTTGTGCCTTGTCGTACTCGGCTGCAAGAATCGCTCCGATTCCGTCAGCATCGATTTCATCAAATCCGATGAGCGGTGTGGAATGCACTTCACTCGCATACAGCAATTGTCGCTCCACGATCTGATAACGCGGCAGCGAAAACGTGCTGGACATGCGACCCAATCGCAATCGGCTTACGATCATTTTGGTCGTGCTTGTTCCCACATCGATCCCGACGCTTTGGATCCATTGTTCGTCCATATGAACCTCCTTGAACCATTGGCGTGTCAGACGGGCCCTACGAAAAAACGCTTGAACAGCCGGTTCCTTGCTCCCGGTCTGATTCAAGCGCCTTTGCTCTCTTCGTATCTACTTGTCACTGCTTTTTATGATAACGTCAGTTCTAGCTTTGCGAAAAAATGGCCTGCTCGCCCGACAAGATTTCCTCTGCCAGCTTCACAAGCGGCATGCGCCGTTGCATGCTTACTTGCTGCATCCATTTGTAAGCCGCATCCTCTTCCAAGGATAGGGCACTCATCAGCTTTCCTTTTGCCTTTTCCACTGCCTTGCGATCCTCGATCTTTTGCTTCAGATCATTTATATCCTTCTTCAGGGAAACGACTTTTTCCTTTTGACTAAGCGCGATTTCTACTGCGGGAATCAAGTCATCCTCCGACACCGGCTTCACCAAGTAAGCCGTCACACCCGCTTTTCTGGCATCCTGGACGAGTTCCTTTTGGCTATAAGCCGTCAAAAGGAGAATGGAACTGTCTGAAAAGGAACGAATGATACTGCTTGCCTTGATACCATTCAAGACAGGCATTTTCACATCCATGATGATCAGATCGGGCTTGTGACGATGGGCCTGTTCGACTGCCTCTTCTCCGTTTTTCGCTTCGGCAACCACTAAATACCCTTCATTTTCGAGCATCTCGCGCAAATCCATGCGAATAATCGGCTCGTCATCAACCACCATAATCTTCGGCTGTGTCATCTTCATCCTCCTTTTGGATCGGATAGAGTATGGTAACCTCTGTTCCGTTCCCAGTGTTGCGGAAATGCATCGTGCCTTCGAGGTCTTCCCTGACCAGTGTATCGACAATTTTCAGGCCGAGATGGCCCTTTTTGTGGATTTGCTCCATGTCCTCGATGCCTACTCCGTCATCTGTCACAGACAAACTAACGAAGTCTTCCTTGGCAACCAGTGCAATAGAGATTTTCCCTTCTTGCTGCTCGTGAAAACCATGAATCATGCAATTTTGAATCAGCTCGGTGACGATCAAGGCAAACGATGTTGCTTTGTTGGACGGCAGATACACCGATTCGCCCGTCACCACGACGTGTATAGCTTGCTCAGAACGTCTCATCGAAGAGACGATTATTTTCGATATTTTGGTTAAAATCTCTTTGAAGTCAATCTGCTCCAGACCATCCTGTGCCAAGTACTCGTGAATAATGGCGATGCTGTTGATGCGATTGATGCTTTCCCGGTATACTTTTTCAATCTCGTTGGACTGTGAACGCCGCATTTGCAGGCGCAACAGGCTAGAGATGGTTTGCAAATTGTTTTTGACCCGATGGTGAATCTCTTTGATCACCGCGGATTTGATCATTAATTGCTTTTCTTTTTCCCGAATGTCCGATATGTCTCGCAGGAGAATGAATCCCCCGATGATGTCTTGCTTGCGTACGGACGAAACCGCTTTCATCATGATAAAATGTTTGCCTTTTGACAGCTCCTCCTGAATATAACCCCCGTTGCGTACAAAATTCTCCGGGGTAACTCTCCAGGAAAAAATACGTTCGATGCTCTCTCCCTTTTCCGGCCTCTCAAAGCCAATCAAGGAGAGCAGCTTGTGGGCACGGCCATTGGCATACGTGATAATCCCACTCTGATCAAACAAAATCATGCCCTCGTGCAACAGCGACGAAATGGGCAGATCAGGCACAGCGAACTGGATGAGCGTCTCACTTAACTGCTCCGTTGTTTCCTTGAGCATTTCGACGTTCTTTTCCTGTTCTACCTGTTTGGATATATCTTGTTCAGTTATCAAGGTCCCGATTGTTTTTCCAGCCGCATTCGTAATGGGTACGACACTTTGCCGCATCACGACCTGCTCCTGTGAAACCCCACGTGAACCGATGACGGGCTTGCCTGTAGTCAGGCAATACATAACGGCCGGCTCATTAATCGCCGTCGCCAAATGCCCTACGACCGATCCACTGTACATGGAGCGTGCCGTACTCGGTGCAGCTTGTGCGACTACCATCGCCGCGCTCCGATCTACCGTCGGACAATCGATAAACATGTCCGCTTGAGACAGATCAGCAAAAATCTGAAGCTTGGAAGCCAGATCCTCCACAATCCGAATGTCGTCATCACTCAACGTCGTGGACGCTTTGCACACTTCTCGTATTGATTGCATGTGAACCTCTTTTCACCTGCTAGGAGTTGATATGACCTCATTTTCTCACAGACACGCTACGGCGGAAAGGGGTGTAATACTGGTTAATCACGCTACTCGTTTACAATTTCTTGCAAATACGCTCGCAATTCTGGCACTCCCTCACTCGTGAGCGAGGAGGTCCGGAAAATTTTCGCATTGCCGAGCGATTGACGCAGGAATTGTTCTGCCCTCTCCACGTTGGCATCAGGATGATCCATTTTGGTAATGACCCCGATGCATGATTGCGGAAACCCTTGCGAAAAGCCAGGAGGGAAATAATTGCGCTCCCGCGTAGCATCCTGCACCATCACAATGACCTTCGCCTCAAGAGAGGTAGCCATAAGCGTGCGGTAAAACATCGGGTTTTCGCTGTACTCACCCGGAGTGTCAATTGCCCAGTCCCGATATTCGAGCGCTTGGGTCTTCCTGGCAGGCTGTTCGTCATTGAACAGCGCCCGCACCAGAGAAGACTTTCCTGCTTCAATTGCACCGATAATCATTACACGGCCGGTCATGATTTCGTCACCAACGCCGGTGTAAACCGCAGTTTTTCGCTCAGCACCTGATTGACCGCTTCGACTGCCATCTCAACAGCGGATACATCTCCTACGACAATCAGTGAACCTGTAAAACGATCGAGAAACCCAAGCTCGACGCCAGCAGCCTTTGTCGCAATATCCGCGGCAATAATGGCTGTTTCGGTAGGCGTCAAAGTCAAGATGCCGATCGCACCGGCCTCATTGATACCTAGCTTGGTATAGAGCATTGGGTCAGGGTTTGCGATTACATGAGCCAACGTGACCTGTTTCCCTGGTACGAATTCCTGGATGACTCGTGAACGTTCCTGTTCCATTCCTATTCCTCTCTTCCTGCGGCACCCGGCACCTCAAACGAATCCACGATGCCTACGATGATCGCATCGATCGGCACACTGGTGCCGGAGAAAAGGATTCGGGCAGGCGTCCCACGAGAGACGATAACCTGCTCCCCGATTCCCGCACCGATCCTGTCCGCTGCGATTACGGTTTGTCCGCCTTCTTCGCCACGCCAATCAATCGGCTGAACCACCATGAGCTTGAGATTTTCCATACCTGCTTCTTTTTGCGTGGCCCAGACGCTGCCGATCACTTTTCCCAAAAACATGCGATCACCCTTTTCCTAAATAGCTGACCGTAATGCCGCGTTCTCTCATGCTGTCATAAGCAAGCGGAGAAACAATTGCACCTTTTTTCACGATCAAAGTCGTATCGCGAAGCTCAGGCTGAGATCTGATCCAATCCGCTGTCAACAGCTTCCCGGAAAAGACAGCTTCTTGCTCATCCAAAGGAGTCAATGTCGGTTGCTCTGTCTTGCTAGTAGTCTCCACTTTTTGCAGTTGAGACTTCAGCTTGGAAACCACGCGATCAGCCAGACGGCGTTGCTCTGCAAACTCTACACCCAGCTCTTTCATGCTCTCAACGTGACGGTTGAACAGCTTTTCATAAGCAGGTGTCAGTGTCAATGTTTGCAGGGTACGACGGTCTGCGCGCTTGATCCCTGGCACATCGGAACCAGCGATGACGAATTTGCCCGTCACCAACGCGGAAAAGACGATTTCCGCTTTAATTGTTCCTTTTAGACCGGAAGCAATTCTCGCTGCATTATCCAAATCGATTTCTGGAATCACGATACCGACATAATCTTTCGGCACTTCCAACGGAGCAGGAGCGTACTCATCTGCTGTAAGGATTTTACCTGCTCCCCCACATTCAATCTTATGCATTCCCAACCAGGAAGAGGTTTCTCCGTCCAGGAAGAGAATGTCATGGCAGATCCCGTGGTTTTTCAGTTGGATAAAATGATCTTGAAACGCCTCATGAGCCTGGCTGTCGCAAAAAACGTACAGGACACGAGGCGCTGTGCTGCTTTGTTTTTCTGTATTCATCGATTGCAAAATTTCTTTCGTAATCGACGCCACCATTTCTCTGATGTCCATCAAGCTCAACCTCCGTTAGCCGGAGTAAAATTGCCCGTTCTTGCCGATCACTTTTACCCGGTCGCCCGTTTTCAAATTAGCGGCATTTCCTTCATCCGTATCAACGTGGAAATCAAGCGCAAACTGCGGATGTACACGAACGACTACATCTGGATAGATGATAGGACGATCACTTTGCGTCGCCAGAATCAGCGTATCGCCATCCTTCACTTGATATTGCTCGGCATCTGCTGGAGACATATGAACATGGCTCTTCGCTACGATTACGCCTTTGTCCATCACAACAGTCCCTTTTGCCGTTACAAGCACCATACCTGGTGTACCTTCAATATCTCCAGACATACGCACAGGGGCATGAACACCCACTGCGAAGCCATCTGTTCTGGAAATTTCCACTTGTGTCGCTCCACGAGCTGGTCCCAAGATGCGAACCCCGTGAATGCTGCCTTTTGGTCCTACGATGGTGACTGTTTCCTGGCAAGCAAACTGGCCTGGCTGCGACAAATCACGCATTGGCGTCAATTGATGGCCTGCTCCGAAAAGCTTTTCCACATCTTCTTGCGACAAGTGAACGTGACGATTCGATACGCCCAAAGGAATTTCACGCACTGCCTCGGCAGCTTGATTGGTGGAAGGCTGCTGGTTCTGATCAACTTGTTTCACTTGAATCCCTCTTCCTTTCAAGAAATCTGCCGCTGCTGGTGTTATTTTATCCCCTTTCTCAACGAGAAAGGGGTTTGGGATACCTGACTTATGCATTGCTCTCAAGGATGCTTCTGTAATGACTGCCATAGGGATTTATTACCCTTCGAGTTTAGGCAGGATCAGTTCAATGTCTCCATGAGGGCGTGGGATTACGTGTACAGATACGAGCTCTCCTACTTTTTCAGCAGCAGCGGCACCTGCGTCTGTGGAAGCTTTTACTGCACCTACGTCACCACGTACCATAACAGTTACGAGACCGCCACCTACGTGTACTTTACCAATCAGTTTTACGTTTGCTGCTTTTACCATTGCGTCAGCAGCTTCAACTGCTCCGATCAAACCTTTTGTTTCTACCATTCCCAATGCGGACATTTCTCCAGCCATTTTTGTATCCTCCTTAATTATATCTCCAAGATTTTAGTGTTTTACGACATTAAGACGTCATTTCTGTTAACACGGATTTGATAATGTTCTTGATCTCATCACGGCTCAAGCCAACGTTCATGGAAGAGACAGCCTGTAGAACAGCTTCTTCCGCTTGTGTCGCAGGAGCTTGTGGTGCTGGCGTTGATTGTGGCATTTCTTTGATGCCAAATGCAACACGCTTGATGTTGAACATGTGCTTCGCACCGATGTTATCGGAAGTGATGTTGCCCCCTAAAGAACCGCATCCAAGTGTAAACGCTGGTTGTACGCCAGTCGTTGCACCAATTCCCCCGAAAGTCGTACCGGTATTTACCGGAATTCTGGATGCTGGCATTGCTTGACCATACGCTGCGATGACATTGTCATCCTGGGCGTGAATACCCGCTGTATGTCCAAGACCACCATGCTCCAGCAATTCGCGGCAACGGGCAAACGCTTCGCTGTCGCCTTGAACAGTGTAGAGGGCAAGGACCGGAGCCAGCTTTTCAACGGACATCGGATATGCTTTACCTACATTGTTCTCCTCCGCAACCAGGACACGCGTATCAGCAGGGATGGTAATACCTGCCATTTGGGCGATCACATGCGGAGAGCGGCCAACGATCTTGGCGTTCAGCGAACCGTTAATCGTAACGATAGCAGCTACCTTTTCCTTTTCTTGCTCGTTCAGGAAGTAGGCGCCTTCACGCTTCAGGGCAGCAATCAATTGGTGTTTGGTGGATTCCTCCACTACCAATGCTTGCTCAGAAGCGCAGATTGTACCATAGTCAAACGTTTTGCTCTGCACGATGCGCTTGGCAGCAGCAGCAAAGTCAGCACTGTGGTGGATGTAGACCGGAACGTTACCAGGTCCCACACCGTAAGCAGGCTTGCCGGAGCTGTATGCCGCGCGTACCATCGGCGTTCCGCCAGTCGCGAGAATCAAATTGGTCAGCTTGTGCTTCATCAATTCGTTTGTCGCTGGAAGCGTAGGCTTGGTAACGCAATGGATCAAGCCTTCTGGTGCTCCAGCCGCTACTGCCGCCTGTGCCATCAGTCGCGCTGCTTCCAGCGTGCACTTGGCTGCAGACGGATGCGGGCTGAAGACAATCGCATTTCTCGCCTTGAGGGAGACCATCGATTTATAGATAACCGTGGACGTCGGATTGGTGGAAGGCACGATACCAGCTACGATACCGAATGGCTGCGCCACTTCCCATACCTTGTTCTCTTCGTCCTTACGGATGATGCCAACCGTTTTTACATCTTTCACAGATGCGTACACATCTTGAGCAGCAAACAGGTTTTTCATCCGTTTGTCCGGGATGTTACCAAAGCCTGTTTCTTCTACAGCCATAGCTGCGAGTCGATCTGCATGCTCCACGCCCGCTTTGGACATGGCTTCGATGATTCTGTCGACTTGTTCTTGGCTGTAAGTAGCGAACTTGGCCTGTGCTTCCTTCGCTTGTGCGAGGTAGGTACGCACTTCCTGTATGGAATACAGATCAGCGTCGAGTGTCATTAGGCTTTGTCACCTCCGCCTTGTTTCTCTTCCAACAGACGAATGAGATCTTCTTTTTTCGCCATGTTGATTTCGTTCGTTGTCAGCGGGAAATCCGCATACGAACGCGCCATTTTGCGCAGATCATTGATAGACTGATCTTGCAATTTGGTCGCTGGCACTTGGGCCGGCTCTGCCTTAACCTCTTCTTTTGCTTCCGGTTTCAGCAGGTTTTTAAGCATTTTGGGTACATTTTCGTCAGGACGTGGAATAACGTGTGAGTGCAGCAATGTTCCGACACGTCTCGCAGCTTCAGCACCAGCATCTACTGCTGACTGTACGGAGGAGACATCTCCGATTACATACACGGTAACGATCCCTGCGTCCGCGCCCTCATAAGAGACGACTTTGACGTCAGCCGCTTTGGCAGCAGCGTCTGCGGCAGCGATGAGAGCAGGCAAGCCCAATGTCTCGATCATGCCGAGTGAATATGTCGTAGCGCGCATTTACATTACCTCCCCTTCAAGAGGGAAAATCCCTATTATCGTTTGACAGGCTGTTGGGCGACACTTCTTACGGCATTGGCAAAAGCATCGGCGGCTGCCGTACATGCCGACTGGCTGCCAGTGAGTAGCGCTCCCCCAAAGTTCGTTTCTGTTGGTGGACCAAAAAATTGAACCATTTCTACATCTGCAGCCTTGAGGGCGGCATCAATACCATACATGGCCTCCAGCGGTGGTGCGATCAAGTAGGCAAGCGGTTCACCTTCTCTGATTCCCGCCAGTTGGGACAAATAGCTGCCCGTCCGCGACACAACATGGGCGTAATACGCATGCGTCCCTTCAGCATTCAAAGAGTAAAAGCATGCTCCGCTTTCCATAAATGCAACGGCTGCATCCAGTCCGCTCTGCACCTCCGATGGCGTCGCGCCTCCGATCATCCCGATGAACTCGCCGGACAACGGTCCAGACGCATGGCCTGAGCCTGCATAAAACGACTTGGCATACACAACTTCTACCGCTGCCTTTTTGGTCGCTTCATCAATGGCCGTATACCCCACATCGTCAATCGTGGAGGTCAAAAGCCCCAGACTTCGGATATGAGAAGGCAGGTTCAGCTTCTCCGCAAATTGAGGATCGACATTGGGAATCAGTCGGATCGCAAGCGGCGTCGCTCGAATTGGTTTTTCCATGCGTGTCACTCCTTTCAAGACAACATCCCTGATCAAAAGCAAAAAAAGGTGCCTAAACACGAAAAAATAAGATCCGTGTTCAAGGGCACCTTTGCCTTTTGATTATTCACTTGTGGGTAGAAGATAACACGCGATTTACGTGCTCTTTTACCTGTCTCTAATGTAGAACAAGGCAGGGAAAAATGCAAGCGTTTTCGGCATTCCGTCACTTTTCCATATTCCGGTCATATTACGGACACACGCCCCAGTTAAATTTGTGTTGTAGCCGAGACGGGCAAGCCCGCAAACAAGGCTCACTACAGTCTAAAGACCCCCCAAGGAGGATTTTCACAATGAAAAAGAAAATGGCAATGACAGTTATGGCTTTGGCAGTATCCGCAATGGCAGGTTCCGCGTTTGCGGCAAGTGAACCCGCGAAAACGTCTGGTTCTTCTGCTCCACTGAAAATGGTGAACACAGATGGTACAAATGCTCTTTTCAAACCGATTATTAGCCTGGAGGAATTGGCGAAAGAAAAAGGGATCACTGTGGAAGAGTTGATCAAGCAGCTTGAAAAAGAAGGAAAACTGACGAAAGGAGTAGCTATTAACACGAAAGACGGCGATCTGACAACTAGCTTCTCCTTCATGAAATTCGATGCCATCAGCGATAACAGTAAGACAATCGACCTGGATGAAATGGCGAAAGAAAAAGGCATCTCCGTAGAAGAGTTGGTCAAGCAGCTTGAAAAAGAAGGCCAGATCGCCACTGGTGAAGCAGCTTCCTTTATTCACCCTTCAATCAGCTTGGAGCAAAAGGCAAAAGAAATGGGCATCTCCGTGGAAGAGTTGATCAAACAGCTCGAAAAAGAAGGCAAGATCACAAAAAGTACAACAGTCTCAGTACCTGCCATCAAAAAATAAGCGTAGCCTTTCAAGCACACACAAAAACCTCTAGCAGGAAACTGCCAGAGGTTTAATTATGCCCTTCGCCATTCAACGGACACATAACTCCATTATGCTAAACAACGGAAACGAGAACATTTTTTCACAAATGATGTCAGTCAAAATGATTTCTATCATTGCTATGATAAGTACAAATTGACTTGAGATAGATAGGAGGTGTTTCTTCGTGAAACGAATTCTACTCATCGAGGATGAAATGCCGATTGCCCGACTTGTCCAGGTCTACCTGGAACGGGCGGGCTATGAGGTAAAATGGAATGAGGGTGATCACGAGGCAATTCCGACTTTTCTCTCCTGGAAACCAGATCTTGTCCTGCTTGACCTGATGCTGCCCGATCATGACGGCTTGAATATACTCGATCAGATTCGCCAATACGGCAGCTGCCCTGTCATTATCATCACGGCGCGCGGTACCGTGCCAGACAAGCTCAAAGGCCTGGCACAAGGGGCAGATGATTACATCGCCAAGCCATTTGATCCAGAAGAAGTGCTCGCCCGTGTACAAGCTGTGCTCCGCCGTTCCTCTTATATCGCCGAAGCAGATACGATCAGACTCGGGACACTTTCCATAGATGTTACGGCCCAAAATGCCTTAATCGGGAAAGCCCCCCTTTCCTTAATGCCAAGGGATTGGCAACTACTTGTTTTCCTGGCGCGACATCCGAACCAATGCTTCAGCCGAGATCAGTTGCTGGATCAGGTGTGGGGAATGGATTTTGAAGGGGGCGATCGCTCTGTGGATACCGCAGTGAAGCGCTTGCGCAAAAGCTTACTGGCGTGGCCGACTTCTGAAGGGGAAATCAGCACAATCAGAGGAATGGGGTATAGCCTGCGTGTTTACTAATCGATCTACTTCTACCCGAACTGCTGTACCGCTCTTGCGTTACTGGACGTGGCGCTATGCCCTGATTTTATCGGTCATTCTTTTTGGCATTGGCTTTTTTGGCATCTATTGGATTAACAAAGCAGCTACAGAACAACAGTTTCAAGTATTGGAAGCAAGAACAGAGTTGCTCGCTGATTCGTATACCAAGGTGTTGCTTGCCAAGGACACCTCGACTTCTTCTGTAAAGATAGAGGATTTGGCACAAACAACCGTTGGTATCTCCAATCAGGCTGTCACTGCTGTGACTGGCCCTGGGTCTCCGGCTATTCCTGGCACCGCAACACCTGCAGCCAATACTGCCACGATCGCATTTCGAGTCATGCCGACTGTCCCAATCGATCACGTGGTACAGATTTACGATGATGCGGGCAAGACGTTCAAGAAGGATATGCTGAATCAGACGACGACCGCTACCATTGCGCAGTTGCCTACTCCTGCCCAGCCTGTGGACAAAACAAAGGAAATACGGGAGGTCGTTGCCACAAAGGGTACTACCTGGCTGCGTGTAGGTGTCCCTTACTATGAACACAATGCAGTCGCAGGCACTTATTACGTCAGTACCCCGCTTAACAATGACTTGGTCCACACCTATATCACGATCATGGTTTCCATCGGGATCATCACCTTGTGCGGTTGGGCCATCGTCTATGTGCTGTCTCGCTCGTTAACACAACCCTTGCGGCAGTTGGCAATAGCGGCAGAGCAAATATCCAGCGGGAATTATACGCCTCCCTTGCCCAATTCCTCCAAAATCAAAGAAGCGGAAATCAGTCAGCTGGTTCATTCTTTTGACGAAATGGCGAAACGGCTCGGACAACTGGAGCGGATGCGCACCGACCTTTTGGCTGGTGTCTCCCATGAACTGCGTACCCCTGTCACCTCGATCCGCGGGATGATTCAAGCGGTCAAAGACGGCGTTGTAAAAGGTACAGATGCTGATGAATTCATGCAAATCAGCATGGACGAAGCCAAGCGACTCCAGACAATGGTCAATGACCTGCTCGATTTTTCGTCGATGGAAGCAGGCGAAGTATTCGTCGAGAAGCAATCCATTCATATCAACAGCACATTGGATCAGATAGTCGCACAGGTGCAAGCCTTACCGTCATTTGCAGACGTAACTGTGACAGTAAACCCGACTGGATCAGAAATCGTTTGGGTCGGCGATGAATCACATGTTAAACAAATTTTGCTCAATTTATTGGGGAACAGCGCTGCCGCAAATGCAACGAAAATCGAGATCAGCGTCCATAATCAAAGCGATTTTCTCTCCATCGACGTGACTGACAATGGAAAAGGGATTTCTGAGTCAGAGGTTCCATTCATTTTCGAGCGGTACTATCGCGGCGACAGCAAACGCAAAAAGAAACATGGATTGGGGCTGGGCCTGACGATCTCGCGACTATTGGCAAAAGCACACGGGGGAAATGTCGAATTGATTCGGACTTCTCCAGAAGGAACAACCTTTCGTCTGACACTGGCCCATCCAGATACATCCGCATGAAAATGAACAGAGGAAGCAGCACCGATGAATCGTGCCGCTTCCTCTTTTACGTATGGGCCCCCTCTGGCACATGGGTGCGAATAAGATCCATGAAGATGTCCAATGCTTTGGTATGAAACTCGTCGGATTTCGTGACGAGCCAAAAATCACGGGTAACAGGTGTCCCCGTCACCTTCAATGTACAGAGCGTGCCGAGCTTTCGTTCTTTACGGATGGCCCAATAAGACAGCAGGCTGATTCCCAAGCCAGCCTCCACTGACTCCTTGATCACCTGTGTACTGCCGAACTCCATTCGCTTGTGCGGTGTGAATTGCAGTTGGCGAAACATTTTTTCAGCCGCTTCCCTCGTGCCCGATCCTTCTTCCCGTACTATCCACGTTTCCTTCATCAGTTCGTCAATGCTGACCTCAGACTGCCCCGCCAATCGATGCTCCGGAGAAGCAATCAAATACATACGATCATCAGCAAACGGCTCCACGCACATTTTTTCGTCCACATACTCCCCCTCCACAATCCCGACATCGAGTTGTCGCTTCGCTACCAGCTCAGCAATGACTGTGGAATTGTGGATCGTAATCGTAGGGGTAATCATTGGGTAATACTGACGAAGACGCGCAATGACGTGAGGCAGTACATACTCTCCATATGTGTAGCTGGCGCCAATCGTCAAATGCCCGCTCGGTGTGTTCATCAAATCATCCACGAGACTCTGCATCCGCGTGTACAAGCCCAGGATCTCCCGAGCGTGATGATAGACAATCTCCCCCGCTTTATTTAAGCGAACATATTTGTTGCTTCGCTCCAGGAGCTTTGTCCCTATCGTGCGCTCGAGCGCATGAATATACTGACTAACAGCAGGCTGCGTCATGTGGAGCTCTTCTGCAGCTCGGGAAAAGTTCTGTCTGTCTGCAACGGTCACAAACACAAGCAAATGCTGATCCAACTGCCTTCACTCTCCTTTCCACCCTAACCATTCATTTCACTTATGATCACTATCGCAATGATTTATTTTTCTTATTATAACAGTTGCCGTATGCTGAGTTTGTAAAACTTTTCGAGGAGTGATGGCAATGGCAACTCCCATCAAAAGCAGCGTGCCATTGAATGAAAGCAATGCCAGCGTACAGCCCGCAAAAAACAACGAAAGCAAACCTGCATCCTTCTCGCTGTGGATAGCTGGAATCGCTTTTACTTTTTTTATCGCCCTGACAGGCTACGGCCTAGCAAAAATACCTGGGTTTCAACAGGTTGGCCCCCTCGCCTGTTCGATCCTGATCGCGGTCGCTTACCGGCATTTTCGTGGATATCCGGAAGAATTGCGATCAGGGATTCAATTTTCCGCCAAGCGTTTACTGCGTCTGGCTATTATTTTGTACGGGCTCAAGCTCAATATCGATGTCGTCTTGAATCAAGGCCTCGGGCTTCTCGTCTATGACGCTGGTGTCATTATTTTTGCTATCGCGGTTACGATGCTGATAGCCAAGTGGTTGAAAGCAGACTCTTCCCTCTCCCTCATGCTCGGAGTCGGTACAGGCGTCTGTGGAGCAGCGGCTATTGCAGCCGTCTCCCCTATCGTTGCTGCCAAGGATGAAGATACCGCCATTGGGGTAGGAATGATTGCCCTCGTCGGAACCTTATTTGCTATTGCCTACACGATCCTGCGTCCATTCCTCCCCCTGTCCGCGGTCGAATACGGCATGTGGTCTGGAATTAGTCTGCACGAGATTGCTCATGTCGCATTGGCTGCTGCACCAGCGGGTCAAGATGGGCTAGCGATTGCCCTGCTGGCAAAATTGGGGCGTGTGCTCCTGTTGGTTCCGCTCTGTTTTATCCTGATGATTTGGATGAAACGCTCCGGGAAATTACAAAGTGGCACCAAGATTGAATTCCCATGGTTCCTGATCGGCTTCCTCGCTATGAGTGTTTTTGGAAGCTACGTTCTCGGCACATCCATTCCTGTCACAGAAGCATTCCATAACGGAATCGCCAATGTCACAACCTTCGTTCTCACTATGGCGATGGTCGGGCTTGGCCTCAATGTCAATCTGCGTGCACTGCGGACAAAAGCGGCGCGCCCACTGATTGCCATGAGTATTACCTCGATTCTTTTGTCGGTGCTCTCCTTTGCATTGGTATAAAAAACTGTGGATAACCAAACACCCGAATTCGAATTCGCCGATTTCTTGATGATCGGCGAGTTTTTTTTGTGGATAAGGACAAAGATTATCCCCATATGTTGATAAAGATGTGTACATCTTTGCCGAGGGGGATCTATATGTCGAGAAAATGGTTGAAGAGACGACCGAATATCTTATTCATCATTGTGGATCAGGAACGATTTCCCCCTGTTTATGAAGAGCCTGCAATACGTGAATGGAAGGAGGATACACTCCACGCTCATACTTTTTTGCGAGAGCATGGGTTGGAATTCAAGCGTCATTACGTTGGCTCCACTGCCTGTTGCCCCAGCAGAGCTACCTTGTTCACCGGTCAGTACCCCTCTTTGCACGGCGTCAGCCAGACCAGCGGCGCAGCTAAACGATCTGCTGACAGCGACATGTTCTGGCTGGATCGCAACACTGTTCCGACGATGGGAAATTATTTTCGTCAAGCGGGCTATCGGTGTTTCTATAAAGGCAAGTGGCATATTTCCGATGCCGACATCTGGGTACCGGGTACCCATTTTCCTATCCCCAGCTATACCCTTGGAACAGGGGTCCCCGATCCCGATAAGGAAAGCTTATACTTGCTTGCTGATCGGCTGGACGGCTACGGCTTCTCCAGTTGGATAGGGCCTGAACCGCATGGAATAGCGCCGCATAACTCCGGTTCGTCCGCAGCCATCGGAGTAAATGGTCGTGATGTAGTGTACAGCAGCGAAGTTATCGAGCTGCTCCATGCCCTGGATCAGGAGAAAAGCTCCGTTGAAAGCTACCATCCTTGGCTGATCGTGGCGTCTTTCGTCAATCCACATGATATCGCCATCTATGGGGATATCGCTGCGAGCTCACCGTTTTTTCGCTTCCATGTGGATAAGTCAGTTCCCACAGTTGCCCCGCCCCCTACTCAGCATGAATCACTTGCGACAAAACCGCGCTGCCAAGCGAGTTATCGGGAGGTATATCCACAGGCGTTCCAGCCCATTTCGGACCAAGCCCATTATCGAAGACTGTACTATCAGCTCCAAAAAAACGCCGATCGGGAAGTGATGCGTGTTCTTGAAGCACTCGTCGCCAGCTCGTTTTATCTCGAGACACTGGTCGTGTTCACATCCGACCACGGCGAATTATTGGGGGCTCACGGCAAACTGTATCAAAAATGGTACTGTGCCTACGAAGAAGCGATTCATGTTCCCCTCATTATCCACAACCCACTTCTTTTTCCATACGCAACCTCCACAGAGCTGTTAACCAATCATGTGGATGTTCTTCCGACTCTACTCGGGATGGCCGGAGCAGACAGAGACAGGCTTGGTGAGGAGCTGACCTATACACATAGCGAGGTGCGCCCTCTTGTCGGTCGTGATCTTACTCCCATCATCTTGTCCCACGATATGGACTCTATCTCCAGCGAGCCGATCTACTTCATGACGGACGATGATGTGACAAAAGGACAGCATCAAGTGAACGTGCAACACCAACCCTATGACTCTGTCATTCCTCCAAATCAGATAGAAACGGTCATCGCCTGCATGAATTCTGCCGGGCACAGCGCTTTATGGAAATACTCCCGCTACTTTACCGGGGATGTATTCAACCCCACGATGACTGAATACGAATTGTATAATCTCACGGCCGACCCTTTGGAAACACGGAATTTGGTAATCCCCCTCTACAAAACCACACACTCAGAGCGCGTCCGCCTGAAAATGGAGCTGCTTTTAGAAGAACAACGAGCCCAAAAGCGACTGACACCCTTCTCACCCCCTTTCGCACAACTATTGTCTACGTGAACTTTCCCGGAACAACAGAAAAAACCCCTCAAATTCGAGGGGCTTTTCGTCTTTCCTTTTCTCATCCCTATTCCTGTTCGGTCAATGCTTTTTCCAATGCTGCCATCGCTTCTTGTTCATCGACACCATCGGTGATCAGGGTAATTTCTTCCCCTTTTCCAATCGCTGCTGCCATAATACCCATGATGCTCTTGCCATTTACATTTTTCTCATTTTTGATGATTTTAATTTCGCTGGAAAAAGACGTGGCTACCTTCACAAAGTTCGCCGCAGGACGTGCATGCAGGCCGTGCGCCAATTGAACCACTATTTTTTTCTCTACCATTCTGATCTGCCTCCTTCCTTATACTCTTTCAAGCCATTCCTTCACGAACGCCTCTACTTGCGCAGAAGTGCTCATCTGTAAAATCGTATCCATCTGTTTCGCTGCGTCCTCTACGCTCAAACGACTCAGCTGTTGGCGCGCAGGCAAAATGCTCCCTGCACTCATACTAAATTCATCCAGACCCATTCCCAACAGAATCGGGATCGCGATTGGATCGCCCGCCATCTCCCCGCACATACCGACCCATTTGTTCTGCGCATGCCCTGCTTCAATGACATTGTGCAGCAAGCGCAAAACAGCAGGGTGATATGGCTGGTAGAGATAAGCGACCTTCTCGTTCATACGGTCGGCTGCCATTGTGTATTGAATTAAATCATTGGTTCCAATGCTGAAAAAGTCAACCTCACGTGCAAATTGATCGGCCATCAGTGCCGCAGCAGGGATCTCAATCATGATACCCACTTCGTACTGATCGGATACTACAATTCCGCGATCGACCAAGGATTTTTTCTCTTCCTCCAAAATCGCTTTCGCCTGGCGAAACTCCTCCAGTGTCGCAATCATCGGAAACATGATTTTCAGATTGCCGTGTACACTTGCGCGCAAAAGAGCACGCAGTTGCGTACGAAACAATTCTTGGTTGTCGAGACACAGCCGGATGGCGCGATGCCCAAGAAACGGGTTCATTTCTTCCGGCAAAGCCAAGTAAGAGAGATGCTTGTCCCCGCCAATGTCCAATGTGCGAATAACTACCGGGCGGTCGCCCATATGCTCCAGCACGTGCTTGTACGCGAGGTATTGCTCCTCTTCCGTCGGGAAATCATTGCGTCCCATGTACAGAAACTCCGTGCGGAACAGCCCGACACCTTCCGCTCCATTGGCGATTGCCCCAATGACATCTTCGGGGCTTCCGATATTGGCGGCAAGCTCGACATGATGATTGTCCACCGTGACCGTTTTATTGTTCACAAGCTTCGCCAGTTCGGCTTTTTGCGCTTCGTAATCAGCCTGCTTGCGTTTGTAGACAGCGATCTCTTCTTCACTCGGGTCGATAATCGCGATTCCTTCATGCCCATCGAGAATGATGAGCGTCGCGAGCTGAACCGCACGAGTAATCCCTTGTGTTCCGACAACAGCAGGGATCTCCAGAGAACGTGCCATAATCGCAGAATGCGAGGTTCGTCCACCAATGTCCGTAACGAAGCCTTTGACATAGCGCCGGTCTAATTGGGCTGTATCGGAAGGCGTCAAATCATCTGCTACAATAATCACTTCTTCTGTCAGCTCACCAAGTCCTGCAAACGGTACCCCCAGCAAGTAAGAAAGGACACGTTTGGTCACGTCACGAATATCTGCTGCTCTCTCCCGCATGTATTCGTTGTCCATTTGCTCGAAAAGTCCAATGAATGCTTGTGCGACATCATTCAAGGCGGTTTCGGCGTTTGTCTTTTCGTTTGAGATTTTATCTTTGACGGTATCGACCAGTTCCGGGTCTTCCAAGACGAGCAGGTGAGCTTTGAAAATATCTGCATGATCCGTCCCCATCTCCTGCTCCACGCGCAGAACGATGCCCTCCAAATCATTTTTTGCTCGAGCCAACGCCTCTTGAAAGCGGTGGATTTCACTCGCCGGATCTTCAATCGCTACGGTATTGATCTGTAAATCGGGCGTTGTCAGTAAAAACGCTTTGCCAATGGCGATACCTGCTGAAGCTTTTACACCTGTGATCTTTTGGGACATCGTAACATCAGCCTTTCTCAATGGCTACCTGACCATTCCTTCAATCTGCGTGCCTGTTCGCGCACGATCTCCTCAAGCGGATGACCTGCCGGAATGCCGGTACAATTGTGTAATGTATTTTCCCATCCAAACTCTTTCAGGCTTGCTTGTATCCGTGCGGACTCTGCATCCTCGGGATAGTCGAATGCCAGTGCCGCTGCAATTGCCAGACCCAAATGCTCTGGATTCATTCCTTTTTCCATGCATTGCAGCGCCGGGCCGACCAAACGATCATGCTGCGACAGCTTGCGGATCGGCGAACGCGCCACCCTGACAATATCGTCAGACAGCAGTGGATTGGTGTATCTGCCGAGGATTTTTTCCATGTACTGCCCATGAACCTGCAGGTCAAATCCGTACTTGGCAGCAAGCAGTGCACCTGTCTCCTGAAGAGTCCCGCGTGTCGCCTGAACAATCCGGTCGTCTCGCATTGCTTCATCAATCGTTTTCATCCCCAACTGATACCCCAGGTACGCAATGACCGCATGACCTGTGTTGACGGTAAACAGCTTTCTTTCGATGTATGGCGCCAGATCCTCCACATAGGTAACGCCCTCAATGGACGGGACTTCTCCAACCATCTGGGACGAATCTACCACCCATTCGAAAAACGGTTCAACCATAACCAGGAGCTTGTCATCATGCTGCTGCAAAGGAACAATCCGATCTACGGCTGCATTGGGGAATCCGATCCATTGTGCTGCCCCGGCTTGAACCGATTCCGTCAGATGCTCATACACATGCTCCTTCAGCTTCTCGCTGCCACCAATCATGTTTTCACATGCAATCACATTGAGTGGCTTGGCATGAACAGAAAGTCTCCGGGTAATGCCGGCTGCGATGGCCCCCGCAATGTGCGGAAGAATGTTTGGACCAACTGCCGTCGTAACCAAATCAGCAGTGGCGATCGCTTCAGCTACCGCCGCTACATCCTGACCATTTATCGCCCGAACTCCTTCCACGACCGACTCTGGTTTTCCTGTTGTTGCTAGTTGCACGCGATACATTTTCCGCTCATTCAGCTCATCGACCAAAGCGGCATTGACATCCACAAACACAATTTCATAGCCAGCCTTTTGCAACAGTTGTCCGATAAAGCCTCGCCCAATATTTCCCGCTCCAAAATGTACAGCTAGCATAGCGGATTACACCTCCTCGGAGAACATCGTGATAATCTCTTCCGCCGAAGCCGCGTTTACAATCCGCTTGACGTTTTCCTCCTCGGAGCAAAGAATGGCGATGTTCGAGAGCACCTCCAAATGCTCATCTCCAACAGCAGCAATGCCCACCAGCAAATAAGCTGTATTGCCTTCTCCAAAATCGACGCCCTCAGGAACCTGAATGATGGAGATCCCGGTGGATTGAATCTCTGCCTTGGATTCGTTCGTTCCATGCGGGATGGCTACGCCGCTTCCGATGTATGTTGTCGCCAACCGCTCGCGCTCTTGCATTTTCTCTACATACGCCTCCGTTACGTGGCCTGCACGCACAAGCAATTGTCCTGCCAGTCTGATCGCTTCTTCTTTATTGGCTACCTTTGCATTCAACATGATTTTTTCTGCTGTCAGTATGTTTTTCATTCCGTTCTCTCCAATCCTATCTTTTTGAGGCAAAACGCATACATTTTGCCCGCTATATAATCAGCAATTTGCTGTGTTTCTCCTGTTTTCAAAACCGCTTGCATTTCTTCGTCAATCAAAAGGGAGCTGATCTCGCTGAGTACTTCCAGCCCTTCCTTCGGTACTTCTTTCGGCCCCAAAAGTAGCAGAAGCATGTCAATGGAGATGACTTCTTCATCCATCGAACGAAGAAGCAGAGGCTCTTGTAATTGGTGAAACGTAAAAGACGCCTTGTTCACCGCTTCGTTTCTTCCGTGAAAAAGGGCCAGGGAGGTTCCCGGAATCCCCAAACCGCCGAGCTTTTCCCGCTCGATCAACTGCTTGACGACCGGTTCGACCTCTTCAATCGTTCCACGCTCTTTCAGCCCCTTGCTGATTTGGCTCAAAAGCTGGGAGATGTCCTGATCACGGTTATCCCATCTCATTCCCCATAGCCCATCGTATAGCTCATTGGCATACGCTGCGTAGTATTGCATGGCCCTTAGTTGTTCGATGGATTGCTGTCCTGCGGGAACCAGCTGACTTTTCTCCTGATGGGATTGTTTCTGACTCGTCGTATGCAATTGATATTTAATTTTTTGGATGTCGTCTGGCGGAAGCAACGGGCTGACCACGACATATTCCGCTGGATCAAGCGGCAATGGAAGGGTGGAAATAATCAAGTCATAATCCGTTGCCGGAACCTCTTCCAGATCAAACATGGACAGATTTTTCAAGCTGACGATCTCCGGTATTTCTTTTTTGATGCGCGTAGCCAAAATTTTGGAGGAGCCGATCCCGCTGGAGCATACTACCAATGCCCGGTACCACTGCTGCTCCTGGCGCGTTCTCTCCAATGCCGCACCAAGATGCATCACCAGGTACCCGATCTCTTCATCTGGAACCTGTAGCTCTGGTAAAACTGTATGAACCGCTTCACTTGTTACGGTAAACAGCTCTGGATAGTTTTGCTTGATCTGCTCGAGAATCGGATTGCGAATCTCCATCTTCCGCTGCAATCGGTATAAGGCTGGCTCCAAATGCGTCAGCAGACCATGGAACAGCGAGGCGTCATTGCCAAGCGGAATGTTCAGGCGTTCTTCGCAGGCTTGAATGAAGCGTTTCGTAATGACCATGAGCTCCGTATTTTCCGTCCATACCTGGTCATCCGGAGAATGCCGCAGCTTGGCACCCCGCAAATGCATCGTAATATAGCCGATCTCATCCGCTGGGATTTCCATTTGGAAGATTTGCTTCAGGCGCTCCATGATGTTGCTGGCTATTTCGTACTCGGGTGTTCCAAGCAATTCACTGAGGGTTTTCTCGTCAAAATGAATGCCTTCCCCTTTTTCAATCCGTTCCATGGCCAATGCCAGATGTGTGACTAATCCGAGATAAGCGCTGTCTGCCAAAGGATAGGGAAGCTCCTCGTCCAGATGGCTCAGTGCATTCTCGACCTTGATCAGCTTTTCCCGGTCAATCAAACCAAGCAGCCGTTCCGATATCGAGTCGATGTCTCGGAGTGCCTTGTTTTGAATATTTTCTTTGATAATCCCAATTAGCTCGTGATCGTCCAGATGCTCGGCAATCAGTCTGCTTATAGCCCGCCGCTTGGAAGACTCTGTACCTTGCAGCTCTACGCCGTACCCTCTTTTTCGCAAGAGTGACAGATCGTAACGAGCAAGCACGGTCTCTAAATCATCCAAATCATGACTGATGGTCGCTGTCGTCACTTTCAAATCGATCGCTAGCGAAATCAGCTTGACTGGCTCCGATGCCTCCAGGAGCGCGCACAGGATGATGGCCTTACGTTCCTGCGCGGTGTATTCCTTCGTCATGTGATGCAGGACAGACATTCTGAGTGCAAGCTTTTGGTCGTCGGCCCCCACCACTTCAAGCCCTGATCCAGTTTTTCTGACTAACTCCAATTCAAATTCATCGAACAAGGAATCCAGCGCATCCAATTCCCTGTGAACGGTACGTCCGCTTACACCGATCTGTTCGGCAATCCAACCAACGGTAACTCCTTTTTGTTCCTTCAATAAAATCTCGATAATGGATCGCTGTCGAGAGGATACAAGCATGTCTTCGTTCCCTCCTTAACGCCAAAGAGGGAAGACGCTAGCTCTCACTAGCGTTGATTCCCTTTACCCCAGGCGTTTGACCAACTTGTCATACTCGGGACTATTCAAGAAATTGTCAATGGAGATATGCTCCGCAGAAGGCGCTTTGACTTGCGCTCTCTCTGTTAAAGACTTGTGTGTAATGACGATATCAGCGTCACTTGGAATGTCGTTGATCGCTGTATTGATGACCGTAATCTCGGTCAGGCCCGCATCCTTGAACTTTTTGCGCAAGGACGCCGCGCCCATCGCACTGGAGCCCATACCCGCATCGCAAGAGAAGACAACTTTTTTCACGTCAGCAGCAGCTACCTCATGCTTCACTGGAGCTTTAACCGCTTCTTGCTCCTGTGCTTTTTTGCCTTTCATCTCTTGCATTTTTTCTGTCGCTTTTTCCAGTTCATCTTCGTCTGTCTTCGCGCTCATTTTCAAGAGAGCAGACGCGATGAGGAAGGACACGACAGTCGCAGCCAACACACCAGCCAGTACCGGTAGCAACCCTCCACGCGGTGCCATTGCAATCAAGGAGAAAATACTACCCGGAGATGGTGGCGCCACCAATCCTGCGCCAAGCAGCGTGAAGGTAAACACACCAGCCATCCCGCCGCCAATGGCCGCCAGAATCAACCGCGGATTCATCAGCACATACGGGAAGTAAATTTCGTGGATACCCCCAAAGAAGTGAATGATGACAGCACCCGGAGCCGATTGCTTTGCACTGCCTCTGCCAGCAAGCCAGTATGCCAACAAAATTCCCAAACCAGGCCCCGGATTGGATTCAAGCAGGAAGAAAACCGATTGACCCAGCTTCGCGGCTTCATCCAGACCGATCGGGCTCAAAATACCGTGGTTAATCGCATTATTCAGGAACAGGATCTTCGCTGGCTCGATGAAAATGCTGGCAAGCGGCAGCAATCCTGCGCCTACAATGACTTCCACACCCGCTGCAAGCGCCTTGCTCAAGCCCACAACGACAGGCCCAATTGCCTGGAATGCCAAAAGTGTCAGTAACCCGCCAACAATACCAGCGGAAAAGTTGTTTACTAGCATTTCAAAGCCGGAACGAATTTTTCCTTCGAACAACTGGTCCACTTTTTTCATGACCCAGCCGCCCAAAGGACCCATGATCATAGCTCCCAGGAACATCGGGATGTCTGCACCTACGACAACCCCCATCGTAGCGACGGCACCTACGACCCCGCCTCGAACATCATGGACCATCTTCCCGCCGGTATAACCGATCAGCAGTGGCAGTAAATACGTAATCATCGGCCCAACCAGTTTGGCCAAATTTTCGTTAGGCAACCAACCTGTCGGGATAAATAAAGCGGTAATCAATCCCCAAGCGATGAAAGCACCGATATTTGGCATAACCATCGCACTCAAAAATCGTCCAAACTTTTGTACCGAGACTCGGATTCCACCCGAAGAGTTTTTGGTTTCCACACTCTCCATACTGCACCCTCCTTTACCCCTATTTATGAGATGTTGACATGATTAAAAAGGTAATGTGTACACCTCAAATATAAAGCGTTTTCATAAGGGCTAACAACAAAATCAAAGCGCGAATTTGTCTGACTCATTGTTGCCAAAACTTAATTGCCCACAGGAAAAAGACCTCTGCCCTGCTGCAGAAGCCTTTTCCTTACACCTGCATGTACCCATATCCGCCTCCCAATCCCTGCGCGAAAATTCGTGGCAAAACACCCCTAGTTTGTCACGGATTCTCCTAAATATTCGCGGGCAGTCAACACGAAAAAAAGACCGATGCGCACATGTATGTGCACACCAGTCTTTGCTTGCAATACCGTTCGATTCCTAGCTGCGTGGTGGACGAGATTCGCCACGTGGACGGGAGTCACCGCTGCGTGGACGGGAGTCGCCACTGCGTGGACGAGATTCGCCGCCGCGAGGACGATATTCGCCATTGCGTGGGCGAGATGGACGCTTTCCACCAAAACCGGAACCCGAACCGAAGCCACCTTTTCCTTTTGGAGGCAGCTTTTTCTTCCCTACGCGAAGAGGAGCTTCTTCTGTCAGGCGAACAGGTGTCGTATCCGGCTCTTTGGTCAACAGCTTGAGTGCTGCAGATACCAGCGTTACAGAATCAACATCCTCCAGCAATTGTTCTGCCAATGTTTTGTAAGCGGACAGATCATCTCTTCCAGACGCTTCCAGGATTTTGTCTACTGTCATTTTTTGTTGACCTTCCAGAGCTTCTGCCATCGAAGGAACAGCACGACGCTCCATACGACGCTTGGTTGTACGCTCAATCAGACGCAGATGGTCAATTTCACGGGAAGTAACAAATGTGATCGCGAGACCCGTTTTACCAGCACGTCCCGTTCTACCGATACGGTGAACGTAGCTTTCGGAGTCTTGTGGAATGTCAAAGTTGAAGACGTGTGTAACACCGCTGATATCCAGACCGCGGGCTGCTACGTCGGTCGCCACCAATACCTCGATTGTACCTTCCTTGAACTTGCGCAGTACGCTGTCGCGTTTTGCTTGGTTCAGGTCTCCGTGGATACCTTCTGCTCCATAACCGCGTTTGGTCAGAGCTTCGGACAGCTCATCTACTCTGCGCTTGGTTCTACCGAATACGATAGCCAGCTCAGGCGAATGAATATCCAGCAAACGGCACAGAACATCGAACTTTTGTCTTTCTGCCATTTCCATATATTGCTGTTCGATGTTTGGTACGGTTACTTCTTTTGCTTTCACTTGAATGATGGTTGGTTCGTTCATGAACTGCTGGGCGATTTCCTGAATCGCTCTCGGCATCGTTGCGGAGAACAGCAGGGTTTGTCGACTTTCTGGAACCTCTTTCAAGATTTCCTTAATGTCGTCGATGAAACCCATGTTCAGCATTTCATCCGCTTCGTCCAAAACAACTACCTCGATGGCATCTAGACGAATTGTTCTTCTTCTCATGTGGTCCATGAAACGACCAGGTGTTGCTACGATGATTTGCGGGCGTTTTTTCAACGCCTTGATTTGACGCGTGATGTCTTGACCACCGTAGATTGGCAGGGCAGAGATGTTTTTAAATTGGGCAATTTTATTAATCTCTTCTGCAACCTGAACAGCCAGCTCACGAGTTGGGGTCAATACAACCCCTTGAATATTTCCGCTTGTTTCATCCATGCGTTCAATCAGCGGAATACCAAATGCAGCCGTTTTACCTGTACCAGTTTGTGCTTGACCGATCAGGTCACGACCTTGCAGTGCTACAGGAACCGTTTGATCCTGAATAGCTGTAGCCTCTTCGAAGCCCATGTTGCTCAACGCTCTAACAATGGAGTGGTGTAAGCCAAAATCATTAAAAGTCGCCAATGAATGTCAGTCTCCTTTATCAATACCTTCATCTATAAAATTCTCAAAAAAAAGGGCACTATTCCTTACGATCCGGAACATGCCCTTTTATCCCGATTGTACGTAGCGCCCTAAAGAACATAGCTGTAATCGTACCATGCAATGACTGAAAAAGCAAACAGCTTATAGACCCAATTTTTTTGATTTTTTGGTAATGAATCTTGTAAAAATAACAAAGCAGCCCAGAATCAGGCTGCTTGTCTGTTATCGAATTATTTTACCCATTTGTTGTAAAGCTCATCAAACTTCCCTTGCAGTTTCATTTCGTCCATCCAAAGATCCAAGTAGTTAGCGAAGATTGTGTCTCCGCGGTGAATCATGTACGCTTTTTCACTCTTGGTGAATGGATTGTCAGTCAGAGCGGCATACAGGCGGGAGTCTGCTTTGGAATATACAAGCGCTTCCAGCGTATCCGTGATCATCACATCGTACTTACCGCTTGCTACCAGACCAGGAATGTCGAGGTTGTTTTGTTCAACAGTCACAGTTGCTTTTGTCAGGTGCTCACGAACGAATTTTTCGTTGGTGCCCCCTGGATTCACACCAATGCGCACCTCTGGTTTATTGATGTCTGCTACACTTTTGTACTTGTCCTTGTCTTCTGCACGGATGAGCGGAGCTTTACCGAACATAATATAAGGATCGCTCATGTGTGCTTTTTTCTGGCGGTCTGTGTTGCGGGTAACGCCTCCGACAGCAATATCGAATTTATTTGCCAACAGATCGTCCATCAGTGTCGGCCAGGATGTTTGAACAAAACGCGCCTCTACTCCCAGGCTTTTTGCGAATTCTTTCATCGCATCGATATCGTAACCTTCGAATTGGTTTGTTTTCGGATTCAAATATGTAAACGGTTTGTAGTCACCTGGAGTACCTACGAGGATATAGCCTCTCGCAATGATTTCGTCCAAGCGAGACTCAAACTTCTTCGCTTGCGGTTTTTTAGCAGCTTCAGCAGCTACGGTTTGGACAGGCTTAACCGCTGTTGCGGCAAAAGCACCTGTTCCTGATGTCATGAGCATAGTTGCAGCGAGTGTGCTCGCCAAGATTGTTTTTGTGAATTTTTTCATCTGGGTTCTCCTCCTGTTAAACGGTAATGAATTTAGTTAGTAGAAACAAACTCCATCATCCCCTAATGGCATCCCCCCTTTCAAAGAAGAGGACTTACAACCTGTAGAGCTGCTTCTTATACAGTAAACCTACCGATTCCTTGCTGTAATTCTTCTGCCACTGCATTCAAATGCTCGACAGACTGGCCAATTTCCTGGATGGCTTGAAGCTGCTCTTCGGTTGCCTTTGCCACTGTTTGCGCGTCGAGTGAAGCATGTTTTGCAATGTTATGCATTTCATCTACAGAAGCACTCACTTGTTGGGAACCTGCTGACATTTGTTCTGACGCGGCGGATACTTCCAAAATGTGCGCAGCAACGTTCCGGGAAGATTCCAAAATATGCCCAAAGATTTCGCGAACCTCTTCGACCAGTTGAATACCTTGCTGTGCGTTTTGGTTGCCCGCTGTCATGACCTCTACTGCGTGACGAGTATCCTGTTGGATTTCCCCGATCAGCATCGCGATTTTGGATGCGGATTCCTCGGATTGGTTCGCCAGTTTTTTTACTTCACCCGCAACTACAGCAAACCCACGTCCATGCTCGCCTGCACGTGCCGCCTCAATCGAAGCGTTCAAGGCAAGCAAATTAATTTGTGAGGTCAATTGACTGATCGTATCGAGAATGCCTTCGATTTCTTTGGAGCGATTGTTGAGCTGTTCAATGGCTACTGTCGCCTTCGATGTTCCCTCGCCAATGCTTCCCATCTGGAGAACTGCCTGCTCTACCACAGCAGTTCCTTGTTCTGCCTGCTCTGTTGCTATCTGGGCAGCCTCAGAAACATGTGCAGACGTCTCCGCGATTTTCACGATGCCTGCTGCCATGTCAGTCATCGACAATGCGACTTCCTGCGAGCTGGCTGCCTGCGCCTCTGCTCCCTCAGAAATCTGTGCAATAGACAAGCCGATTTGGTTGATGTTTTCTGTCGCCTGCTTAATACCTTCAGATACTTCCTGACTAAAACGCTGTACTTGATCAGACGACAGTGATACGTCTTCAATCAAATTTTTCAAGTGCGATACCGTCTGGTTAAAGTCACGGGACAGAACCGCAATCTCGTCTTTTCCGTCAACCGTTACGGTCTCTTTCAAGTTGCCCTGCGCCACTACATTTACGGCGTGATTCAGACGCTCAATTGGTTTCACCATGCGTACAGCCAAGAAATAAACGAGGACAACCCCAATTGCCAATACGATGAGGGAAATAACCATCAATCGGACTGACAGTTGATCGACAGGGGCATGCAGCTCTGCTACGGGTGCAGTGATGTATATACCCCAGTTCAAATTGGTAGGAGCATACGAAGCAAATCGCTCTGTATTCTCGTAATTATATTGGGCAATTCCATGCTTCCCTTGCTTGATGTCTTCAAAGCCAGTCTGAAGTTCAAGAATACCCATATTGAGAATCGATTCCTTCAGAATGAACTCGCTGTTCGGATGATAAATAAATGTTCCTGTTTTGCTTACTAAAAAGGCGTAGCCTGATTGACCAAATTTCTCTTCGGACACCTTTTTTTGGATCTCATTGATAGGAATCGTAGAACCGATATAACCGTATTGACGATTGTCCTTCATCAACGGAACGACAAGGGTCACGATGTTATTCCCTGTGCGCTTCGAAACAACTGGCTCTGAGACAACAACCTTTCCTTCCCCTTTGCTGGCTTCCTTAATGTGCGGACGATCCGAGATATCAGTCACTTCACCCTTGAAATTGATCACATTCTTTCCGCTTAAATCATGCGAAAAGAAGAACGTCTCAAACTCGGGGTTTTTCTTTTGGGCCTCTTGAATGAGTTTCAGGTCATACTCGGCATTTTGATCAGCCGACATCAACCCTCCCACTGCTCTTACAATTTCAATTTTTTCTTTAAAGAAACCATCGATACGAATCGAGAGATTGTTAGCTGACAACTCAGCTTCTTTGTCCAGACTGTCTGCCAAAAGATTGGAAGCACTCCAATAGCTTGCACCGCAAACCGTACCCAAACTTATCAACAACAGCAGGCACAAAACGATAATTAGCTTATTCTTCAAACTATTTTTCATACCGAATCCCTTCTCCCTTCTCTTTTTTCAACAAAAAAAAGACTGCCCACCGACAGCCCATCATGACTACGGTATGGCAACCCGGCTGTCCTAGCTGCGAAAGTCACTTGACTCTCGACCTTAGACCCGTGGCTTTGCGTCCCTGCCTTTCAGCAAGTTTGCCTTTGTCATTCCTTGTTGTTTTTCAATTAAGTTCACATTTTTCAATCTCACCTTTCTTTTCCCATAACTTTCCGATAATAAACCTCAAAAATACAAAAAAAGCTGACAACCTTTTACAGTTGTCAGCTTTTTGTCAAACTTTTTGACTAGCTTAATCCGATCACTTGGCCATCCACGTCTACATATAACGATTCAGCAGCCGGCTTTTTCGGGAGGCCTGGCATGGTAACCAAGCTACCAGTCAGTGCCACAATAAAACCAGCTCCTGCTGATATGCGCACTTCACTCACTTGGATCGTGAAGTCAACAGGTGCTCCCAGCAGATCAGCGCGATCCGTAAAGGAGTACGGGGTTTTCGCCATGCACACAGGCAGATGGGACATGCCCATTTCTTCTACCTTTTGGATCGTTTTTAATGCCAGCGGCGAAAAGACAACCCCTGATCCACGGTATACTTCTTTTACGACTGTCTCAATCTTGTCTTTTATGCTGAGGTTATCTTCATACAAGAATCGGAAGGATGAAGGCCGCTCTGCTGCACGAGCCACTTTTTCAGCAAGCTCGACACCACCTGCTCCGCCTTCTGCCCATACTTTGGACAGCGCCGCTTCGGCTCCGGCCGCTTGGCACAGCGCAATGACGGCATCCACCTCTGCCTGGGTATCTGTCGCAAAATGATTGATCGCCACCACTGCTGGCACACCGAACTTTTGCAGGTTTTCCAGATGGCGCTTGACGTTTTCGAAGCCTTTTTCCAGAGCAGACAAGTTCTCCTCTGCCAGATCAGGTACTTTTACCCCGCCGTTGTATTTCAACGAGCGAACTGTAATGACCACGACAGCAGCCGATGGAGTCAGACCTGCTTTTCTGCATTTGATGTCAAAAAACTTCTCAGCCCCCAGGTCGGCACCAAAGCCAGCCTCTGTTACAACGTAATCTGCCAGCTTCAAAGCCATCTTGGTTCCGATCACGCTGCTGCACCCATGAGCGATATTGGCAAAAGGTCCTCCGTGAATGATGACCGGAGTTCCTTCGATTGTCTGTACGAGATTGGGCTTGATGGCTTCCTTCAAGAGAACGCACATCGCATCGACCGCGTTGATTTCCTCTGCCCGTACAGGCTGATCATCGAAATCATAGCCAATAATGATCTGGTTCAATCGCTCGCGCAAGTCCGCCAGATTCTCACTCAGGCATAAGATTGCCATGATTTCCGAAGCAGTTGTAATCATGAAGCCATCTTCACGCGTCATCCCGTTGCCGTCACCCAGACCAACCACGATGTTACGCAGTGCACGGTCATTCATGTCCATGGCTCGTTTCCAGACGATTTTCTTTGGATTGAGCCCACGCGGATTACCGTGGAAAATATGATTGTCGATCATCGCTGCCAACAAGTTATGTGCAGCTGTAATCGCATGAATGTCCCCTGTAAAATGCAGGTTAATTTCGTCAGCCGGGAGAATTTGTGCTTGGCCGCTTCCAGTTGCGCCTCCTTTGATCCCCATGCAAGGACCCAAGGACGGCTCGCGAAGCGCTGCCATTGTTTTCTTCCCCAGATGATTTAATGCTTGTGACAAACCAATCGTCGTGAGTGTCTTACCTGCTCCCGCCGGGTTAGGGTTCATCGCTGTAACAAGAATCAGTTTGCCATCAGGGCGATCCTTCACTTGCTCCCATAGCTCATCTGATAGTTTGGCTTTATATTTTCCGTATAGCTCCAAATGCTGTTCTTCGATACCTGCAATCTTGGCAATTTCAACAATAGACTTCATTTTTGCCTCCCTGCCACACCAGAATGTAATGCACCAGTTACCAATCTTCTACATTCTGCATAATCATCCTTTCTCCTCTCCTCTTCGACACATTACGCAAAAGAAAAAGCCCACATTCCGACAAACGTTCAGAATGCAGGCCCTCTGTTATTTACCGAAAATTTTCCCCGGATTCAAAATACCGTTTGGGTCCATCACTTGCTTCATAGCTTGCATGACGTCCAGTGCTTCTCCGTGTTCCTTGCGCTGGTATTTGATTTTCCCCACCCCCACACCATGTTCGCCTGTGCAGGTTCCTCCCCGACTCAATGCGTACTCCACCAGATGGGCATTTACTCCCTCGGCACGCGCCACTTCTTCGGGGTCATTCAGGTCGATCATCAGGATAGCGTGATAGTTCCCATCCCCGACATGCCCTGCAATCGCTCCATCCAGCCCAGCGCGATCAATGGCTTGCCGGGCGTCAACAACAGCTCCTGCCAGCTCGGAAATCGGCAAGCAAACATCTGTTACCATCAGCTTTTTCCCGGGGGATTTGTGCAGGAAGGCATACGCCAGGTTATGACGAGCGTCCCAGAGCTGCGTCCGCGCCTTCGAATCGGTTTCAAAAAGAAACTGCGTGCAGCCATGTCCATTGGCGATGCTCTTCGCAAAGTCGATATCATACGCGAGCCCTTGTTCACTGCCATGGAACTCGATAAACAGCGTCGGTGCTTCCGGGTAGCTCGTTTCTTTGTACAGATTCACTTGTTGGATGGAACGTTCATCAACCAGCTCGATTCTCGCCACCTGAATACCCGCGCCGAGAATATCTACGACGGTATCGACAGCATCCTGAACAGAAGGGAAGCTGGCACGCGCAGCCGTTGTCGCCTCAGGGATGCCGTAAACACGCAAGGTCAGCTCTGTAAATACAC
This sequence comes from Brevibacillus sp. MER 51, assembly GCF_023714195.1. NCBI lineage: Bacteria > Bacillati > Bacillota > Bacilli > Caryophanales > Paenibacillaceae > Brevibacillus > Brevibacillus sp. MER 51. The sequence goes on along the minus strand of NZ_JAMAUS010000006.1, from coordinate 41,067 downwards.
CAAGTGTTCCTTCCGACCCGACAAACAGCCCCGTAAGATGGTAGCCTGAGGAGGATTTGGCTGTCATGCTCCCTGTACGGATGATACGACCGTCTGCCGTCACCACTTCCAGATCGCGCACCTGATCACGCATCACACCATAGCGAACAGAGGTTGTTCCGCTGGCGTTTGTAGCAGCCATCCCACCCAAAGTCGCGTCCGCGCCAGGATCGACGGAGAAAAACAATCCGTGCTTTTTCAATTCTTTATTGAGCTGAGTGCGCGTGACACCGGGCTGGACTCTCACGAGAAAATCCTTCGGTCGCACCTCCCGCACTTGGTTCATCAAGGAAAAATCCATGCTGATTCCGCCCGCATATGGAATCGCGTGGCCTTCCAGACTGCTCCCCATGCCAAACGGCGTTACCGCAATGCGCTTTTCATTGGCCAGCTTCATGATTTGACTGACTTCCTCGGCCGTCTGCGGAAACACGACTACATCTGGAAGATGCGGGGTATGATACGATTCATCATGGCTGTGGTGCTCCAGTACAGTGGGGTTGGTCGATACTCGTTCTTCCCCCAGTAATCCCACTAACACTTGCTTGTAATCCACGTTGGTTCCCCCTCCGTTACTTGCCCAAGTTAACAAGGAATAAGCTAATTTCAGGAATATAGGTGATGAGCATCAAATCGACGATCATGATGACCAAAAACGGGATCACCGCTCGCTCAATCTCCGTATTCTGGAGTTTCGCAATATTTCCTGCTACCAACAAATTGATCCCAACCGGCGGCGTCAACATACCGATGGCGGAGTTGACGACCATGATCACCCCAAATAGCACCGGATCAATGCCCAAAGAATTCGTGATCGGCAAAAGGATCGGGGTCAGGAGAATGATCGTAACCGCCGTTTCCATAAACGTCCCCAAAATGAGCAGCAAGATGTTAATAATGAGCAACGTAATGATCGTGCTGTCGGTAATCCCCAGCATGAATTGCGCAATTTCTTGCGGGATGTTTTCCCTCGTCATCAGATAGCCAAATGCATTGGCGGTCGCGATAATAAGCATGATGACCGCTGTCATGCTGGCAGAGCCCGCCAATATTTCCCCCAAGTCCCTCCACTTGATCTCCCGGTAGACGAAAAGCCCGACAACCAGACCGTATATCACGGCTACCACTGCTGCTTCTGTCGGAGTAAAGATGGCTCCGTATATACCACCAAGAATAATAATCGGCATGAGAATCGCCAAAATGGCGTCCTTGAATGCCTCCCATATCTCTTTGGGTGTATGCTTCTCTCCGCCACCCCAGCCATTTTTCTTACTGATCCAATACGAGTACAGAATTAGTGAGATCGCTACGAGAATACCTGGCCCGATCCCTGCAATAAATAAGTCGCTAATCGAGGCACTCGCTGCTACCCCGTATAAAACCATCGGCACACTCGGAGGAATCATGACACCGATCGTTCCGCCTGTTGCATGCAAGGCCGCAGAAAACCGGACATTATACCCTTTTTTGACCATGTGCGGGATCAAAATTCCCCCTACGGCTGCCGTTGTCGCGGCCGAAGAACCCGATATCGCTGCAAAAAAAGTACAACCCATCACCGCCACGATTGCCAATCCCCCAGGCAGGTTCCCGACAATCGTATTTGCAAAACGGATCAGCCTAGCCGAGATTCCGCCTGTTTCCATCAGCTTTCCTGCCAAGAGAAAGAACGGAATCGCCATCAATGGGAAGGAATCGGTCCCGTTAAACATTTTTTGTATGACAACCAGAAGAGGGATGTTCCCCTCCAGCATAAACACCACAACGACAGATAACCCCAGTGCCACCCCAATCGGTACATTCAGGATCAGGAGCACCAACAGTGTTACAAACAAAATCGTACCCACAATCTGGTCACTCCTTCCCGGTAATGTCTTTCCACGTCACATGGATCACGTTCATGATGAGTAAGGCACCGCTGATCGGAATCACCATGTATACATAGCCCATGGGAACGAGCAGAGTGGGTGAGGTTTGTGTCATGCTTCTCGCAGATAACAAGTAGCCTTGCTGAACCATGACGAGAAAGAAGACCAGACTACACAAAGCGGCAATAACCAGCACCACCTTGTTCATCCGAGGCGACAAGTACTTTTGAATGTATTCCGTACCGATGTGTGCTTTGATCGACATCGCGTACGCTGATCCCAGAAACGTGATCCAAATCAGCAAATACCGAGCCAATTCCTCCGTCCAGGCCAAGGGCTGGTCGAGCAAAAAACGGAAAAGCACCTGCAGAAAGACAGCGATCACCATAATAGCCAGCAGGGCAATGATGAAAAAACGAAGGATGCTGTTTATTTTGGAAACAAGGTTGCCCACACACAATCTCCTTTCGCAGGAAAAAGGGGAGAAAAGCCAGAGTGGCTCGTCTCCCTTCTGCCGTTTATTTTGTATTTACAATTTGATCCACCAGCTCTTTGCCGAACTGCCCGGAAAACTTGTCATAGACAGGCTTCATTGCATCGCGGAAAGCTTGCTTATCCACATCCTCGGTAATGACTACACCTTTTCCTTTAATAGTGGAAATGGCCTCTTCTTCCATCTTGATCATCAACTCACGCTCGTACTGTCCCGCTTTTTTGGCTTCCTCGGCAAGAAGTTGCTGGACATCTGCCGGGAGCTTATCCCATACAGGCTTGCTGAACAAGATCATTGCCGCTGAGTAGACATGCCCGGTCAAGGCCATTTGCGTTTGCTTGGATTCATACAACTTGTAGGTCTGCGCGACAATCGCCGGATTTTCCTGGGCATCGACGACTCCTTGTTGCAGCGCTGTCAGCGCCTCTGTCCAAGCCATCGGAGTCGGCTTCGCTCCCAATGCTTCGAATGCAGCCAGATGAATCGGGTTTTCCTGCGTGCGTATCTTCAACCCTGCCACGTCCTCCGGCTTCTTGATCACCTTCGAGCCGTTTGTAATATGGCGGAAGCCGTTTTCAGCCCATGCCAGCCCGACCAGATTGGCGTTTTCCAAATCCTTGAGCAGGTCCTGCCCGACTTGTCCGTCGAGTACCTTGTACGCCTGCTCACGGCTCTCAAACAAGAATGGAAGATCCAGTACGCCCAGCTTTGGGTGGAAGTTCATCACAGGCGCAGTCGAAGTAATCGACATATCCGCCGTTCCAAAGGTCAGCGCCTCTGTCAATTCACGCTCCGCTCCTAGCTGGCTCAGCGGATACACCTCGATTTTCACTTTTCCGTTCGAGCGCTTGTCGACATCCTCGGCCATTTTTTTCAATGCCAAATGGTATGGATGATCCTCCGTAAGTGAATGCCCTGCTTTGAATACATAGCTTTGGCCGTCACTTTTCGGTGCTTCTGTCCCCCCGGCTTGTCCCGCAGGTGGAGCAGTCTGTTGACCGCCGCCTCCTCCACACGCCGCCAGAAATAAAGACACTGACATGATGCTCGCTAACACAAAGCTCCCCTTCTTCCGAAACATTCGATAGTACCCCCTGTTAATTCTTTTGTTTAGATCCCTCTTCCACCGTCTACATTCATGACCTCGCCCGTGACAATTTTGGATAGATCAGAAGCCAAATAGAGAGCCGCCTGCGCGATATCCTCCGGCTGAATCAACATGCCTAACGGAACACTGCTGATGAAAATATCTTTTTTCCCGGCTTCTACTTCCGCTTCATCTCCATTGATAAACTTACCCAGCATTGGCGTCTCTGCCGGCCCTGGATTGATGACATTGACCCGGATTTGAAAAGGAGCAAGCTCAATCGCCAGTGCCTTGCTCAACATGATAGCGGCCCCCTTGGACGCGCAGTACGCATTCAGTCCCGGACGGGCGCGAATTCCGGCAATCGAAGCGATGTTGATGATGCTGCCTTTCCCCTTCTCCTTCATGTGAGGAACTGCATGTCTTGTCGTCAAAAAGATCGACTTGGTGTTCACAGACATGATGCGATCCCACTGTTCCAAGGTCAGCTCCTCAATGGGGGTAAACGCTTGGGGGACACCCGCGCAGTTGACCAGGACATCAATCGAGCCGTACACTTCGAGCGTTTCCTTCACGAGAGCAACGACACTCGTATCGTCTGCCACATCCGTTTGCACCGCATGACCTTTCCCTTGTGGCAGCTCTTGAGCGACTGCTATTGCCGCCTCTTTGTTCAAATCAGCCAGGATGACGTTAGCTCCCTCGGCCGCAAAAAGCATCGCAATGGCCTTGCCCATTCCTGACGCGGCCCCTGTTACAATCGCCGTTTTTCCCTGCAAAAGGTGACCGCTCATAGGTTGATCACCACCATCCGCTCTTCCGTCATCTCTTCGACTGCGTAACGCGGACCTTCTTTGCCCAGTCCGCTGTTTTTGACTCCGCCGTACGGCATGACGTCATTGCGGTAGGTCGATACGTCGTTGATCACCACGCCACCGTACTCCAGCACGCGTGCTGCTTTCATCGCGACGTTCAAATCACGGGTAAAAATCCCCGCCTGCAAGCCGTACTCCGAATCGTTGGCTTGTGTAAAAGCATCTTCAAGATCACTGTACGGAATGATCGTGACAACGGGCGCGAACACTTCCCGGCAAACCACCTTCATCTCTGGCCTTGTATCCACCAACACAGCCGGATAGAAGAGAGCTCCCTCCCGTTTGACAGGCAAGAGCGATCTGGCCCCTTGGCTAATCGCTTCCTGTACCCATTCCTCTGTACGGCTCGCCTCTTTTTCACTGATCATCGGTCCGACATCCGTCTCAGGGTCTTCCGGGTTCCCTACCTTCAACTGATGAACATGCGAGATATACAAGTCGCTGAACGCCTGCATAACCGATTCATGCACGTAAATGCGCTGAACAGCAATGCACGCCTGGCCAGCATTGTGAAAGCTGCGGGCGGCTGTTTGACGGGCTGCCAGCTCCAAATCTGCATCGAGGTGCACGATATTGGGAGAGTTGTTGCCGAGCTCCAGCGCAACGGGACGCATGCCACTTCGCTCCTTGATGCGGCGACCGACTTCTCCTGACCCGGTAAAGGTGTACATGGCGATGCGCTCTTCATCCAGCAGCCATTCCCCTACCTGACTGCCTGCCCCTGTCACGATATTCACATAGCCTTTTGGCAGGCCCGCTTCCTCCAGGATCTCCACCAACAAAAAGGTTGCGATAGGCGTGACTGTAGCTGGCTTAACGACCAGCGTATTTCCTGCGGCTAGCGCTGGCGCGATCTTGTGCGTGCTGAGCAGCAAGGGATAGTTAAACGGCGTAATAGCACCGATTACTCCCTTTGGCACCCGAATGGTAAAGCCCAGCCGGTTTTCCGAGCCTTCCGTTGCTTGCAGCGGAATCATTTCCCCGTGAATCTTCTTGGCTTCCTCTGCTGACAAGCGCAGTGTATTGATCGTCCGATCCAGCTCATTCATCGCGTCCTTGCGTGTTTTGCCCACTTCACAAATCAAGGATCGCTCCATCTCGTCCCGGCGTTCCTCCATGAGCTCCGAGGCTTTCAGCAAGATTTTGTATCGTTGAAAAGGAGTCAATTTGTCCGTCTTAAACGTCTCCCACGCCGCTTCCACCGCTTCTGTTACATGCTGCTGACAAGCCTTGGCAATACGCGCGATGCACTCGCCCGTGTATTTGTGAAGGACGGGAATGTAGCTCTCGGTTTTCACCCATTCTCCACCGATGTACAAATCATACGATCTCGCTTCCATGTCCTCTTCCTCCCTTTTATTTATCTCGTTGTTTGATAGATGTGGCGAACGATTTCGTCTCCCAATTCTTTTGTGGTCGCCGTCCCCCCAAGATCAGGGGTGAGCACCTTGCCATCTTGCAACACGTTTTCGATAGCGTTCATGATGACAGCACTGAGCTCTGGCAGATCGAGATGATCCATCATCATAGCGAGGCTCCATACTTGTGCGATCGGATTGGCGATTCCTCTCCCCGCGATATCTGGCGCAGAGCCGTGAATGGGCTCAAACATGGATGGGTACTTGCGCTCCGGATTGATGTTCGCAGAAGGAGCCAAGCCCAAACCTCCAACGATTGCCGCCCCGAGATCAGTCAAAATGTCACCAAACAAGTTGCTCGCGACTACGACGTCAAACGTTTCTGGTCGCGTGATGAAATAGGCAGCGAGTGCGTCGATATGATACAGATTGGTCTGGATGCCTGGGTATTCCTGACTGACTTCCTTGACGATCTCATCCCAAAACGGCATGGAATGGTTGATCCCATTGGACTTCGTAGCCGCGGTTACTCTCTTTTTCGAACGTTTCTCCGCCAGTGCGTAAGCGTACTTGAGGATGCGCTCTGTGCCATACCGGGTAAATACGTTGTTTTGCACCGCCATTTCGTACGGTGTACCCTGATGCATCCGCCCGCCCATATTGGAGTACTCACCCTCTGTGTTCTCCCGCACCACGACGAAATCGAGATCGGCATGCCCCTTATAGCGAAGGGGGCTTTCCAGACCTTTGAGCAGCTTGACCGGGCGAAGGTTCACATACTGCTGGAATGCCCGGCGTATAGGCAAAATCAACTCCCACACAGAGACATGATCAGGAACCTCGGGCGCACCGATTGCACCAAGCAGAATCAAATCATAGTCTTTTAAAATGTGGAGTCCATTCTCCGGCATCATTTTGCCGTGTTGGAGATAGTAGCTACAGTTCCAATCCATGACATCACGGGCAAACCGAATGCCGCCGTGACTCTCTTCTATGGCACCTAACACCTTCAGGCCTTCTTCCATGACCTCGGGGCCGATTCCGTCCCCTGGAATTACTGCAATGGAATAGTATTGCAACGGTCTCCCTCCTAAAAATCTAAATTTTTTGACTTTATACCGCACTATCCACTTGCATGATTAATGCCAAGCTCCGTATCATGCACCCTGACCGGATAAAAGTCTTCCATCCGTTCCACTCCATGCATCACTCGAATGGTGACATTGCAAGATAACGCAACAAAATGTTGCAACACCCATTGCAACATTTGTTCACGCCAAGCGACATTGTCTTACTTTTATTTCCAAATGGTGATTTTATCGAATTCTCCCGCCATGCCACAAACTGTATTCGAAAAATGACAATTGCTGTAAGCTTGCGACCCAAAATTACTCGTATCTCGGCTGTACCCCTAGATGTGCTACGGCTTTCCTTTGATGGAAAAGAAACAGCAACCATTCATAAATCCGGTTGCTGTTGTATCTCTCATTTTGGTTACTCAACATAACTATGTACAACATTGTGCTACTTTCAATTCATCACTTCTTCTTATCCATAAAGATCCGTCTTCTTTAATCATATAATCAATTTTATTACTCTTTAAAGCTTCTATCTGCTCTGAAGATGGTCCATCAGAGTATCTATAGTAATCATTTCCAGTCCCCACATATAAAAATCCAAATACTAGCACCATAACTATTGCTGTTGCAGCCAAAGACACGATTAATTTATTCTTCATAAATATCACCTTCTTTCAAAAAGGAGAATCAGGAATGACTATTCCTGATTAATCGGTGCCCCAATCTGGTATTCTTCTATTTTGCGATACAAGGTATTGCGTCCGATTTGCAGCATTTTGGCCGCTTTGCTTACATTACCGCCACTTTTCTCGAGCGCCTTTTTGATCGCTTTTCTCTCTGTTTCTCGCAACGAAGGTATGGCATGATCCAAAGACTCAGGCGTATCGGCTTCCATCAATCCCTCCAGCTGGATGTGGTCGCAATCAATGGTGTTCCCCTCTGCCAAAAACACCGCTTGAATCAGCACGCCTTGCAGTTCCCGGATATTGCCCGGCCACGAATAAGCACACAGCTTGTCCTTTGCCTCCGTGGTCAGTATGTACGCTTGTTCTGTGTCGATCTGCTGCAATAGATGCTCCGCCACCTGGATGATATCACTGCGCTTTTTCAGTGACGGCAAATGAATGGTGACCCCTTTGAGCCGGTAGTACAGATCCGCCCGAAAACGTCCCGCCTTGATCTCCTCTGACAGGTTTCGATGCGTAGCGGCAATGATCCGCGCATAAATCGGGCGGGATTGATTGCTCCCCACCGGAGTGACGACCTTTTCCTGCAAAACGCGCAGCAGTGCCGCTTGCGCACGCAAAGACATATCCCCGATCTCATCCAAAAAGATCGTGCCTTTTTTCGCCGCTTCAAACTTTCCGATTCTTCCTTCTCGATGTGCCCCTGTGAATGACCCGCTTTCATATCCAAACAATTCACTCTCGACCAAATTTTCTGGAATTGAACTGCAGTTCACTGCGATAAAAGGCTCATGCGCACGCGGACCTGTCTCATGGATCATCTGAGCGAACAGCTCTTTCCCCGTACCGCTCTCCCCCAAAATGATCACAGGAAAGTCTACCTGAGCCGCCTTTTGTCCGAGCATCTTTGCCTGCAAGAAGAGTGGGCATGAACCAGCTAGACGCGGAAACGGCTTCAGCTGTACTTTGGGTGCCGCAGACCAAAAACGCGGGCGATGATCTTTTACATGACGGCCAGCACGCTCTTGCTCGGCACTTACCCTAGTTCCCAAGGCTTCCTTTCCGAGCTGCTGCTGCGCGGCCTCATTTAAGCCCACGATACGCTCGTCCCGATCCAAGCCGACGAGTGCCAGCTTCCCTCGACCATCTCCTGGGCGTGTTGAAGTTGGCAAGGCAATCACGCGCTCCGCATCTGCTAACAAAAAGCGGTTTTGCAGAGCCTCTGCGATCATGCAAGCAATAGTTAGGGCAAACGGGTGGGAATATTCTTTACGCGTACTAATGTCAATGATGCCCAATAGCTCACCCGCTGGTGAAAAAATAGGCGCCGCCGAGCATGCAAGAAAGCGATTTTCCAAAAAGTAATGCTGCTCTCCCTGTATCTGAATCGGTTGTTGTGCGATCAGTGCTGTCCCAATCGCATTGGTTCCTTTGTAGTCTTCTGTCCAGTTCGCTCCGATTTGAAGCTGTACTTTTTGTGCCTGATTGGCGAAGACCGGGTCCCCGATCGTTTGAATAATATTTCCTTCCCGGTCAGACAGGAGTGCGATGTGCTCTGTCGATAACAAAAAGGGAGCAAGCTTGTTAAACAGCGGGAGACTTTCACGAATCAGAGGGTGATTATCTTGAATGATTTCTTTGATTCGTCGGGCAGAAATGATTTGATCATTGACCTTCTCCGTAGCCTTGAGGTTCGATTCCTGACAGCGCTTCCAAGATTGCTGAACAATCGTCGACAACACGATTCCCTCCCCCAAAAATCATTCCCTCTCAGTATAACATGAGAGTCTTTGCTATAGAAAAAACCAGTCGAACCACGAGCACATTTGTCCGACTGGCCGCTATTTATCTGAACTTCCGCGAATAGAAAAATTCCGTAATTGGCGCCACAATGAACGTCAAACCGACGACAACTGCCAACGGAATATTTTGAATGTCATTGAGTGCAGTAACCCCTTCCGACAGGAACAGGACCGCAGCAGACAGCACCATAAGCGCATAGTATCCGATTCTCGCACTTTGCGTCTTGATATGCTTGTCCAATTCGTCACTTTCACTGTATTTCCCGCCCTCGTAGTCTCCCCAGGTGATCGAGTTCAACAAGTACGACAGTGCAATGCAACCGAAAATGATTGTGCTTACATCCAGCATCTCATAACGAACCCACCGATAGCCTCCGTGCCCTGCAATCGCCAACAATAGGATGGATGAAACAATCACGTTGAACTTTTTCATAGCTTCTCTACTCCTCACTGTATGGTTGAAACAGCTCGTCAATCGTTACCCCTAAATTGCTCGCCAAATCAAAAGCCAATTGTAGGCTCGGGTCGTATTTGTTGTTCTCGATCGCATTGATCGTCTGTCTGCTAACCTTGCACAACTCAGCCAGCCTGCCTTGCGAGATGTTCCCTTTTTCTCGAAATTCCTTTATTCGATTTTTCACGGAGTTGTTCACCTTCCATTTACAGGTGGGTGTAAAAAACCTTTTACACCCAAACTATAGAGCAAGACAACGAGACATGTCAAACATGTTTTACACCCCTAGCCGTCATCGGTCATTTTCCGACAGATATCCACTCCTTTGTCCCAATACGGAACACAACATGATCCATTATGGAACAATTTCTACCCTCATCCACTCAAGAAAACGCTGTCATTTCGAGCTTTTTCACGTTGGTACGAGACTTGCTTTTAGAAAGGACTGTAAAGAAATATGTGATAAATGAGGAGGCGCTCGCAATGATCTATGCTCAGCCCGGCCAAGCCGGCTCCAAGGTGACTTTCAAAAATCGTTATGAAAACTACATCGGGGGTAATTGGGTTCCGCCAGTAAAAGGTGAGTATTTCGAAAACGTATCACCTGTAACAGGCAAGGTTTTTTGCGAGGTAGCCCGCTCGACAGCCGAAGATATTGAGCTGGCACTGGACGCTGCCCATGAAGCAAAAGACGCGTGGGGCCGTACCTCTGTTGCACAACGCGCGAATATTTTGTTAAAAATCGCGGATCGGATGGAAGCAAATCTGGAGATGCTGGCAAACGCAGAGACGTGGGAAAACGGCAAGCCCGTTCGTGAAACACTCGCGGCCGACATCCCGCTGGCGATTGACCATTTCCGTTACTTCGCCGGAGCAATCCGCGCTCAAGAAAGTACACTCGCCGAAATCGATAACGATACGGTCGCTTACCATTTCCATGAGCCACTCGGTGTCGTTGGTCAAATCATTCCTTGGAACTTCCCGCTCCTCATGGCTACTTGGAAGCTGGCTCCAGCCTTGGCAGCGGGCAACTGCGTCGTCCTCAAGCCAGCGGAGCAAACTCCTGCTTCCATCTTGGTGCTGATGGAGTTGGTCGGCGACCTGCTCCCTCCTGGTGTCGTCAACGTCGTGAACGGCTTCGGTCTGGAAGCGGGTAAACCTCTCGCTTCAAGCAATCGCATCGCGAAAATCGCCTTTACGGGTGAAACGACGACAGGTCGCTTGATCATGCAATACGCTTCCCAAAATATTATTCCGGTGACGCTGGAGCTGGGCGGAAAATCGCCAAACATCTTCTTCCCGGATGTGGCTGCAAAAGACGATGCCTTCTTTAACAAAGCCATTGAAGGATTCGTACTGTTTGCGCTCAACCAAGGCGAGGTTTGCACATGCCCATCCCGCGCGCTCATCCACGAAAGCATCTACGACCAATTTATGGAGCGTGCCCTGCAACGCGTAGCCAATATCAAGCAAGGAAATCCGCTCGATACAGATACGATGATCGGCGCGCAAGCTTCTTTGGAGCAGGTAGAAAAAATCCTCTCCTACCTGGATATCGGCAAACAAGAAGGAGCCGAATGCCTGATTGGAGGATCTCGTGCACAGCTTGCAGGTGAACTCGAGGGCGGCTACTACATCCAGCCAACTGTCTTTAAAGGCCACAACAAGATGCGTATCTTCCAGGAAGAAATCTTCGGTCCGGTCGTCTCCGTAACGACCTTCAAGGATACAGAAGAAGCGCTCGCCATGGCAAATGATACGCTGTATGGCTTGGGTGCTGGTGTATGGACACGCGACACGAACACAGCCTACCGCATGGGCCGCGAAATTCAGGCTGGTCGCGTTTGGACCAACTGCTACCACGCTTACCCGGCTCACGCAGCGTTTGGCGGCTACAAAATGTCCGGTATCGGCCGCGAGACACACAAAATGATGCTGTCTCACTACCAACAAACGAAAAACCTGCTTGTCAGCTACAGCGATCAAGCTCTGGGCTTCTTTTGATCAATGAGCCAGCCAGAAAAAGTGCTCGCGACAGATGCTGCACTGGCATTGATTGAACGGCTTCGCGCCAAACACGGCGACCTGATGTTTCACCAGTCAGGGGGCTGCTGCGATGGCAGCTCTCCCATGTGTTACCCGCTCGGAGAATTTCTCGTGGGTGAGCAGGACATCCTGTTAGGCGAGATCGGTGGTTGCCCGTTCTACATGGGCAAAGCGCAGTATGAGTATTGGAAGCACACGCAGCTCATCATTGACGTCGTGAATGGGCGTGGCGGAATGTTTTCGCTGGAAGGGCCGGAGGGAGTACGCTTCCTCACTCGATCACGGGTATTTCCAGACACGGAACCGGAATAAAAGGAGACCGCTCCTGCCTTTATACGGCGGGAACGGTCTTTTTTTTGCTTGGATTGCTATCTGGATTTTTTGCGAGAAGTACGATTTGCAGGAGCAGCGCTTGTCCTTTTGCCTGGTTTTGCATTTGGACGGGCGGAACTGCGTTGTGCAGATACTGGCTTCTTGCCAGAGCCGCTAGACTTGCGATCAAATCCACTTGTTGCACGGTTTCCTTCCTTCGGTTTACGTCCAGTACCACCTGCTGCTCGGTTACCGTCCTTAGGTTTACGCTCGAATCCTCCTGCTGCACGGTCACGTTCCTTCGGCTTACGATCAAAGCCGCCTGCCGCACGGTCACGTTCCTTTGGCTTACGCTCAAAGCCGCCTGCCGCACGGTCACGTTCCTTCGGCTTACGATCAAAGCCGCCGCTCTTTTGTTGACGCCCTTCCCCATCTCTTCGGCGTTCCCCAGAGCCTTGCTGTCTTCGCTCAGCTGGCTTCCCTTTGTCTTTGCCTCTACCTTGCTTGTCCCCGCGACGCTCTTCCTTCCCGGATCGATCAGACTCAGGCCTTTGCTGTCGTGTCTGTTTCTTTTGATCACCCGATTCCCCGCGATCCATTTCACGCCGCTCCAGAGACAGATTGATCCCTTCTTCAATCTCCCTGAGCTGCCCCCAATCCTTCGCCGCTACCAAGGTAAAAGCGGTCCCCTTTTCCTTGGCTCGCCCCGTTCTGCCAATCCGGTGGATATAGCTGTCAACATCCTCTGGAATGTCGTAATTGAAAACATGTGTGACTCCCTCTACATCCAGCCCTCGCGCTGCCACATCCGTTGCAACCAAGTACTGAATCCTGGCCTCGCGGAATCGCTTCATGACATCTTCGCGCTTCGCCTGTGACAAGTCGCCGTGCAACTCATCAGACATATAATCGAGACCTTGCAGCGCAGCATTCAACTTACTCGCTCTACGCTTCGTTCGACAAAAGATCACCGCCAGAAACGGTCGTTGTTCATCTAACAGTCTGCACAGAGTATCTTGCTTCGCACGATCTGTCGTTTCTACTGCAATTTGACGAATATCCTCCAACGTAATACGCTTGCCCTGCACCTGGATATTTTCCGGCTTTTTCATCAAGCGCTTCGCAAGAGATTGCACCTGTTCCGACATCGTGGCTGAAAACAGCATCGTCTGCTTATCGAAAGGCGTCTTCGCCATAATATCTTCTACCTCTGGCAAAAAGCCCATGTGGAGCATTTGATCCGCCTCATCCAGGACAAACATCGACACCTGTGATAAATCGATTGTCCCTCTCCGCAGATGATCCAGTAAACGCCCTGGCGTAGCGATGACCACTTGTATTTTTCCTGCCAGCTTTCTCAGCTGTTGATTGACATCTTGTCCACCATACACAGCAAGCACATGGATATCATCCAGCATCGCTACGAGCTTCTTCACCTCTGCCGTGATTTGCAGAGCAAGCTCCCGCGTAGGCGTCAAAATCAATGCCTGTACATGCGTTGCTTCCGGATCAACCTTTTCCAAGATCGGCAAAATAAAGGCAAGCGTCTTTCCCGTTCCCGTCTGTGCTTGCGCGATTACATCTTTTCCTTCCAGCACAACAGGAATTGCTTTTTCCTGAATCGGTGTAGGCTCAGTAATCCCGTTTGCTTGCAGAGCATTTATCAGTTCCTTATGTATTCCTAATCTCCAAAAATCAGCCAGTTTCGCCATCTCCATTCATAAATCAATCCGTTATTATTTCGTACATACTGCCATGCCGATAAAGTACCGTACGCCATCGCGGGGTGTTTTTTCAAACGTAACGCCTCTCTGATAGTACATATCCACGTCAGAATAGCGTACAAACAGCTCCGCGAACTCTTCCGGCGTCAACTGATGAACATGAAAGGGCTCACTCGTCTCTTTGCCCCGCCCTCTGCCAAATGGACTGGACAGCACGAGCGTACCACCTGGTTTCAGCATCCGATACAAGTTATCCATAAACAGCAAATCGTCTACGACATGCTCAATGGTCTCAAAGCTCAAAATCGTATCAAACAACCCCAATTGCTCGGGAAGCGCCGGATCAAGAGCGTCACCCTGCTGATACGTAATCTTTTGATGGTTGTATTCCCGATTGGCATAAAATATCGTCGCCTCATCATTGTCGACAGCGATCAGTTCTGTCAGCTCTCGTTTTCGATCCTTTGCGATCATATGACATCCGTAGCCGGTACCGCAAGCGATATCCAGCACTCGACCTTTAACATAAGGCGCGGCAAAATAATATCTGGCTATATGCTCCAGCAGCATGCCATTCGTAGGTTTTAACAGCTTGGGGATGATTCTCTCCCCTGTCCATTCCAGCAAAGCAATCACCAATTTTCTCGTATTCTTCCTCACATCTTACCTTATTTATCGGCTTGATCCTATTAGCTAGCATTTCCTGAACGCTGTTTATTAAGAAATTTGTAAGACATTTCATTACTGTTTTGTTAGAGCTGGGCGTTAAGATAATACCATGAATGCATTCATAAGGTGGGACGAATCATGACCAAATATCAAGTCCTCGTAGTCGACGACGAGGCTGAAATCCGCGACGCAATCGAAATCTATCTCAAAAATGAATCCATGACCGTATTCAAGGCTAGCAATGGACTGGAAGCGTTGGAAATACTGGAGAATGAAGAAATCCAACTCATCCTGATGGACATCATGATGCCAAAAATGGACGGAATGACCGCCACCTTTCAAATTCGCCAGAAAAAAAACATCCCGATCATCATGCTGTCTGCCAAGTCAGAGGATACCGATAAAATTCTCGGGCTCAACATCGGTGCCGATGACTATGTGACGAAGCCTTTTAATCCCTTGGAGCTCATCGCCAGGGTCAAATCTCAGTTAAGACGTTTTACCAATCTGGGAAGCGCTCAAATGACAGAGGATGAGATTCAGGTACGCGGCTTGACCTTGAACAAAAGCACAAAAAATGTAGCCATTGATGGCAACGAGGTCCGGCTGACTGCTACTGAGTACAAAATCTTGGAGCTGTTAATGGAAAACAAAGGCCGGGTGTTTTCAATCGAAGAAATTTATGAACGGGTCTGGAGAGAGCCTTATATGAACGCGGAAAACACAGTGGCTGTCCACGTGAGACGCATTCGGGAAAAAATAGAGATCAACCCGAAGGAACCTAAATATTTGAAGGTGGTATGGGGAATTGGATACAAAATCGAAAAATAAACGCTTTGCG
Organism: Brevibacillus sp. MER 51; assembly: GCF_023714195.1. Lineage (NCBI taxonomy): Bacteria > Bacillati > Bacillota > Bacilli > Caryophanales > Paenibacillaceae > Brevibacillus > Brevibacillus sp. MER 51. The sequence continues at coordinate 25,734 of NZ_JAMAUS010000006.1, read as the reverse complement.
GTACCCGTGCTACTTGTTTTGATCGTGAGTATTTCGCTCGCGCTCCTGACGATGGCCGACCTGTATCATAAACGCGAGAATCTCCAAGAGGATAATTACTTTCAAAGCTCAGGCTTCAATCGTGAATTAGAGACATTTGCCGAGCTGGTGAAAAAGGTTCATGTAGATTATGCAGACTACACGCCAGGAAAGCTGGACGAGAAGACAGCGAATCAGCTCAAAAAAGAGCATGAGGAAACCCTCCGGTCGATTAAGGAAGATAACCATCTCTTAGATTCGATAAAACAGGCAAAAAGTGAGGGTGACAACGAGAGAGTCGCCCAATTAACCGAAGAATATTCACAACGCTTGCAAGAAGACATCGCAAAAGCAACGTCGTATTATCAGGAGCAGGTGAACAACAGAATCGCCGAAAGAGATACCGAGTACGAGGAACAAAAAAACAGCCTCACCTTGCGAAGCGGCTCCTTCAAATACTACGTCACCGATAAAAAGAACAACAAAGTTTACACCAATCTCGCGCAAGAACCTACAGAATGGGAACTGGCCCGGTATGCGCGCTATACAATCAACCTCCCTAATACGAACGGGGATTTGGAAAGCATCAATCGCACTTATCAATTGAGTCAACTAAGCGGTATCTTTTATGTCCCAAAAGAACCAGACGGATATAGTCAGGTCCACGCAGATGCCCTTTACTACGATTCCATTCGGGAGCGGCTTATTGGCGAGTTTGTCTTGCTTACGGTTACTCTCCTTATCATTGCTTTTAGCTTTTTATACTTGCGAACAGGAAAACCGGCGGAAGTACCTATTGTCACAAAAAGCATGGCTCTGATCCGCCTTATCCCGCTGGATATTCGGATGGGTATGTTGTTCGTACTTGGAATTGCGTACTTCATTATGTTGGCGAACCTACGCTTTTTCTTCTTGCCGATTGATGGTGAGCATATCTTTACCCTTGCGTTCGTTTCCTTGTTCACCGCTTACCTGCTTTTACAATTGCTGGAGGCGCGGCTTATGTACAAAGAACCTGAGAGATTCTTGCAACAGTGGCAAAAGAGTATCTTCGCCAGACAACGTGTCCTTCTGAAAGAAAGCTACGCCAATCGTGGCATGTTCTTCAAAGTATCCACGTTGTTCATCCTGACTGTAATGTTTGGAATGAGTATCGGTTTCGGATTCGTCGCCCTAATCGAAAGGTCTGGTGGCTTACTGTTTTTCAGCTTTTTGTATGGCATGTTTTACATGATCGTGGTTTTCCCATACTCGCTTAGACGCTTGGGACTGATGAACCGCATCATGCAAGGTGCCTCCGAAATGGCTGGAGGCAATCTGAACACTACGATCCAGAAGGTAAAAAAAGGGAAGTTATCTGATCTCGCGCACTCTCTCAACAACATCACAAAGGGACTCAAGCACGCGATGGAAGAGCAGATGAAGAGCGAGCGCATGAAATCCGAATTGATTACCAATGTTTCTCATGATTTAAAAACACCGCTGACGTCAATTATCAACTACGTTACCCTGCTCAAGCAGGAAGATTTGACACCTGAGGAACGCAAGAGCTACGTCGATGTCTTGGATCGCAAAGCAGATCGACTGCGCGTCCTCATCGATGACCTGTTTGACGCAGCCAAAATGTCCAGCGGTGCGGTGGAACTGAATATCGAGCCAGTGAATGTAGCCTCCCTGCTCAACCAATCCATCGCAGAATTCAGTGACAAAATCGAGCAATCGACGCTCACTTTCCGCGTAACAACGGAACAGCCGAAGATCATCGCTCCTCTGGATGGCAAGAAAACATGGCGTGTATTCGAGAATCTGATTGGCAACGCCCTGAAGTATTCCATGCCGAATACACGCGTCCTGATCCATTTGGCAGAGACACAGGACGAGGTTATCCTGACGTTCAAAAATGTCTCCGCCTACGAAATCGACTTTGACGCACAGGAACTGTTTGAACGGTTCAAGCGCGCTGATCAATCCCGTCATACCGAAGGCTCTGGCCTCGGCTTGGCTATCGCAAAAAGCATCGTAGAGTTGCAAGGCGGCAGGCTGTCTATCGATATTGATGGCGATTACTTCAAAGTCACGGTCGTATTCCGCAAGCACGCGTAAAGATTCAATAGAAAAGCCAGTGCCCGATCGTCAGGCACTGGCTTTATTACGTGGTTTTCTCCCTGTTAGATGGCAAAGTTCCTTTCAAATAAGGACTCAATACTGGCAGCCACTTCTTGCTCATCGGCCCCCTCCACCTCAAACATAATTTCATCTCCGGTCTTTACCCCCAGAGCCATTACGCTGAGGATGCTTTTGCCATTTGCCTGCTTGTCATTGTAGATCATCTTGACCGACGAGCTGTATTGATTGAGCAGGTTCACCAAGACAGAAGCAGGGCGAGCATGGAGACCTCCACTCACGGCTACTTCCAGATTCATTCGGATCAATTTCACGCCTCCCTTCCTGTCTGAATGTCACAGAAAAAACTTCCTGATGACTTCTGCCACCCCATCCTGATCGTTCGTTTCCGTGACATGCCGAGCCAGCTGTTTCAAATCATCAGGAGCATTGCCCATCGCCACACCCATTCCGGCGAATTGGAGCATCTCTGCATCATTATAATTGTCGCCTACAGCAACGATCTCGTCAGGCTGAATCGCAAGCCTCTCACTCACTACCGCAAGACCACTTGCTTTGGAGATTCCCACAGGCAATATTTCTAAATTATTGGTACCCGATGCCGTCACGCGAACCCCCGAAAGCTCGGCTTTCTCCAGCTCTTGTCTTGCTGCCAACAGACGCTTCTCGTCGCCCGTGACGAATATTTTCGGAGCACACACTTCATGTTTTCGAACGTATCCGGCTATCAACCGCGAAGCCTGGATTTTGAGCGGGTATTGATTTTTCCACAGCTGGCGCAGTGTCCAGGCATTTAACAGCGGAAACAAGTCCGTCCACTTCCACGTGCGATTCGTGACAGCATAAGCCTCGTGCAGCAACATGACATCCAAGCCGTGCGATACGAGTATTTCTGTAATCCTCGCCGCCATCTCATACGGAATACGCTGTACATACAGCACCTGATCCGTCTTGGGATCTGCGACGTATGCGCCATCATGGGAAACAAGTGGTGCGCTGATCTGGAACTGCTCCGCCAACGATTTTGCCGATGGGTATGCCCTGCCGGTTGCCAGTGTGACGTGAACGCCTTGCTTCACTAACTGGCTAATGGCCCGCTCTGTTACTTTGGATAAGCTGTGGTTCGACATCAAAATCGTTCCGTCCACATCCAGGGCGAGGAGTTTGTATTTCACGCGAGTCCCATCCTTATGTGACGGGCTTGAAAAACTGGGGCAGATGCTCCTTGTGCGCCTCCAGCATCTCATCGAGTATTTTTTTGGCGATCACATCTGACGGCACCAGCGGGTTAATATTCATCGCCAATAGCGCCTTATGGTAATCACCCGTTACAGCTGCCTCAGCTGCCACTCGCTCAAACGATTTGATTTGCTGTACGAGTCCACGCACGGAGACAGGCAAATCACCTACCGCCAAAGGAATCGGTCCTTCTCTTGTAATGACGCAGTTCACCTCGACTGCCGAATCATCCGGAATGCTGGCAATGGCTCCATTGTTGCGAACATTTACTGTCTGGATATCGCGCTTGTCGTTGTAAATGGAGTAAATCAAATTGCAAGCTGCCTCGCTGTAATAGGCCCCGCCGCGTTTCTCCAACTGCGGAGGCTTGATATCCAAGTCCGGATCTTCGTAGAGCGCAAATAGCTCCGCTTCCACCTGCTTGACCACTTCAGCCCGCGTCCCTTTCTGCTCCGCTTCTTCCAACTCATGCTCAAGCATCGTGCGCGTCTGGTAGTAGTAACGATGATACGGGCACGGGAGAATCCCCAGTGCTTTGATGAAATCCTTATCCCAACCAAGGTCCAAAATATTTTGCATCGTAATACCCGATTGGTCGCCCGTGATTTTATCGATTACCTGGGAAATGACGTTTTCCCCATCCAGGTACACACCCAGTCCGAAGATCATATGGTTCAAACCGGCAAAATCAATATGAACCCGTGATTGCTCGACGCCTAAAACAGTGGCAACACCCATTTTCATCCCGATGGGAACATTACACAGTCCAATGACCTTTTTGCGGTTGGTATACCGCAGCACTGCCTCTGTGACCATACCAGCCGGATTCGTGAAGTTAATCAGCCAAGCATCTGGACATAGCTCTTCCATGTCACGACAAATGTCCATAATGACCGGAATGGTACGCAGGCCTTTGAACAAGCCGCCAGGTCCATTCGTTTCCTGACCGATCACCCCGTATTTCAAAGGAATCCGCTCATCCTTGATTCGCGCATCCAAGAGACCCACGCGCATTTGCGTCGTAACAAAATCTGCACCCGCGAGTGCTTTTCGCCGATCCATCGTCAAATGGATCTCGATAGGCACGCCTGCCTTCTCTACCATCCTTTTTGCCAGGGCGCCTACTGTTTGCAGCTTTTTCTCGCCCTCTGGAATATCCACCAGCCACAGCTCTCGGACAGGCAACTCATCGTAGCGCTTGATGAAGCCTTCCACCAGCTCGGGTGTATAGCTAGACCCTCCACCGATCGTCACAATTTTGATTCCGCTCATACTCCTGCCTCCTTGCCTGCATGGATTTGGCTGTACAGCTCGACAAACTCCGTCGCCAAATCTTTGACTGTAATTGCGTTCATCAAATGATCCTGGGCGTGAATCAAGAGCATGCTGATCTCAGTCTTTTCGCCCGCTATCTCCTTCTGGATAAGTGCCGTTTGATTTTGGTGTGCACGCCCGAGCTCTTCTCCTGCACGCTTCAATGCGTCCTCGGCACCTGACAAGTCTCTATTTTTAGCCAGAGCGATCGCTTCCATTGCCAGACTCCGCGCATTTCCTCCGTGAAGTATTAGTTGAAAAATAACGTCTGTATGGTCCATCCTATCTCCACCTATCCAAGTTCGCTAAAAGTCACGAGCTGTATTTTTTGATCACGAATGTATTGCTTTAACTCTGCTGCTGTTAAGATTTTTAATTCTGTGGTTCGTTGCTTTGCATATGAACTGCCTGTCAGTACCGCTTCGTCCAAATAAGCAGGGTGCGTCATGATCTCCACTACAGGATAATCTGACATATCCTCTACGATCTTGACGAAGGATTGTACGGTTAGGTCGTCTCCATAAAAATGATGAGAAAAGCCTTCTGTCGTCAAAACACCCGACTGGTCTCGCTGCTCCTGTGACCCGGACATCCACGGATAGCGAACTGGCACTCGATATTCCTCTGCCAGCTTCAGAACAATCGGCAAAACGGCTGGATGTGCATGTACATGGTGGTGGCTGTCGATATGGGTCAGCTTGAGCCCCGACGCCATGAACCTCTCCAATTGAGTCCGCAGCTCCCGCTCGATCTCATCCGGTGCAGCAGAAATCAAATGATCTTGCCCGCGTCGAAAACACCCCTCTCCATCCGTTAGCGATGGTACATCCTGACTGACTGGCGATCCGCATGTGAGCACCAGATGAATGCCTACTCCGAGCGTTGGATATTCTTTGGCCAGTCCTACAGCGTGCTCGAACCCCTCCATATTGACCATCAGGGTCGCAGAAGTAACGACTCCTTCCCGATGCGCTTCGACGATGCCCAGATTGACGCCTTTGGAATACCCAAAATCGTCTGCATTCACAATCAATTTCATAGATAGCCTCTCCTCTAGCGATTACATAGTCACAGCTGTATCGGAAGCAGTACCAGCTTTTTCTTCAACTACCTTTTGTTTATCCCACAAACGGAAGAACGGATAGTAGATCGCGAGCGAGATGAGGAAGTTCACCGCTTGAAGAACCATCCCCGATACTTTTCCGCCTGTAGCCAAATATCCGCTGACAAATAATGGTGTCGTCCACGGAACAGATACCCCGCTTGGCTTTGCTACCCATCCCAGCGACATCGCAAAATAGCTGATAATGACCAATATGACAGGGGTAATCACAAATGGAATAATCAAGAGCGGGTTCATGACAATCGGCATCCCGAAGATGACCGGTTCATTGATGTTAAACAAACCAGGCCCAATCGAGAGTCTGCCGATGTTTTTCATCTGCTTGCTTCGCGCCATAAATACCATCAGGACAACGAGAGCCAAAGTGGCACCTGATCCCCCTGCATAGATCCACATGTCAAAAAATTGCGTGGTGACCACGTTCGGCAATTCACCATTCGGATTTGCCTGAAACGCCGCTCTGTTCTGGTCCATCAGTGTTAGCCAGATGGGACTCATAATACCACCGACTATCGCCGCACCATGCAAACCAACAGCCCAGAGAATATGAATGAGCAACACACAGATGATGGCGCCAATCAAGCTGCTGCCGACCACACTCAATGGTCCGACAAGAAGATCTTTTACAATATTATGAATACTCTCGAAAGAGGTGTTTTCTAGCAGAATCCGAATCAGCCAGACAACGATAAGCACAGCACCCGCAGGGATCAATGCCACAAAAGAGCGGGAAACAGCAGGGGGAACGCCGGGTGGCATGGAGATGACGATTTTCATTTGGATGATTTTGCGATAGATCTCGGTTCCTAAAATCGCCAATATCATGGCTACAAACAATCCCTGACTGCCCATCAGCGTAACGGGAATGACTCCGCCTACCTCTTGGGCTGCACTCACTCCCTCAGGGGTGAACATTACTTTATACGGAGTAGCGAGCAAGAAGGAAGCAACAGAGATCGCTCCAGCCGACAGCGGATCGACCTTGTATTTCTCTGCTAGTCGGTAGGCGACGCCAAAACTCACAATTAACCCCATGATGTCAAAAGTAGCGCCTACCGGGTACAGTAGCTTCGTCCGCCATTTTTCGCCGAAAATACCGCCCATGAATTCGTCATAACCAGGTATCGGTATGAAGCCAATGATGAGGAACAGTGAACCAATGATCAACAAAGGCAAAGTAAGGATAATTCCGTCACGAATGGCCTGCAGATGCTTTTGTTCCGCCATTTTTCCTGCTATCGGCATCATGCGGTTTTCCATAAATGAAACAAATCCGCCCACACGCATCCCCCTCCTACTGTTTTAGACGAAGTGCAAACTCAAGCACGTTTTTCCCGTTCAACGTTCCGTAATCGACCGTGCTGATTACGTCTACAGGAATTCCTCTGGATGCCCCTTCTTTTTTCATCTCTGTCAGCTTGTAACGAACTTGTGGCCCCAACAAGAGTACTGCTGCTTGATCGATATGATTTTTCACTTCATCTGCGGAAACTGCCCATATTTTAGCGTCCAACCCTTTTTCTCTGGCAGCCTCCTCCATTTTTTGAACCAGCAAGCTTGTCGACATACCCGCTGCGCAACACAATAAAATATTCATTGTACCCCCTCCTCTCAACGAGTGATGCCTTACTGTAAGAGCAAGTTGCGTGCCAAAACACCAAAAAATGTATGCGCTTACTGAGAAAACCGCATGGTTAGTCATATTTCGCGACCTCATCGCCTGCCATCCCCATTAGTGTTTTTATGTAAGCGCTGTAGTGTTTGATTTTGAATAAGGAATAGTCAAAAAATAAAACACTGGTTAGGCCAGTGTTTTATTGTGTATGAAGAAATTCATGATAAAACAAACGTCGTCTTCGCTGATCACTACCTCATATTTGTCTTCCAGCGGCAATAATTCATGGCGGATTAAGCTGTACAGCTTGCGATTCTCCTGCAAAAAACTTTCTTTTTGAATATACGCCACGGATTGCGCACCTGCTTTCAGACGATCTACCAAGCAGCAGATATGCAAGTAGGCCCCAATTCGCGTGTCAAAAACCAAATAATTGTTCAATCGCTCCTCCATACGGCCGACAGACATCCTCACGTCTGCGAGAATATCTTGACCGTCTACTATTTGCAGATGCTCCCCCAGCGACTCTTGCATCTTCAGGTAGGCCTCTTCCAGATCGATCACTTGCTGGATATCAGACATCGCTTCTCCGTTCAAAACATCGTCCATGCTATGGTGGCGCAATTCGCGGTCGAGAATGTAATTGCTCACCACGAACAGAATTTTTCTCTCTTCCTTGATTTTTCGAAGCTGACTGCGTGCCTGTGCCTTATCGATCAGTTGCAGCGGCACAAATTCCAGAAGGCTATCATCGTACCTGAGCCTCGATTCCAGCAGCTTTTTCAAAAACAAGGCACTGCCTTCCCCAGACAGGCAGGCAGCGACAATCGTTAGCGCTGGAACATGCTTTTGCACCTGTTCTTTCGGCTGCTCCTCCCGTTGGTAGAGCGACATGCCCACGACATCTCGGTAAACATCCTCCAGCGAATGACCGAGCATGGCCTTTCGAGTGGCTTCAATCACATGCGGCGTACTGACCATCGGAATGACCTTGACCGGAATGCCGATCTCCCGCTCGATAATTTCGCCAAAGCCGAGCAGCGATCCCATATCCACGAGCAACAGCAGTCCAGCCTTGCTCCCGATCTCTCTGGCTACTTTCATTGCTTTTTCCAAAACACTCATGGAATCTTCTTCAAGCGGCAGGTCAATGGCTCTCGCATATTGTGTGACTAGCAATCGGTTCGTCACATCGACCATCGCTGTCGCACCGCCGCTTCCGTGCGTAATCACAAGCACTCCGATTGTTTCCCGTTCTTCCTCCATGCTGACATCGTCGAGCACGAAAAACATGGTCAAATATCCAGCCTCACCAATCGGCAGATCCATGAGTATCGCTTCTTCTATCATGCGAACGCACTCTAGCGCCACTGCAAACTCTTTCTTGTATTTGATTCGCACATGGTTGATTTGCGGATTCACGATTTGCTTGCCTTGCGCGAGCCGCTCCTTCGATGTCTGAATATGCAGCGCGAGACCAAAGATTACCTTCTGGCTCAAAATCTTCTCCAGCTTGGCCTCTGCGAAGCGAACGATCTCTTCCACGAGGTGAATGATGAACGGGTCGATAATTCGGGCCATGTCGCCCTTATTTACGCGTTGATGGACGCCTTTGATAAAAGTCGTAAAATAATTCTCAATGTCAAACTCCAATTCTTCTTCACTCACACCGAGGTTTTGCAGCTCATATATTTTTTGCTCGATTTTTTCATAGACACTGTCCGTTGTATCCTCTGTTTCTCGTCCGATCCAGATGCCCTCTTTTGATGGCTGCACGACAAAGCAATTGTGCTCCGTCCCAATGATTTCATCGAGCTCCTGCTTGTAATCCTTCACCAAAAGCAGCCCTTGCTTGACATGATGCGGCAAATCCTGAACCGATACGTGCAACTGATTCTTTTTTAACGAAATGAATTCAGCATAGGCGCTGGCGCAGGTGAGCTGAATATCCGTTTTTAACTGTCCAATGTTATTCGGGCAGTGATAGCACAAGAATGCCTGCACAGCATTGGCCGATATCTGAATCTCTCTCCCCAACCGAAAAGCCTCTTCTTGAAAAATTTCCATCGTAATACTGAAGCGCTCTTCCAAGCCACGCTCAACCAAAGATGGCAGCTTGATGACCATGGGAATGCGCCTCATGAACGTTTTTAAGAGACTCGACTCCGGATTTTCTGTCGTGGCCATGACAATCTGGACGTGAGCCGTCCGCTCCATCTCTGTTTCCCCTACACGGCGGTATATACCCTTATCCATAAAGGTAAAAAAGATTTCCTGTCCTTCCGCCGGCAGCCGATGCACTTCATCGAGAAAGAGAATGCCGCCGTCTGCCTTTTCCACGAGTCCTTTGCGGTCCATCTCCGCTCCGGTGTACGCCCCTTTTTTGACTCCGAACAATTGACTGATTAAGAGCTGCGGGTTGTTGGCATAATCGGCACAGTTAAAAATCACGAAAGGAGCATGCTTATCCAGGCGTCCAATATCAACGGCAAACTCGTGAATCATCCCAGCAAACCACGATTTTCCTACACCTGTTTCCCCCAAAATCAAGCAATGCATCCCTCGCGGCGGATACAAAACGGCCGCCTTTGCCTGCTCAATACGCGTGATCAGGCTCTTGTTGGTCTTCGCCAGCCTGTCCAGCGACGTCTCCGCCAAATAGAGCGAATCGTTTCCTTGCTTGGCAAAAAACAGCGTCGGACGCCCTTCTTCCTTCCCGATTCGACCTTCCTTCCACAAACGGTTCAAATCGCTGCTCACATTCGCTCGACTCAAACCAAGCCGCTCAGCCAAATCTGAAGCGCTTACTTTTTTATCAGGACCAGCGTCTATTAACGTCTGGAATATTAAATCTAATCGTTTCACTCTATCACCCGCCGTTGAATAGATAGAAAGTCACGAAATACACAACCAGTCCTTCTCAATTCCACGAATATTTGGAAAAACCTGCTTGCTGCTTTTTCCCCCTTCTCCCGTTTTTGTCCCGATGATTTATTTTTCCGTTTCCTTTCCCTGGTGTACGATATAATAGATAAATCATGATTGACAGGAGATAGCAAATCCATGATGGTTTTCATCTTGTTTACCATATGGGCATTAGGTCTGTTCGTGCTGTTCACAGACCCGAAACGAACGTCGATCCGCTGGGCTTGTGCGACTGCCTTTGTTGGGGCTGGGGGCTTTATCTCAGGCGTGATTGACGAGACGATCATGCCCTATTTTGCAGATTACCTGGCCGCAAACCCCGGGACCACGAACACCCTGATATTGGCGAGTCGCGTCTCATCCTTTATTTGCCAGGTAGGTTTGCCCTATACGTTTCTCATGTTTGCCGTACACTCAGCTGAATTTTTGCCGCGCAGAATAAAGCTGACGATACAATACGCTGCTCTTCTCTTGCCGCTTGGAATGCTTTGGATAACACCCGTTTATCCCGAGCTGCTTTTTAACTACTGGATTATGGTGGCATGGGTGATTCCGTTTTTTCTGTTCTCCTGTACGCTGCTTGTCGTGCAGTACATGCGAGAAAAAGATCCACTCGTGAAAAAGAACAGCTTTTTCACGAACGTACTCATCATCGTTCCGTTGTTTTTCGTCTTTATTTTCATCTACATCATGCGGATCCAGAACGATTACGAGGCTTGGCGCTACAACATGCTCGTAGTCACGATCCAGTTTATCCTGATCGTTGCCATCAGTTTGAAATACGGCTTCCTTGGCGTCCGTCTCCGCGTGGAGAAAAGACGTCTGGACAGTACCTTGCGTGCCTTGACTTCCGGTGCGCAAATCATTAACCATACGATCAAAAATGAAGCAGGCAAAATCTCGCTGTATGCCGACCGTATCGAGACATATGCGGATGAAACCAACCAGCCATCGCTAAAAGAAGATGCGCTTGTCCTGATGCAATCCTCGCAGCATATGCTGGACATGATGAATCGGATTCAAAACCAACTGAGGGACGTCGAGTTGCGAGAAGAACCATGTGACCCCAGCCAAATCATTGGGCAAGTCACACAAAATCTGACGCCCTATATCCTGAAACAACAGGTAGAAGTCGTTAGTGAATTGGACGAAACACTTCGCTTGCATGGCGATGGCGTACAACTGCGCGAAGTCATTACCAACTTGTGCATGAATGCGCTGGAAGCTATGAAGTCGGGCGGCAAGCTTCATCTTCAGCTATTTTTGTCCCACAAGCATCTCATCATCACTGTCGCAGACACAGGCACAGGCATCACAAAAGAGAACCTGCCTCACGTGCTCGATCCTTTTTTCTCTACAAAAAGGACAGGGCAAAACTTTGGTCTTGGGCTCTCCTACTGCTACAATGTCATGCAAAAGCATCAGGGCCAACTGGAAATCTACAGTGAGCAAGGCAAAGGAACCACCGTTTTCCTGTTCTTCCCGAAAAAGCGCGTCATCACAACCTACTCTGAATAGCGAAAGGACGCAAACACACATGAATCCAATCAGGGTATTTTTAGTAGAAGACGATCCCGTCTGGCGCAAAGGTCTCATTGACTTCCTGAACAAAGAACCGGATCTCACTGTAATAGGGGAAGCAGGGTTCAAAGCAGAAGCAATCGAGCGCTTTTTGCCTGCCAAAGCGGATGTCGTCTTAATGGACATTAACTTGACCGAGAACAATTTGGACGGGATCGAGACGGCAATCGAATTCATGGCACTTCAAGCTGACAGCAAAATCATCATGCTCACCTCTCTGACAGACGAGGCAGTGATCGTGGAATCATTTTCCGCAGGTGCCGTCAACTACATCAGCAAATCGAGCTTCAAGGAAATTCCCGACGCCATCCGTGCTGCTCACAACAGCCAATCTGCCATTCACCCTACGGCGGCTGCGGCACTGCGCAACGAATTTTTGCGTTTGAAAAACGATGAAAACCAAAAGCTGTTATCTCCCGCAGAAAGAGACATCCTACAACTCATCCACCAAGGTCATACGCAGACGCAGATCGAACAATCTCTCCACATCACGAAGCGTACGATCAAAAATCACATCAACCGAATCCTTAAAAAAATGGGCGTCAAAACAAGCAAGGAAGCGGCCGCAAAAGCCAGCCAAAAAAAGCTATTCTAGGTCTTATTACCAGGTACCAATGAATGTTGGTACTTTTTTTACATGCTCCACTCTTTACAATGAAAGCTATAGAGCAACTCTCAATTATCCCTTGTAAAGGTGTGGTCCACATGGCCCTTATTTATTCTTTTTTAAAAGCAATCTTGATGCTGTGGTTTCGTCCTCGTGTGCTTGGACTCTCCAAAATCGATTTGTCGAAGCCATCTCTTATCACTCCCAATCACGTCTCCTTGCTAGATGCGGTACTCCTATCCTTTTGCTTGCCAAAAGAAGCGACCTTTGTCGTCAACACGGAGATCGCCAAGCGGTTTGCGTTTTTCCTCCGCTTCCGCAAGCATATCGCAATCGATCCGCTCAACCCGTACTCCATCCGCCACATGCTCCGCGTCCTTCGAAACGGGCAGACGCTGGTGATTTTTCCAGAAGGTCGGATTACGACGACGGGCGGCATCATGAAAATCTACAGCGGTGTCGGCTATCTCGCGCTACGTACTGGTGTAACGGTTTACCCAATCATTATTAATGGCCTGGAACGTTCGATCTTCTCGTATTTGAAAGGAAAGCTGAAGCTCTCCTGGTTCCCAGATGTGACCATGACAGTAGGCACTCCATTCACCATCGAGCGCGATCCAAACCTGTCGATGCGCCAACAAAAAGCCACGGCCAATGATCGCATCCTGCGTACTCTCCAAGAAGGCTTGTTCGAAAGCCGAATGAAGCAAAACGTGAATCTGTTTGATGAAGTTCTCGAAGCAGCTCGCCTGAATGGTGCAAAAATGGAAATCGCCAAGGACCTGACGTCCGCGATCAACTACAAGACCTTGTTAATCGGCAGCTACTTACTCGGCAACAAATTGCAGCCGATGCTCTTTGGAAAACCGGTTGTCGGTGTTTTCCTTCCCAATTCAGTGGGTCATCTCGTAACGTTACTCTCGTTGTTCCGCATCGGCGCCACTCCAGCCATCCTGAACTTTTCACTCGGGATTCGTTCCCTGCTGGATTGCTGCGAGACTGCTCATATCGATACGATCCTGACATCGCGTGTATTCATTGAAAAAGGAAAGCTGGAGCACATCATCGCAGGTCTTTCACCGAGCATGAAAATTATTTATCTCGAGGATTTGAAAGCATCCGCGACTGCTTTTGATAAAGTGTCTGCACTCTTCTCTTATTTGCGGAAGAAAAAGGCTTCTGCGGCTAGCAACGAGCTGATCCTCTTTACCTCCGGCAGCGAGAGCAAGCCAAAAGGTGTCATCCTGACGCATACGAATCTGTACGCGAATATTCAACAAGTGACCAGTGTGATTGATATTACGAGTCGCGACAAGTTTTTCAATGCCCTGCCTATGTTCCACAGCTTCGGCCTTACTGCGGGAACACTCTTACCGGTAGTGAAAGGCATCCCGGTCTATCTGTATCCAAGTCCGTTGCATTACAAAGCGATTTCCGAATTAGTCTACGACCAAAACGCAACGATTCTCTTTGGAACCTCGACCTTTATGGCTGGTTACGGACGTATGGCCCATCCTTACAACTTCTACACCTTGCGCTACGTATTTGCAGGAGCGGAAAAGCTAAAGGATGATGTGCGCAAGCTGTGGATGGAAAAGTTCGGTGTGCGGATTTTTGAAGGCTATGGGGCAACGGAAACAGCTCCGATCCTGGCGCTCAACACCCCGCTGGCTAACAAACCGGGAACCGTCGGGCGCTTGATGCCAGGGATGTCCGCCAAGCTGGAACCAGTAGAAGGAATCGATGCTGGCGGAGAGCTTTTGGTGACGGGTCCGAACGTCATGAAAGGTTATATGATTCACGGAAAAGGCTTTGTTCCCGCTGAGGAATGGTATCACACAGGTGATTTGGTTACTGCTGACAAGGACGGCTTTCTCAGTATTCAATCCCGCTTGAAGCGCTTCGCCAAAATCGGCGGCGAGATGGTTTCGCTCAATCTGGTTGAGGAACTGGCTATGCAATGCTTTGGACACTCCGGTTTTGCTGCGATCACAGTGAATGATGCGAGAAAAGGTGAGCGTGTCCTGCTATTTACCACAGATGAAACGGTTCAACTGAGCCAATTGCGCGCGTATTTGACGGAAAAACAATACTCGCCACTGCTCATTCCAGGTACGATGCAAGTCATCAAGGCTCTACCACTTCTCGGTAGTGGAAAAACGGATTACGTCAGCCTGAAACAACTGGCCGAAACGGGAGGAAAATGATGTGAACATACGATTAAAGCCACTACAAGCCCTTTACTTCACTCAATTTCTATCGGCCTTTGCCGACAACATGATTTTGTTTGTCATCGCGAATCTGCTGCGGGAGAACGGTTTTTCTCCCGCGATGCTTGCACTCGTATCGATTTCATTCTTTCTCCCTTACGTTTTTCTCGCTCCACTGGTTGGGCCTTTTGCCGACAAGCACGCCAAGTCTATCGTGCTGGTGATCGGCAACCTGATTAAAGCGTTTGGTGTCGTCTTGCTGTTTTTCATTGACCAGTCGAGTATCATCATGCTGATGTTGTGTTACTTCACAGTAGGAGTCGGAGCGGTCGTGTATTCTCCAGCCAAGTACGGAATTTTGCCGGAGCTGACTCGAAATGAAGATGAACTGTTTCATGCGAATGCACGTATCGAAGCCTATACGATCTTTGCGATTTTGACAGGAATCGGTGGTGGTGGAGCCATCGCGAACATGACGGCACCGCTTATCTCGTCTGGAATTTGTCTGCTGATCTATCTGCTGTCGCTCGGTATGACTTTCTTCGTTCCGCGCTTGAGAGGGAATGCATCCATTCGCTATGGAGCAGAAGCACGACGCTTTTTCATCGACTTCCAGCACCTGATGAATCGTCCGGAAACGAGCTTTGCCCTGATTGGAACCGGAGCATTCTGGATGTCCTCTGCTGTCCTGCGCGTGGCCGTTCTGGCCTGGATTCCCCTCGCGCTTGGGATTAACCCGGAGAGCTTCTCTGTGTCACTGATTCTCGCAACGACATCCATCGGAATTATCGCGGGAGCTTTTCTCGCTCCCAAGCTCATTCCTTTGACTCATTTCACCCGATCGCTGACATACGGATTCGGAATGTTTCTCATCATCGTGCTATTTCCCTGGACGAATATCACCTTTGTTGCCATCAGTCTATTGCTTCTCGTCGGGTTTATGGGCGGCGTGTTCATTATCCCGATGAATACCGTTTTGCAGGATGAAGGCAAACGGATGGTCGGTTCCGGAAAAACGATTGCGATTCAGAATTTCATCGAGAATCTGCTGATGGCAGTAGGCTCCGGCATTTACTACCTGATCACCTATATCGGCATCTCCATCTCCGGTGCGATTGTTGGTCAAGGGCTGCTGTTGCTTGGGTTCCTGTTGTACCTGGTGAAGTACCGCCGACGTATCTTGCGTTGACAGATTGGCATCGTTGAAAAAGAAAAAGCCGTGACTACTAGCGTCACGGCTTTTTTGCGTCTATCTATGCTATTTCTTTTGCTGCGTATTGGTTGTCGGTGTACCCGATTTCTCCGCAGCCTTTCTCGCTTCGTTCAGTTGATGATAAAATTCACCTTTTGTTTTGACTGTCGCGAACTTCGCTGCATTGATTTTTGCTTTTGCAGTCAGCTCGGTGATTTCTTCTTTGGTTATCGCGTCCTTGATGTTGATGGAAGCGATATTGGTGTATTTGCCATCTGCCGTTTTCGGAACGCTCAGAATGCCTGCATTGATCAGCTCTACTACGTCCTTGCGTTCAGGTGCAGCGGTGTCCACGCCTGTAATCTTCCAGTTGTTTTGTACTTTTGGCTCGTAAACGCCTTTTTTCACTTCTTTTAGGTACGCAATAGCACGGTTGCGGATCGTACCACCTGTTTCACCGAACGCAGTATTGTCTTTGGAAGACCACAGTTGTTCGAACTTGCGTCCTTCCAACGCGCCACCTTTTGCCTGCAAAGCTTCCATCCGGTATGAGTTCATCCCGAGCTTCAAGGTATCTGTAGCCTTGATCGGTGTCTCATCGAGCTTGCGCAGGTTCGTGATGCGGCTGCCGTATGGCTTGGTCAGGTCGATCTCGTATTTCACGCCACCGAAGAAATCGTTGGTGCTGTATTTGGAAGCGCGGCGTTTTGGATCAAAGCTTACGGTCACGTCACCCGGACGCGTGGAATTGAAGTAGCCCACAGCCCATTCCATATAGTCCTTCAAGTCTTTTCCGGTTACTTTGTATACGGTAATTTCGCCACCTGCGTATTGGTAGTTGTAGGCGATATCCTTTTTCTTGATCGGACCGATATCCAGCTTGGCTTTGTCGTTGTCGATCTGGTGAGCAACCACGTCTGCTTTGCTGTAGTAGAGCATCACTTCATGGAAAAAGTCGGATAGTGGCGTCTCCTGAATTTGGACCGTCGGGATGCCCTCGATCTCGTTTTTCGCTACAAGGTTCATGCCTTTGAGCTCTGCTACGACGATGTTGGCATCAGCACGCGCGAACTCATGGAAAGGCTTGAGCTTGGTCTCCAGCGCTGCATCGGATACTGCTGGTGTGCCATCTGCGCCTTTTACAGGGACCGCAGTGGCTTCCTTGTCAGTCAGCACAAGCTTGCCGTCTTTCTTTTCGAAGGTAAGGTCAATGCGAGAGAGATGCGTACCGTATTTGTCCGGCTCCGTGATCAGGACCCCGTTGATCTCTTCCTTTTTCACAAGCTTGTGCATGTGACCCGCAAAAATCGCAGTCAGTTCTGGAACGGCGTTTGCGATATCTGCTACGCCCGTACCTGGGATTCCGTTTTCATTCTCGATGCCCATGTGCATGAGGCCAATCATGACGTCTACTTTGCCTTCCAGCTCTTTTACGGCTTTCTTGGTTTCTTCTACCGGATTTTTGATTACGAGGCCATCCAGATGATCGGTTCCTTTTTCGAAATCGGTAATCATCGGTGTGTTCATCCCAATGACGCCGATTTTCACACCGCCACGCTCAATGATCGTGTACGCAGGCAAGAAACGCTCGCCATTTTCCTTGTAAATGTTCCCTGCCAACACAGAGCCTTTGTATTGGCTGCTTACCTTGTCCAATACATCGAGTCCAAAATTAAATTCATGATTGCCGAAAGCCCATGCGTCATAATTCATTTCGTTCATCGCGACCATGACAGGAGATTGCGGTTGGTCGTTGAAAAGCTCTGCCGAGTTGTCTTGGATCGAATCGCCTGCATCCAGCAACACGGTGTTTGGATTTTCTTTGCGAATCTCTTTAATCATCGTGAACAATTGCGTCATGCTGCCATTTGGATTCGGGCCATCCAGCGCATAATCCCACGGCATGAATCGTCCGTGAATGTCAGATGTACCCAGCAACGTAATTTTGGTAGGTGTTTCTGCGGCCTTTACCGGTGCGGCGATCCCCATCATCGCACTGCCTAGCATCATGGATGTAAGTGCTACACTGAATAAGCCCTTCGCTAGTTTTTTCATGTTTTCCCCTCTGTCTCTCTTAATCTGTCAATGCCCTCGATGGTGTTGCTCTAATTGTCCTCCTGTTCTATTTTGTATGAAAATTCTGGGTTGCTATTTAACTATAGCAGGCATATGAAAGGAAAAATAGCCAAAAAAGCCGTGACGTACATGTCACGACTTGATCGTTGAATAGTTCTGCAAACACTCCAGAAAGAGTTCTCCGTACTTCTCAAATTTCGCCTCGCCAACTCCTTTGATCTGGAGCATGGCCTGTTTGTCAGTCGGGCAAACACTGCTCATTTCTTTCAAGGTACTGTCTGGGAAAATCACGTACGGCGGTACTTTTTGTCGCGTCGAGATTTCCTTGCGCAATGCTCGCAGGTGCTCGAACAACTCGTCATCCTCTGTCAGCTGCACAGGGCGAATCGAGATTTTTTGCACGACGCGCTCTTCACCCCGCAGAACAGGCAATGCCCGCTCCCCTAGCTTTACGATTGGATATTGGCTCTCCGTGACTTGTAAATAGCCTTCAGCAATGAGGAGCTGGATCAAATCTGCGATTTCTTTTTCCTTGTATTCCTTCATCAATCCGTACGTAGGCAACTGGTCGAAGGAAAACTGGGTGACCTTTTTATTCTTGGAGCCTTTCAGTACCTGCGCGACGAGTGCGGCACCGAAGCGCTCTCTCATACGTTTGACGCAGGAGAAAATCTTCTGTGCTTCGAGCGTGATATCGGACAGCTCGGTCTCATCGGTGCAGTTCCCGCAGCGTCCGCACGCGGCAGCATCAGTTTCACCGAAGTATTGCACGATGTTTTGCTGCAAGCAGCGCGGCGTCCGGCAATAGTCGATCATCGCGTACAGCTTTTTGTACTCCAGCTCCTTGCGTTCGTCCAGCAGTTGATTTTGCTCGATGAAAAACGTTTGGGTCTGGATATCCTGCGGCTGAAACAGCAGAATACACTCACTTGGTTCCCCATCGCGTCCAGCACGGCCCGCTTCCTGGTAATACGCCTCCAGGTTTTTCGGCATGTTGTAATGAATGACGTAGCGCACATTGGACTTGTCGATGCCCATGCCAAAAGCGTTGGTCGCGATCATCGTTCGGACATCATCGAACAGGAATGCTTCCTGGTTGGCCGCACGTTCCTCTTCCGTCAGTCCTGCATGGTATTTGGTCACAGCAAAGCCACGCTTGTCCAAATCTGCATGCAAAGCGTCCACGTCTTTTCTCGTTGCCGCATAAATAATACCGGCCTGCTGCTTATTCGCCCGCAAGTACGCCTGGATGAATTCTCGACGGTTCTCCCCTTTGCGTACAGACAAGATGAGATTGTCTCTGCCAAACCCTGTGATAAAAAGGCGCTCGTCCTGTAATTCTAGCTGTCGCTTGATGTCCTCGGTTACCTCCGGTGTCGCTGTTGCCGTCAAGGCTGCGACGAGCGGACGCTGTGGCAAGGATTGAAGAAAACGGGCAATTGCCAAATAGCTCGGACGGAAATCATGGCCCCACTGCGAGACGCAATGCGCTTCGTCTACTGCCACAAACGAGATCGGAACATCCTGAATCAGATTTTGGAACGTTTCGGATTCCAAACGCTCTGGGGCGATATACAGCAGCTTGTACTCTCCCCGCGCCGCCATACGGAGTCGATCGCGAACCTCGCTATAATCCAGTGAGCTGTTAATTTGGGTGGCGGGAATGCCCATGCTGACCAGTACGTCGACCTGATCCTTCATCAGCGAGATGAGTGGGGAGATCACGATGGTTACTCCTTCTTGGAGCATCGCAGGGACTTGATAGCAGATGGATTTCCCGCCGCCGGTTGGCATGATGCCTACTGTGTCATGTCCGGCCAACAGGCTCGTGATGATTTTCTTCTGGCCTTCTCGGAATGATTCGTAGCCAAAGTACTTTCGCAGAATCTCTTGCGCTTTATTTAACAAAGAGAATCACCTTCTCTTTCGACGGATTTTCAATGGGTTTCTACTAGTGTAAACATAGGGATTGTGACAAAACAAGGGGGGACTGCTGCGTTTGGTCAACATGGTGGAGGGGAAGAAAAAGCACAGTTCTCTTCGACTCTGACACGCCAGCATGGGGGATTGACTGGTCGTCTCCACTTCAAAAAGGGGACCGTCGAGCCAAAGCCACCCTACGGGCGGACGTTTCTCAGGGAAGAAGTGTTCGACAAGCGTGGTCCCCTTTTTGAAGTTCCGACTGGGTAGGCGTTGTCAAGGTCTGCGAGCCCTGTGCTTTTTCTTCTCGCCAGCTTTTTTGTTCATCCCACCTTTTTTAATAATAAAGAAATAAGCACCACAGGGGTGCCTAATAAGTAGCCTAGGAAGAGACTGACAAGATGAATCGTTTTTTCTGTAGAAGCCAAATGAACAAGTAGATCACATACCCAATTATACCGCCCGCTGTATTCAATAGCAGGTCATCGACATCGAATGTTCCGACGTTCATTACGAGTTGTGTCAGTTCCACACCGAGGCTTAGCATCAGAGATAGCTGGATGACTCTGAATAGGGAGCCGGCTTTTTTCGGGAACAAGAGTGGCAGAAGGAAGCCAAATGGCATGAAGGCGATCACGTTGCCTACGAAGTTCACTGCACTGTGCCAGCTTTGGTTATTTCGTATCAATTTGATATAGTTCTCGATTTCGTGAAAGGGCACCAAATTACTCTGGTAGCGTAAGCGCTCCACAATCACAGAGGGATCTTTCCAAATGATTTTACACTGATCCACTAGCAAGCTGCTGTCCAAACTGCCGAATTTAAACAGCAGTACCTTCACGACGAGAAACAAGTAAAGGGCAAACACTGCATAACCTGCAATTACAAGCAGTTCTGTCGGTCTCTCCACTTTTTGCACGTTATCCATTGTCAAACCCTCTCTCCATCAGTTTTTTTGTCACTGTAAAACGTTTGACATCTTCTTTTGGCCCGTCACGACGGAAATGAGCCGCTTGTCATAACCTCATGCAGTCAGGATAGACTTTTCGTTTAAAATTAACGGAAACGAAAGGTAAAGAAAAAGTAAAGCTTTCTCAAATGCTTGAGATTGTACGTGGTAGCCAAACGGTAAAGGTCGTCCATTCATTTGTGCTTTCAACGGAAATGGTGCCTTGGTGCAGATCGATGATGCTTTTGGCGATAGCAAGCCCAAGACCCGAGCCCCCTGTCTCTTTCGAACGTGAGCCCTCCACTCGAAAAAAGCGTTCAAACAAGCTCGATACATATTCAGCCGGGATCGGCGCTCCGTTATTGGCAACGGAAATCGCGACACCTTCTTCTTGCTGAAAAACGCGAATGATAATTTCTGTACCATCGTGTCCGTATTTCACTGCGTTTGAAATGAGGTTTTCCAAAACGCGAACGAGCTTGTCAGTATCTCCCGCCATTTCAATTTTTTGATCGGGCGTATCTACGATTAAACGAAGCCCCGCCTCATTCGCCACGAGCCGAAAGCCGACTGATACTTGCTCAACCAGCTCTACCAAGTCAAACTGCGTTCGCTTCAAATACGCTCCGCGATTGCGGACCTTCGTGTACTCAAACAAATCATTGACGAGCACGTTCATCTGTTTGGCCTTTTCGTAGGCGATATGAGCGTAGTGCTTGAGCTTCTCCTCGTCCTTTTGTTTGTTCTGTTCAATCAGCCCAAGGTAGCCAATGATGGAGGTCAACGGCGTTCGCAAATCGTGAGAAACGTTGGTGATCAGCTCATCCTTCGATTGTTCCAGCCGCCGCTCCTCCTCCATCGCATCCAAGGCGCTTTTGACCAGAGCATGGATGCTATCGACGACTTGGCCCAAGCTGCCGTTTGGACGAATAGAAATCTGGTGATGATAGTTGCCTTTTGCAATGAAATGCAGTTCGCTTATGATTTGTTCCATCTGCTTTTGTTCCAGGTACTTGCGGATACGAACGACCGACCACGCTGCAAACATACCGGTTGCCAACAAAATAATGGGGATTTTAAAAGAGTTGATATCGAAATTGACTCGCATCTTCCAGATGAACTCTCTGATTTCCGGGATGGTGTATAAATAGTTGTTGGCAAAGAAATCGGCCATTTGAAAAACAGCGTAGATGATCATGAGGCCGAGCAGCAAATCGAAAAGGATGCGAATAAAATCCTTGGCTCTAAGCTTCAATTTTATAGCCGACCCCCCAGACCGTCTGTATCACCTTCTCGCCATTGGTCGCCTTCTCCAGTTTTTCCCGCAAGTTGCTGATGTGAACCATTACCGTTTTGTAGGAAACGAAATTCTCCATTTTCCAGCAGCGGTCAAAAATTTCTTCCGAGCTGAATACCCGATTTGGATGACTTGCCAGAAGATGCAGGACAGAAAATTCCAATGCCGTCAGCTTGATCGGGGTGCCTTCTTTTGTCTGAACGAAGTGGCTTTGCTTGTCGATAATCAATGGCCCCGCCTCAATCACATGATCCTGTTTGCTTGCCTGCGTGTAGTTCGACCGTCGCAGGAGAGACTTGACCCGCGCAATTACTTCCAGCGGATTAAAAGGCTTCGCCACGTAATCGTCTGCACCCGTCATCAAGCCCAGGATTTTGTCCATATCATTCGTTTTGGCACTCGCCATCAGGATGGGGATAGTCGAGTTTTTTCGTATGCGCTTGGTAACTTCCAGCCCATCCAGATTGGGCATCATGACATCCAGAATGACGAGATCGATGGGCTTCTGCTCCAGCTTCTCCATCGCTTCCAAACCGTCAAAAGCCTTTTCGATCTCATACCCTTCATTGCTCAAATATATCGCCATCAGTTCTACAATCTCTTTGTCGTCATCTACAATCAAAATTCTCACGGACAAACACCTCCGAACTCATGCGTAGTAGATATAGATAGCATCACTATAACAAGAATTGTTAAAGAAAAGGTAAAGCAAGTAAGACTAACCGCCGAATGAGAGAGCAATATTTCAAACCTCCCCTTGTGTTATAACTAACTTGAATTTCAATCAAGGGAGATGAAACCATGAGTAATTTGAAAGGAAAAATTGCGTTGGTAACCGGAGCAAGCTCCGGGATTGGTCGTGGCATCGCATTACGTCTGGCACAGGACGGAGCATTCGTCGTCGTACACTATGGAAGAAGACAAGAAGAAGCAGAAGCAGTCGTACGTGAGATTGAACGCGCTGGAGGCCAGGCATTCGCAATCGGCACAGACTTGCGTACCCTTGACGGCATTCGTAATTTTTATGCGACATTGGACGAAGCACTGCAGAAGCGTACAGGAGATCATCGTTTTGACATTCTCGTCAATAACGCTGGGATCGGACAAATCTTAACGTTGGAAGAAGCTACCGAAGAATCGTTTGACGAGGTCATGAACATCAATGTCAAAGCACCATTTTTTATGATCCAACAAGCTTTGCCCCGCCTAAGAGAGGAAGGCCGTATCATCAATCTCTCATCCTTTGTGACTCGTGCAGCTTCCCCAAGTGTGTTCACTTACAGTATATCGAAAGGGGCTGTAAACACACTGACGCTAGCCTTGGCAAAGCAACTGGGGAGCCGTCAGATTACGGTAAACGCGATCCTACCTGGCATTATTAACACCGAGATGAATGCTGGTACGTTGCAAAATAATCCGGATGGGCAGAGGTATGCCGCTGGACTTTCTACCTTCAACAGATGGGGAGAGCCTGATGATGTAGCGGATATTGCCGCTTTTCTGGCTTCCTCGGACAGCCGTTGGGTAACCGGGCAATTGATTGATGCAAGTGGCGGATCGCATCTTTAATTGTCTTCAAAAGAATAACCGATGGCCACTACACGGAACCATCGGTTTTGTTTATGAAGCCCCTTATTCTTTTGGATGAATCATTTGTTCAGGGCGCACAACTTGATCGAATTGCTCTTCGGTCAGCAGATTGCTCTTGATCGCCGCTTCCTTGAGTGTAATGCCTTCTTTGTGAGCCAGCTTCGCTACGGCTGCTGCATTTTCATAGCCGATATGCGGGTTCAGCGCTGTCACCAGCATCAGCGAGTTGTTCAGATTTTCTTTGATCACTGTCAGATCAGGCTCGATACCTACTGCGCAATTGTCGTTGAAGGACTTCATCACGTCTGCCAACAATCTTGCGGATTGCAGGAAATTGTAGATGATGACTGGCTTAAACACGTTCAGCTCGAAGTTCCCCTGACTTGCAGCAAAGCCAATCGCAGCATCGTTGCCCATCACTTGGCATACGACCATCGTCATCGCTTCGCTTTGGGTCGGATTCACCTTGCCTGGCATGATCGAGCTGCCTGGTTCGTTCGCCGGAATGATAAGTTCACCGATTCCGCAACGCGGGCCGCTCGCCAGCCATCTTACGTCATTGGCGATTTTCATCAGATCCGCTGCCAGTGCTTTGAGGGCACCATGTACATGAACGAGCTCGTCATGGCTGGTCAGCGCGTGGAACTTGTTTTCTGCGGTCACGAATTGATGGTTGGTTTCCGTGCTGATTTCTGCCGCGACCATTTCACCAAAACGAGGATGCGCATTGATTCCTGTTCCTACCGCCGTACCGCCAATCGCCAGCTCACGCAGGTACTCGTTGCTCTCCTTGATCATTTTTTCGGATTTTTCCAGCATGCGTACCCAACCGCTGAATTCTTGGCCCAGTGTCAGTGGAGTCGCGTCCTGCAAATGCGTGCGACCGATTTTGATGATATCCAGATAGGCTTCGCTTTTTTCTTTCAACGTTGCCTTTAACAGCTGGAGTGCAGGCAGTACTTGCTCCTCGATAGCGACCAGTCCAGCCATGTGCATCGCTGTCGGGAATGTATCATTAGAGCTTTGCGATTTATTCACATCATCGTTGGCATGGATGCGAGCCGAGCTGCCTTTCGCTTCGAGCAATTGGTTCGCGCGATGAGCAATGACCTCATTGACGTTCATGTTGGATTGCGTGCCGCTGCCAGTTTGCCAGACAACGAGAGGGAAATGCTCATCCCATTTTCCTTGAATCACTTCATCTGCTGCCGCCACAATCGCTTCTGCCTTTTCATTGTCGAGCTTGCCCAGCTTTTGATTTGCCAGCGCAGCGCTTTTTTTCAGGATGGCAAACATGCGAATCAGTGGAAGTGGCATTTTTTCTTCGCCGATTTCAAAGTTTTGGAAGCTGCGTTGTGTTTGGGCGCCCCACAGCTTATCCGCCGGAACCTTGATTTCTCCAATCGTGTCCTTTTCAATTCTAAATTCCATCTCGCATCCTCCTCGTTATCAAGCGTTTTCTTATGTAAAAAAGGATAAGGCAGTTCTTCTTTATTAAAATGATAATGATTTTCATTATTGTTAGCAAGGGATGAAGTGTTTTTTGGGGGAAAACTAAAAATATTGCTGTCCTCCAACGGTTGGGATCGGGGGAAGCCCTGCCACATGTCTTCCAGTCTCCTGTATCCTCTCTTCGTTCGGGCGGTCTCCTTCCAGACATGTGACAGTGCTTTCGTACAGCTTATGTGTAGTAGGAGCATTTACAACGTTTGGTAAGTATTTCAGGAAGACTTTATGAGTTCACTCTCAAGAGTGGAAACAAAAGCTACGTAGAAGAAGCGCATTTCCAGTCCAAGCGCCTCTGGAGCCCGACCCAGCTTAGGAAAAAATGGCGGGGAATTTCAGCTTCACTGATATGAACGAGGACTGTCAATAGCATGACGGCCCCGTTTTTTCTTTTTTCTTGTTGCTTTATATGGAGAGGCGGGCGTGGTAGACTGCTCTGTTGCGGTCA